>NZ_JAWPOR010000100.1:0-1279 GCF_033344395.1 Vibrio sp. 1874
TATAGCTTACCAATAAGAGGGGAGATAGATTCAGCAATCGTTTGGCTCGTTTGCCAGTCTTGGAGATATTTCTCTGGACTCATTGTTGTATTGGACCTTTCACGTTTTGAGGGCTAACCATACTCACTACTGTTACCTCAACGGTAGAGTGTGGAGTTTGGTGGGGTATGTAATCGGGTTGTAATAATTATGTGTGCGAATTCTAAGGTGAGAGTTCTTATTCTGCTAGGAAAATTAATACCAGTTAAAACTGCTAAGTAGGGCATTATTTCTGGTTGATTAATGTGACTAAAGCGGGGTGTTTGTACTATTGACTTTTAATAACTTGCTAACTTTTTTTGTAACGATAACGAATAGCTTCAAAATCTAAATGTAAATAGCCTCGATTCTTTTCTAGATTAATGTGATCTCACTCGATAAGACAACGGGAGTGGTAAACATTCAAATGATAAATGTCTGTTTTACATTTTGCTGCTTAGGTATGACTTGGATTTGAGCGTTTAGGTCATTTTTTGATGATCAAAAAACTTGCTTTGAATCACAGTTTAAAACAGGCACCTAAACCCGCCGTAACCCTATATCCCTAGTGTTACTAGGTGAAATGAGGGTGTTTTTTAACTCATCAATATCCATTATTAATGTGTGAAACTAGTCTAGTATTAAATCAGTAGGCGTTCGTAACACATGGAAAGATGGATGCTGAGATTATCAATCAAAACACGTTTAGCGTTGTTAGCGTTATTACCCGCAGTGGTGATCGTTGCTTTTGCGATCCACCAGTTTTATGCCAATTCGGTGCGAGTCGATCACCTCAATCAAACCGTAAGCAACATACAGGGATTCCAGCTGATATCTCAGGCTTCGCACTTTATCTACAGCATGGAAAAAGACAGACGCCAATACGGTCAGGAAACGCCTTTAAGTATCGAAGTGGATGTCCAAAATAATGTGGTGCTCTCCATGCATCATAAATTTTCCACTAATCCACACACTTCCGAGTACGCCGATGATTTAAAAGAGGCGATGCTTGGTATGGTGTCTGGGGATCTTACCAACACGGATGAAGTGGGTGATTGGGCGTTTCAGTTATTGCAAGAAATGTCGCTTTCCTTGCTACAAAACTATCAGCTGTATGGAAATAGCGATGGGCACGCCATGCAGAACTTTATTGCTTACCTTGCTCAATTATCTTATTGGACGCAAAAAGAGGCTTGGCTGACCTACCGTTTAGTGATGGATCCAGATGCGAAGCTGAACCAAAGCGTTTTTTTTCAAACCA
>NZ_JAWPOR010000101.1:0-1273 GCF_033344395.1 Vibrio sp. 1874
GAAATCAACATGTCTCTGCATGCACCATTTACTGGGGTTGGTTTGTCAGAAGACGCAACAGAGCAAGAGATTTACCAAGCGATTCACCATCAATTGGTGGCGAATGCTAAAGCGGTGAAGCTGTGCCAGAAAATTGTACCGAATGGCAGAATCGGCAACATGTTACTGGGTGCCATGAACTACCCATACACTTGCAACCCTGATGATGTGTTAGCCGCCATGCATGAAAACAACAAGTGGTTGTTCTTCGGTGATGTGCAAACTCGTGGTCAGTATCCTGGTTATATGAAGCGCTATTTCCGTGAAAATGGCATCGAAATTCAGATGCAAGACGGCGATTTAGAAGACATCGCCTCGGCCAGTGTCGACTTTATCTCCTTTAGCTACTACGCCAGTGGCTGTGCGAGCGCGGATCCGAAACAAAAGGAAGTCGGCAATATTGTTGAGAGCGTGCCGAACCCATATTTGGAAAAGAGCCAATGGGGCTGGTTGATCGATCCCAAAGGTCTGCGTATTTTGCTGAACTTCTTGCACGATCGCTACCAAAAGCCGCTCTTTATCGTGGAAAATGGTTTGGGAGCGAGAGATGAATTTGACGAAAATGGCGAAATTCAAGATGACTACCGCATAGCCTACCTCAACGATCACCTAGTGCAAGCGCACGAAGCCATTCTTGATGGCGTGGAATTAATGGGTTTCACCAGTTGGGGGCCGATTGATTTAGTAGCCAACTCAACGGCAGAAATGAGCAAGCGTTACGGATATATCTACGTTGATCGTCACGATGATGGACAAGGTACTTTAGAACGTAAACGCAAAAAGAGCTTCTACTTGTATCAGGATGTGATTCGTACCGCAGGTAGTTCGTTGAAACGCTAAAGCACATATGTGAATGACAGCGAGACATAAGCCTAAGCATCAAGCCCTGCAATTGCAGGGCTTGAGTTTTAAGGTCTTAATACACGATGAGATTAAACCGCTATTTCGCCACCATCTTCACGACGAATCACAACGGTTTCAGCACGAGGACGAACTGTAGTTCCAGCCGGAGTTTCTTGCGCGGCATCATCACTGTATGGCCAGTTACCAGGGTGTTGAATGTTTACAAATAGCGATTTGTAATCTGGGCTAATGGTAAAGCCTGTCACTTCACAACCGTTTGGACCAACAAAGAAGCGTTTCAGCTCTGCTTGGTTGTCTGCACCGATCACTGCTTGATCGCCATTTTCATTCGTGAGTTTAGATGGTACAACCGCCAGCATTTGGTCGTTGG
>NZ_JAWPOR010000102.1:0-1270 GCF_033344395.1 Vibrio sp. 1874
GAAAGCGTTGTTTTCAGGTTTGCGATGTTGCTTTGGTATTGAGCAATCGCGCTGTTTTCGCGTTCCAAGTTAAGCAGCTTGATAGACGCCATTGGATCATCAGACAGTTTAGCCAGTCGCTCACGTGTCGACATTTGTTGAAGTACTTTCCCAAGGCCTGCGCTGTTGCTCTGCAGGCTTTGCAGCATCATTTGGCTGAATTGGTTATCACTGATTCGCATCTGGGTTTCCTCTAGAATAACTGCAATACAGAGTCGAACAGCTGGTTCGCCGTACTGATCACTTTCATGTTGGCATTGTGCGCGTTAGCAAACGTCATCAAGTTCGCGGCTTCTTCATCGCTGTTCACTGCACTTACGTTGTCGCGAGCGGTATGCGCTTGCTTGCTCATTGCCAGTTTTGCTTGGTAATCCGCATCGGCCTGACGCGCTTTGATCGCCGTTTGGCCAACCATTGAGGTAAAGGCATCGTTCAAGCTCACTGAGCCGTAGCCCGTTACCGCAACCGGTTTGTTACTCAAATCAATCAAAGATTTAAGAACATTCGCGTTACCCGGCGTACCATCGCTTGAAAACGCCAATTCTTCCGCGCTCAAATCTGTGATGGTTAAACTTGCCGCTGGGTTATCAGGGTCGTAGTTAAACAGTGGTTTGCCAGCATTGCCTTTCAAGTCTTTACCTGTAGCAAGTACCGCGTTGTACTCATCTGCCAGAGCTTTTGCCATGTCATCAAGCGCCACTTGGTTTGGCTTTAGAACGTCGGTTTGGTAATCGTTGATGGCACCCAACTTACCCCCGACCGAATCGCCAATAGCGAAGCTTTGATTAGCAAAATTCACGTGCAGATCCGCAAGATACGGATCGCTTGGATCAGGAATCGCAGACAGTTGACCAAAGTCCGAGCCCATGACTAACGGCTGACCAGAAACCAACGTCACCTGCATGCTGCCATCCGGTTGATCGGTTGTTTTCACTTCGATCACTTGTGACAGCTCACCGATCAGCTTTTCACGCGTGTCCATCAATTGAGCAGGGTTACCGCCTGTACCTTGCATTTCAACGATTTGCTTGTTCACGTGAGCGATGTTCGACATCAGACTGCTTGCATGAGACAGCGCAGCGGTGCGCTGATCATTCATGTCTTTATGTTGGTTGTGCAAAGACTGAGTTAGTGTGTTGAAGCGTCGAGCCAATGCTTCTGATTCATTGATGATTTGCTGGCGGTAAGGCATCGATTCTGGCTTCACTGTCGCGTCGTTAAGCGCGGCGTT
>NZ_JAWPOR010000103.1:0-1269 GCF_033344395.1 Vibrio sp. 1874
CAATTTCGATTCTTGTTCGGCAAATAAGACCACATCATAGTCACCCTTTTGGATAAGGTTTTGGAAGTAGTTCTTCGTCTCTGCAGGCATCTTTTGGTTGGCTTGGTTGTACGTTAACGTCAGGACCTTAACGTTGCCGTTGTTCTCTTTTTTGTGCAGTTGTTGGTTCATCAAGTTCAGCTTTAAGTCGCTGTTTTTCGATGAATCTGTTTTGCTAAAAAAGCGATTAAAAAAGCTGCGATTTTCTTTTTTTTTGAGGCTAATTTCACCATCATTGCTTTTGGTAACGCTGTATTCTTTACCAAATACAGAGCCAAATTTAACGGTATCGCCTTCTTTCGCATTGGTTTTGATATTTTGAATATCTGCGAGGTCTAAATTACCTCGATGTTGACTATTAATTTGAATTGTCGACATAAAATAAACTCATTTCTAAACATGGTCGTTTTTAGCGGGATTAAATGAAAATCCCAGCAGGTAATTGTTCTGGAATTGCTTCTTCGTTATCGGTTTGTTCAATGAAGAGGTGCCACTGCTCAATTTTTTCTAGCAGTTGTTGGAATGTGTTTTGAACATAACTTTGAGGCTTATTAGCTAAAGAAATAACCTTATAAACGGTCAGTCTGCGGCTGTCCGGCATTAAACCAACACCGAAACCACCTCGAAATGGTTCTAGCGCGTGTTCACCGATTGCAATTGCGATGGCTTCTGGCAGAGGTGTTGGCAACTCAACAGGGCTGGTCAACGACATGTGCAAATTGATGGTGGTTTCGTTCTTAAATATGGTTAAGAAAAGCGCTTCATCATGGTCATTTGTATTCGATGACAGTTCGCATTGAAATAATCCGTTTGCATCGAAGTTTGCGTCGTTACCTAAAAAACTGATGCTTTCTTGGTAGATATCCATTGTTTTCCCCTCAATCTAAAAATTTATTATGGTTATTACTCATTTTGGGAAAGAGTATAAGAGTGAGGGTGTGGAAGGATATTGAGTATGGGCGTAAGTTTTTATTTTTATCGTATCAACACGGACCACAACTAGAGGGCGGCGACCTGTTTAGTTCGTCTGAGAGTAGTTTGTCTGAATAAAGTATTCATCTTTTATTCATGGCTCATGTGAAGAATAACCATGTCTTTTACATGGAGAAAGAAGATGGACGCGAAAACGAACAATGCAATCTCAAAATCAATGATGTTTTTCCATTGGGTTATCGGGCTTGGAATGATTGCGGTACTCATTTCTGGTCTAGTTATGGATGATGAATCAAA
>NZ_JAWPOR010000104.1:0-1268 GCF_033344395.1 Vibrio sp. 1874
TAACTAACGCGACAGTTTCAATAATGTTCTCGCCAGCACGCTTTTTCACGTCAAGCACAATGGCAGGCTCACCATCCAAGCGGGCAAAGCTTTCCGGATCACGAAACGCTCGGCGAACTGTGGCCACATCACCAAAAGTGATCACTTCTTTGCCATTCACTTTGATAGGCAATTCAAGAACATCTTTCAGAGAATCAAACACCGACGGAACTTTGACCGAAAAGCGCCCATATCCAGTATCGACAAAACCAGCCGCAACCACTCGGTTGTTTAGTGCGATCAAGTTATAGATATCGGCCTGATCCAATCCATAGCTTTCCATTAAAAGCGGATCGACCACGATCTCGACAATATCTTCACGATCACCAGCAATATCGACTTCCAAGATCTGACGGAAGCTTTCTAGTCTGTCACGCAACGTTCGAGCGATTTGAACAATGGTTCTCTCTGGCACCGTGCCATAAAGCACAACAGTTAAAACAGGCTCCTCTGAAGCAAAAGTGACTTCATTGACCGTCGGTTCATCACTGTCTGCAGGTAACTTAGGTTTCGCCAGATCGACCGCGTCGCGAACATCCGCCATCGCTTTATCGAGATCCACGCCGACGCTAAACTCTAAAGTGACTGAAGCGTGGCCTTCGGAGGCAACCGATGTCATCTCTTTCACCCCTTCAATTGAGCGCAGTTCTTGTTCGATAGGACGAACCAGTAAACGCTCAGCATCAGTTGGAGAAATACCTTGATGCCCAACAGAGACGTAAATGATAGGAATAGTGATATCGGGACTAGATTCTTTTGGGATGGTGACGTAAGTAATGACCCCTGCGATGAGGATCATCACCAACAAGGTCAACATCGTTCTTGATCGGGATAACGCAGCGTCAATTATACTAAACATGCTGCCTCCCTATTCTTCGGCCGCATCGGCAGCGACATCACCGACTTTATTCGCAATCACGGTATCGCCATCACGAACAAACCCCTGTCCTAATACAATGATGTCCGCTTGCTCGCCAAGCCCAGATAACCAAACGCCATCTTCTTCTGCTTTGACTAACTGAATAGGAACAAACTTAACGTGTTCATCTTGCAGTGTTTTGACACCTAAATTCCCTTCTTCATCTAACGCCAACATTGCAGCGGTAATTTTAATCGCTAGCACTTCATTCAAAGGGAGCTGCACTTCCGCACTGATCCCCGCAGGGATGAGCGAATTACGATTATCTATTTCGATTTCAATCGGAAACGTATTGGTCGATACGGAGGAA
>NZ_JAWPOR010000105.1:0-1264 GCF_033344395.1 Vibrio sp. 1874
AGCATGGGACCACGTTAACTTAGGTAAAGATTTTGCCATTGAAGTTGCGCGTGTAGAAATGCTAATCCCTGCACTACTTTTCTGTGTGCTTGCTTCTGGCTTTATCAACCCGAAAGCCAACTTAGCAGGTAACCACGGTCCAATGATCCCTCTTATTGGTACCATCGCTCTTGCTGGTGCTCACCCTCTTGCATTGGCAATTCTTATTGGTGTATTCGGTCTTCTACTTAGCTTCTTGAAAGGCGGTTCCAAACTAGTGAACCTCACCTCAGAGGGTACAGCTGGTGGCTTGCTCATTTTCTTGGGCTTGACGGGTACCATGAGCCAAATCAACTCGATTCAAGAATGGGCGGTTGGTCTACAATCTTCTACTGTTGAAGCTGGCAGCATGGGTTACGTGGGTCTGATCGTGCTTGCAGTGACTATCGCACTATACGCTTTCCTTGCAAAAGTGAACAAACGTTGGCTTGCGATTCCAGTGTGTGCTTTCACAGGCCTTATTATCGCTCTAGTGCTAGGTGCTGGTTTTGACATCAAATTCGTCACTGAAACTGGTCTACCAAATCTAAACCCTGTTTACTGGTGGGGCAGCACTGAAGAAGGTTGGATGCTCGGTCTTCCTAATATGGAACACTTCATCGCGTCACTGCCTTTTGCAATCCTAGCAGTAGCAATGTGGTCTCCTGACTTCTTAGGTCATCGTATTTTCCAAGAACTTAACTACCCTAAAAAGACTGAAAAAGTACTAATGGACGTTGATGACACAATGACTATGTGTTCTATCCGTCAGATGGTAGGTACAGCGGTAGGTGTTGGTAACATCACTTCATCTTGGGGTACTTACATGATCCCAGCAGCGATTGCAAAACGTCCAATTCCTGGCGGTGCTATCCTTCTTGGTCTTCTAGTGATGATCATCGCGATCCTTGGCTTCCCAATGGACATCGCAGTATGGCCACCAGTAATGCGTGTCGCTCTTCTTGTTGGTGTATCTCTACCTCTACTTGAAGCTGGTATGCAAATGGTGAAAGACTCTAAAGACTCTCAAGCAGCGGGTATCTGTATTTTCGGTTCTGCCGTCGTTAACCCTGTACTAGCATGGGCATTAACAATGCTACTTGATAACAACGGTCTAATTGGTGACAAAGAGCGTGCAGCTCGCCTGTCATTCGTAGACAAGATTGTGATCCCAGTAAGCGTACTTGTTATCTGTTTGGTCGCTATGCTTGCAGTTGGTATGCTAGAAGGCCAGTATGGCATCAAA
>NZ_JAWPOR010000106.1:0-1257 GCF_033344395.1 Vibrio sp. 1874
ATTTCAAAAAAGTGGTTGTTCGAACGCTTTTTATTCAACTGTCATTACAAAGTGTGCTCAGAGTTAAATTCCTTTTTGAAATTTGTAACTTTTTCTAGGTAACGACGCGCTTCAGCGTTCGGATGTTTCTTAGTTAGCGCCCAATAAACTTGGTTGGGTTGCAAAGAATTGAGATCTCGCATCGCACGTTTTCGGTCACTGCGATTAAATGTGTTTAAAACACCACCAGTTCCACCGTTGTAAGCGGAAATCATACTGTACTCTAACGAAGTTGGATGCTGAACTTCGCGTAAATAACGGTTTTTGAGGATGTAGAAGTAGGCGGTTCCTGTGTCAATATTGTTTTCTGGGTTGAACAAATACTCTGGGCTAGGTTGTCCTGATTTGTTCTTTACGAGCTTAAATACATCACGACCAGCGGTTTTGGGCACTACTTGCATCAATCCATAAGCATTGGCCCAACTTACTGCGTAAGGGTTAAAACTGCTCTCGGTTTTGATGATGGCGTAAATCAGATCTTCAGGAATGTCGTATTTTTTTGACGCGCGACGCACGATATCCGCGTATTGGTAACTACGCTGAGAGAAGTGATCCTCTACCATTGGAATCTCAACGTAATACGCTTTTTTAAAGTCTACATCTTTGGTTTTGATGTTATTGGCAATCAGATAGTCAGCGAAGCGATTCGCGCGCCATGACCATTGAATGGGCTTTTTATCTTGATCGAGCACCTGTTTGTACAAAAAGGGTTGGCCTTCGAGTTTGATCTCTTTCGATGAGAACAAGTCGACGTTTGCTGGATCATCTGGCGTTAGCAATGTGGTGATGATCGCGTTCTTCAAGTGTTTTTGTGGTTCGGTCGGAGAAACGGTCTCGATAGTGATAAGACCTTTCTGGAAATCCACTTCTGCCCGACTTAAATAATTGTCGATGTACTTAACGTAGTTACTTTTACCTGCGAACTTCACTTCACGTTGTCCCCAACGCTTTTTGATATTGCCTGAGAAGCTATTGATCAACGCATCGAGTGCGGCGGTATCTTTCTCAAACTGACCTGGTAGCTCTGCTAGGTTGTTTGCAAAGCGGTTGGTTGGCTCGTAGTTCACGTCATAAATTTTTTCGACGAATTCGCGGCTACAGCCTGCCAATAAGAGAGCGGTGGCAATAAAAGCAATTTTCTTCATAAGTTTTTAGGTAATGAGGACAAGACGCTGGAGGAAAATGACATCACAGTTTAGGTTGTGATGTCATTGCTTT
>NZ_JAWPOR010000107.1:0-1255 GCF_033344395.1 Vibrio sp. 1874
TCACTTTTTAGATGGAAATCCAGAGTTTGCTGATCGACAAGGTTGCCATCGGTATCTTTAATGCGGGTTACTAACATGTGGTGCCCCGGTTCTGATTTGCTCAGCGTGAGTTCTACTTGTTCGCTTGCACCATCTTGAATTGAACCCGTCCAACTTGCTAGTGGTTCGCGATGATGATTGTAAACCGTTAACTCGGCGGTTAAGTCGCCCTCTGCGGTAAGAGTGAGGTCTAAAGCGGTTGGCTCTGTACCAATTATGTACTCACTAGCAAGACCATCAACCGTGAGTGAATAGTCAGGTACTGGCGTTTCAATATTGTAGCCAATTTCAACACGCTCAAGGCCACTGTTTGATTGCAGGTAAATTGGGTTCGTGCCGTACACTGGCGTGAACTTGTCTTCCGAATATTGACCAGCTTGAAGCTTAGTTTGCTCTTGGTTGATTTTACTCGCCAAGGCGTAAGACCAGTTTTTCGCTTGAGTGAGTGCGTCGTTACTAATTGCTAGTTCAGTGCGGTATGCAACGTTCTCTCCAGATTGATCAAACACGCGAGTGTAAACCGAATCGCCAACCTTTAGATTCATAGTAGGGATGATTTGGCCACCTTGAGTCCACTCAGGAATCACAGGGCCGTCACCATCAAATTTGACATCGATAACGTTGTAGAATGATGCAGCGGTATCCCCCACATCCCATATCGCAAGGATGACATGGTACCCTTCGCGTTCAGGCACGTTACATTGGTGGCTCATCTGTTTTGGTGGTTGAACCATATTGCCGTCAACCACACAGAAAGGGTTTAGATCGAACGAGTCGCGTGACAATGAAGCGTTCGGGTTCCAATTCGGTTTTGTGATGTAGTATTTCCAATCACGAGTCACGTGGTTTGCTGTAAAAGTCCATTCAAACGTTTGTGTACCAGATTTTATCGGACGTTTTATCCAGCGGTCGGCGGTTTGTTCGTCTAGTGCAGCTGCTAGAGCCGTTTCTGCGCTGGCAATTTTCCCGTCGCGAGGGCCTGTCTCTGGGAAGCCATCAGGGCCTTCGACGCTTTGTGGTTCATATTGAATTGCGCCGCAGTTAGTGTTTCTTTCATTGGTATCCGATGTTGGGTACTTACACAGCGCTGCACGACTTGCTGCGACGCCATCGTTGGATTCCGATACGTAACCGTGTGCTAAGACACCAGAGCTCATGCTTGCGATAGCCAGGGCAACGAGTGATTTATTAGGGAATGATTTCATTACACGTCCTC
>NZ_JAWPOR010000108.1:0-1251 GCF_033344395.1 Vibrio sp. 1874
GCCTACCGCTTGTACTCGGCCAAATTGGTCCACCGCGCCAGTCACCGCGATTTGTTGATTAACCGGGGATTCAGACAGTGCACTTACCAAACAACATAACTCTGCCAATGAAGCACTATCACCATCCACTTCACTATAGGACTGCTCGAAAACAATAGACGCAGAGTAAGGCAGTGGCTCATCCAAATTCAAAGCAGAGCTTAGAAATGCTTGCATGATCATCATGCCTTTCGCATGAAGATTGCCTCCAAGTTCAGCTTTGCGCTCAACATCGGAAATGTCACCATCTCCAAAGTGAATAACACATGAAATTCGCGCTGGCTCGCCATAAGAGACAGGATGCCCGGCCATATCAATAACCGTGAGTCCGTTAATTTGGCCGACTTGTTCACCAGTAGTCTCAATGATGACCTGACCATCAAGAATGTCATAAACTGCACGTTGAGGAAGGTAAGACTCTCGATAATATTTATCGTCGATGGCTTTATCTATCGCCACATAATCAATGATATTTTGATCGCTAAACTGAGCAGCTAAGCTAAGTAGTTGGCAATGCCACATCACACCTAAAGGCAAATAATGTTGGTCCTCAGTTAAACGCATGCCTGCTAATAGTAACCGTTGAAAAGCACCTTCATCCAACGAGGGGAAACCGTACTCCGAACAAATCCAATTCACCAAACCTACATACAACTCTAAGTTACTCGCAGATAAGTGGATATCTTCTTCAACTTCGGTATACATCGTTAGGCCGGTTGAAAAATCTTCGTCAACATACTCAAGGTCGGCCAATTGATTACGATCGCCAGTAACAATAATCTTAACGTCAAATTCTTTTTCATCGGCCGTTAAAATAGGTAGTCGAGTAGGGCTTACATTCAAGGGTTTTACTGGCTTTCCTTGAATGGCAGACTTAATGCTCGGCCAATATCCGGGATTCGCCAAAATTAGGTTCGCTGGTAAAATCAAATACCCGCCGTTAGCCTTGGAAAGTAATCCAGCTTCAACTACAACATCGCCTTTTAAATCAACACTGTAGCGATCAAACAAGAGCTTTGCGTCCAAAGACTCTGTCATTATTGCAGGCTCCGAATCATCAGTGACCACGTCACAAATAAACTTACGATAAACCGTATTATCTGCACAGTTTATTACCAAAAATCGAGTCAAGCCTTTGATTTTCTTAAATCGTTCAACAGTAGCGAGGAGTCTTGGTTGAAGTTCTACGAACTTCTTCTTAGGTAGAGAGGA
>NZ_JAWPOR010000109.1:0-1250 GCF_033344395.1 Vibrio sp. 1874
TAAAGAAACACATTGATAACAACCTAATTTTTATTCAGTCATGGTCGGATTTCGAGAAGCTGGATTTTTATTCGAGGTAAGTGTGTTATGGAAAAATACAAAATCAGTGATCTCGCCAAAGAGTTCGACATCACGACGCGCAGCATTCGATTTTATGAAGACGTCGGCCTGATTGAGCCAGAGCGAAAAGGCAATATGCGCGTTTATCAGCGTAGGGACAAAATCCGACTTAAACTGATTCTTAGAGGGAAACGGCTCGGCTTCTCGCTGGCAGAAATACGTGAACTGTTCGAACTTTACGACATGCAACAAACGGATGAACAGCTGCTCAAAATGCTCAATATCATTGAAGAAAAGCAAGCCGTGTTACAACAGCAGTTAAATGACATTGGTGTCGTCATGGGCGAGCTCAATGCAGCAAAAGAACGCTGCCTTCAAACACTAAAAAACAACGAAAAGTAACAACGCCACTAACTCAAATTTCCCTCACTCAAGCAGTGCACGATTTTCACAGTCACACACCTGCAACAGGGAGACGTTATGAAAACGAGCTACATCCCGCTGAATTTCGCGCTCGGTGAAACCATTGATATGCTCCGAGATCACGTCAATGCGTTCGCGAGTGAGCATATTGCTCCTATTGCCGCTGATATTGACCATTACAATCAGTTTCCGAACCACTTATGGCCACTTCTTGGCGAAATGGGCTTGCTTGGCGTAACCGTCAGCGAAGAATATGGTGGTGCTGAAATGGGCTACCTCGCCCACGTTGTAGCAATGGAAGAGATAAGCCGAGCATCAGCCTCCGTCGCGCTCAGCTACGGCGCGCATTCTAATCTTTGCGTAAATCAAATCTTTCGAAACGGCACCCCAACGCAACGAGAAAAGTATCTGCCTAAATTAGTCGATGGTTCGCACATAGGCGCTCTGGCGATGAGCGAAGTCAATTCGGGTTCGGATGTCGTCAGCATGCAACTAAAAGCCGAAGACAAAGGCGACCACTTCTTACTCAATGGCACAAAAATGTGGATCACGAACGGCCCCGATGCAGACGTGGTCGTGGTGTACGCCAAAACAGATGCTGATGCGGGATCGCGCGGGATCACAGCGTTTATCGTCGAGCGCAGTTTTACCGGATTCAGTGACGCACAAAAGCTCGATAAGTTGGGAATGCGAGGCTCAAACACATCTGAGCTCGTCTTCAACAATTGCAAAGTACCTAAAGAAAACATTCTCGGAGCACTCAATTG
>NZ_JAWPOR010000010.1:0-169670 GCF_033344395.1 Vibrio sp. 1874
ACGAATCTTCGTATGAGAAAGAAGTTAAACGTAGAAATGTCGCCTAACAAACTGTTCAAGAGGGATTCGCAACGCGTAGCATTTTCGCTATGCGTTGGTTTTAGTGTTTAAGGTGGTATGCGGCGGCTTTTGTTTTCAGCCCTAAACCACCTACTTCAGTAGGTGGTTATCATCCGCTTCGGCTTTGCCTGTAAAACTACTCATGCTAAATGCCTCTTTGATTTTTCCAGAAGTCAAAGAGGACAAATAACATGAGTAGATACAATCAAGTTTCCTCACCTTAGGAAGAACAGGCTTTGGGGTAATCACTTTTGGCAAAGAGGCTATTTTGTCGATAGTGTTGGAATCAATGAAGAAATAATACGCCGATATGTAAGACATCAAGAGAAGCAAGAGCGAGTAGAGCAGCAGAAATTGGCGCTGGACTAAACAAAGGCCCCCTTTTAGGGGGCTCACACAAAACCACCTTCTTTAGAAGGTGGTAATTTACTTCGGCGCAATTATGAACCAACAGATGAGGATAGAGAAAACCTTAACCGTATTAGAATTATCGGTTTTTTAGTCTACTCGTCGCCTTCGGGGTTATGTGGGACGCATTCCCAGAATTAGAATCTATTTTAAATAGTTACGTTTGGGTTATCAGTATTCCTTTCATATTGGCTTTAGCTGGTTATGGATCCCTGAGTTTTAGCGAAATGTTTGCCAGAATTCTAATTACCAGTTCAACGTTGTTGATGTTGCCATTCTTTTATGTGTTTTTTATTGTATTTGGTCTCTTAGGCGTTGCATTAAGGCTCATTCTATTACCAATAGTTAGCCTTGAGAATTCGGTTATTGGTCAAGAGCAGTCACCCCGGTTTTTGGGACTTTTAATATTGTTTTTGAGCTTTTTTCTACAACTTATAGCTTTGAAGAGCTAACAAACAATTAAAGAGTGATTCAGCGCGCTTGGCATTTTTGGCTTGGGTTAGTTAAGTGTTTTCGGTGGTCAAATTGAGTCTGGTGGATGCGTGCTTCACACCTTAATTGGGCGTTAGCAGGTATGAAACCAAATTATCAAGTTCATGAAGACATGTATGTTGAAGCTCGCCAAGCTGGCTGGGAAGGTTGGGGTGGCAATGAGCGAATGTCTAAAGCAGTTTTAGTGGATCGTTTTCTAGAGCTATGTAAACGACCGAAGCAAGGTAAACTGCTCGAATTAGGGTGCGGTGAAGGGCATCATTGCCGAGCTTTTTTTCAGAAGTTGGGTTTTGCGGTAACAGGTATAGATGTCTCACCAACCGCAATTGCATGGGCAAAGGAAAAAGCTAGAGCAACAGGAACTGAGGGTGATTATTATACATCTGACCTAACAGTAGAGTCTCTTGAACTTCCAGAACGTTATGATGCTGTGATTGACGGTAATTGCTTACATTGCATTATTGGCGCAGATCGAGCCATATTCTTGGGTAATGTTTATCGTTCACTATCTGAAAATGGGGTGTTTTTCGTCAGTAGCTTGTGTTCTAAAGATGAAAATAGCTATGAAACTTATAGGGATAACAGCCCATATCGTCATGTTACCTCTCAAAGTGGCCTTGTTGTTGAATTAAAGCAAGCTGGGTTTCAAGTGCTTCATGTTAGTGTCTATGAACGTTTAACTTCAAACCACATAACGGTATATGCAATAAAGCATAATTTGGTGTGGAAAAGACTGCTAACAAAGCGTTTAAGGCAGATTCGCAACGCGTGGCATTTTGGGTTTTATTCAGCTTAAGTGTTTAAGGCACAATAGTTTAGGTTCAGTGGTAGCGTTGCTCACTACTTAACGCGGCGTTAGGCAAATAGGAGCAGATATGGAAATTGCGGTACTAACATTTGACGGATTTAATGAACTTGATTCATTTATAGCAGCGGGAATTTTGAACCGAATGAAAGACGCTGGTTGGAACGTGCAAATAACGAGTCCATCTCAGTACGTCACTTCAATGAACGGAGTTACAATTCAATCTCAACAGCCTCTGGAGTTTGCGAATCAAGCCAACGTTGTATTGTTTGGTAGCGGTGTACTAACACGCGATATTGCTCAAGACAGAGATATACTTTCAAGGTTAAATCTAAACCCTGAAACTCAGTTAATTGGTGGGCAATGTTCAGGTACTTTGCTCGTGTCTGTGCTTGGCTTACTGCATCAAATACCAGCTTGTACCGATTTAACAACGAGACCTTGGGTTGTCGAATCGGGAGTGACTGTTTTAGAGCAGCCATTTTATGCTGATGGCAATCTTGCAACAGCAGGTGGTTGTTTGTCATCAAAGTACTTAGCAGCGTGGGTTATTAGTAAGTTGTCGAGTAGGGCGGATGCTGAATCTGCAATTCACTATGTCGCGCCAGTCGGTGAAAAAGAAAGCACGGTTCAGCATTGCATGTCAGTAGTCGGTGCATATCTGTAAAATTTGCCTAACAAATTGTTCAAGAGTGATTCGGTACGCGTGTCATTTATACTATGCGGTAGGGTTAGTGATTAAGGTGGTATGCAGAGGCTTCAGTATTGCGTGCCTTACACCTTAACTGCGCGTTAGTACGGGTTTGACATCAAAGGTCACAAGTTTTGGTGTTTATCTGTTTTGGTGCTCGAATTTACACCTTTCAGTTAATGCCTTTCACGTTCTTTCCGGTGGCACTATATGCGGAGTGTTCGCTTTGATTTCACCGTTTACGGTTTCTAACTCTTAGCCTATTTCTTTTGCGCTTCTTCATTTTCGTGGTGGCTTTTGAGAGAATCTCGATTACTTTTGGTGTTGCCGTCCGGAGTTCGAGGATCGAATCCTTTTCTAATTTGAAGTCCGTAAAAATAGGGGAGTTCAGCGCGTTTTTCTTCTAGCCAACTTTCGTCTCTCAATGCCGATAAGGTTTTGTAGCTGCCCGTCTCACTTCAGTGTTCAAAGCCTTTCATATTATGCCACTTTTCAATATCTTGGAGCGCACAAATAGAAGTAGCGCATGTACTAACAAATTGCTTAAGAGTGATTCGTAACGCGTGGCATTTTTACTATGCGGTGGCTTATGATGATTAAGGCGCTGTGCGGTAGCTTTTGTATTGCGTTACTCACACCTAAGCAAGGCGTTAGCTTTATCAATCCAATCGTTAAATGTAAGAGTTAGAATTGTCAAGTACAATGTTGCTTTGATACTTGCCGAAAAAGGGACTCTTGGAGGCATGTAATTAAGTTATTTCAGCTAGTATTTCCTCAATTTAATGTGAGGATCAAATAAATGACTGGCAAAAAAATCAAAGAAATATTAAATCTCAGACGCATAAAACAGTATGGAGAGACAACGTTAGGAAAACTAACTATTGAAGGTGTCGACAAGAGTTGGTTTGTTCTCGAACCAGGAGGTCCTGACTCGATAGTTGAGGGTTCAGACAAAAGAATTTCGGCTGGTACATACAAAGTGGAACCATTTAGTGGTACCAAGTATAAAAATGTGTACGAATTAAAAAATGTTCCAGGACGGACTTATGTTTTGATTCACGCAGGCAATTATCACAAAAATACGGAAGGCTGCCTAATGCCGGGTAAAAGTTGGGGAGTGTTAAAAGATTCTCATTATTATGTAAGCAATAGCAAAGTGGCGTTAAAAGAAATTTTTTTAGAGATTGGTAAGTATAAAGAAATTGAGATTAGAGTAACAAATCAACTGGAGAAATGATTCATGTTAAAAAATATTTTGATTTTAATTTTTCTAATGTTTTCAAGTTCTGTGTTCGCATCCACCCCACGTACAGAGCTCAACCTTCTCTGGATGAAAAATAATTATTTTTTAATTCAAGAACACTTGGAAAGTGATGAATCGAAAATAGTTGTCCCTACAATAAATACTCTGGGTGAAATATGGGTTCACAGGGATGGTGCTGTTTCTGGAGAGGTGTCCCTTTTGTTGTTAGTTGCCTTGACTCATCATACCTATATTACGCTAGCAGTGCTTTCATCAGAGCCCGATTCGTTTTCAAAATGGTTAAATGAATTACAAGGAATAGTTTTTACGGATTTCAATGGAGGAGAAGTTGAACGATTATCTCATGCTAAAGAAGATCTTGTTCGTGCTTTGAGTTTATATATGAACTCAAATCCACAAGTAGCGCTAGCTCCATATGGCGAGAGCTTACTTAAACGACTTGAGGGAATTTCAATCCGAAGCGTAGATTAATATGTCTGCTAAAAATTGAGCTGTAGTGTTTCGAACAGAAAGCTAACAAAGCATTTAAGAGTGATTCCCAACGCTTGGCATTTTTCATTATATCGTTGGTTTTTGTGTTTACGGTGGTATGTTTTAGTTTAGTGATAGCGTTGCTCACACCTTAATGCGGCGTTAGCATACTTTGATAGGAGTTTAGATGACTACGATAGTCGAACAAATTGTTAATCGTGAAATTGACTCGGTCATCGTGTACGAATCTGACCAAGTTATAGCTTTTGCAGACCATGACCCAATCAACTTTGGACATATTTTAATTTGTCCCAAGACTCAATACCGCACTTTCATCGACTTGCCCGAGTCTGTGTTTTTAGAGATCACCGACGTCGCAAGAGATTAATATAAGCGTATAGAAGCTAAGTTCAATCCCGAAGGTATCGGCTTTATGCAAAACAACGGAGAGGCACCTCATTTCAACGAGCTCGACCATTACCATTTGCATATTTTCCCTCGGTTCCAT
Organism: Vibrio sp. 1874; assembly: GCF_033344395.1. Lineage (NCBI taxonomy): Bacteria > Pseudomonadati > Pseudomonadota > Gammaproteobacteria > Vibrionales > Vibrionaceae > Vibrio > Vibrio sp. 1874. Next base: position 4,700 of record NZ_JAWPOR010000010.1, read on the forward strand.
GGCGACCAGTATGGTTGGATTAGTAGTGAACTTGGGATTCAAACTATGGATAAACTTAGAGAATCACTTAAAGATCTATGAGCGTTGAAAAAGTATGCTAACAAATTGTTCAAGAGTGATTCGGCACGCGTGGCATTTTTACAATGCGTTGATTTTAGTGGTTAAGGTGTTATGCGGAAGCTTCGTTATTGCGTGCCTCACTCCTTAACAAGGCGTTATCCTTGAATGTAAATGACAATTGTGGGGATTACAATGAGACTGCTGAGTCTCTCGATAATATTTGCATCTAAGCTGTTTTTCATCTAATGGATTTCTGTAGAGAAAAGTAAGGTAACTTCTTGATATAAATAAAGAGAAGTTAAGCATGAATAAACCCTCAAACTATAGTGAATTTATTGCTAAATACCAAAACTTAAGAAATGAAGTATATGCTTCTGTGCCGATAGCTACTAACTTACCTCAAGTGAAGCTCACTCCAATCAACACCCAGGCTAAGGCAGCATATAAAAGGTGGGGGAATATGAGGACACCGCCGAATGGTGGCTGGGATTGGTCTAGTTGGTTCGCACATTACCGCGAGCGTCATCATAAAAGGTTCGAGGCTGCAATTTGGTATGGTTCAACATTATGCGGTTTATGTTTAGGAAAGCTCTCAGAGAAAAATGTTCACGTAAGGTTGGAAATCTTGGAAGGCTCAACTGAAAGAGCTCATCCTTTGAAAGGTCGTGTAGCCTATGTTGCTTTAACTGGATTTGAGTTGTTTGGTTTGCTGAAGAAGTTAGAGTTGCTGACCCAGTTGACGGAGCAATTAGTACTTATAAGGCACTGGGCTATAGCTTACAGCCTGCAAGCAAAGTGAACCCTCGGTTTCTAAGTAAAAAAATAGGGATATAAGAAATGAATGCACAAAACAATCCAAAAAAAGAAAATCGAAGTATTAAAGAACTACAACGGTTTGCTAATCTCCTTGCTTCCAAAGAAAAACCTCCTATAACCAAAGAACCACAAGGTATGATGAACAAATCAAATAGAGGTCTGTAAATGAGCAAGAACAACAAAGAATTAGATCGTTTAGCTAAAAAGGTCAAAGAACTTCAAAAACGAAATGCAGTACCTCCAAAGGTAGACAATGAGCCCGAAGGGTTATTATCAGGAGGTCCAGAGCACTTAGACTTGGACTCGGAACAAGAAAAGTCAGAGAGGAATAAGAAGTGACGGTATAACAAACTGTTTAAGAGTGATTCAGCACGTGTGGCATTTTACTATGCTTTGGTTTTGGTGTTGAAGTGCCATGCTTGGGCTTGGTCATTGCGTGCTTCACACCTTAACAGGGCGTTAGTCACCAGAAAAAGCTAGCAGTCAAAACCATGTTTGTAAGCTCAAAACTTGGCTGTTGGTTGTTTGATTCATAGTACCATCTTCGTCGGTCAAAGTTCAGTTTCATCGGTTCTAAATCAATGCATTGCTATTTTACGAGCGGTTTTTCGTTTTTTGGTGGTGATAGAGCGGGGCAATCGAGAATCTGTTTTTGGTTGCAACTCTGCTCGGTGAGTTTGTTGGTTTAAAAGCTTATTTACTTGCTGAAAGGACGTTTTCTCTGGTGTTGTAAGTTCCACGTGGTTTCAGTGACTTTGTTGAAAGTCCGCACTGTGAGATTGGTTCTCCAAAAGCGCTTTTTGGTGTTGTCAGTCCGTTTTCTGCGGCGCTGTTTTTTCTAAGTGGTTTCATTGAGTAGTCGCTTTGAGACTACGCCTGACTTAAGTGCATCAAAACACATAAAGTTTGTTGTTTGCAAAGTTTAGTTCGGCTTAAAATTGTCGCTCGGTGCCTCGCGACTAACAAACTGCTCAAGAGGGATTCTCAACGCTTGGCAATTTTGGTTCTAAGTTTAGCTTTTGTGTTTATGGCACAATAATTTAGGTTTGGTGGCTTGCGTTGTTCACCCCTTAACGCGGCGTTAGCCCTAAATTAAATAGAGAGGAAAGTGTAATATGCAACAAAGGAAAAAAGCGATAGTTCTCAAAAAAGAAAAAGTCTTAGATGGTGACAATAAGACAGAAGCACTCAAAAGAGATGAAATCAGGAGTTCAGCAGCGTTAACTGAACGAGCAACGATGAATGATTCAAAAATAAGGAACAAAGTAACTTTTATTGAAATGGAGTAATAAAAATGAACAAGGATGTAAAGGTTTTTGTAAGCTCAGGATTTAGAGATAATCTTGATAAAAGTAAACTAGATTTATTGGTCAGTTCAAAGATTACAAGAAAACGGGTGTTCCCCACAAATCATTTGGTCGAGACACTACTTATGATTTTCCAAGTCAGGTCAAGCAGGCTGGGATGTCCCACATCCATATTAGAGATTCTTCATCCAAACTTTGGCATTTGAAGAAGCTTTCATATCATAAGACCAGTAACACCGCGTTGATCTACTGCGAGGGCTTTTTGATTAAAAATTACTTTTTACTCTTAGGTTTTATTGAAAATGCTCATCAATTATGTAAATTAAAACCACTTTACTTAATGGAATTGGCCGACGTAGCTGAACGCTTTCGTGAAAAGTTTTAGGAGGTAGTATGAGTATTGAGTTGAATTGGGAAAAAGGACTGCCATCATTTGTTGGTATGTATTTTGTTGCGGTAAAACTAGGGCCAGCTGCAGGTGTTTATGATTTTGCTCAGTGGAATGGCTCGGTGTGGGAGTTACAAATAGAGGGTGACATAATTGCTTATGTAGGTATTCAAGAATTCAAGAACTCCTTGGATATCAAATGGCCTGAAGATGTAGTTATAGAAAGAGAGCTTCAACAGCTATCAGAAGATGACTCTGAACTTTGGTCAGAATCCTAGGGCTAACAAAGCATTTAAGAGTGACTCCCAACGCTTGGCATTTTCAGTTCAAGGTTGGGTTTCGTGTTTACGGTGATATGGTTTGGTTTCGTGGTAGCGTTGCTCACACCTTAATGCGGCGTTAGCTCGCAAAGCAACCGTCGACAGTCGAACTACGTAATTATCAATTGTGTAAATTGCAAATTGCGTGTGAAGTTTAACTAATAAATTACAAAAGTATTTGTACCTTTTCTCAAAGAAAGTGACACTTCAAATGGTCTAGAGAGGAGGTTTTATGAGAGTTAATCGAGCGGTAATTGGTGCCGACCCTATAAAATATTATGCACAACTAATTGGCATGGAGAAGTACTTATCACGTTTAAGGCAACAGGCTAACTCTGTAGTTATAATGACAGGAATAGTCCTGTATAGAGAGCTACTAAGAAACAAGCAGTCAGAGGTTCTTCGCAAAATACTAGACTTGCCTGACAATCAGCTGAAATCAGCCTTGTATGGGTTAATATCACAAGTAGTTGGCAAATCCATATTGGTTTTCTTGGTCACTATCGGATAAAGAAACTTAGAAAATTTTTCGATACGAACAATGATGTTACAGACGCAATTAAGCTAATTGGTATCGATATTACAGTTCCAATAACGGTTGCTAGCGTTGCAGGCGTTTTATACAAAGTATCTGAAAAAGGGGTAAAAGAAGCCCCTCGGCACATATCAAAACAATTTAAAACGACTATTACATCTACTGTCGTAGCTCAGGTAGGCTCAAAGGTTGGGTTAAACGAAATCAATGCTAAAAGGGCTTCCGCCATTTTGGTAATAATGGTCAGCATAATTGCTTGTCAAACGCACTCAAACAGTAAAAGTGCACAAGACGAGTTGTTGAGAAGAGGGCTACTAAAAGCAGGTGATTTATAATGTTGATTTCCGTGTTAGTTATTATTTTTGCACTAGCAATAGTTCACTCGTCTCATGTGTTAATAATGTTACACATGTTGACACAGGAAAAGTTGCCTTTCTCCGTAACCTTTTTGAGGCCTCTGGCGCTGTGTCTAATGGGAGCATTCTGTCAGCATTCCCTAACAGTAGCGATTTCAGGTAATAGTTTGTCCATTATGATCATTTTTGTTTTTGTGATAACAAATGCTTTGTTCTTTATAGGTCTAAATTCAGCATTTCGAGCAAAGATGAAGGTTGGTACAGAGGAATCTTGAATCCAAGTGAGCTAACAAACAATTTAAGAGTGATTCAGCACGCGTGGCATTCTTGCCATGCGTTGGCTTTCGGTGTTGAAGTGCTATGCAGCGACTTGGTCAATGCGTGCTTAACACCTTAATTGGGCGTTAGCTTTCAAGGAGGAAAATTGAGCGCAAGTGACTATATCAAAGAGGTTCGTTCTAAGATTGGAACGATGCCACTTCTTATCCCCGGCGTTGCGGGTATCATTTTAAATGAAAACAAAGAGCTACTACTTCAGCAAAAATCAGATGGTACATGGAGTCTTCCTGCCGGAATGATTGAACCTCAAGAGTCGTCAGTGGAAGCATTGACCAGGGAAGTGCGCGAGGAAACAGGTTTAGATGTAAAAGTAGATCGCCTACTTGGTGTATTTGGTGGTGAGGGTTTTGGTTTTACATACCCAAATGGTGTTCAAGTTGAATACACAGTCATCATGTTCAAATGTGTAGTAGAAAGTTCTTCTCAATCCGTAATCGATGATGAAGCGGTAAGCCTTAAATGGTTTTCAAAGGGGAATATGCCAAGGTTTGAGCTTCCTTACCCGTTAGACTGTTTGTTTGCAGAAAATGATTCAGCGTACTTCGTTGGCTAGAAAGCTAACAAATTGTTCAAGAGTGATTCGGCACGCATGGCATTTTTACTATGCGTTGGTTTTAGTGGTTAAGGCGTTATGCGGCCGAGTACCCCACGTTTAGTAGACACTTTACTAAGTTAGATCTAGGGTCTAATTGAGAGGTGATTTATGGCTAAACATCGTAATCCAGCGTACACCGAATAGTTCCGCAAAGAAGCAGTCCGCTTGGCCAGTCTTCCTGGCCGAACAGCCGTCTCCGTTGCCAAGGAGCTGGGCATCAGTGCCCAGCAGAACCGGAACTGGAAGCGCCAGTTCACACGCCTATCTGATAAACAGTTTAACACCTTAGATAGTGTCGATTATTCGAAGAAAGAGTCCGAAGAGCTTCGAGCGTTAAGGCGCGAGAACAAGCGACTCAAAGATGAAATGGAATTCCTAAAAAAGGTCTCGGCGTACTTCGCGAAGCAACAAGAGTGAAGTACGAATTCATCGAAAGCTATGTCGGTGAGTATTCCATTAGCTTAATGTGCCGTGCGTTAGAGGTGAGTCGAGGTGGTTATTACAAGTGGTGTCATCATACGCCAAATGAGCGTTCAAAGAGGCGAAAGCGCTTTGAACAGCTTGTCATGTGTACCTTTGCCCAATATCGGGCACGTTACGGCTCAGTGCGAATAGCCGAAGAGCTCAACGAAGCAGGCTATGCCTGCTGCGTGAATTATGTGGCTGATATCATGAAGGAAAAAGGTATCAGGGCACGTAATGGTAAAGGGTTTAAATACAGCAAGGATGTGGCTGCGATGAGGAATGTTGCTGACAATTTACTGCGAAGAGACTTTGAGTCTGAGATGCCAAATCAGAAGTGGGTCACGGACATCACGTATATCTGGGTGAAGAGCCGTTGGCTCTTCTTGGCGACAGTGATGGGCCTGTATTCAAGGCGTATCGTGGGTTGGTCGCTAGGGACAACGATGACCGTCGAGCTCATCACTAATGCGTTAAAAATGGCGTTTGAGTCACGTAAGCCGTCTAAGGGCGTCATTATCCACTCAGACCGTGGTGTACAATACAGAGCATATATATCAAGACTTCATGCGCAAGCATGGAGGTGTACCGAGCATGAGCCGACAGGGTAACTGTTGGGATAATATGGTGATGGAGTCGTTCTACAGCCGACTGAAAGTCGAACTGATATACGCAGAAGACTACCAAACTCTCGAAGAAGCCCGAATGGGCACCTTCGAATACATCGAGGTATTTTACAATCTCAGAAGAAGGCACTCAGCGTTAGGGCATGTCAGTCCGGTCGAGTACGAAAGTATGTAGTTATGTACTGTCTACTTTTTGTGGGGTACACCACTTTTCATGGCTATTACACACGAGTTTTAACTCCATCGTATATTTAATATCGACAATTAGGTCACTTGTTAGTTCGTAATTAATGTTCAGGTTTTATTTCATCTGGAGTTAATTATGTTTCCGAAAGATTTTTATTTTCAGCCCTAAACCACCTACTTCAGTAGGTGGTTATCATCCGCTTTGGCTTTGCCTGTAAATCTACTCATGCTAAATGCATCTTTGATTTTTCCAGAAGTCAAAGAGGACAAATAACATGAGTAGATACAATCAAGTTTCTTCACCTTAGGAAGAACAGGCTTTGGGGTAATCACTTTTGGCAAAGAGGCTATTTTGTCGATAGTGTTGGAATCAATGAAGAAATAATACGCCGATATGTAAGACATCAAGAGAAGCAAGAGCGAGTAGAGCAGCAGCAATTGGCGCTGGACTAAACAAAGGCCCTCTTTTAGGGGGCTCACACAAAGCCACCTTCTTTAGAAGGTGGTAATTTACATCTTACCCGAAGAACTATTTAGGATTGGTAATAAGGAAACTCCCAAGCTATCGCATGTGAGATCTAAGGATGTGGACACGATGCAGTTAAATGGTATAACGGTAATAATTGCTAATGGAAAGGGGATCAGTGTATTTGACAAGACTGGTATTAACCAATCTAACATGACGGGTTGGGTTTGGAGGTTTCCACCCAACACGCGCCCTCCTCAGGGGCTAAAGCTTGTAAATGATAAGCCACATCATTACGGTATCGCACCTGTCACAAATATGCCTTTAGATAAGTATAAGGGGTTACTGGAAGAGATGGCTTTGAAAGCAACAATGGTGTTTAAAAAAGAGGGTAAAGTAGTTTGAGACGGATAACTTTAGATTTAGCATCTTCGGATATGAAATTAGTCCTAGAAGGTTTGGAGTCATTGGAAAAGCAATGGGCACATGTTTGTGAGAACTCTGACGATGAAATATCAGACTACGGTAACGATCTGATTGAATTGAGGTTGCTCATTAAATCACTACGAAACGATGCTATAAGTGTATTTGGAGATAATGTGGTTAATTTTTCAAGAGACCTTCTCTAAAATAAAGCTAACAAACTGTTTTAGAGTGATTCGCAACGCGTGGCATTTTTGCTATGCGTTGCGTTTAGTGGTTAAGGTGATATGCGGAAGCATTGGTATTGCGTTGCTCACACCTTAACAGAGCGTTATGTGAATGGAGGTCAAAATGTCTTCTGTGCCAAGAAATAAGGATGAATTGGAGTTGGCTATAAACTCAATATTTCCGAAACTCATGGCTGACTATCGTTCAATTCCGGAAGGCAAAGCTCGCAAACCTGGAGTAGAGGGAAACGTCAAAGGTAAAGCCATTAGCGTTAGTGATACAGTGGCTTACTTGATTGGTTGGGGAAACTCATTCTTAAATGGCATCACTTAAGATATCAAAACCAACATGTTGATTTCCCGGAAACTGGTTATAAATGGAACCAATTAGGCTCACTCGCTGAAAGCTTCCACGAAGAGTACTGTGAGTGGAAATATGATGATTTACTCATTGAGCTTGAGTCTACAGTTAACGAGATACTTTTACTCATTTCAAGCTTAAGTGACCATGATTCCTATGGTGTTGCGTGGTATGAACAATAGACTTTGGGGCGCATGATTCAGTTTAATACATCATCACCTATGAAAAATATGCGTACAAAAGTTCGGCGTTTCAATCGAGAATTCACATAACAAACTGTTTAAGAGTAATTCGCAACGCGAGGCATTTTTACTATGCGTTGGTTTTAGTGTTTAAGGTGGTATGCGGTCACTTTTGTATTGCGTGCCTGCGCCCCTTAACGCGGCGTTATGTTGAGAAGGGAGTTATGAAAACTTTATTGAGACAAAGTAAATTGGTCAGTTTTAAATTAATGTATAGCTTTATCACTAGAGTATTAATTTGTGGCATGTTTGCTTACTACTTAGTCGAGATATCTAAGGCTCCATTTTTAACACAATTAGGATACATCGCATTTTTTTGTGCTGTATCTTTAGCTGCTGAGTATTTAACATCCAAACCAAAACAGTCGCTAGAAGTTGTGCTTGATGGTAATAGTTTATCTCTTTTAGGTACAAGTATAAATACTGCTGATATTAATGAAATTTTGTATGCGCAAACCAAAAGGTTTGAACATACGGTAAGGTTTCGTTTCAAAAATCAGACCTATCAAGACTTTGAACTAGCTTTTCCTGACTTAATTGAAGAGCTAAGATTTTACCATTTTCTAGTTGAAAACCAGTTGCCTGTGAAGATGCTAGATAGTCATGAACGCGTTACTTAACATCTCAACATAACAAGTTCTTCAAGAGTGATTCGGCACGCGTGGCATTTTTACTATGCGTTGGGGTTAGTGATTAAAGTAGTATGCGTAGGCTTTTGTATTGCGTTGTTCACCCCTTAGCAGGGCGTTAGTACGGGTTTGACATCAAAGGTCATCAGTTTTGGTGTTTATCTGTTTTGGCGCTCATATTTACACCTTTAAGTTAGTGCCTTTCACGTTCTTTCCGGTGGCACTATATGCGGAGTGTTCGCTTTGATTTCACCGTTTACGGCTTCTAACTCTTAGCCTATTTCTTTGGCTCTTCTTCATTTTCGTAGTGGTTTTTGAGAGAACCTTGATTACTTTTGGTGTGGCTGTTGAAGTACGAGGAAAGAATCCTTTTCTAATTTGAAGCTAATGAATGTAGGGTAGTTCAGTACGTTTTTCTTCTAGCCAACTTTCGTCTCTCTATCGGTTTTAAGTTTTGTAGCTGCCCGTCTCACCTCAGTGTTCAAAGTCTTTCATATCATTTAAGTTTTCAATATCTTGGAGCGCATAAATAGAAGTAGCGCATGTACTAACAAATTGCTTAAGAGTGATTCGTAACGCGTGGCATTTTTACTTTGCGGTGGCTTATGGTGATTAAGGCGCTGTGCGGTATCTTTTGTATTGCGTTACTCACACCTTAGCAAGGCGTTAGCTCTCTCGAGAATTTAAGCAAAAGGAGGAAACATGGAAACTGTTACATTGCTAAAAGATGTGTTGTTAGATAAGGGGCAAATTCATAACTATTATGAGGGTAAAGTACCTCTTAATTTGTGGAGAGGATTAAATGTTAAAAAAGGTATGGAGCTTTTTGAACTAATTGAAGATACTCTACTTCTTTTAAATGGTAGACCTAGACCTGCTGACATTACTATTAAAGGAATGGGAGTTGATGCGAGAGTGTTAGTGAAAGACCGGCCAAGAGGCATCAGTACGTTTGATCGACCAGGGATACCACAGGGACCAAATTGGCAGCACTATCGGATACCAGAGGGCACACCTTTACCTTCTGGGTTGGCGATAGTTAAAGATCAGTATAACCCTCGTTTTGGTGCGTATCATTACACTATCGCTCCTGCTTATGATATGCCCTTGTCAAAGTTTAAGTTACTATTGAGTAAATTAGCGAAGTTAGCAGTAAGAGAGGCTGCGTAAGATGAATATACCTAAGCCATATGTACCGATGCTATTATCGGCAGTTAGAGATGCTGTTCTATATAATCAAAACTTGTTACATAGTGAAACTTTGCGAGAACGTGAAGATTATGAGGAATACTTAGTTCATTTGACTCAGTTTTTTGAATATTTGAAAGATGAATATAAAAGCAATGAAGCAGAATATGGTTTGAAGCTAGAGCAGTTGCTACCTGAACAAGCAGAGAGCTAACAAAGCATTTAAGAGTGATTCCCAACGCTTGGCATTTTGTATTTACGAAGGTATGGTTAGGTTTCGTGGTAGCGTTGCTCACACCTTAATGCGGCGTTATGCAATAGGGAGGAAAACTCAGGATGTGTGCAGGATTTGAAGGTTCATGTTTATGCGGAGGCGTCCGATTTTCTGTTAGTGGGTTTAGTGAAAAAGTAGCTAATTGTCATTGTTCTATGTGTCGAAAATTTCACGGTGCAGCGTTTGGGAAACTGGTTGGGGTCAAAGGTTTAAGTTGGCTTACAGGTAAGCATTTACTCAAAGAGTTTGTTGCATCAAACGGAACGACTAGAATGTTCTGTTCTAACTGTGGTTCTAGCCTCGGGTTCAGGGTGAAAGGTGAGTCTCTGGAAAAGATCGAACTGGCTATTTCGGTATTTGATGTTGATATACCTGTAAAAGTCGATGCTCAAATTTACACGGGCTATAAGGCTAAATGGTGTGAATTGCACAAAGGTTTAGGTCTTGTGGTGGCGTTGCTCACTACTTAACGTGGCGTTATGAGCTAAAGAATAATTAGGAGAATAGTTCTGTTGATCAGTGTGGCTGTTTTTTGTGTCAGTGTGGGGTTCTACTTTTGGTATGGAGAAAGTGATACGTCGGTAAAGGAAGCCGGTATTGCAATGCTTGTCTATATTGCGTATACGATTTTGTATTTGTTTGTTCCGCCTTTCCCTTTGGGTACGTCATCACAAATGGGGCAATTATACGGTTTTGTGCCACTGTTATCTTTTGGGGCCATTTTATTTCCTCATTTAAATACACAATCACCGGAAACAATAACACGAACAATCGGTTGGGGTGGCCTTATCACAGTTGCGCTTATCCTCGTTTGTTTCAAACTTTTTGTCTGGTAAGTGGGCAACATAAGTACGCTCATAACAAACTGTTCAAGAGGGATTCAGTACGCCTGGCATTTCTGATATGCGTTGATTTTAGTGGTTAAGACGGCATGCGGCAGCATAGGTATTGCGTGCTTCACCCCTTAACAAGGCGTTATGCTTAATCACGTAAAATCAGTGGTTTATTGTTTTTCTTTGTTCCCTCGGCTGGTTGGTTTCGAGTTTGTCGGCAAGTTAACTTCATTGGGCACTGTTTTTTGGACACTTATTCTTTGGCGCTGAAAATTCAGATAGTTGCCTCAATCAGCAATTTGATCTTGAGTTTTTGAGTTTTAGCGGCCGAATTTCAAAGCTCGATTTTCAAAACTATGAGTCATTTCGGTTTTCTACGTTTTGGCTTTGGTTTGTAAATCAAAGTCGAGTTAATTTTGTGTCTAATAAAGCGTAACCCATTGAAAATTAATCACAAAAAGCGTTCAAGAGGGGGTCATGCCGCGTGGCATTTTTGCTATGCGTTGATTTTAGTGTTTAAGGTGGTATGCGGTCGCTTCGGTAATGCGTTGCTCACCCATTAACAGAGCGTTATGTTTGCCAACGGCATCGAAAAGCTAATGTAATTCAATGTTATATGATAATTAGAGCTTTCGACTGAGCTCCAGAAGCCTACAACTGGCGTTATGATGAATATCATACTGAAATTACCCTTGTTGCATATTCGCGAACTAGTGACACATAGATGTATACGCCCATCAAATTCTATATTTCTTTACCTTTTGACTTGTTCTGGCTCGGACGCAAAACTAAGGCAAAGTTTGATTACATTCGAACGACTCCTCCACGAGATATGGAGGCTGTATGGGATTTTAAAATATACAATAAAAACGGAATTGAGTGCGTTGATTGTAAATCCGGAAGGCTGTCTCCTTCAATTATCGAAACCCTCATTTTGGTACGTTGTGGTGGAAGATTCCACAACATACTAAAATACCAAATGGTTTGCATGTTTCGCTGGGCGAAGATGGAGGTAAAGGGAAGCATCATTTCACAATTCGTCCGCTTCAAGATATGCCTCTTAGTTTATATTTGACAAAATTGCAGCAGTTAGAATCTAGTGCCAGACCATGTTTTATTAATTCTCCAAACTCACAGGTAGGTTGAAATGTTCAATGAAAAAGAGCTCCGTTATATTAGGCTGTGCTTAAAAGAAAAACTAGAAAGAGAGCATGTTCTGTTATCCCAATTGGGCGAAGACAGTGATGAGTATATGGAAAAAGCAAATGATCTTATGGTACTAGACTCTTTGATCGCCAAGCTTAGCCAATAGGCAAACATAACAAAGCGTTTAAGAGTGATTCCCAACGCTTGGCATTTTTCATCCATCGTTGGGTTTCGTGTTTACGGTGGTATGGTTAGGTTTCGTGGTTGCGTTGCTCACACCTTAATGCGCGTTATGGCTTTCGGAATAATTCGAGTTAGGTAGCACAGTTGGTATTACTAAATATAGTGCCCTAACTCTCGCTAATCGAGCGTTATCAACTTATCATATATCAAATGTTAATCGAAAAGTTGAAAGTTTATGTCATTCTCTCCTTGTCCAAATTGTCATTCTGAATATGTGTATCAAGATCAAGCTAACTTGGTTTGTCCGGAGTGTGCGTTTGAGTGGAACCCTGGTGAATTTGCCCAAGATGAACTTATTAATGTTAAGGATGCAAATGGTACTTTGTTAGCCGAGGGTGACAGAGTTACTTTGGCAAAAGATCTTAAAGTTAAAGGTAGCTCCCTGATGTTGAAAATCGGTACAAAAGCAGTTGTTAGACGTATTGTTGATAGTAAAGATCACCAACTCGACTGCAAGGTCGATGGTGCTGGAGAAATGATGGTAACAGCGGCGTTCGTGAAAAAAGCTTAGGCTCGCGAAGTTAAGTATCGCCATAACAAAGCATTTAAGAGTGATTCCAAACGCTTGGCATTTTCAGTTCAAGGTTGGGTTTTGTGGGGTACACCAGCTTTTGGGACGCTCAGTTTTTAGAGAACTCGTGGTCCCTAAGTTTTTGCAGAAAGTCGTCACTCATTATATCTAGCCCTAAAGCATCAAACGCACTCCGTGTATCAAATAAAAAAATAAACTCTCTCTCTATTTCAGACAGCTTTTCAGTGCCAATTGCCTTTTCGAGTTTTAACCTTAGTTTTTTGGTTTTTTCGGAAGGCTTCTCTTTTAAGCATTGCTCAACCGTCTTTTCAGACAAGTACATGACAGTATAGTATTGAATTTCCGGTGATAAACTATGTATCCAATGATCTTCAGAAATAACAAAGTCCCGCTCATTTACACAATCAAAAGCAAATGAATTTGAAAATGTAATGAGGGTAAATACAAAGAGTAACGTTGATTTATAAGCTTTCATATGTACACTGACAAAATTTAAGTTCTTTCCCTGTTTTACTCGTAAAGTGCATCAAAGCTTCATTCTTTATGATTTTTCGAGTAATTACAGGTATTGATGTTGCACCACGAGCGAAGGTTTCCCAATCTGCTGTTGATATATTGTATGTGGCTGTAGCAAATGTGTTTTTGAAGAAAATTTGGTAAGTCGCGGTTGATCCACCAAGCACAGAAAGTAGCTTCATGTTTGTAACTCGTTTGTTGATTTCACGGATGCTGTTATGAGAACTTTCAGATACTACAAGTCCTTGAATCATGAATTTTTTTACTGCTATGTCCTCTGCCTTAAATGGGTGTTTTGATGCATAATATTTGCTTCTGTTTAGTGGGTACGTTTTGTGAGTTTAAAATGTGACGTATAGCTCAATAAAAGGTTTTTTCATTCTTTCCTAAGATTAGAACAAACATAACAAAGCATTTAAGAGTGATTCATAACGCTTGGCATTTTTAGTTCCATCTTTGGGTTTTGTGTTTACGGCGGTAAGGTTACGGTTCGTAGTAGCGTTGCTCACACCTTAATGCGGCGTTATGTAACTTCATGATTAGTCAGTTTCAAAACAATATGATTTCAATTATAAAATTTTCTTCTCTTTTTTACATGAGGTCGAATCAGCGGCACATTATATATCTTAAGATACTTACTAAGGATTGAGGTGAAAATGAAATTGCCAACATGGGAAAATCTTCGTGCCAATTACCCTGCTTTACCAGCTAATGTGGTTTTTAAAAAAATTGGTGGTAAAGTAGGTTCGAAGTACGAACTAGGTATATTTTCAAACGCTTGTGCTATTTGAGTTTCCAAAGCTCTTAATGGTAGCGGCGTAGAACACAAAATTCCTCGTTACAACGCGATTAGTCCGGAAGGAAAAATGAGTCTTCAAGTCTCTTCGGACAAGATAAATTTTGGTATATTTTTCGAGTCAAAATTCTTATCAAATACCTATCAGAAAAATACTTTAGCCCTGAAGAGCTGACTCCCGAAGAGCACCTAGAGAAAATTAAAGAGCGTAAGGGCATAATTATCTATCAAGTTGACGGATGGAGTGATGCGACAGGGCATGCTGACCTATGGGGTGGGAATAAATGCGTATACCAAGGGTATGCATCAGTCACTCACAAAGTTCTGTTCTGGGAGTGCACATGATCAAGGTTATGACTTTCATACTTTTACTGATGTCATTATCTTTAAAAGCTAATACTGGTCCCCAATCTAATATCGATGAACGACTAATACAATTCGCGAGAGCGAATTGTTTATATCAGTACTTTCAACATAAAAACTATGACTTAGGTGATATTAGAAATATCTCTGCAGGTATAGTGCAAATGAATTCTATATCACCAGACACTTTCGTTGAAGTATCTAGGCTAGTAAAAAAATATGAGCCCGCAATTAATTATAAGAATGAGACGTCTCCTTTACTCGCGAAGTGTTTTACTTTGGAATACGATCCTTTTTTTCTAGAAAATCTGAGCTTGTTAACTCAGGTTGAGTAAAGTTACATAACAAACTATTTAAGAGTGATTCGCAACGTATGGCATTTTTGCTATGCGTTGCGTTTAGTGGTTAAGGTGTTGTGCGGAAGCGTCGGTATTGCGTTGCTCACACCTTAACAGGGCGTTATGCGACCTAAAGGGAATTGAGATTTATGGATAAATTTGGAATGCTTCAAGAACTTGGAGCGGGTGACTTTAAGCACCTTAACGGTTCATTGGAAGTACACCTGAAAGGCACTGAACAAGTTCTAATTAACTGGGGTAGTAGCGAGTTACTTCAAATCGCAGGTCTCTTTCATGCCGCGTATGGAACAGCGGATTTCGATGAAAATATGGTGTCGCTAAGCCAGCGCCAAGAAATAGCGCGAATTATTGGTAATGATGAAGAAGCATTGGTTTATTTGTATTGCTCATGCGACCGAAAGTATGTATTCCCTCAATTTGGCAAAGTGCTAGAAATCCAATTTAAAGACAGATTTACTGGTTCAACATTCAAACTCGACAGTGCAATGGTGAAATTGTTTTGCGAGTTAAAGGTCGCTAATGAGTTAGAGCTTGTTTATAGCAGTGCAGAGTTCAAACTCAAATATGGTGCTGAGCTATTTGAACTGTTCCAAGGTATGGATAGCTACTTAAGTACCGAGGCTAGAAAGGCGTACAAATCAGCATTGTCGAATTTCGCATAACAAACTGTTTAAGAGGGATTCGCAACGCGTGGCATTTTTACTATGCGTTGAATTTAGTGATTAAGGTTTTATGCGGTGGACTCGGTATTGCGTTGCTCACGCCTTAATAAGGCGTTAAGTGCAATCAACAATAGTGACATCAAAAAGTAGGGAAGTATGAGTATTAATATAAAGTGGATGGTGATTGTCGTTTTAAAGTGTCAGCTGAAGACGGCTTTACGTTTAATGTTGACGCTACAACTGAGAAAGCCTCTTGCCCAACGGAAATTCTATTGTCGGCTTTAGGTTCATGGAGTGCTACGGATGTCGTCTTGTTACTGCAAGATCAAGGTGTTGAAGTTAAAGGCCTAGAAAATACGGTTACTTTCGCCCTAACAGAATCAGAGCCTCGTTTATATAAATCGGCAAACTTACACTTTACAGTAAATGGCAGTGGTTTTAAGGAGTCTGACATTTTGCGATCAGCTCAAGGAGAAGCGGTGGAAAAGCATTGTCATGTTTGTCTGTTGAGCCCTACGATCGATATCACTTGTTCAGCTGAAGTGGGTAAAAATTGCAACTAACAAACTGTTCAAGAGGGATTCGTAACGCGTGGCATTTTTACTATGCGTTGAGTTCAGTGATTAAGGTGGTCTGCTGTGACATAGGTGTTGCGTTACTCACCCCTTAATTGGGCGTTAGGTGATAAGCTAGGTCTTTTAGATTGAAGCCACAACCACTTACTTCATTTCGTAAGTGGTTGTGGAGTTTTATTAAAAGTTTGTGTTAGTCTTTTTTAAACATGGCTGAATCCGGATCAAACCAAGGGCGGTAAGCATTTTCACCAAGGCCATCCCATGTTTCAATTAATTGCATAGTTTCGCTATCAGGATATATATCTTTATCTGGAGCTAATGAACTTAACCATGCCCAATCCTCATCCCATTTAAATTCAATTTTAAAATCACCGTCAGGATGAACAACAAAACGAGCTTTATTCCAAGGCTTGCTCTGTTCTTTACTAGACATTAAATCAAATAAGTCACTAAAGGCATCATCAAGTTCAATGTTATCAGAACTATAGATGTCGAGATCCTTCACATCATCTGAGTTAGCATCTACTAAGTACCGGTCTTGAAAATATACCGCTCTAGTAGAAAGGTTCATAGCAATGTCAACCCAAGCTACACACCACTGTTCGGGAACCACCTCCGAGATAGCTCCTCCAATATGGTTATAAATTTCTTCCGCTGATGAAAACATAAATTTACCTTAATTCTTAAATACCAAACGATTGGTGGAGCCACCATTTACAGTCCACTTTGAAATAAGTTTGGACTGTGTCTCTCCTTTACCATACTTAATTCGGATATCTACTTCCACGTATTTTCCTTCATCAAGTGCCAGTGACCACCATCATAGTTTGGGTCATCCCCTCCATACTTTGATTGAGTAGATGAATTACGGTGCAGTTTATCACGCATAGCTTGATTTTTAATGGGAGACTTTTGCAGTTTCCCCGTTATTCGTATTGTTCTACCTTGTGCGTCGGTTTCGTAGGTGTACGTTACTGGGCTTCCTTCATGAGTTGAGGTTACCTCATATAGAGTATTCGGTTCAGGAGGTTCTAGTTCGATCGCCCACGATCTCTGTTTCCCTTTTATGCCTGAAGCTTGTCCTGCACTAACCTTAACAATTGGTTTCTGCTCACGGGGAATATTCCCAACTGAATCATTAGTTAGTGAGTTTGTCTGTGTCGCAGAGCCTGTAGCACTTTTAGGTTTTGGCGTAGAAGCTTGACTGCCACTGTCTCCTACGAGCACTGTTGGGTTTCCAATTACTATTTTACTGCCGTGAGCCGTTCCGTGCCCCCATACGAACTGCGAGCTTTCCATTGATAAACACCAAACTAGAATCTTGGCTTATGGAATCTGGTGGACCAACACAAACAAGACGGTCCCCTTTTCGAGCCGCAGGTAACCCACCAATTTTAACATTGGGTGAACCAACGACAACAGGGCCGCCCACATGCGGAATTTTAGCGGTGACTTTGAGGCAGATGTGCATTGATGTTATTGTTGCTGTGGGTTTTCCCATGGCCACCCCTTACTGTAGATTGAGTTGCATATATTGTTCCTGATAAGGCATCTATATTCTGTGGCTAGTGTAATATTTGAAGTCACATCAACTAACAAACTGTTTCAGAGTGATTCGCAACGCGTGGTATTTTCACTATGCGTTGGTTTTAGTTTTTAAGGTGGTATGCGGCGGCTTTTGTATTGCGTTGCTCACACCTTAACAGAGCGTTATTGGAATTTAGATTTAGATATTTAACGTTAAAGGAGTAAAAATGAAATAAAAATCAAGATCTAAGGCGAAAAAACAGGAAACTTTCCCCTCTCATTATGTTGCTATAAATAGAGCAAAAAGGAGCTTTGAGCGTGCTAAAGATAGGCAAAGTGAAAGTTTCACTGAATTTGTAGAAGTCAAATAAAAGAGAAACGGTTTAAACATGGAGGTCAAAGTATACGTAACTAGGGTTCTCAGTGAGGAAAGAAAACTTAACAAAGACCTAGATTTATTAATTCATGACTTTAAGCCGTCACAAGCAAGGTCATCAGATATCATATTTTGGTAAAGAAGTCCCATATCATAGACCAGCTCCTGCAGCAGAAGATGTTGGGTTAATGCATATTCATATACTAGATAAAGTTAAAACGCTAAAACTTGGCTATATTAATACAAGTGATAGTGTCTTAATTTATACTGAGGATGCTACATGCATCAATACTTACTTTATAATCGATTTCTTGGTGGATGGTGCTCATGCGCCGGCGAGAAGACCCGAGTCTATGAGTTGGTTAATTGATAAGGTGGAAGCATTTAGGAATCAGAAATAATGAGTAAAGTTAAGATCAAAGCTACATGGTTTGAGGGTACAGAGCCTAGCGAAATTGGTGTCTACTTAGTTGCAATAAGACATCTTAGTGGTTTTGGCTCGTATGACTACTTATACTGGGATGGTAAATGTTGGTTGAATAAAACGACTTCTGATATTGTCGGCTGGTCGCCAATATCTGACATGCTGACACAACTAGATGCTGGTTGGCCTACTGGTGACTTAGAAACAGATATAGAGTTTGAAAAATACAAGAAACAACATGGTGGTAAGTGTGATGATGATTTCATCGAAGTAGAGTAGCCCATAATAAATTCAAATAACAAAGCATTTAAGAGTGATTCCCAACGCATGGCATTTTTCACTCCATCGTTGGGTTTTGTCTTTATGGTGGTCTGGTTAAGTTTCGTGGTAGCGTTGCTCACACCTTAATGCGGCGTTAGTTTACATGGATAAACTCTCACCCTAATTATGCTTCTAAGGTGAAAATCGTGTTATTTCAGATGATTCTGGGGTAGCTGTGATTGACCTAATACAGCAACAACTAAGATAAAGTTATCTTCTTTGGTGAAATAAGCTGTGTGTTTTCCTATCGGGAAATAAAAGCCATTTGGGTACATCTCGTCACAACTTCTTCCTAAATCTGGATTATCAGCTAGCATCTGAAACCCTGATAGCAGAGTATCTTTACTGTTTTTGCTGATTTTTACTGGCTCGCGTTGTGCGCTTAGAAGTAGTTCGTCGAAATTTTGTTTGGCATCATTGGCTGTTAATGTATGCATGGCCAGTTCCCAATTGAGTGTACAGTTAGATCATAATGTATCGCATGAAATGTTCAATTTAATTAAATCGCGTGATTCGTGCGAAATGTAAACTAACAAACTGTCTAATATTGATTCTCAACTCGTGGCATTAACTGGGCGTTGAGCTCAGTGATTAAATCGGTATGCGGCGGCTTTTGTATTGCGTTGCTCAACTCCAAAAGGTCATTAATACTCAAAGGTCAAATATGGATATTTACCCAGAAATCGAGTTATCTAAAGCGCAGCATAATGCAATTGAAGCTCTTAGAAACAAGTCGTTTCCTGAACACCAAGTTACTCGCTCTTACTATAAGCAACTCCCGCATATGAGAGTTCTGAATTACGAAGGTGATCAGTTAGTTGGTTACATGGGATTAGACTACAGAGCTGTTCGCGTTGGTGATGAAATTTATAAAGTATTAGGTGTGAGTGACTTTTGTGTCGAGAGCACAGTTCAAAGACAAGGTATTGGCACAACAATGTTGTCTCAACTCAGCGAGTATGCGTCCACTAAAGATGTCGACTTCATCATTTTAGTCTCCGATTTGGAGCGTTTTTATCTGGCTAATGGTTATCAGCGCCTTAACTCTCTAAGTTCTTGGTTGCGAGTTCACGAACATAAAAATTACGGTGTTGCTGTAGAGCAACTAGATGATTTATATGTTAAACCTATCAGCGGCAAAACTTGGGCTTTTGGTCATATAGATTGGTTAGGGTATATGTATTAGTCTGTAGTGGGCTAATAATTGGTTCACAACAAGAGTGGTTACACATGGCATTTTCACTATGAGTTGATTTAAGTGATGTGGGGCAGTTTTGTATTGTGATACTCTCTCCTTAATAATGTGCTGTAACTCTTAGGAAGCAAAAGGTTTAATTTATGAAATGTAGAGTACTAGTAACCAGCATAAGTATTGCTCTTTGTAGTGTAGGAGAGGCCGCGAATCCACTAAGTATTCAAAGCGATGAGCAACTGTTTAAAAACTTCGCTCTCTCATCTTGCATTGCGACTAATTACAAAGGATCAGCTGTTGCGAAAGATGCGATAACGGCGATGCAAGGCTACAGAGAGTTTTCCGAGCTTCCTTTGGAGTCATTCTTTGGGGTTAGCGAGCTATTGGAAAAATATGATATGGCTATTTACAAATCAAAAAATGGTAACGTGATCAAATTGGCCTACTGTATAGACTTTTCTAATTCAGACGATGTTCATAAGCTATACATTAATGCGAAATCAGAGTTATAACAAACTGCTCAAAGTTGATTCGCAACGTGTGGTATTTTTACGGCGCAATACGTTGAGTGATTAAGATGATTTTTAGTGGCTTCTGTATTGAATTACTCATCTCTTAGCGGGGCATTATGCGGTGATGTAAATATGAAGATATTTTTAATAGTAGCAACACTCGTTCAGTTTACTCTCCTGAGTTTCTCGAAATACTATTGCTCAATTGCAAATGAGGTGCTTAGAAAGGCGGTGGAAACTAAAGAGAGTAATTTTCTATCTTTCCTTGATAAGTATGATTATTACAATGACTTAGATAATTATCTAGGCTTAGCGTCCGCTACAGTGTGGGTTATGGTCGTGCTCGTGATAAAGTTGAAAAATGTATCAAGCACCGACATGGCTCATGTGGCTGTTTGTTTGCCGTTATTTTTTCATATGGTTTTGATGTCGATGTAGTTTCAATAGTTGTGGTTGGGTGATTAGGTACAACAAACGGTTCAGGCTAGCGTACCATACATGGCATTTCCAATTAGCGTTGCTTATACGTTACGAGAGCGTTTTCCCACAGGAGTAATATGTGATTGTAGTAGCAAGGTTTTCTTTTCCTCATGAAGCTCATATTGCGAGAGCAAGCCTAGATAGTGTCGGAATAGAAAGTTACATCGCTGACGAGCACACGGTAAATACTCAGTGGCTTTATTCAAATGCAATAGGCGGCGTCCGTCTGATGGTGGCCGAAAGTGATGCAGAAGATGCGAAACAAATACTTAGTAGCGATTTCTCAGAATCATTGGGAAATGAAGTTGACGTTGATGAAGAAAAAGACGTTTGCCCTAAATGTGGTAGTAAAGATCTATTTGCATTTACAAAAGGTAAACGCCCAGCTTTCTTAGTTTTTATTTTACTGGGTTTTCCACTGTTTTTTTACAAGCATGGTTATAAGTGTAAGCAGTGTGGGGAGTTTAGTGAAAAACTTTAAATCTTCAGATAACAAGGCATTAAAGAGACAACTTGTACTCGTAGTATTTTTACGATGAGTTAGGTCTAGTGCCTATACAAGAAGTCAGAGTTACTGCTTGCTTACAAGCAAAGCATTATACGATAGTGAAGGAATAACATTGAATGAGTGAAATTAAAACAATAGAGCAGTTAAAAGAAATTTACGCAGAGCCAAGTGCGAGAGCTAAAAATAAAGCGCTGCCTGTGCTGGATGTTCATGCGATTACATTAATTAATAACTGCCATTTTGCAGTTCTAAGTACCGCTGATTCACAAGGGTATATCGATCTTTCTCCTAAAGGAGGGGAGCCTGGCTTCGTAAAAGTTTTAGATGAATCAACATTGTTGCTCCCTGATAGCTCGGGGAACAATCGTATCGATAGTCTAAAAAATATCATTAGTAACCCCAAGGTAGGGTTGTTATTGATGGTAAATGGTATTGATGAAGTGCTCCGTATTAAAGGAATCGCAAGTATTCACACCGACGCCAACTTGATATCTGCTTGCCCCGATGGAAGTAAAGATCCTAAGGTTGTTATCAAAATAGTCATAGAGAGTATGTACTTTCATTGTGCGAAAGCGGTGATGAGAGGGAAACTTTGGTCTGATGACTATAAAGTAAATCGCTCAATTCTCCCTTCATTAGCTCAAATCTTTAAAGATCAACAAAAGTTAGAAAGTAAAGCGCTTAATCAAGAAGAGATGTTGAAATATTACCAATCTAGCCTTTAGAACAAGCGTGGTAATATATTGAAAAGATAGAAAAATCAGGTTCGACCGTACTATGCGGAAGTATGGATTAGGTTTAGTGGGGATGTTACTGTCTCAATAGCGTTAGTTCACCAATAAGTAATTGTTAGTCCAAATTTTAGAATGAAAAATGCAGAAAAATTTACTCTAGAAAATTACGTTTTGGCTAGTCCGGGAGTTAGGTGTGTTGGACAAATGATTGATCTTTTTGTCAGTTTTAGCATTTTTACTCTCGTTTTATGGGTCGGCTTAGAAATCGGTATTGAAAAAGAGCTTGTGCGCGCTACAGCAGTAACTGCGACTGTATCGTATTACCTTTTTTCTGATTGTTTACCAAATGGTCAAAGTGTGGGTAAAAAACTTTTGGGCATTGCAGTTATAAGTGCAAGAACGGGTAAAAAGTGCAATATTTTTCAGTCGCTCTTTCGAAATGTTATTACTCCATTCTTCGGTTTTATTGACTCAATTTTCATTCTTGGTAAAAAGAGGCAACGTCTCGGTGATAAGTTAGTGAGAACGGTGGTGGTAGTTCACTAACTTGTTGAAAAAATTGATAGCGCTGAGGACTAGGGTTCAAGTCGGGCTTTGTTTTCGTGGTGGAACAGCCTCGCTTAGGAGGTAGCGTTACTCACATACTTAATGTAGCGTTGTAAGAAAATTGGTATTGGAGTCCAAGTTTTATGTCAGAAAAAGAGAAAATGTTAGCAGGTGAGCTTTATGACCCAAGTGATGAAGAGTTATTAAAGTTAAGGTTGAGCGCTAGGTTACTAACTGAAAAATTGAATGCCACGTCTGTTGAGCATAAACAAAAGCGAGTTCAAATAACTAAGCGCTTGTTCGGCACAACAGGTGACGATATTCATGTTGAATCTTCTTTCAATTGCGACTATGGATCCAACATTCACGTTGGAGATAATTTTTACGCTAATTTTGGTTGTGTGATTTTGGATGTTGCGGAAGTTAAGTTTGGTGATAACTGTTTACTTGGGCCTCAAGTTGGAATTTATACTGCGACTCATCCCTTAGATCCTATCGAGAGGAATAGTGGTTTAGAGCTAGCAAAGCCCATAAACATTGGTGACAATTGTTGGATAGGTGGCCATGCCGTAATCAACCCTGGCGTAACACTTGGGAACAACGTGGTGGTAGCCTCTGGCGCAGTCGTTACAAAGAGTTTTGGAGACAATGTCGTTGTTGGTGGCAACCCAGCCAGAGTACTGAAGGAAATCGTCACTAAGCGATAATAAAGTATATGGACTATTTTGAGCCTGAGTTTAGGACTTATGATCAACTCACTCCAAGCTTTGATGCGTTCAGCGGTTACTTGTTGACGCACTTGAATGTCTAAAATTTGCTTCAATATAGAATCGTGACACGTGGCGCTTTTACCGTGCGTTGAGCTTGTTTAAAAGTCTCATACGAAATCATTTGTATTACGTGTCTCACACTTTTATTGTATTTTCGTCACCAATAACAAACCAAAAGGCTGGCTCCAAAATGTTAGTAACAAAGATTGAAACGGAACGATTAATTCTAAGAGAGCTAGTTGAAGATGATGCAAGCGAATTGTTTGACATCTTCTCAGACCATGAGGTCATGAAATATTGGAACTCTGGCCCTTGGGTTTCAATTGAAGAAGCGCGGACATTTATAGCCAAGAGTACACAGGCCATGAATAGCAATACAGAAGTGACACTAGGCATCTTCCTAAAGAGCAATGGCCAACTTCTGGGTAAGATAATGCTGTTTAATCACGTGAAAGAGTCTAGGCGCGCAGAAATTGGCTTTGGCGTTAGTCGTCATTTCTGGGGTAAAGGCATTGTATTAGAGGCGGGAACTGCATTAATCGAACACGCATTCAAAACACTGAATCTACGTCGAATCGAGGCTGAGATAGATCCAGACAATGCTTCTTCAGGTAAAGTCTTGGAACGGTTAGGTTTTATAAAGGAAGGTTTCCTAAGGCAGCGTTGGGAAGTGAATGGAGTAGTCTCGGATTCCGCAATTTACGGGTTGTTAGCTAAACCCCTAGACAGCGTTTAGTATCCGGCCTTAAACGCATCTAATAGGTCTAGCCTGCTCGTGCTCTATACACAGCCTTACATTTGACGGTGAGGTTTCTTGAATTGACTTGGTGGTCACTGAATGTACTATCAAAGATAGGACTTACTGCAAGGATAGCAGCATGAGCGAGAAATTATTTTGGGTTAATCCCTACCAAACAGAACTTAACTCAAGAGTGAGCAATGTAGACGGAAATAAGGTTGAATTGGACCAGACTATCTTCTTTGCAGAGTCTGGAGGCCAAGAGAGTGATAAAGGAACGATTAATGGTATTCCGGTTTTGATTGCTCAAAAGTTAGGTGTTCGACTTATTTACACATTGGAATCCTCTCCAAATTTTACTCTTGGTGACATTGTAACTACGAATATTGATTGGAAGCGTAGATACGCCTTAATGAAGCTACACTTTGCGGCTGAAGTGGTGCTCGAGATGTTTTATCAGCGTCGGGAAGGCATTGTTAAGATAGGCGCGCATATTTCTGAAAATAAGAGTCGCATAGATTTCGAGTGGTCTGAAAGTATTGGCCCGCTATTGAAAGAAATTGAAACTGATGTGCAAGATTTGATTAACTCTGATTCAGTTATTATTAGTGACTTTTCCGATCAAGAGAGTGAAAGAAGGTATTGGAGAGTGGATGGGTTTGCGCAAGTGCCTTGCGGTGGCACTCACTTAAAGCGCACATCAGAAGTCGGCCAAATTCAATTAAAACGCAAGAACATCGGTAAAGGCAAAGAAAGGGTAGAGATAACCTTATGCTCGTAAGTCGATAGGGCATTAGAAATAGATTCCTAACACGTGGCATTTAATTCATGGTGAGATTCACATTTGCGATATGATGGTTGAGATTGAGGGCGTGTTGGCTACTTCTTAACGAAACGCTACACGATAGGGGCGGGAGGATGATATGTCGAAAGTTACATTGAAAGGCTTTATTTTAGTTCCGGAAAAGGATCTAGAATTAGTAAAACATGCGTTAATAACTCACAAAAGGCTCACGTTAGAAGAGCCGGGCTGCCTTAGTTTTCTTGTGACTCAAAGCTCGACTAATCCGTTTCGTTTTGATGTCTATGAGGAGTTCGTCGACAAAGCCTCTTTTAAACAACATCAGGAAAGAGTTCAAGCCTCACATTGGGGAAAAGTAACAGCCAATGTTAAACGGCAATACGAAATCTTTGAATGTGTGCATGACTAATCGAATCGGAGTGATTTAGAGCGTTTACACTTTGCTTTTCATGTTGCTCTACGCTCTACTATGTTGCTTTATTCAGCTATTCACCTGGCTTAGTGTTCTTAATACTTTGCCGTATTAAATCTAGAAATTTTAATGGAAGTGTTATGTTTAGAGTTGTGTATGAATGGCGTGTGCCAAGTGAAAAAATGGATGAGTTTCAAAATATATGGCGTTCGACGACAGATTCAATTCATCAGTCAGTAGAAGGGGCGCTTGGTAGTTTTATGCTTCGTTCTTACGATGTACCGGAAAAGGTTTTAACTATTGCCAAGTGGCGAACACGTGAAGACTGGGAGCGGTTTTGGGGAACTAGTAACCCAGAAAAAATGAAGAAGATGAGTGAAATTGCAGAGCGTATTTCAGTTGAACCATTCGATGAAATTGAAGATAGAACTAAGTAGGGCAATAGAAACGTTAAAGTGATGCCTAATGAACAGTTTGGCGGACAATATGAAAGACAACCTTAACCAAGGAATAGGGTTATGCAGATTTTAATCGTTGGAGGTAGTAAAGGGCTAGGAAGGTTCTTGGCTACGAACTTACAGGGTACAGAAATTTATGCGATTTCTAGATCAAAGCTAGTTGAGGGGGGAGTCGCCTCTGTTTGTATTGACGTTGATCCCGGTAAAAAACCAGATTATACGTGCTTCAAAGGTGTAGAGTTTGACATCATCGTTTATTTGGCGTCGATGTGGGGAGAGTCTTCAGAATTGACAACAAGCGAACTGATTGAGTTTATGAATGTTGGCCCGATTGGGTATCTTAATTTAGTCAATGAGCTTAACGCTTTAGGTTCACTTAACAATAAATGCAATATTGTATCTATTGGCTCTACAGCAGAGCTTTCAGAAAGTAGTGAATACCCTGCATTCGCCCTCAGTAAAAGATTACTCAAAGATATTTCTAGCCAGCTGCAAAACGTTTATCGTGATTACCGCTTTACTCACTTTACAATAGGTGGGATCGGGCATGCTGAAGAGGAACGTATTGAGTATTCGAGTGTTTTGGAGATTATAAATATGCTAACCAAGCTTGATCCAAACACATACCTTTCAAATATGCATATAAAGTCCAAGCTAGGAATGTAGCTCTCAAGCTGTATTACGTACCTGCTTCTATGGTTTGGCATCATGTGCATTCTTTTTATTGAGCTATGGTTATAACTCCAATGAAAGGAGTTTACTTATGTCATACATTGATGGGTTTGTCGCTGCAGTGCCGACAGCGAATAAAGAAAAGTATATCGCACACGCAAAAATAGCAGCAGAAATGTTCAGGGAGTTTGGGGCCTTAAAGGTTGTTGAGACGTGGGGGAGTGAAGTACCAGATGGTGAGATCACATCATTTCCCATGGCAGTTAACGCTGAAAGCAACGAAACCGTTGTGTTTTCGTGGGTAGTCTGGCCTTCAAAAGAAGTTCGAGACTCAGGGTGGCTGCGGATCATGGGTGATCCTCGAATGAGTCCAGACAATAACCCAATGCCCTTTGATGGAAAGCGTCTCATTTATGGCGGATTTGATGTTATTTTGGAGCAGTAAAATACCAAATAATCTCAACTCGATTCGTGATACTTGGTGTTTTAATCAGTATTACGCTTCTGATGTACGTTCAATAGACTATTCTGCGATAAGTGTTGATAAAACTCCATTTGGAGGCTTAGAGTAAAAATGGAAGAGATAAATTATTCACTGATTGTCGTATCAGCTATCGCTGCCATCGCTAGCCCCGGACCTGCAACTCTTGCGATAGCAGGCACGTCAATGAACCACGGTCGGCGCTTTGGTGGGTATTTGGCTGCAGGTGTTTTAACGGGGTCTTTATTTTGGTCAACCTCAGCCGCTTTTGGTCTCGCAACCATACTCTATAGCAATGTTTGGCTTTTTGAAATTCTTAGATATTGTGGGGCATTTTATCTTTTATATTTGGCTTTAAAGTCCGTACATTCTGCCTGCAACATCGAGCAACTAAAGTTACCCAAAACATACGTAACGACAGAGAAGGGTAACTACTTAACCGGAGTGTTAATTCACTTAACTAACCCAAAGGCTATTCTGTTTTTTGGTGCGCTTTATTCGATAGGGGTTCCTCCTACGGCCAGTCCGTTGGAATTGTTGTCGGTCATTTTTGTTGTAGGGCTGGTTAGTGCTTTGGTTTTCTTTGGCTATGCTTTTCTTTTCGCGTATAAAAAGGTCAGGCAAACCTATCTCAGATCCAAAGCAGTTTTTGAAGGCGTGTTCGCGTTATTTTTTGGTGTAGCAAGTATTAAGTTGCTGCTTAGTGAGGCAGGAAAATGAAGCACAAAAGGCTTGAAGAAATAAGAATAGATAATCTATCTGATTTGACGGTCTATTAAGTATACTAAGTAGCCGATTTGTTAACTTCCATAAGAGCTGCTGGCTAGAAAAAGCTTACAACCAAATGATGCTAAATATTATCATTCAAAGGGCTAACAAAGGCCCATAATTTAATTCGTATCACTGTTCATGATTGTGCTCTTCGTGCAGTGCTGTAGTATTAGTAACGTGTTGTTAATACTAAATATAACCAATTGAAACCTGGACGTTGCATTACTTGTAGTTCGATGAAATGTTATCCCGTAAGACGTTAATTTGGAGAAAAGAATGGATTCAAACTCACTATTATTATTTGTTGTCGCTTGTCTCGCTATCAACATGATTCCTGGACCTGATGTAATTTATATTGTTTCCAATACAATGAAAGGTAAATTATCTGCTGGGCTGAAAGCGGCTCTGGGGCTTGGTGTTGGTTACTTTTTTCATACACTAGCGGCATGTTTAGGTTTGTCAGCAATAATTCTGAGTTCATCTTTGGCTTTTAGCGTTGTTAAATGGTTAGGGGCCGCTTACCTAGTTTATTTAGGTGTTCAGTCATTACTGTCCATGTGGCGTGGAGAAAATAAAATCGTTGAAAACAAAAATGTTGATAATAATAAAAATGTGTTTGTTCAGGGGGTTATCGTCAGCGTCTTGAATCCAAAAGTAGCGCTATTCTTTCTCTCGTTTCTGCCTCAATTTATTGATACGTCTGCAAGCTCAACATCAATGCAATTATTAGTACTTGGCTTGCTGTTCAGCGTACTTGCGACGACATGTAACGTTTTGTACGCCTCTGTGGGTAATTGGGTATTTAGTCGTCCACACTCTCAGCGTTATTCAAGAACTCTTGAAGGTGTTTCAGGTATTCTACTTATCAGTCTAGCGAGTAAAGTGGCATTTAGTGATCGTTAGATACAGGGCATTTTATTCTCGTGATTATTATATGGCTAATGTTTGCTCAATCCATACGTTAAATGAGTGCTATTGCATAGGTTGAATCACAAATTTCAAAAATACCAATAAGTGAACGTATTTATTTATAGTATGGTTGGCGCGATTTTATCGTAGCTAGGTTAATAACATGAAAAATAAAGTAATTCTGTGTTCCGCATTCCTTTTGGGTTTGTCAGGTTGTGCTTCTGTTCCTACTGTTGATTCGACAGTATCAAATCAAATGAAATCATTTGAAGCACCTCAAAAGGGGAACGCAGGGATTTACATTTACCGAGAAGATGCTTTTGTCGGAGCAGCACTTAAAAAGTATGTTTACGTCGATGGGGAATGTATTGGTGAAACCGCTCCTGGTGTATTCTTCTACCATGAGGTCGAAGGCAATAAAGAACATCAAGTAAGTACAGAGTCTGAGTTTTCTGAAAATCACTTAACTATCTTAACGGAAGAGGGCCGTAATTATTTCGTTAATCAATACATTAAAATGGGTGTATTTGTTGGTGGTGCGGGCGTAGAACTCGTAGACGAAAGCAAAGGTAAAGCAGAAGTACTAAAAGTCGACATGGCAGAAAAAGGAAACTGTTCTTCGATCTAGTTTTACTAACAGACGCTTTTTAGATTAAAAAACACATTATCAATGTAACCCAACGCTTGATGAGATCCATTTAGCGTTGGGTTTTGTATTTTTGGCAAACAGTATACCTATTTCAGACCGCATGATTTGCCACCTCCTAGCTTGAGCCCACTTATTGTTCAAAGAATCTACTTGTGAAACGTTAATTCTCGAGAGGATTTCGTAGGGAGCAATCCTACATACGCGATTAACAGATATGCCATTCCATCATTAACCTTGTCGAGTGTATTGCTAAACTAGGTAGCGGTGTGTCTCCTCTCATTAAACAAATAATAGGTATATCAGTTTTAGCTTCTATGCCTTTACATCATGCACTCGGAGCGCAATTTAAAATCAAAGGGCTAACACCAATATTAGAGAAAAATCTTGAAAGTCACCTTACACCACTAAAGAAACTCTCTGTTTCAAACATTACCTCAAATCGACTAACGCAGATGGTTAATAATGCGTTAAACCCTTATGGCTACTATCATTCCGAGCTCAATGTTCAGAGATCAGATAATGATCTCATCACGCTTGAGGTTGACGCGGGGGAGGTGATGTTGGTCAAAAAATCTAACCTTGCTGTGTCGGGGGAGGCCAGTAACGACCAGGATTTCATCGAACTAATTAATCAAGCTAAACTTAAACAAGGGCAGCCGTTGCTTCATTCTGAGTACGATACGCTAAAGCGAAACTTGATTTCATTGGCTCAGCAAAAAGGTTACTTGGATGGACGTTTTATCGAATCGTCTTTGGAAGTCATTCCAAGTTTGAATCAAGCCCATGTGAATCTGCATTTCTCTAGTGGTTCTCGTTACCAATTTGGAGAGCTGTCTGTCCTTACGTCGGGTATCGAAACGGCACGAATAGAAGCGATGAGAACATTTGAGCGGGGCGACGATTTTGACACTTTGAAATTGAGTCAATATCAGGCCGACCTATCCAGTACTGATTGGTTTCGCAGTGTGATTGTGAAAGCGGATTTCGAGGAGATCTCCGATGGCCATAAGGTGCCGATAGAAGTGCTCGCAGAGCCGAATTCACGCAATATTGTGCAAGTCGGTGGTGGGTATTCGACAGACTTGGGATTACGCGCTTCGCTGAACTGGACCAAGCCTTGGTATAACGCACGTGGACACAGTTTTGAGGCACAAGCGTACGCTTCCAAACCGGAACAATCGCTATTACTTGGTTATAAAATTCCCACCCAAAATGTTCTAACGGATTATTACGGGATTCAGTTTGAATCTAAGCATGTCGATTATCGAGATACATCGAGTTTTTCTAATGATTTATCGTTTGAAAAGCACTGGCAGTTAGACGGTGATTGGCAAAGCACCATGCACGTTCGTTATTTGCAAGAAAGTTATCAACAAGCGTCGGAGAATAACGAATCACAGTTGTTATTACCGGGGGTGACATTTTCACTGCTTGATCGCAAGAACGATCAATTAGAAGTAAAGCACCGTCACGTTTACTCATTGGAATATTCGGATCCCAATTTTTTCTCCGATTCTCGTTTGCTACGTATCGAAGGCAACAGTGTGCTGTCGTGGGACATTAGTGAAAAACACAAGTTTCACTTTCGTTCTAATGTCGGTATTAATGTCGCTGACACTTTGAGCGATATTCCATCATCGTTACGTTTCTTTGCGGGAGGTGATGGCAATCTTCGTGGCTATGGTTATGAGTCTATCTCTCCGAGAGATGAAAATGGCGATTTAACCGGTGCTCGTTACATGTTTACTGCTGGGCTGGAATATCAATATCAGGTCTACCGCCAATTGTGGCTTGGGGCATTTTATGATGTTGGTGATGCCTTCAACGATAGGGTGGATTGGAAAAGCGGTACAGGGTTGAGTTTGATATGGAATTCAAAATACGCGCCCGTCAAAGTGGACTTTGCTTATGGTTTAGATGCTCCTCAAGGAGACCAATTCCGCGTTCACTTTTCGCTAGGCACACAGTTTTAGCGGGCATTAAAAAGGCTCTCATCCTTGCAGATAGAGAGCCTTTTTAAGCCTTGATTGTTTAGAGTTCGAACTCACCATTCAGTTTCTTGAATATCCAGTTAGGTGCCTTATGCCATCCACCATAGTTTGGATTCTTAGTATGGATCTCATTCATTGATTGCCACTGAGTTTGGCCTTGTCCATCTCGAGATACTCGCCAAAACAGTTCATCTTGTTGTCGAGTTAAGTAGTGCATGACATGTTCTGCAAAGGCTTCGCTCTGGACCAACACACCAAATTCCACATTGAGGAAATCCGATCTTGGGTCGAAGTTTGATGAGCCGATATAAGTCAGCCGATCATCGAGTATCACCGTCTTGTTGTGATAATAAGTATCCGCATGGAAGTAATGGTCATCATTTTTCGCTTGGTTTTTGTACTCAAGTATATGAACGCCCTTATCCAACAGGGTTTGGCGATGCTCCTCGTAATAAGCCGGAATAAAGCCAGAATCATTAGATGCAGACGAGTTCGTCATTAACGTGATGTCCGCTTTTTGCTCCATCAAGGTATCAATAAAGGCAAATTCACCATCACTTGGTACCACGTAAGGCGTTGATATCACGGCTTTAGACGCAGTGGCTATTTGTTGCCAAACTTGGTGTTCTGCACGTTTTCTAAAGTAGGGTTTGTTGTTTTCTAACTTGTTTAATGAGTCGAAAACGGGGGTGACTTGCGCAGTGATGAAGTCGGGACTGGTCAGGTGTTTAACCTGTTTTTCAACCTCAGCCAGAATGATGCTTTTGTCTTTCTCACCTTTATTAAGCGCTTTAGTAAACGCAGAATAGTTTGGGGTAACGTTAACGATGTTTTCTATTGGCGTGACATGCTCGCTGTCCCAAAGCTGTTGGTAGTTTTTGTCGAATGCTCGAATAATGCTGCCTTTGAACAAGACATCCATATCAAAGAAGTTGGCTTTGCGGCTGTAACCAAAATAGTCGTCGCCAATGTTACGTCCACCTAGAATCATCCATTGATGGTCGACGTTGAAGTACTTCTCGTGCAGACGATTGTCCAAACGTTGTTGATGAGTAGAGAAGTTGACGGCGCGACCAATCCAGCCTGACTTACGTGAATCAAACGGATTGAATAAACGGATTTGAATGTTGTCGTGAGCACTGAGATCAGCAAGCCATTTCTCGTTAAACACCAATAAATCATCGAGAGTGAGTCGAACTTGCACGCCTCGATCTGCTGCTTGTTTGAGTTCATTGAGTAGCATCAAACCAAGCGTGTCACTCTCCCAAGAAAAGTAAGTCATATCGATGCTTTGCTGAGCGTTTCTTACCAGTTCAACACGACGAGCAAAGGCTTCTGGCGCGGTAGGAATTAAGTAAACTTCGGCTTGATGCTGAGTAGTTTGCCAATTGGCTTCAAAATCCGGTTCAACTTGAGGGTAGGGCTGGGCACAGCCAACCAATAGTGCACTGAAGATGAAGAGTAGCAGGGCACGAAGGGCGTTAGGAAACATGAGTAAACCTTCCTAATTATGTTCAAGGAATAAGGATGAAAAAAGCCAGCGAACTGGCTTTTAGGTATTTGGTAACGACTTTTTAGTAACTGAAGATAACGTTACATGTGACTCAGAATCAGCCCAAGTTCCTCTAGACCGTTGAGGCGACCTTGGCGCAGTTTTGGATCGATGCCTGAGTGATGAGCATTGTCCCAGTCTTGCGTGGACTGAATGCCGCCATCGTTATCGATCAGCAATACTCGGTCAGTCGCGCTGTTGTATTGGAAGTCCTCAAATAAACGTTCGCTAAACCACATACGAGAGAGCTCGTTCATCATCGCTTTGTCTTTGCTACCTGGGCGAACACTTGAACCATCAAGCTTTAATGCCTTGTTAAACACAAATGGTAATTCCGATGCATTACAAGCGCCCACAATACAACTGATGCTTTTGAGTAAATCACCAACGTCGAGATCGCCATTTACACCTTTGGTGTTGTAAGTCCATACGTTGAATCCAGGTTTGTAGTCAAAGTAGTAGAAGCTTGGCGTTGCTCCTGTTGCTTCTTCAGTTGAAACTTTATGACGGTTTGGACCCGTGAAGAGCAAATCATGCAACGTGGTTTTGAATTGCTGCATGTTTTTGGCCGCGCCATTCAGTTCGCTTTCATGGTTAGGGAAGAAGTCAGCCAGAGCAAGTAACTCCGTGGTTGAATCGGAGTTCCCCAAACCGAAGAACAACTTAGTCATCGCCTCATAAGCGGTGCTAGGCAGCAGTTCCAATAAGTCAGAAAGATCGAGTTCAATTGAAGCTGAATCGCTGAGTAATGAACGATATTCGGTGCGTAAACGGTTTAAGTTCGTTTCCGATTCTAGCCACTCAACCATGTATTCGACGATTAAGGTTTCGTCACCACTTTCAATGATTTCTGGTGCTTCTTGGCTCAAGATTTCAATGATAGTTGGGATCAAAAATGTCAGGCTCGGCAGCATGCCCAGAGTATTGATTTCTGCGCTGTTAGAGCCAATTACCGTTGGTACGATCCATTCACTCTCAATGGCTTGCTCAGTAAAGTGATAGCCTGGTACTTCTTTCACTAGAAACGCTGGTGGGCGATGCTCGATGTAAGGCGCAAATGGCATCAATGTAGCTAATGGGCTGTTGTCGCGTGTTGGGCTTATAACCGGAATATTCACGGCGGTCAGTACCCAGTTCTTAAGACGTTGAATAGGATCAAGCATCTCGCTTTGTACCTTCATGATCTCTTCAAGTGGTAGTAACGCAAGATCTTCAACGCTTTGCTCTGGTCTTTGGCTCTTGGCAACATCGTAACTTTTATATTCAAAGCCGTAAGGGTTGCTTTGCATGATGGCACGTTGAAAGTGCTCACCTGCGATTGCAGCATCGCCTTTTGATTGCTGTAAAATTCCCACCGACATGGCACCCGCACCTTGACCCATGAGTGTCACGTTTTGCGGATTGCCGCCGAATGCCTCTATGTTTTGTTGAACCCATTCAAGCGCGTGTTTTTGATCGCCTAGGCCAAAGTTACCGCCCTCTGGGTTGTCCAAACCATCGACCCAAACACTGCCCAACAAGCCCAAGCGATAGTTAAAAGTAACTGCAATAAACGGGTTACCATCGTCAGCACCTTGTGCAACCACCATATCACCATGAATCAGCGGTTCTGAGCCCGCGCCGTATTCAAAGTCTCCACCGTGAATAAAGACATACACTGGCAAATCTGCGTACGCTTCTGTCCCTGCTGGTCGCCAAATGTTTAGGTTCAAACAATCTTCTGATTGCGTTTGTGCCGTGGTTTTTAACTGCGGGCACGCATCACCGAACTGAGTCGCATCAATATCGCCTTCAAGTGGGATCGCAATGCTGTGCTGAAAGCGGTCTGCTTGCGCAAATTGGATACCTTTGAACGCCTCTACCGCTGCCAGTTTTTCATCCGCAGCAAGAGGCGTGATGACAAGGGACTCTTTGGTCGCTTGAATGGTTGCATCGCCAATTTCCAAAGCGATTTGCTCTGGTGGTAAGGGTTGTAGTGGCTTCGGGCCGTTAGGAACGCTAGGTTTGCTTGAATCATCACTACAGGCAGCTAAGGCAAGAGTGATGGTAATGGCTAAAGTTGAGCGATTGAGTAAAGTCATTGTTATGTCCAAAAAGTCATTTGGTGCGTACACCTAAAATGTTAAACGGCATCTAACAAGCGACGTCCTGACGCTTTGGCATTAATCCGTGAATGGTTGGATGGCTTGTTGTATTGATGGCTCAAATGGTAGGACATCGGCGACAGTTTCAGTAATCGCCTTTGTAGGATGCAGTCCTACCATCGTCTAGGGGCGGGCTCTTTATGAGAGTTAGAAACGGTAACCAAGATTTAAGGTTACTGACTCTCGAGTTTCCCCTTTGTTATAGAGAAAGGTCAGGTTGTAGTTTTTGCCGATTTGCTTATTGAAACCAGTCAAAAACGCCCATTGATTAAGATCTACACCAATGTCGTAATCGAATTCGATATCACCACTTTTTACATGCCCGTCCATTCGAGCGTCCAGTCCTTGATATTCTGCTCCGACAAAGAACTGCGTGCGATAATCGACAAGTTGATAACCCAACATCGGCTGTACAGTAACAATACCATCGCCCCAATCATCTAAGCCCTTTAAGCGAGTTTGCGAATAGGTACCAGTGACAGAAGCAAAGAATTCTTTATAGCCAACCGAAAGGGTTGTACCTATACCACGAAGGTCATATTCCAAATGCAGCGGCACGTCTAGGCGTCCGCGACTACAAAGTGCAGATAAACCATCGCAAAACTTATCACCTAATCCTGGCAGTTTATCGTTCAGCTTATCTTTTATGTACTGGCCACCTTCACCCGTGTAGGCGGCATCAACATTGGCATCGACATTAACTTTTCCGATGTAACCAAATACATTCCAAAATGGCAGGATGTTTACATCGCCACGAAGCGTCATGCTCTCAGCACTCACGATGCCGACACTGTCTTCTGGATCAAACAATTCATTAAGGCCGATGCCTTCAATCGTGAAATCATTAAATGGAATATTCATATCTTGATTTCGATACGCTAGCGATACACCAAACGGCAGAGGCAAATCGATACCTTGACGACGAACCATATCACCCATTAAAGGAAAAACGCGGTCTAGCTTAACACTGGCTTCTTGCATGCGTGGATCAGAGACCTCATTCAAGCGTTTTTCGTCTAGTACTTGCACGCCAAGCTTATCTTCATAAATCGCTACCGGTTTTACGCTGCTCATCATTTCGAGGGGTTTATTTTTCTTTGAACCAACTATCTTGGTGTTTTTACTGGCAATCGCAATTTTGCCTGATGTTAACTTCTGGAAGAGGATCTCTTGATCGTAAGAATCCACTTGGTAGTTGTGATGTGTGAACGGTTTATCGTTGGTAATGACCATACGTTTCGGTTCACCATTAACCAACTCAATATCAACGCTTAAAAAGCGAAAGTAGGCGATATCTTGAGGAAGACCGTATTTTGAGTAATTAAAACTGATGATCACATTACCATTCTGATCCTCTTTGGCTCTTACTGATGACGGATCAAAACTCTCCGCGTAGTTTCGAAGGCGGTATTCTGTTCGTGTGAAAGCTTCGATCTCATCAAGTACTTTTTCATTTTCATCGAGTTGTTCAGGGTTGTACTTGATACGCAGATCAATGTTGCCTTTGTTATCGGTGTTCTTGACCAAGTAGACGGACGAATCGCGAACGCTATCACCGATTTTAACACTTCGGTGGGCATGCTCGACCAAATGCTCGCCTTGAACTAGAGAGCTGATGGCCAGTTTTGGTAAATCATGACTGATACCGTATTTGTCGAACAGTGCTCGGCCTTGCTCGATTACTTCGTTGTAGGTCGTCGTCTCTTCAGCGGCGAAACCAAAAGTGGGGGTAGTAAGCATTAGTGCGCTCGCGAGCACAGTAAGAGAAGACGTCTTGCCGGCGCGTAATTCAAAAAAACTCATGACAGTTTCCACTCTGAATAGTCTCAAACCTTCGAGACTCAGACAGTTAATGTGTCACTGAACTTCTTGTTCAGTTAAATAGATGTGTTTGCTGTGATTGACGTTGTGAATGCAGAGTTTTCGATTGCATTTCGTGAATCAATGAGAGGATTTTATGAGGTGAAGAGAAATACCGTTAATCGCTTTTGATGGATACTATCCTCGCTTTATGGGTTACGGAGGAATAATGGCTAGCTCACAAACAAACAGCCCCGCAGAGCAGAAGCAATGCAGGGCTTTAGTTTCAAGAACGGAGGTGACGCTTAGACCGTAACGCGAACACGAAACAGATCAGTAAACAACTTGGCAATCATCAAAATAATCATAATGTTTACCAGCATCAGCAAGGGCGTTTCAATTCGATACGCTGGGGTTAAATTGAGCGCTCCTGATGTCAAGACAACCAATAAGTTAATACCTAGAATTCTGTGTACCATCAGCTTTGGTGTGGAAAATACCTTCCAAATCACGATGATGTTGATGAAGTAGAATAGCCCAAGCTGCCAAAGCTCGGTCATCATTGGCATTAGGAAAATGTATTGCAATAGAATCACCGTGCCAGTGCCTATCACACCAAAAAATGCATCTTTAATAATGCTTGGTGGCATAGTAGGAACGATTGAAGAGAACACGCCTGCTAGCATCGGAAAAATGAAACCTCCGGGCACAGGAAGATAAATCCAGATCAACAGCGACGTCACGAACATGGAGACACCTTGCAGTACCTTTCTGCCGTCTTCATTCAAATGCTGGATAAACGTTCGATGCTCGTGATGCCAAACTGTGTTTTTCTCTCTTTGCATGACACAAGCAACGTGACCGATGAGAGACGTACTTGGATTTTTAATATCAAAGCTTTGAAGTTGCTGCGTTAGCGTTGGCCAATCGATCTCACGACTTTGCGATTTATCTGCTTGTTCTAGCAATCGGTCTTGGATTTGTGCCATCTCATTTAAACGCGCACGCCATAGCTGACGATGTTCTTTCAAGTGGTAGCTGCCAGTAAGTGGTAAGCCGACCAGTTGGAATAACTTTTCTATGTTGGCGCTGTTGGTCTCAAGAGCTTCAATATCTGTATCATTGGGCGATTTCATAGCGTTAAGCATCGCCTCTCTGCTGGTCTCAAAACGTTGAATGAAGTTTTGTTCTGTACTGACTGGCCAGACTAATCGGTACACAACAGAAAACGTGATCACACCAAGAATAGTCTCTTGCATGCGAAGAACAGCGAAGTGGAACGTTGCTTGACTATCAAATCCTCCCATACATGCGATGATGGAGCACACAGCAAAACCGATAGAGAACACATAACCATACTTTTCGTCGCTCGACATAAAAATGCACGCACCTAAAAACAAGGTGAAGAAGGTGAGAAACAAAAAGCGATCTTGAGAAAACGTCGTGATGAGGAAAAAGGCATAACCGATGCCAAGGAGGGTTCCTAATAAGCGATTATGACCTTTGTTTATCGAGTGAGCGAAGCTTTCATTTAATGCCATTACCGCGACTGCGATCGCTGCCCAATACGGTTTCTCCCATTGAAACCATAAGGCAAGGCAGATCGCGATAACGATAGACAGCGCAGCTTTGATTGCTTCTTTGGTTGAGGCATTAAACATACATTCCACCACATTATTGTTTGATGATTTTGATAGAGGCCGTCATACCAACACGTAGTTGAAAATCTTTCGGTAAGTGATCTAATTTAACTTTAATTGGAATGCGTTGAGCTAAGCGTATCCACTGAAAGTTAGGGTTCACATTGGGCAAAAGATCGTTACCAGTACTACCATCTTGCTTCGCAATGCCGTAGCCAATGCTTTTGATTTTGCCTTCCAGCACAGCTTCATTGTGCATCATTAAGGTCACGTAGGCTTTATCTTGTGGATCAACGCCAACTAAATCCGTTTCTTTGAAATATCCTTCGATCCAAAAGCTGTCTTCATCAATCAAAGCCACGACTGGGGAGTTAGCGACGACTTGAGAGCCGACGCGTAAGTTCAAATTAGTTATATAACCATTCGTTGGCGCATAAACTTTTGTGTAATCAAGGTTTAGCTTGGCTTCTTCAACATTGGCTTTCGCGAGTTCTACGTTGGCAACGGCTGTCTCCACTGCATTGTCTAGGTTATTCAATGTCAGTACAGGTACGGCGCCAGGTGTGCGCTTTTCTAACTTAAGTGCTCGCTGCTCTTCATTTTTGGCCTTTGCTAGTAATGCAATGGCTTGCTTTTGAGCTGCTAGCGCTTTGTGGTACGCCGCTTTATAGATGCTTGGGTCAATCTCAAACAGCAAATCGCCTTGTTTCACTTGCGAATTGTCTTCAACGTAGACTTGGATGATTTGTCCTGTTACGCGGGGGGTTATAGAAACGATGTGCGCGCTAACTTGGCCATCTCTAGTCCAAGGGTTGTCAGAGTATGATTGGTAGTAGCTGAAAATCACGGTGCCAGCGGAACACAGTAGTAGCAGTGTGATGAGATAACGTTTTATCACGGAATTTGCCTCAAAATATCGTAATGAATCGACCAATAACGCCAGTAAAAATCACAATTAGGCTTAGCTCTGCGAGTGCAGGAAATGCAACGTATTTGTGGAGTCCCAGTTTTGTAGCAACGGTTCCGACCAAAATGGTGAGCATGTAAGCCAATGCAATAACCAGCAACAAGGGTGGGAAGTAAACTTCGCCCCACACAAGTTCATGTGGCATTGAGTTCATGGTGTTTTTCTCTATTAACTTGATGAATGGAAAGATAAGGCAAATGATGGCATCCGTGATAATCGCTTTTGGAGGATCTAATCCATCAAACGAAAGGTGTTATGCGCTATATAGAGGGAATGATGCAACCAAACCGCTTTTTGAAGCGCGAAAACAAAAATAAAATTATTTTGCGATTTATCTGGTGTTCATTGCAGAACGCTAAGTTATTAAATTTTCGACAATTATTGTTCAATGTTTGCGTTTGAATATGCGAAGTGATGGTTTCATCCTTCAAATGGGATTACGAGTTGTGAGGTTTTGTTTCTAATATTCGCTTCGAAGCAAACGAGATGCTTTTTAAATTAAATAATCCAACAAATATGAGTGAAAGATTATTCGTTAGATTATTTGAGTTTTATATTTATTAGTAAGAGTAAAATTGTCATGGAAATTATTTCTAACCTTTTTGACATGGCACCATTTGTTGCTCTCTTTATTACGCTCTCGCTCGGTTATATGGTTGGTAAAATTACCATTGGTCGATTTGTTCTTGGCGGTGTTGCCGGAACATTATTAATGGGTGTGATTATTGGGCAATTTGGTGTTCATATTGATCCCGGCGTAAAAAGCATTTTCTTTGCGCTCTTTATTTACGCAGTAGGGTATCAAGGTGGTGCGCAGTTCTTCAAAGCACTGAACTTTAGAACCATCAACATTCTACTTTCCGCTGTAGTGATGACGGTGTCTGGCCTGCTTTGTGTACTAGCAGCAGCTTGGATGTTTGATCTAGACAGAGGTACGGCAGCAGGCCTTGCAGCTGGTGGTTTGACTCAATCGGCAATCATCGGTACAGCGGGTGATGCGATCGCACGTCTTGGTGTTGTGACAGAAGAAGCTAAGCACCTAATGCAGACCAACGTCGCAGTAGGCTACGCAGTTACGTACATCTTTGGTTCGCTTGGTCCAATTCTGATGGTGACATGGGTATTCCCAACACTGATGAAGTGGGATATCCGAGCAGAAGCGATTGCGCTAGAAGAGAAAAATTCAAATGGTAAGCGTGATTTAGCGCCGGGTGAGTTCAACGCTGTCACAGCGCTGGTTACACGAGCATTTAAAGTGAGCAAAGATGGTGGGCTAGCAGGCAAAACCTTAGCCCAGTTAAACCAACACGCTCTGGCTGCTTGTATTGAATTGATTCAACGCGATGGCAAAGTGCTAGACGTGGACAAATTCACAGCACTGAAAGAAGGGGATGTCATTGTTGTAACAGGTCGCCGTAATGCAGTACATCAGCTGCAAGATGGTTTGGCTGACAACGAGATTGCACTTCCAGAAGGCTATGAAGTTATTGAAGAAAACCGTCAATTGATCGCAGACAACCGCAAACTGATTGGTAAGTCGCTGCAAGAGATTAAAGAGGCTTCGAACCAAGGCTCTATGCGCGGTATTTATGTGACAGACTATATTCGTGAAGGCAACTCAATTGAAATGACGCCGGATCTTGTGGTGAAGAAAAACGACGTCATCCAGCTTACAGGTACCGCAAAAGACATCAATCGCGTTGAGAAAAACATTGGTCAGCGAATGGGCTCAGCAAACGTGACTGACTTAGTCGTGCTTGGTATGGGCATGGTGGTGGGCCTATTAATTGGTCTAATCAGTTTTAAGATTGCTGGTATTCCCGTCACTATCGGTTCTGGTGCAGGTTGTTTGATCTCAGGTTTGATTGTCGGTTGGTTGCGTAGCCGCAATCCGCATGTTGCTCAGTTTCCTGTGGGTGCCGCGAACTTTATTCGAGATTTCGGTTTGGCAGCATTTGTAGGCATTGTTGGCCTTGAGGCTGGCCCTCAAGCGGTCGACACCATCAAAGAACACGGTATGTCTCTGTTGTTCCTTGGCATGGGTGTAACGATTATCCCTCAGATTATTTCGTTCTTCTTCTCATATTTTGTATTGAAGATTAAGAATCCAGTTGAAGCACTTGGCTGTGTGACAGGTGGACGAAGTGCGAACCCAGCATTCGCGGCTTTAATGGAAAAAACAGGTAACGCAACGCCAGTATTCTCATTCACCGTGACTTATGCTGTCGCCAATGTACTGCTCACCCTATGGGGTCCTATTATTGTCGGCATTATTACTTTAAACGCAGGCATGTAATTTAAATAAATTCGAACACTCTTATCGCCTAATTAAATAGGCGGTAGGGGAAGTATTATCCAAATTTCACTAAATAATAAATTCAGGTAAATATTATGACTACGCAAAATACAACAATTGATTTTTCTAAATTTGCAGATTTAAGCCCATTTGAATTAAAAGATAAACTAATTGAAGTGGCACAAACTGTTCCTGACCGCGCTTTATTAGATGCAGGTCGTGGTAATCCTAATTTTCTTGCGACACTACCGCGTAAAGCGTTCATTCGTTTGGGTGAGTTCGCAATATTGGAAGCCGAGCGCACTTACTCATACCTAGATGGTGGCTTCGGTGGCATTCCTGATGGTGTGGGCATTGTTGAGCGTTTCGACACGTTTGCAAACGACAATAAGAAAGACCAAGGCGTGCAGTTCTTGGAAAAGTCGTTGAGCTACGCAAAAGACCGTTTGGGTCTAGAGAAACAAGCTTTCTTGAATGAGCTAGTTAACGCATACCTTGCATGTAACTACCCAGTGCCACCACGTATGCTGACGAACATCGAAACCGTTGTGAAGCAATACATTGCAGAAGAGATGTACGGCCCGATGCCAATGACGACAGACTTCGATCTGTTTGCAACTGAAGGCGGTACGGCGTCTATGACGTACACGTTCCAAACTATGTTCAACAACGGTTTGTTGAAGAAAGGTGACAAGGTAGCGCTAATCACTCCAATCTTTACGCCGTACCTAGAGATTCCAGAACTGAGTGAATACGAACTGGAGATCGTTGAGCTACGTCTGGATGAGACAACATGGCAACTGCCGATGTCTGAAATCGAAAAGCTTGCAGATACAGGCATCAAACTGCTTTGTGTCGTGAACCCAGCAAACCCAGCGTCTGTGAAGTTCTCTGACGAAACTCTAGATAACCTATCAAACTTCGTAAACAACGAACGTAGCGACCTGTTCATCGTGACTGACGATGTATACGGCACATTTGCGGACGACTTTGTCTCACTGTTTGCGAAACTGCCATACAACACGCTTTGTGTGTACTCGTTCTCTAAGTACTTCGGTGCAACAGGCTGGCGTTTAGGCTCGATTGCAATTCAACACAACAACGTGTTTGACGATGCAATGCGCAGCCTTCCTGAAGCGCGTCAACTTGAGTTGGACGATCGTTACAAAACGCTGACTCCGGAACCTCGTGAGATCAAGTTTATTGACCGTATCGTAGCAGATAGCCGCAGCGTAGCGCTTAACCACACAGCAGGTTTGTCTCTTCCTCAACAAGTTCAAATGGCGCTGTTCTCTTTGAACTGCTTGATGGACTCGGAACAAAACTACAAAGAAGCATGTAAACGCATCATCCGCGAGCGTTACAAAACTCTGTACAAAAACATGGGTGTAGAAATTGAAGAAAACAAAGATCGTGTGGACTACTACACACTGCTTGAGCTCGACACTTTGGGCGGCAAATTGTACGGACCAGCCTTCGTTGAATGGTTCAAAGCGAGCGAGAAGGGCAAAGACTTCCTGTTCCGCCTTGCACATGAAACCGGCGTTATCCTGCTTCCAGGCCAAGGCTTCGATGTAGTGCACGCATCA
Source organism: Vibrio sp. 1874 (assembly GCF_033344395.1). NCBI lineage: Bacteria > Pseudomonadati > Pseudomonadota > Gammaproteobacteria > Vibrionales > Vibrionaceae > Vibrio > Vibrio sp. 1874. The sequence continues at coordinate 47,787 of NZ_JAWPOR010000010.1, forward strand.
GTTAGAGTTTCGTTAGCAAACCTTACTCACCACGAATACGAGCTTATCGGTCGTGCAACACGCAAAGTGTTGGATGAGTACTTTGCTGAGTTCCACGGCTAATTAATCCAGCCTGATTAAGAATAAGCCTCGCGTTGTCGAGGCTATTCCGACCAAATAAGCACAGTGCGCGATATTGTGTTTATTTAGTCGCCAAGCTAACAAACTTCTCAATTAAGAGTGACTTATGAAAAGCATTATTTCTATTCAATCTCATGTGGTTTATGGCCACGCAGGAAACAGCTCTGCCGTCTTCCCGATGCAGAGGATGGGCCTCGAAGTCTGGCCAATCCACACGGTTCAGTTTTCAAATCACACTCAGTACCAGCAAGGTTGGACTGGGCAGAAGTTTGGGGCAGATGAAATTCATTCTCTAATGAGAGGCTTAGATAACATTGAGAAGTTAGGCGAATGTGGCGCGATACTGTCCGGTTATCAAGGCAGCGCAGAGCAATGTCGAGCGGTGGCCGAAGCGGTAAGTTTAGTCAAATCGCGTAACCATAGTGCACTTTATGTGTGTGACCCAGTTATGGGTGATCCAGACAAAGGTTGCATTGTGGCAGACGGTGTCAAAGAAGCGATAAGCCATAGCTTGTTGCCCATCGCTGATGTGATTGTTCCTAACCAGTTTGAACTGAGCGAGTTAACAGGTGTGAAAATTGACTCTCTTTATGATGCGGTCACTGCATGTAAAAAAGCCTTAGAGTTAGGACCGAAAATGGTATTGGTGAAACATCTGCATGCTCTAACAGATGACGCCTTCAGTATGATTTTAGCGACGCCGAAAGCAAGCTATTTGGCCCAACGCCCTAGTGTTGAATTTGCTATGCAGCCAGTCGGTGTCGGTGATTTAATTTCTGCGATTTTTACCTCTTGTTTGGTGAAGAAGATGTCTCCTGTCGCAGCCTTTCGTCATACACATAACGCCGTTTACGGTGTATTGGAGATCACCAAAGGCTATGGCACATGGGAGCTACAGACGATCAATGCCCAATACGAATTTGTCGAACCGACGCATGAGTTCAACGTCGTGAAAATTGCTTAGCGCAGTACCTAATTAACGGAGAAGCGTAAAGTTAGCATATAGAAACTTGGCATAATTGCTTTGATGGATAGCATCCTACAATCGCGATTATGGGGTTTAGCCGTGCCTAGCTATAGTAACTCCACACAACGAAACGGACTTCATTTTGACCCAATTAACTTCAAACTGAGTCTCTGGTCATACGCCAGAGAACATTAAATGAGACTGATTATGAATCGTTTAATTTCCTCTGGTGTGACGGTTGCACTTTCGCTGCTGATAGTAGCTTGTAGTTCACCTCATACGCTGGATGTTCGTGTTTCTCAAAGCAACTATAAAGATGTCGAGATCGCGAGTTCGACACCAAATGAGCCACTTCGAATGTGGGCCAATGAAGCGCCGGATTTTCTCTACTCAGCGCACAATCAAACCACACCGATCAAAGTAGAGGGTGAACAGCTCAATATTTTGGCCTTATCGGGTGGTGGCGTAAACGGCGCATACGGGGCCGGCGTTTTGATGGGGCTACAGGAAAAGGGGGAGCTAAAAGATTATGCCATCATTACTGGAGTCAGTGCTGGTGCCCTAATCGCTCCTTTTGTTTTCATTGGCGGTGATGCGATGCCAAAGATGAAAGAAGTCATGCTCAACATCAATGATAAGAATATTTTGGGTAAGAAGAACTTCTTAAATACCCTGTTTAAGGACGCGTTTACCGATGGTGAGAGCCTCTATGATTTCATCGCAGACGCTTACCCTGAGCCCATGATCGAGGCGATGGCGCAGCAACACCGCAATGGTAAACGCCTCTTTATTGGCAGTACCCATTTTGATTCAGGCGAACTGGTGATTTGGAATATTGGTGCGATTGCGAACAGTGATTTAGCGGACAAATCTGAACTTATTTACAAGGTGCTTGCTGCGAGCGCATCGATCCCTGGTGTTTTCCCTCCACAATTTATCGATGTTGAACATGATGGAGAAACACTTGAGGAGTTACACGTAGATGGCGGTCTCGCAGCGCAGGTGTTCTTTAATCCGTCTAACTTCAACTATCAACAAATCTCAGATGCTTTGGGGTTAGAAAAAGCGCCTCAGTTGGATGTGATTCGCAATGGTGCGTTAAAAGCGCCGTATCGTCCACTAAAAGACAAAGGTTTGGACTTGGTATCGAAAAGTGTCTCAAGCCTTACGCTAGCGCAAACTCGAGGTGATCTCTATCGAATGAAATACATCAGTGAAATCAACGATATCGAGATGCAGTTTACCTACATTGATCAAGATTTCAGGTACGCCAAAGTAACGAAAGATATGTTCGATCACCGCTACTTGCTGACGATTTACGAATATGGATTCAAAAAAGCCACCCAAGGGCAACTTTGGGTAACTGAACTCCCTTAATACAGGAAAACGATACAATGAAAAAAGCCGTTCTTACACTCATGATACTTACCGCTTCCGCGACTGCATTTGCCCAAAGTGGAGCCCATCTTGACCAGCAAAAAGTGGATAGTGATATGCAGCAACTGTCTGCAATCAAAGAAGAAGGTGCAGCCTTTATCATGATTGACGAGAACTCGAGTTACGTGGCGGTCGAGTTCGTGGGAAAGTGGGAAGAGATCAACAACTATGTGTCACACAAAGAAGCGAAAAAACGTAAATTGGAAAAAGTGAACAAGCAGTTCGTGTACTCTCAGGTCGGTGAAACGTTGGAGTCACTTGAGCAAAAAGTCGTTGACCACATTTACGCTGATCAACCTAAATATTTCAGTGTCGATGTCTACCGCGATTACCATGGTGACTCAGGAGAATTCAACTATTTAGCTCGTGTCGTTGAGTACAACTAAGTTAGAGAAAACCTACTGAAGCTAGTAGGTTTTTTTGTGTCGTCGAGAAGGAATTCAAACGCAGATTGTTTCCGTTACCAAGTAGCAATTCTACGATCTTGTGGTAATTTAATTAGATAACTCTAAAAAGTAAGCACAACCTATGAATTTTAGTTTTGAACAACTTCTCGCGTTCGTAACCGTTTATGAACAGCTTTCGTTTAGTAAGGCGGCGGTCAAACTCAATAAGCACCGAACCACAATAGGGCAGGTGATTACCAATCTTGAAGACCAACTGGCGGTCAACCTGTTTGAGCGAGTGGGGCGCTCGGTAGAACCGACAGAAGATGCTCATCTTCTTTACCACTATGCTAAGCAAACCATCGAACAAGCACGTACTTTCGATAAAGTCGCATTAAGTCTAGCTTACGGTGGGTTAGAGAATGTTAGTATCGCCTATTCAAGCGCTATACCACACCGTTTTCTTGTATTGCTTCGTATTCAATTAGCAGCAGATTTTCCGATGATGCGAGTTAACTTTCTTGTTCGTAATCGCAACGAAATTAAAGAGGGTTTACAGAATGGTGAGTATCAATTCGGTATTGTCAATGTACATGATAGTCGAGCAATACATAGTTTGGATGCGACGTTTTTAGGTCATTTTGAATTTGTTCCTTTCGTCCAGAAAGGTGGTGAACTCGCTTCTGTGGCACCAGATCGAGTATTGACAGCCTTGAGGAATAGTAAACAATTTGTACTGCGGTCTCTTATTGAAGAGGGAATGGGCGAAAAAGTCATCGTAAGTTCGAACCATGAAGAGGTCGACCAATTGGCCCTTGTAGTGAAAATGGTTGAAGCAGGTTTAGGATGGGCGATTCTCCCCAGAACGTTTGCCCATTCGGAGTTTTCTAATAATCATATAGAGCCAGTGGAAGCTTCTGAATTATTGGAAGGTTTTAAGTTTGGTTTTGGCCTATGGTGCCAACCCTCTAAGCAAGTCGGTGATGTAAAAAATTCAATCATGAAGGTCGTTACAGAATACCGAGAGAAAATAATCCGCGATATGACTTAGCGGCGACATGTATCTTGCTCATCCCTATCAACAACAAGACTCAATGTGAGTCTTGTTTTTTTGTATCTGAAAAACGTTATCTTTCTAGCGAAGACTAATGTCTATTGGAAGGATATGACCCTCTATATGAGAGTATGGAATCCATACTTTTTGGCTTAATCTAATCTCGCTCAATGGGTAAGCCCAGAGCAAAAAGTGTTTTTACCATATGTCCGCTGCAAGGACGCAGATTTTCAGCCGGGTTTAGTTACCCGGCTTTTTTTATAGTAATAGAAAATGTCAGCTGTCACCCCAAGCTCTCTGTTACAACTGGCTTGTTACTTCGCTTAGCAATCCAGTACGCAACGCTACCCCAAAGCACGGTGAGTGCCCAAAGCGCCGTCCAATGTGGAGCGACTTGTTGCCAGGTTGCCCCCATTTGGTTTAGCGCTAAGAAAGCTTTTATCGCCCAAGTGCTTGGGCTTAAATCAGCAATCCATAATAAGGGAGTAGGTATGGCTTCAATCGGCCAAATAAAACCAGCCAAGAAAATGAGCGGCATAGAGCTCACTAGGACGACTAAGGTGACAAGTTCACGCCGAGGTAATAAGTAACCTAGCCAGAAGCCTAGTCCGCAACAACCTAAAAAGAACGGTAACAACATAGCCAGCAATTCGCCCGCGTTGGCGATATGGTTTACGTTTAAGCGTTCGAAGCTAAAACCAAAATAATAGGCGCCGAGTAAATAATAAATTGCCACAAATACTAACGTTCTCACAAGCAGCAGCGATCCCGTTGATACTTGTGACCAATAGCCACGACCATGACGCTGTGTTCCCGTTTGCAATCCAACCGCCATGATCAACGTTTGTTGTAAAATCAGAACAAATACTGCCGGCACTACGTATTCGATGTAACCCATGGTTGGGTTGAACGTCGGTTTCATATTAAGCTTAATAGCAGAGTAATTATGGCTAGCCATACTCATGGGCACACCATCTATCACCATTTTACTGACTTTCACTTGGGCCCCTAATGTGCCTCCCGCTTGGGCCAATCCTTCTACCACGGTTCCGTACACGAGAAAATACGAGGCGTCCGCAGCGTAGGCTAGAGTCGGGCTTTTACCTAGCATTAGGTCTTTGTAAAAGTGTTCCGGTATGACTAAAAAACCGGTGATCTCTCGTTGTAAAAATGCTTGCTTTGCATCGGCAATCGTATGAAGTCGAGTGACTACGTTGACTTGTGGGGTGGCATCAACCATACGTTCCAGCTTTAAACTCGTCTGACTACCATCTAGATTAACAATCGCGATTGGTTGTTCACGAGGCGTTTGTTGTGCATAAGGCAAAGGGTATAAAAACGAGTAAAATACGACACCACCAAACACGGTCAACGTAACGACTGGATTGGTTAGAACGGCCTTAAGTTCCGCTTTAATCAGTTGCCACAATGTCATACCGCCTCCTTCGCTTGGCGTGTTGATGAAGCTGTTCGATGTTTACCCATCAAGGCTGCGGTAATGAGCAGGGGCACAACGTAACCAATCATAGGCCATAGCGAGCTTAAAGATTGTGCGGCCGATGCTCCATAGCTTGCTTGACTCACTTGTACTTCAATGTAATGGGTAATCGGCAATAATGAACGCCATGCATAAGCGAGCGTGTTCATGTCAGAAACTGGGAATGTAATTCCCATGAACGCGAAGCTTGGAGCCGTAAATGCGCCAGCAAAACTCATCGCACGTGCAGGATCCATCGACAAGAAGAAGAACAACGCTCCCATAATGATACAGGCGATAACCGTCGCCAATTGTGCTAATAGCATAACCACAAAACTGCCTTCCATTGGCCAATCAAGCACGGAATAAAACCAGTACAAGAACAACGCACCTTGCGCCATAAAGGCCGGAATGTACTGACTTAATAGGGTAGTGAGCCTGGCGTATGGCTTTTCGCCCAAAAATGCAAAGCTATTCTTTCCACCATAAATGCGAAAGTGCGCGGCAAGAATCAAAATAGTGCTTACTACAATACATATTTGCCAAATGGCTGGCACGATAGCCGTTACCAAAAATTGTGCGTAGTTATTGTTACGGTTAAATAATGCGGTTATTTGTGTCGACACGGGTACAGCCTGTCCAGCCGCTGCTAACGTTGTGGTGTTACCCTTAGCCAAGTTGCCCATTACTTCAACCTGAGCGTCGAAATAGCCTTGTGCTTGCGCAATGGCAGAGTTGATCAGTTTCGCTACCAAAATGTACTGACTGTTGTAAAAGACAGAAAGTTGAGGTTGGCGGTGCTGGAGAATATCTTGGTCGAACTTAGATGGGATGACCGCGTAAGCGTAGATATCGCCTTCAATCATCGCATTTTTTGCTTCGCTTGCACTGGCGTAATGATAGTTAACAGCCAGACTCGACGACGCATCCAAAGATTGAATGAGCTTTCGAGAAAGTTGGGAATGTTGTAGATCAACCACACCGATTGGCAGATCCCGGGCAATGCCCGCAGAGAACACTCCCCAAATCATCATCGCGAGCAAAATCGGTATCCAAGTAAGGCACGAAAGCAACCACTTGTCTCGTCGTAAGATATGCCGCTGTGAAATCTTAATCGTCATAGCATTAACCTAGTGGTTGTGATTAAAGTTCAACGACAACACTCATTCCCATACGCAGTTCAGGTTCGGGTTGAGCTGGACGAGCTTCTACTTCAAAGGTACGAAGATCAAAACCTTGAGAAGCATCGGTTGCTCTCCACGTTGCAAAGTCACCCATAACGGCAACATGCGTTACTTTGAACTCAACATTTTTCTTTAAGGCAGGCAAATAGGCATCAAAGGTTGCTCCTTTTTTAAAGTGTTGAAGGTAATCTTCACGCACATTAAGTGTCGCCCAGGCATCTTCTGTATCTATCACGGTAACAACCGGGAAGCCCTGAGGTGCTAATTCACCACTTTGAAGTAGAACTTGAGAGACTTCGCCGTCAAACCAGCTGTAGATCTGAGTATCTTTCGCATACGCTTCTACTTCGGCTACGGCACCTGATGCCATGCGCGCTTTTTCCGCCGCAGCCACTTTGGTTTCACTTCTAGCGCCTTCTTTTGCCATTTCATACATTTGAAACGCAGCACTTTCTGTGTATTTCGCTGCTTGCCATTGAGTTAAAGCTTCATCGCGTTTTTGTTCTGCAACCACGCCATCGTTATAAAGGTTATTCACACGATTGTAGGTTTTTTCCATTAAATTCGCAGCGGATTTGGCTTTCATCCACTGATCTTTTGCTGCTTGGATTTGTTGCTCACGTGCGCCTTTCTCAGCTTCTTGAGCTAAGGCGTCCGCCGCTTTTTCACCTGCTTTTGCTTGTTCTAACTTCGCTTCAATTTCAGGACTATGAAGGGTAAAAATAAGCTGACCTTTCTCTACATCGTCGCCTTTACGTACCATGACCTCATCAATACGCCCTGGAACTTTTGAGGAAATACTGTATTGCTGGGCTTCAATTAATCCCTGTAAGCGGATCGGTTCCGGTTGATAGGCTTGGTAAAATTGATACCCAACCCAAGAGGCAACACCCAAAGCACAAAGTGAGAGTAAAACGGGTTTTAGTGATTTAGCTGCCATGATTTATTTCACCTCTTTGGATGTTGAAGCAGGGATATAAGCGGTATTTTGATATTGTTCGAAGCTGTTCATTTCACTGCTCAATGCGAGTAGCTTGGTTAAAGATATTAAATAGCGGAAACGCGCCGCTGAACGTTGTGTTTCTATACTCGCGACATAAAGTTGTGCATCCACAACATCCAGAGAAGACGACAGACCCTGAGTAAATGCTTTTTCACGCAAGCGCAGGTTTTCGTTAGCGAGTTCAATGCTAGATGCGAGCCCTTGTACTTCATCAATGGCTTGCTGAGCCTCCAAGTATGTCTTTTGGACTAACAGCGATAAGTCTTGTTTGGCTTGGGACTTTAATGAGTCGACCTGCGAGACGACGCTTTGAGCGGCTTTGACTTTTTCGCTTCGCCCTGATGATTCAATCAGTGGAATGCTGACACCAACACCAACTAACCAGTCAGGCTTCATTTGGCTTGCGAGAGAATCGTCTTCATACAAGCTGTAGTCGCCGTAAAGATAAACTTCAGGGTAGTATTTCCCTTTTTCTGCTTTGATTAAGCTAGAGGCTTGTTTGTGTTTAGCGCTCAGAAGTTCTAACCCCGGATAGGTAAGCAGCGTTTGATCGACAAAAGCGCTAAGAGGGGGAAGACTGTCGTTGATAAACAAAGATTCAGCGGGCTCTACGGCATCATCTTGCGCGAGTAATTTACCTAATGCAGCCTGAGCGATACTCAAATCGCTGGCTGCTTTACGTGTTTCTACAGATGCTTTATCTAAAGAAGCCTCGGCTTGCAGGCGCTCAACGTGCGCGATTTGTCCTTGCTCTTCAAGCTTAATGGCAAAATCTCGATGCTTTTTTAGCCCAGCTTCAACAGCTTGCCGCGTTGCGAGTACTTCCTTTGCCAGTACGACAGAAAAGTAGTACTTCGATAAATCTTCAAAACGCGCTTGTTGTTCCATTAAAAGCTGACTTTTCGCCTCATCCGTTTTGCCTTCTGCTGCTGATTGAGCCGCAGAAATTCTACCACCAGTAAAAATTGGCCAAATGGCACGAATAGACGAAGAGAAAATATCGCGCTCGGTTATGGTCGACGTGGTATTAGCTAAGGCACCAAAAATAGGTTGAAAAGCAGGAGGTACGTTAATGTGTGCTCCTGTGCTGTCTAGAATCTGTTTTCCCGAAAGCGTGATATCGGTATCTAAACGCGTGTAATTCGCGCCAATAGTCACCTGAGGTAAGTTGAGATTGCTGGTGGCACTCTCTTGGTATTGGTAGTTCTCGACGTTTGAGCGTTGAGCTTTAAGAGAATAGTTGTTTTCTAGCAATAGCTGCCATGCGGTATCAAAAGTGATCGGTGCCGCATGACAGGCAAGGGAAATCGAGCTGCTAAGTAAGCCCAATATCCAAACCTTTCCTGTTTTTTTCATAATGGCTGCTTTGTCGTAGAGTATTAGATCTAATATAAAGGATTCGTAACTGCGTGTTAAGTAGGAGGGAAAATTGGGCAGTAGTATGCGCCCAGTTATATTTGTGCTGGGCGCGGGAGATGTTACAAATTTATTTCGTATATGGACAGTGAAACTCCGCTCTCCACTCGAGCTGACGAGAACCTCGCATCGTATTCAATAGATCTTTTCCGCTCATTTGAGGGAATGATAACAGGACTTTGAGATCCGAAGTACCGCCTCCGTTTTTTTCATAAGCCCTGACGTGTGTAAATGTTGAATACATATTCTCTGACAGCATCGCCTTATTCAGGCATATTCCAAAGGTATCGCGTTCCATGTTTGGTGTTCCTTCTAACTATAAATGCACCTCTGTTTATAGTTTTCCAGTTTTCAGATGGTGTCTAAGTGTTTGTCATATAGTCAGTATTTGTGTTTTGTTTTATTTTTGTCCAAACCACTGACATCAATGTTGAGCTTTTAATAGACTTCCAGCTTCACTGCTTTCAAACCGAAACTCTCATTGGTTTCGTTGATTAAAAATTATACGTTGTAAAGTCTAAAAACGCCTCAAAAACCGCTAAAATCGATGTGATCACGATCATGATTTTAAGGGCAATTTATGTATGGAATTGAGTATCAGAGAGGAATGCTAAATTTGGTGAATGGTTGTAATTTTATGTTTCAGCTCGTCGATTAATTAACCGTAAACTCTGCGGTTTGCTTGCCTTCCTCACAGATTTATCACCGCGACAACGTCATGCTGTTAACTGAGTGTTAACGTTACGCTCAAGAGTGAATCACAAGGATGTATCAATGAGTTGGAAAACCATCAGCTTTCGTAAGCGGATGCTCATTATCATGACGCTATCGGGGTTGATAGAGCTGTTATTGCTCGTCGCCGCGGGGTTCACTTATCTCAAAATCAATCAAGAGCAAGAAATGGGAGAAAAAGCACTGGGTGTTGCCCGTTTTTTAGCGGACTCAGCGGTTGTTCGTGAAATGATCGAAACCCAAAACCCCCAGCCATACCAACTTCGCTTTAGAGAATTAACCGAAGCCATAGGTGCTGCATTCATCGTTATTGGCGACCATAAGGGAGTACGCTTAATCCACCCTGTTGATGAGCGGTTGGGCAAGCCAATGAGAGGTGGCGACAATCGTCGAGCGCTAGAACAGGGGTTGTCTTATGTTTCGACGGCACAGGGCTCGTTAGGTTATTCAGTTCGTGGTAAAGCTGCGATTTTTGACGAGCAAGGGAGCATCATTGGTGTGGTTTCGGTTGGCTATTTGCTCGACCGACTGCAAGACCGCATCGAACCATTTTTGGCCTTTTTGATTTTAATGGTCATCGTAGTTGTCGTCGCTAATGCCATTGTATCCAATTATGCGTCGAGAAAGTTTCAGCGCGCCATTTTAGGCTTTGAGCCTGAAGAAATAGGGCGGTTGTACGGCGAATTAGAAGTGACGATGAGCACCATCAAAGAGGGCGTGTTAAGCATTGATGCCCAAGGGATACTTCGCTCGATAAATCGTAGTGCCTGCCAGATTCTCGGTATTGATAGAGAATCAGCGCTCAATAAACCTTTGACTGATACGCTGCGTGATAGCGATCTATATACAGTGTTAGAAAGCGGGCAGGAAGATCATGATATTGAAATATTCCTTAATCATAAGCGCCTGATTGCAAATCGCTCTCCAATTTATGTTGATGGAAAAATCGTGGGGGCGGTATCGAGTTTCCGTTTAAGGGATGAAATCAATGATCTAACCGAGCAGCTATCACAAACCAAGGAGTATGCAGATTTGTTACGTTCGCAAACCCATGAGCATCGAAATAAGCTCAACACCATTAGTGGGCTAGTACAAATGGGTGAACTTGATGCGGTGCAAAAGTTAATTGGACAAGAAACCGCACACTATCAGGCAATGATTGAGTTTTTAAGAGATACCGTTAAAGACCCGCTAATTGCAGGTATGTTGCTTGGAAAAACTGAACGTGCTCGCGAGTTAGGCTTACAACTGGTGGTTGAGGAAGGCAGTCGTCTGGAGCCCCTGCCTGAGTGGCTAAATTCGGAAGACCTAGTCACAATTTTGGGTAATTTGATTGATAACGCTTTCGATGCCACGTTAACTTCAATTCGCGATGAATCAAATGTTGCGTCAGAACGCAGAAATATTGATGTGTCCGTTAGCGATTACGGAAATGAAGTGATACTTGAGGTGATAGATCATGGCTGTGGCCTCCCAAAAACAATGGATCCACAAACATTATTTACAAAAGGCGTTTCGACGAAATCTCGTCAAAATCGAGGTGTTGGGTTACACCTTGTCAATCAGCTTGCTACTCGATATCACGGCCATGTTGAGATGATACCCAATACAAATTATGGGACAAGAATAACGGTGTACTTACCCAAGGAAGAACAATTATGAGTATGGCGACTCGCGTAATGATCATTGAAGATGATCTGGCTATTGCTGAGCTGCACCACAAATACTTAAGCCAACTGACAGGTTTGGAAGTGGTTGGAATTGCGACCACGAGAATGGAAGCAGAAATGCAACTCGACATTCTTAAGCCAGATTTACTATTGATGGATGTCTATCTTCCCGATGGCACAGGGCTTGAGATACTAAATACACTGCGTGCAAGTAACCAAACGTGTGATGTCATTTTGATTACAGCCGCAAGGGATGTCGATACGTTACAACAGGCGATGAGGGGTGGCGTTGTCGATTACCTGTTAAAACCAGTGATGTTTCCACGTTTAGATGCCGCACTGAAAAAGTATGTGTCCCAACGCCAACAACTAGACATCGTAGAGAGTTTGGATCAGAACCTCGTTGATAAAATGCTGCAGTCTCACGCCAATCAAGACAACTTGCCGAACCGATTACCAAAAGGGATTGATGGTGTAACCCTAGACAAGATCAGAGAGTTGTTCCCAAATGGAAGTGCGCTGACCGCTGATGAGGCAGGTGAAAAAATCGGAGTGAGTCGAACAACCGCTAGACGTTATCTTGAGTTTCTTATTAGTACTGGTGAACTAGAGGCTGATTTAAACTATGGGTCGGTAGGTAGGCCAGAAAGGTGCTATAAAAAAGTGACACGGTAGCGTTTACATTGATGCTCTATGCAAAATAAAAAGCGATGGCTTGTTTTAGAAACCATCGCTTTACAAATTACTGCTGTTCCGCTCTAAGAGGTTAGAAGTTGTATTCTAACTTCGCTTCGATAGAGCGCTCAGCGCCAAACCAACAGTTATTTTTGTCGTAACAAGAATAGTATTCTTTATCGAATAGATTGCTTGCAGAAAGCGTGACGCTAGCCCCTTTCATTGATTCAGATACCGTTGAGAAATCGTAACTTGCTGCTAAATCAAACAAGGTGTAGTCCGGTACGTTTTGACTATTCTGTGCATCAATTTGTGCTTCTCCGACATAGCGAACGCCAGCACTGGTACGAAGGCCTGAAAGATTTCCTTCAAAGAAGTAATTGGCCCATAGAGAGGCCGTTTGCTCAGGTACCCAAACCGGCGTTTTACCTTCTTGGTTGTAATAACTGTCCTCGGTAATCTCCATATCGGTATATGTATAGCCTAGAGTGAAATCAGCTTGTGCTGTGGCTTGCCATTTTGCCTCAAGTTCAATACCTTGTGATACCACTTCGCCCGCTTGATAGTTCGGTGCATATGGATTATTCGGATCGGTCAAGATCGCGTTTTTCTTCGTAATATGGAAGAGTGCTAAGTTACCTGAGATATCACCAGATAATGGGGCGTATTTAAAGCCTAACTCCCATTGATGACCGGTTGATGGCTCAAATGCTTTACCAGAAGAGTCGGCACCCGCAATTGGCTCAAAACTTTCCGAGTAAGTAAGATATGGCGAGAGACCAAAGTCTAGCTCATACAAACCACCGACTCGGAAAGATACGTTGGTATCGTCTAACTCTTCCTTGCTGTTGGATACTGCTCCTAGATAATCGCTAACGGCGTCTGTATTTGAATCGTATTTATCCCAACGAAGACCTGCAATCATTACAAGTTGGTCGTAACGAACTTGATCTTGGAAATAAACGCCAATCTGCTTCGTTTTGATATCTAAGTTTTGTTTGTATTGGAAATTCAGTGCATTACGATCAATGCTGTTGTGGTCAGGATTAAAAATGTCCTGAGTTAGCGAATACCCAAGCGTGTCTTTGTATTTTACATCTGAATCTAGATACTGATAATCAAGCCCGAACAATAAGTTATGTTCAAAATTTCCTGTTTTAACGTAGCCAGATAGTTGGTTGTCAATCACAAAGGATTTGGATTTTTCATCGGTTAAATAGGCATTTCGACCAACGGTACGGTTATCCGCTTCAAGTGCACCGTTATATGTGTTTTCCTGATAGGCATCGGCGGTCATGTAGCGGGCATTCTGTAGAAATTGCCAATTGTTGTTAAAGTCGTGTTGGACTTTGTAACCCATCATCAGAACTTCGCGTTCGTAAGTGTTCCAGTCCTCATCCCCTAAATAAGTGCTTGGTGACATCGAGCCAAGTGGGTTTTTAATCACTGAGCCAGACGCAGGCACAGTCGTGTAGATACCTGCTGATGGATCATTTTGATAGTAAACATTCACGTTCACTAATGTGCTTTCTGTCGCTTGCCAATTGAAAGATGGGGCGAGTACGTAACGTTCGTCTTCAGACGTATCGGCTTGACCATCTCGCTGTTTTGCCAGGCCGACGATACGGTAATCAACATTAGAATCACCAACTTGTCCTGTGGTGTCGAACGTCAGTTCTTTTAGGCTGTTAGTCCCTGTACTAATCGAGACAGAGTGCGAGGGTGTTGACTGAGGCGCCTTGGCGATAATGTTGACCATACCTCCTGGTGGAATATTGCCGTAAAGAACAGACGTTGGCCCTTTAAAAACCTCGATTTGCTCAAGAGCAACGGAATCGACCTGCGGTTGAAGGTTCCAACCGTTGTACAGCAAAGGAAGACCATCATAAAAGTTGGTGTAGTTAATAAAACCACGAATATTGAATAGGTCAAGTCGGGAAACGGCACCGCCACGCAATTCTGTATTTACGCCAGGTGCATAACGCAATGCTTCGCTCACCGAGTTTACGCCGCGCAGGTCCATGTCATCTTTAGTGATTACCGTGATCGCTTGCGGTGTTTCCTCCGGTTCTAAAACGGTTTTAGTTGCGGTGTTTCGGTATGTTTCTCCTAGCACCGTAATCGTTTCGTGTTGGGATGTGCTCTCAGTTGCATTGGCGTGGCCAGCGAGCAATGCGGATACAACAATAGCAACCGCTGAACGATGAAATCGAATCGGACTTTCCATATTTATAAATTCCACTACTTTTTCTATTTATTGATAATGATTGTTATTTGTATTCTATATTCAAAGAAATAGGAAAAGTTAACAATTTGGTGCAAAACACTAATCTTTGGAACTTATTCTTCTGTTCTTAGGTTTTAAAGATAGCGCGTCGTTTGGCTCTACAGGAATCCAATACTGCATTTGTGCTTGTTCGCTATCAACATCATAACCTTCTGGATAAAGCTCTAACTCATAACCATCGATAGCATGATAATTAGAGTAGGGTAGCCAATGTAAAATAAACCATTCCAGCGTTGAGGCGAGCTCTGATGCTTTGCCTATGTGTGTAATGACGGCGTAGGTTTGCTCAGGAACAGCCAAGAGGTCTAACCCCGAGTTGGAAGAGTTCGTTGATCTTGGTGCGTTTGCTGTTGGACTGCACTCATAACCTGCCCAATACTCAAGTTGTTGGTTGTTTGAATACGCTTGCGTCACATCAATCACGCCAAAGTAACTACTTTCCGAATTATTAAGGTTTTCAGATGAATAAAGACGTGACCAAAGTGACGGTACTTTGGATTGGAAATCGGGCGTAGCGGAAAACAATCCGTGAATAGGTTCATGATAACCAGCAAGTTCAAAAGCCGGTTTTGTTTCTATTCGAACTTCAATAAAGCGCTGATGTTTTTTCTCTTCTTCTGGTGTCTTACGCAGCGTCAAAGGTTGCCTCAACCCGGAGAGTTGTTGCGTTTTTCGATATTCGCGGGGGCTTTTTGAAAACATATTCCTGAACGCACGGCTAAATGCGTGTTCAGATGTAAATCCCATTTCTATCGCTATATCTAACGAGCGGTCAGAAGTATGGATTAAGCGCTCAGCCGCAAGGCTAAGTTTAAGCTCTCTGATGTAGTGAGCGACGGATACGCCAGTGTGTTGTTGAAATACGCGTTGCAGTTGCCAGCGCGACCAACAACTTGCTTTCGATATTTCATCTACGCTCAGAGTGCTGTCTAAGTTGGTGTGAATGTAGTCAAGCACCGATTGTATTCGGTTTATGGGATGTGGGTTAATGGCGCTTGATTTCATGGCGTTCTACTTTCACATTAATAGTGATTTCATTATCTTTAATTGAGTATCATTATCAATAGGGTGATGAAATAAAAAGTAAGTAACACAGATCACGATAAAACTGTAATGGATTGCAAGGATGAGTAATTATTGCCCATATTAGAGTTTTTGCTTAAATTTTGGAGCGTTCAGATGAAACTTTTTTTATCAATAAAATACAATCGCTTATGACGTTTTGTGCAACTTATTTAAACGTTTGCACTGGCAAGTGTTGATGTAAATCAAATAGTCGTAGACAATATTGCCCCGTGTCGGACTCTCCTCCAGCGAGTACAGTGTGTACTTTTGAGACATAAGTGACTTAAATGACCTCAATACGTCGTGTTTCCAAGAATCGGAAATGCAACTTCTTGAGGTTCTTTGGGCCCATAGACTTTACCTATCAACGTAATAGGTAAGACCAATTTTCTATTTTGAGGTGCCATTGATAGGGTTGGCTCATTCTCTAGCCGTATCCGGGCACACAATAAGTACCTCGTTTTTAAGGGAAAGATGATGGTAATACCAGAAAACAGCAGCATCGTTATTTTTGGTGCTTCAGGTGACCTTACGTACCGTAAGCTCATTCCTGCTTTATACCACCTCTACGCGAACAAGCAGCTTCCAGAGAATTTTGCCATTCTGGGTGTAAGTCGCACTGAATACAGTGATGAGTCTTACCGCGCGAAGCTGAAAAAATCGCTTCAGGAAATGGAAAAGACTGAGCCAGAAACGCTTGATGCATTTATTAACCATCTGCACTACCAAGCAATTAATACTTCTGACACACAAGATTACGGTAAGCTATCTTCTCGCTTAGACCAACTTGCGGACGAATATCAATTCGAGCAACGCAATACGCTTTTTTACTTAGCAACCCCACCAAGTTTATACAGTGTGATCCCTGCAAGTCTTGCAGCACATGGTCTTAACAGTGAAGAGGATGGCTGGAAACGCCTGATCATTGAGAAACCATTCGGCTATGATCTTGAATCGGCGCGTATTCTGGACAAAGAAATTCACGAGCACTTCCAAGAGCATCAAATCTACCGAATTGACCATTACTTAGGTAAAGAAACGGTACAAAACCTACTTGTGCTTCGTTTCTCTAATGCGATGTTTGAGCCGCTTTGGAACCGTAACTTCATTGATTACGTTGAAATCACAGGCGCAGAATTCCTTGGCGTAGAGGAGCGTGGTGGTTACTACGACAACTCTGGCGCTGTGCGCGACATGTTCCAAAACCACTTGCTACAAGTATTAGCAATGGTAGGTATGGAACCACCAGCGCAAATCAATGCAGACTCGATGCGTGATGAAGTGGTAAAAGTGCTTCAATGCTTAAAGCCATTAGACGAAAACGCTCTGCGCAACGACCTAGTATTAGGCCAATACACGGCGTCTGAAGTTCGTGGGCAAAGCCTACGCGGCTACCGTGAAGAGCCGGGAGTTGCAGACGATTCTCGTACAGAGACTTACATCGGTTTGAAAGCGTACATCAACAACTGGCGTTGGAATGGCGTGCCATTTTACGTGCGTACTGGTAAGCGTCTTCCAACACGCGTTACTGAGGTGGTTATCCACTTTAAACAAACACCGCATCCTGTGTTTGGTCAAAACGCACCAGAAAACAAGCTGATCATTCGTATTCAACCAGACGAAGGCATTCAAATGAGCTTTGGCTTGAAAGAGCCAGGCGCAGGCTTTGAAGCGAAGGAAGTGAAAATGAACTTCCATTACGCTGACCTGCAAGAAACGCAAATGCTAACGGCATACGAGCGTCTTCTACTTGATGCTTTGAATGGTGATGCTACGCTATTTGCACGTAGTGATGCGGTGGAAGCGTGCTGGCAATACGTACAGCCAATCTTAGATTTTAAGCAAGATCCACAATCCCTCTTCGGGTACGCATGCGGCACTTGGGGACCTAAAGAGTCAGATGACTTGTTACAGCGTGATGGCCGTGCTTGGCGTTTCCCATGTAAAAACTTAACAGATACGGATTACTGTGAACTATGATCAACCATAAGATCTACCAAACAGCAGAACAGGTAGTTGAAAGCCTAGCTAACGATATGAAAGCGTTTAGCGAAATGGGCAGACCTGTTCACATCTCTCTTTCTGGCGGCAGCACTCCTAAAATGCTGTTTAAACTACTGGCTTCAGAGGCTTACGCAACCTCCATTCAATGGGAAAACCTCCACTTTTGGTGGGGTGACGAACGTTGTGTTGCCCCTGACGACGCAGAAAGCAACTACGGTGAAGCGAACACGTTGTTGTTTAGCCAAGTAAATATTCCTGCAGAAAACATTCACCGCATCCGTGGCGAAGATGAGCCTAAAGCAGAAGCCGAGCGCTTTGCAAAAGAGATGGCAGAGGTAATCCCGAATGAAAACGGCACACCTGTGTTTGACTGGATCTTATTAGGCGTTGGTGCAGATGGTCATACAGCTTCTCTGTTCCCTGGCCAAACGAATTATGATGATGCGAACCTATCTCTTGTGGCGTCGCATCCTGAATCGGGCCAACTTCGTGTGTCGAAAACCGCACGCGTATTAGAAGCAGCGAAACGCATTAGTTACTTAGTGCTTGGTGCAGGAAAAGCGGACATTGTTGAAGAAATTAACAGTTCACCAGCACACGCACTGCCATACCCAGCGGCTAAGATTCAAGCGAAATCGGGCCTAACGGAATGGTATTTAGATTTAGACGCGGCAGCAAAAATTGCTTAAGACGCTGCTCGTCGATGAAATAAAATTGGAGAGAAACAATGAAAGGTGATATCGGTGTAATTGGCCTAGCAGTAATGGGTCAAAACCTTATCCTAAACATGAATGATCACGGCTTTAAAGTGGTTGCTCACAACCGTACTGCTGCTAAAGTAGACGAGTTCCTGGAAGGTCCAGCAAAAGGCACGAACATCATCGGTGCATACTCTCTAGAAGAACTAGTAGAGAAGCTAGAAACGCCGCGTAAAGTAATGTTGATGGTTCGCGCTGGTGACGTTGTAGACAAGTTCATCGAAGCGCTAGTACCTCTGCTAGACAAAGGCGACATCATTATTGACGGTGGTAACACTAACTACCCAGATACAAACCGTCGTGTTGCTGCACTACGTGAAAAAGGTATCCACTTCATCGGTACTGGTGTATCTGGTGGTGAAGAAGGTGCGCGCTTCGGTCCATCTATCATGCCTGGCGGTGCTGCTGAAGCATGGGAAGCGGTTAAGCCTATCTTCCAAGGTATCGCTGCGAAAACTGACGCTGGTGAGCCATGTTGTGACTGGGTTGGTAACGACGGTGCTGGTCACTTCGTTAAGATGGTACACAACGGTATCGAATACGGTGACATGCAGCTTATCACAGAAGCTTACCAGTTCATGAAAGACGGTCTTGGTATGTCTGCAGACGAGATGCAAGCAGTATTCGCTGATTGGAACAAGACTGAACTAGACAGCTACCTTGTTGAAATCACGGCTGACATCCTTGGCTACAAAGATGAAGACGGTGAGCCTCTCGTTGAGAAGATCCTAGACACAGCAGGCCAAAAAGGTACTGGTAAATGGACTGGTATTAACGCACTAGACCTAGGTATTCCACTAACACTTATCTCTGAGTCTGTATTCTCTCGTTGTCTATCTGCACTGAAAGACCAACGTGTTGAAGCTGAATCTCTATTCGGTAAGACAATCACTCCTGTTGAAGGCGACAAGCAAGAGTGGGTTGATGCACTACGTCAAGCGCTACTAGCTTCTAAGATCATCTCTTACGCTCAAGGCTTCATGCTAATGCGCGAAGCATCGAACGAGAACGGTTGGGACCTAAACTACGGTAACGTAGCCCTAATGTGGCGTGGTGGTTGTATCATCCGCTCTGCGTTCCTAGGCAACATCCGTGATGCGTACGAAGCGAACCCAGACATCGCATTCCTAGGTTCTGATGAGTACTTCAAAAATATCCTACAAGGCAGCCTAGCAGCATGGCGTAAAGTAGCAGCGAAGTCTCTAGAGTCTGGTATCCCAATGCCATGTACGATTTCTGCGCTATCTTTCCTAGACGGTTACACAACAGCTCGTCTACCAGCGAACCTGCTTCAAGCTCAACGTGACTACTTCGGTGCTCACACTTATGAGCGTATTGACCGTCCACGTGGTGAATTCTTCCACACTAACTGGACTGGTAAAGGCGGCGACACAGCGTCTACAACTTACGACGTGTAATCGTTTTAAGTAAACCGACTAAATATAAAGATATAAAGGGATGCCCAAGTGGCATCCTTTTTTGTGTCTGTAAGATATTGGTAGATTTAAAAGTTACATTAAACGTTGATTCGTCACGCACTTCTCAGAAATGGGAGAGCATGCATTTGCTAGCAGTTTAATATTTCTCTTCGAAGAGTGAAGCTAAGCAGCTCTCTGTCGTCTCCTCAACTATAAGGTAATAGAAATGACACAACAGAAGCATCCATTTCACACAGCTTTCGTGTTGCTTATGTTCATATTACTGATTACTTACTCTATCTATCGCCTTTATCATCATTTCGTTTTCGAATCTCTACCGCTTCAACTCAGTAGTGGTTTTCAAGTGGTCTACATTGATGCGTCATATGTTTTAAGTATCGCAAGCTTACTCTTGTGCCCTACATTATTGGTCTATATTTTATTTGATCGAATGACTCAGTTAGTCAAAGTGCCGATTAAAGTGATAACTATAACAGTTGTCTTGTCCCTTATCGTTGCTATTCCAGGTCAAGTTTTTGAATTTGGGCGATTGAAATATATTGCAGAAAATAATGGTTACTCAGCGTGTCCACCTTTCACAATTGCATCAAGCGGAATGTTTGTAGAAGCTATGGTAAAAGAAGAAAAATACTGTATAGAACCAGAAATTAATCGTATTGGTATGTATGGTTATTTTCACGAACTCGAACGGATTGATAACTATATCAAGTCACACGGAAATGACATCCAATAGAAAAGAGCGCCTAGGCGCTCTTTTCAGTGGTCGTTTTCTTGTTTTGATAAAACCTGTCTTTTAGGTAGAGAATTGCACTGACCACAAGAGCCACTAAAGAAACAGTAAATAGGGCGTACATGCTGAGAATCCATGCGAATGTGGCCGTCAAGAATGCAATGAAGGAAAACATCCTGCTGAAAGACATCACATGGCCAAGTTTGTTACTTTTCATAAACGCCTCCCGAAGCTAAGTGGGGATAGACAATTGTGGTCATATGCCACACTTTTAATTGTCTGCTCTTTTGGGGCGTTTCACACAAAAAAGTGGCTAAAGATTTCTCAAAAAAGGTGAAATATTGAACCGGTAGACAAATCGTTAAACTGAGTTGCACAGATATGACTTCGGTTGTCTATCACTTCAAAGTTTTTAACTACGCAGATTAAGGGCATGTAGCGTTATTATTATCGTATTCGAACTCTACGATACACAATTGCAAGTGAACCTACACTCGTAAGCTCATCCCTGTCGTCAGTTACAGTAAAAGCTTTTTTCTCTTTTTAACAATACCTTAGTAATTACGGGCAATTAAATCCGTTTTTCGATCGAAACTCAGATTGCACAAAAGGTGAAAAAGAGTGCTAGGTAAGCCTTTAAACTACGCCTATAATTAGCGCCCACATGGAGGATGTTTATTATATGAACATCCTTTATTTTTTGAAACTAGCAACAAGGATCCAGTAAAACATGTTTTTCTGGTTTTGTTTACGTCGACCAAGAAGGTAATTAACACAGCAAATTGAGGTTCTAAGATGACTCTTAACAAGTACTTTGTTTTCATTCCAGCAGAATTGGAACAGGAAATGCACAAGGACAATCAAGTGATCTCTGAGAAGGAAACTCAACGTCAGGCATTAGTAAAACAGGCACAACAACAAGGCGGCCTGTAAGCTAGGTTTCAAAGAGAAAGAGCACCGCAACGGTGCTCTTTTTGTATCTGAGGTCGTAGAATTAACTTAATATGCCAAGGCTTTTCAATTTTCTGTAAATGGTATTTCGGCTCACACCAAGCATACGAGACGTTTTGCTAATGTTCCCCCGGTTGGCTTGATATGTTTTGAGCAACTTATCTTCGACGGTTGCACGCAGTTCTGAAGTTGGTTCAGCGGATGCTGCTCCTTCTTGAGCTTGGCTGAGTTTCTTACTTAGGTGGGCTGGGACGTGTGTGAGTTCCAATATTTCTTCACCTTGCGCCATTAAGGCGGATACTTTGATTAAACTATCGAGTTCACGCAAATTTCCTGGCCATGAGTAAGACAGCATCAGAGAAAGTAGGTGAGGGCAAAGCTGTTGTTCAGATTCGGCGTGACGCCGATGAATGTTCTCAATCAGTTGTCGTTTGTCATCACGTTCCTCAAAGCGAGGTAGCTCAATGATCAAGCCATTAAGGCGATAATACAAATCTTGGCGGAACAATCCTTCGCTGACCAAATGTTCCAGATCTTTATGCGTGGCTGCAATGATTTGCGTATCGACTTGAATGCTTTGGTTTGAACCCACGGGAAGCACGGTTTTATCTTGCAATACATGGAGCAAGCGGCTTTGAGCTTCCAAGGGTAAATCTGCGATTTCATCCAGAAACAAAATCCCTTTGTGTGCTTGGCGAATTTTCCCCTGATAGCCTTTGCTGTTTGCGCCAGTAAAGGCACCGGCTACGTAGCCAAATAATTCAGATTCAACCAGATCTTTTGGTAGCGCTCCGCAGTTAACGGAAACCAACGGTCCCGTTTTTCTCTGGCTGTTTTTATGAAGCGCTTTCACAAACTCGTTTTTGCCAACACCAGTCTCTCCGAGAATCAACAAACTGATGTCTTTATCGATGACGCGATTGGCTTGCTGCCAACAGTGCTCAACTGCGGAGTCGCCATAATGAAGATCATTGGACGCCGCTACAGCACGAGACTTGACCTTGCTATCTTTATCGGTAAGCGGTTTTGTTTTGAAAACGAAAGGGTGCTCATTTCCCCGAGTGGATAGAATGTCGTCTAAGGATTGCCCAATGATACTTTTTTGCGCAAAAAGTTGAGAGGCTACTTGATTGTGAGCCAAAACTTGTCCGTCTTCATTTGCAATGATAATTCCTTGCCAACCACTATTCAGTAAACCTTTTTCGCACGCTAAATCCACACGAATATGCCCTTGTGGAATCAAGTTAAGTAGTTGATTCTCCACTTGCTGGACCATGTTTTGTACTAGTACTTGCGTTGAGAAGTCATGTCTCTTTTGCTCGCTCGTAATATCTAATACGCCAATGAGGTTACCAAGATGATCGAAAATAGGATTAGCCGAACAGCTAATAAAACGATGGTGTTGGATAAAGTGCTGATCACCAATAACAGAAACGGGCTTTGCTTCAACCAAGGCTGTACCAATCGCGTTGGTGCCTTTGACCTTTTCTTGCCAGCATGCACCAGAGCTTAGCGAGATTTCCGTTAACTTTTCACGAAATCTAGGCTGTCCCCAACTGCCGATGATGACACCATCTGAATCCGTCAAAATTAAGCGACTGTCGCTATGAGCAAATAGCTGATTAAACAAAGGGAGCGCAAATTGAGTGACTGTCTCTAGCAAAAAATTGAGTTGGTGACGCCTATCTTGGAGCGTCGCTGGCGTTACTCGAATATCTTCAGGGCGTCGACGCTGTTTTAAACCCGCTTGTTCACTTCTGACCCATGAAGTTGAAAGCCAATTGTTATCGCTAATATGTTGAAGTTCCATGACTGTACCATTTTGTCACAGTGAGGGTGTGCCATTTTGGAACACTTGAACATTGGTGTTCACACCATACATCCGCTCAAACATCGCTCACTTGGTTTGTTATCGCTTGGTAATCATAGTTTTACATTTAATTAACAACAAGTGTGGCGTAGTTGGCGTGTGACTTGCGTAATGCTCTTTGTGAACAGTGCGATACGACACTGCAATAACACATTGAACGAGAAACAAAAGGAAGAGTTATGATCTATGCACAGCCAGGTAGTGAAAATGCCATTGTTAACTTTAAATCGCATTACGATAACTTTATCGGTGGGGAATGGGTAAAACCAACGGGTGGTGAGTACTTTGACAATATCTCACCAATCAACGGACAAGCGTATTGTAAAGTTGCTCGCTCTGGCGAGGAAGATATTAATTTAGCACTGGATGCCGCGCACAACATCAGAGCAAAATGGGCCAAAACCAGCGTGACAGAACGTTCGAACATCTTGCTGAAAATTGCTGACCGTATTGAGCAGCATCTAGAAGAGCTTGCAGTTGCAGAAACTTGGGAAAACGGCAAACCAGTTCGCGAAACCTTGGCGGCAGATTTACCTTTAGTAGTGGATCACTTCCGTTACTTCGCTGGCTGTATTCGCGCACAAGAAGGCAGTGCGGCAGAACTGGATGAGCACACCGCAAGCTACCACTTCCCAGAACCGATTGGTGTGGTTGGTCAAATTATTCCGTGGAACTTCCCAATGTTGATGGCGGCTTGGAAACTAGCACCGGCACTAGCGGCGGGTTGCTGTGTGGTATTGAAGCCAGCAGAGCAAACCCCAACATCCATTCTGGTTCTGATGGAAAAAATCGGTGACCTTCTTCCTCCTGGTGTCATCAACGTTGTAAACGGATATGGTTCTGAAGCGGGTCAAGCATTAGCAACCAGCAACCGCATTGCGAAACTCGCGTTTACCGGGTCTACGCAAGTTGGCAACCACATTCTGAAATGTGCAGCAGACAACTTGATCCCATCGACAGTTGAGTTAGGTGGTAAATCTCCAAACATCTACTTCTCAGATATCTTCGATTACGAAGATGAGTATCTTGATAAGTGTATCGAAGGTACGTTACTTGGTTTCTTCAACCAAGGTGAAGTTTGTACTTGTCCATCTCGCGTACTGGTTCATGAAGCGATTTATGACAAGTTTGTAGAGAAACTGACGGAACGTGCACAGCTGATTAAACAAGGTAATCCGCTCGATACCGATACTCAAGTTGGTGCTCAGGCTTCTCAAGAACAGTTTGATAAGATTTTAAGTTACCTGGAAATCGGCCGTGAAGAAGGCGCAAAAGTGGTCTTTGGTGGTGGAGTGTCAGAACAGCCAGAGTCTATCAACCAGGGGTACTACATTCAGCCAACCATGTTGGAAGGCCACAACAAGATGCGAATCTTCCAAGAAGAAATCTTTGGCCCAGTGATCGCTATCACCAAATTCAAAGATGAGGCAGAAGCGTTGGAAATCGCAAACGACACCGAATATGGCTTAGGCGCAGGTGTTTGGACACGTGATGCGAACGTCGCATATCGTATGGGCCGTAATATTGAAGCTGGTCGAATCTGGATTAACTGTTACCACGCTTACCCTGCACACGCAGCGTTCGGTGGTTACAAAAAATCGGGTATCGGGCGTGAAACGCACAAGATGATGCTGGACCACTACCAGAATACTAAGAACTTGCTGATTAGCTACAGCATCGACCCGTTAGGCTTCTTCTAGTGAAACTAAGTAATTAATAAAGAAAAAGCAGTATGAATCAAAACCCCGAATCTTCGGGGTTTTTTATTAGCGTGAGCTTGTCGGCTGAAGGTTAACTTAGATGTTTAACCTGCTTATATTGTGATATCAGGAACGTTGAATTATCGCCACTTTTCGTTCCATAAGCTTTTCTACGGCGGCGTTTTGCTTGTCAATATTGAGTTGCGGATCAAAGTCCAAAACGCGATTGCAAGATTCGAGACTGGCAAATTGATTTAAACATTCACCAAGCTCTCTTTTAGAGCTTGTTCGCGTCATACTGCTTTCTGATGAGGAGAGTAGGGTGACTTTACGGCCATGAAACGTTCCTTGCGGCACTGCATCACTTTGCTGCGCTTGTTGAACGTCATGAACCGATGAATTGGTGTATGTGGATTGGATGTCATTGGACATAAAGACACCTAAACTCTCAAGTCTAAAGTTTGTGGCATCGGTGGTGCCTCATCAATGGTTACATGCGAAGACAATAACGCTTCCCACGACTCGCTGTGCGTCAGCAATTCTGCTAAAGCTGTTTCAAAATATTCGTAATCCAGTCGCCTAATGTTAATGAGTCGGTTTAAACATAGGACATGTCGGTGGTTATCTAAACTAAAAAATAACTGGTGCTCAGGCCAGTGATAATTAAAAGCCAAGAAAGAGCGATAGAGATCGGAATTTACAATTTGAAGGCCAACAATCTCAGCTTCGAGCTGCAGAGTTGTCGATTCAGGATGAAAGATGATATGCACCCTTAGATTATCATCAAAGGCTAAGCTTACTTCATTTTCCGTTAGATGCAGTGCAGGCAAGCCTATTTGATGAGCAAACTTTAGCAAAATCTCATCGATAGTTTGGCGTGCTGACATAGGAATAGTCCCTTTTGAAATTTTATCAAGGAAAATATTAGATGTATCTCTTCATGTTTATCAATATTAGTCGGTTGTTATTATATTTTGGCTTTTAAATGTGTTGAGAGAAATAGAAAGATAAAAGTAAGAGTGTTCAGATGCATATCTCGATGGCAATGATATATATGAGTATCACTTTTCTCTAATGAACTTCAATTAAGGAAGGAATGAAAGAGAGCAGAAACTGTTTTTGAAATTACAGTCCATGTTAACTACGTGTTGTTGAAAAATGCGATTTATTGTCCGCTTGTAGTATAAATATAAGTTGATCTTTTATATTTTTACATAAAGAATTGTGTGAATTTCAAATGAGCTAGATTATATAAAATACGTTTATGGGGTCATAATGAACAATTCTATATGGGCTGGTTTTATTGGGTTATTCATACTGAGTGGGTGCAGTCAGACTGTGTCCGTCAATGGGGTGGATGGCTTTGATACACAGAGTCAGGCATCAGTCTATGGTTGGGTTTCTGTCGACGGCTACTTTCCACCTTCGATTACTTCTCTTGAAGTGGAAATATGTAAAGTTATTGATAATCAATGTCTTAAATCGGCATCTCAGAGCTACCAAGGCGTTCAGTTGCCTGTGCAGTATTCGTTTTTAATTGCACCAATTCAAGCTGGTGAAGGAAAAATGAAGATTATTGGAAAGCTTTATTCAAACGGTGAGCTCGTTGCTGAAAAAGAAAAGAACTATTTATTTTTAGAGGGAAATAAACAAGAAAACTTGATTCTTGTTCCAAAAATAAACAGATAAAATTTTAAGTACTACATTT
This sequence comes from Vibrio sp. 1874, assembly GCF_033344395.1. NCBI lineage: Bacteria > Pseudomonadati > Pseudomonadota > Gammaproteobacteria > Vibrionales > Vibrionaceae > Vibrio > Vibrio sp. 1874. The sequence goes on from NZ_JAWPOR010000010.1 coordinate 74,420, forward strand.
TTATTAGAATTTTCTAATTTATAAAAATAAAGACCATATCTTTCCTTTTGTGAAAGATTTGTTGTCTTTTATAAACATTAATTACATGACTTTGAAGTCATCGGGTCAGTTGTTTTTTAGACTCATACTTGTTGCAAAAACAGTATTTTTTATGATTATATCTCGCTCCTTGAACACGTTGGCTTGGCGTTTTAGGCTATAAAACATACATTTTTATGATTTTGGAAATTTAATTTTGTTCTCGAAACGATGCCGAAATCTATTTAATTGTATTCTAATGTATAACAAAACAACCAAACTTAAATAACGAAATGATATTTAAGTTTTGGCTAATGATAAACGCTATCTGATAAAAATAATAAAGACGGACAGCAGAAATTTACTAAGTCAAACCTTTACCTTTAGGTAAAGGTAATGCTTGGGTTATTTGCTAATTATTCGGGGGGTATGGTAAGTGATAGAACTTCTATGCTCTTTTCTTTGCTTCTTTAATTCATACAGCAGTACTTAGAAATAACAACAATCAAAGTAGTGCTTTGAAAGTTTCTCAACATTTGCACTGAGAAACTCAAAATAATGAAGGGTAGAAAATGGATGTGTCAGGCCAACTAAACTCAGAAAGGGTCGACTCGAGTTCACGAAAAATTCGTAGTTTTTCCTGCTATGAAAAATCTGACGAAGTATTTCACTCAGACCAGTCTCACATTGTTGTCGTTCACAATGGTCAGCTTCGAGTTCAAACAGGTGATTGCACAATCGATGTTGCTGCAGAAAATGGGGTATTTCTATCCCAAGGAGATTACTTGTTAGAGTACTCTCCGCTAGATGGGGCATACAAAGCGTCGATTATTGCTTACGACAGTGAACTCGTTAGTCAGTTGCTGCAAAAACACAGTGATCTCTTGATGATGCTGCCTAAGGTAGACAAAGTTTGTTCTGGTTTGTTTACTTTTGGTTTGAACATACTCGTTGAACAAGTGCTTTCTAGCATGCAGACGCTTGAGCAACAAGCGTACCCTGATGCCATTATGTGCCTAAAATACGAAGAACTACTCATTCTCTTGCTACACAGCAAAGGAGGAGAATCACTGTATGCGTTGCTGTCACAACAAACAAACCGTACGTCGGAACGGTTACGTCGATTTATGGAACAGCATTACTTAAAAGAATGGAAGTTGACAGACTACGCGCAGGAGTTTGGTGCCAGCTTAACCACTTTTAAAGAGCTTTTTAATGAGCACTATGGCATTTCTCCAAGAGCTTGGATCAGTGAGCGTCGACTACTGCATGCTCATAAACTGCTGTTGACGAGCAAGATGAGCATTGTAGATGTGGCGATGGAGGCAGGGTTTTCCAGCCAGTCTTACTTTACGCAGAGTTACCGTCGTCGTTTTGGAACGACCCCAAGCCGCGTACGTTCGGGAGACGATCAAGTGGCTATCGCGAAATGAAATGACTTGGGACTAAAATTTTCTGACTAATTTTGAAAGTCACTCACCAGTGTAAATTCTATTATGTATCGTGTAACAACGAACGATTAAAAATTATTACATCTCTTTCTTTCTGGATTGTTCGAAAGGGGTGCGGAGACGAACATAAATGAAAAAGCAGCATTGGCGACGCCGTTCGCTTTTTCCAGACAGCATAGTGACACAGCGGAAAGTGACTGTTTTACAAAGAGGAGCTCGTTATGAAAGCGCCTCGAAACCTACGCAGGATCTCAATGTTGTGCACGTCAATCACCGACAATTGTTAAGTGAAGGCGTCATAAATTATGAGCAGTTATCTTTACTTCAACGCTTGTTGGATAGAAATGTCGTCGATAGCCTATGCGCTAGCCAGTTAGTTAAAACGTATCAAAAACTTGGTGCTTCGATAGACCGGTTTGCCATGCGTTTATTTTTGGAAATTGGATCGCAGCTCAGTGATAGCAGCACAATCACAACGTTCGAACAAAGGCTGGACTACATCAACTCTCGTCTGGGCTTTCGCTTTAATTTGGCTGTCCCAAAAACGTTGATGCTTTGTTTCCATTTATCACTCAACGAGTGGATTAACCGACAAGTCGATCAAAGTGCTCTTCATGCTTCGATTAAAGTTGAACAACTTATCAATCAACTCGATATTCAGAAGGAATATTGGTCGAAGCTATCAGGGGAAGACACTAGTGCCGTCTTTGTTCAACAGCAACTCGATCTTATTAAGAGCCAGCAGCATCAACTTAAAAAGCAACTTGGGACGTTAAGCGAACAACAGTTGCAAGTGATTGAATGTCATCGTTTGTTAATTGAGAAGTGGCAACCGTCTTTAGACGAGCTGAAAGGGTTCGCGGAGTACACCTCTACAACCGAACAATTTATTTCTGAGTGGAAAAATTGGTGTTCGGAAGTGCGACTTGAAGCCCCTGAGCTGAACGAAGTTTGGGATGCATGCGATGTGGTTTACAACGACCAAAATGCGGTTGCGAAAGTATGGCAATGGTTCAAGAACATGCAAACTGTTGGTGATATCGATCACTACTATTTTGATACTCAAAGTGGTCAGTGCGGCCAGGCTTGCAATCACCTCAGCCAGATCTAAATAGGGCGTTAAATGTTAGATAAGATGATGAAATCTTTAGCGGAAGCGCTAAAGGTAGGGGATTTTATTGCCTCAGAAAATGGTTCTTACAACATCGAGGTTGACCAGTTATCACTGACCATCAAGCAACGTGCGTCATGGATTTTATGGGAAGCGACGTTACCCTTCCAGTTTAAAGAGCATCTAGATTATCAACAAGAACAAGCGTTACAACGTTGCATGCAGCTCTCATTAAAAACCATTCGTGAGGATGGCGGCGTACTGACAACCAATGATGATCAGCAATTGATTTTGCAAAGTAAAGTACGGGTTGAGGACTGTTCGGTGGAACGGTTCTCTGCTTTGCTTTCTAAGCACGTCAATCTATATGAGCGTTACATTGCATTATTGGAACAAGAACGCGTGAACCACACAATCAACCATACAGTGTGGTTACCATGATGCTAAAAATCTTTCCCAACATTAGGCGTGCTGTAACAAAGGCATTGTTATGCGCAGTGAGTGTTGTTCCTTTGGGATACGCGCAAGCAACAGACTTACACTGGCCCGAACAACCGTTCCGCTACTATGCAGATAATGACTCATTAAAAGAGTTGTTGAATAACTTCGGTGCAAATTATCGTGTCTCGGTTTCTGTTAGTGACAAAGTCAACGATCGAGTGAATGGGCGTTTTACCCCTGAAGATCCGGCGGAATTCCTCGATTACTTATCGCAAGTGTACAACTTGATGTGGTATTTCGATGGAGCCGTCTTACATGTCTATAAGGCGACAGAAACTCGCTCACGTTTACTTCAATTGGAATTACTTACGGCTAGAGAGCTACGCAGTACGTTAATTTCCACCGGCGTTTGGGATTCTCGTTATGGTTGGAGAGCTGCTGAGAGCAAAGGGTTAGTCTATCTTGCTGGTCCTCCACGTTATGTCGACTTAGTGGTACAAACGGCGGAGGCATTGGAAACGCGCTTGCTGCAGAAATCGAATTCAACCGACGAATTATTCGTTGAGATAATTCCTTTGAAGTACGCTTCTGCAACGGATAGAGAAATTGCATATCGAGATCAGACAATTACGGTCCCTGGCATCGCATCGGTGTTAAAACGGGTCGTGTCTGGTGTTCAAACTCAAGTGACGAGTGCGTCTAGCAAAGAAGTTACCAGTTCAGATAAGCCTGTAAAAAGTAATAAAACCGCCTCAGTTCATGGTGGTGCAACAGTTGAAGCAGAGCCGGGCCTTAATGCGATTATCGTTCGTGATACTCAAGCACGATTACCGCTCTATCGTAAACTGGTCGCGCAATTAGACCAGCCGCAATCAAGAATTGAAGTCGCGCTATCGATTGTCGATATCAGTGCCAACGATTTAAGTCAGTTAGGCGTTGATTGGCGAGCGGGAGTGTCTGTCGGAAACAACCGCATTGTCGATATCAAAACAACAGGTGATGTGAATTCGGGGGATGTGACGCTCGGCAGTGGACAGAACTTTAAGTCCTTGCTTGATTCAACCAACCTAAATTACTTGCTGGCTCAAATTCGTTTATTGGAATCCAAAGGCAGTGCTCAAGTGGTTTCAAGACCAACATTGTTAACTCAGGAAAATGTCGAAGCGGTACTGAACAACAGCAGCACGTTTTACGTCAAGCTGGTTGGTAAAGAAACCGCAGCGTTGGAAGAGGTCACGTATGGCACGTTACTGAGAATTGTCCCACGTATCGTTGGTGATAGATTTGCTGCACGACCTGAAATTAACCTGAGCCTTCATCTCGAAGACGGTGCAAAGATCGCTGATGGCGGCGTCGATGATCTTCCTTCCGTTCGTAAAACTGAAATCAGCACCTTAGCGACGGTTAAACAAGGGCAAAGCTTACTTATCGGTGGTGTGTACCGAGATGAAGTGAGCCATCAGTTACGTAAAGTGCCATTGCTAGGAGACATCCCATATTTAGGCGCGCTGTTTAGAAGTAATACCAATACTAAGCGCCGCACAGTACGAATGTTTATTTTAGAACCTCGAATTGTTGTGGATGGTATTGGCGATAGTGTGTTGATTGGCAACGAATATGACTTGCGACCAAGTATAGGCAGGCTTAACAACATCTCCAACAATAGCGCTGAATTTAAATCGGTAGTGGAAGTATATAGCTGCACATCGAGGGTTCAGGCCGAGCGCTATCAACAAGACTTATTGTCACAGAAAAAGTCGTCTCAATTAACGCAGTGCCAATTACCAACAGGGCAAAAGGGTTGGCGGGTGAAAGTATTGGAATGTGATGACTCACAAAGTGAGTGTGTGCGCCCTTCAGAGGAGTCTTAACCGCGATGCAGCAATGGAAAATTCGTATTTTATCAGGCGTGCATACCGGAGTAGAAGTCACCTTACCTGAAGGTGCTCTCGTGCTTGGCAGTGACGACTTTATTGCTGATCTTGTACTGTCTGATGCTGGGGTCGAAGCGAACCATTTCACCCTCGTTTGCCAGCAAGACTCGGTCATTTTACGAGGCTGCGAAGAGGCAAATATTAACAGTGAAGACATCGCTGTTGCAGGTGATGGTATCGAGTTGTCACGCCATGCTGTTGTCTCGGTCGGCGTTGTGAAGTTCGCTCTGGGATACGCGGAAGATGCGTTAATTGTGAGTAACGTCAGCGACGAATCTAGCCAACAGAATACACCTGTGGTTGCTGTGCAACGCTCTAGCTGGAAAAAAACAACGCTCATCGCTTTGCTTTGTAGTTTTGTCCCGAGTGTCATTTTTGCCGGTATGTGGTACAGCCAAGCTAACGGAAACAACAATGAAATTGTTACAGAAGCAGAACCCATTGTTTTGGTACGTAACATCTTAGGCGAGCTCAAACTTAGCGACGTTCGTGTGGAATGGAATGCCGCCGCACGCCAAGCAGTCTTAGAGGGCTATGTTGAAGACCGAACACAGAAACTCGATCTGCTTGGTCGAATTGATGTATTGGGCATCAATTACAAAAGTGACTTAAGAACGATGGAAGAAATCCGTCGCGGGGTTCGATTTATTTTGCGCAACCTCGGCTATCACCAAGTGAAAGTCGAAAATGGTGATGAGACCGGCACACTGCTGCTGACGGGCTATATCGATGATGCAAGCCGCTGGAACCAAGTTGAACAAATCTTGGAGCGAGACGTGCCTGGTCTTGTTGCGTGGAAGGTTGAACTGCAGCGAGCGGGTGCCTACATGGATACGCTAAAAGCGTTATTGACGGATGCGGAGCTACTGAAAAAAGTCCAGTTGGTCACCAGCGGTGATCGCATCGAGGTTCGTGGTGAGCTTGATGATATCGAAACGACTCGATTTTACGGTGTGACCCGAGACTTCCGGGAACAATATGGTGAGAAACCGTACTTAGTTTTGAAATCCATACCTAAGGTGAGTAAAGGTACCAACATCGATTTCCCGTTTCGTAGCGTTAACTTTGGCCAGGTTCCATATGTGATTCTGACCGATAACGTTCGCTATATGGTCGGTGCAAGAACGCCTCAGGGCTACCGAATATCCAGTGTTACACCTGCTGGTATTGAGTTGGTTAAAGGCGGGCGGGTGATAACAATAGAACTCGGATATGAAGGCGAGACGAACAATGACAAATCTTGAACAAATTTTAAATAACGACACAAACGGTGCGGAAGCGCACAAGATTAAGAGCAAGCTCTTAGAAGCACAAGCGGTGGTGAAACGTCAGTTGGATTTAGGGTGCTCACCACAGCAGTACCAATTGCTACTCAAACAGTATGACGCTTACACAGCCGCCTATGCGGTCGTTGAATCATACGAAGCTAACTAAAAAATACGAGGAAGTCTTATGTCATTTTACGATGCTAGTAACAGTGTAAACCTTGATGATGTTAAAGCTAAGTTAGAACAACAAGCGAAAGATGCTAACACAGAAGTGACGGCAGCCATCAAGAACCTAGAAACCAATGCCGATGATCCATCAAAGCTTGCCGAGCTTCAGCACGCGATCAACAAATGGTCTGTTGTTTACAATATCAATGCGACCACCACTCGTGCGATTAAAGATGTGATGCAGTCGATTCTCCAGAAGGTGTAAAGCATGGAACGAGAAACGCGCCAACTGCTGGCTGAAATCGCGCTGATGGCAACAGGTATGCATCGTCATCAAGAAGCCAACACGATTGCAGATGGCCTTGAAGCAAGCTCAGGTTCTGAAGAGACCGTTGCGATGATTCGTGCAATGAGCCTCATGAATAAAGGCTTGTATGAAGAGGCTCATCAATTACTCGAACCACTTTGTAATGCCTATCCAGATCTGATCAGCTTAGCGGCTCTTGCTTCGGCCAAAGCCGGTTTACTGAGCAAAGCGGAAAGCTGGGTAGAACTTGCGTCACAAGGAAGCGAAGAAAGCCAAGCATTTGCTGCGAGCTTTTCTCAGGACATTAGGAATCTTGGATGATCATTGATTCAAGCAACCTAAGTCTTCAACACCAATCTTTGCGTCAGTCGGAGTCGCGCCATTATGAGCGGAGCGATGAAGACAAGATGAAAGCACTCATGGAGCGAAGTGACAAGCAAGAGCAAGTTTCACATGTTTCTCCAAAAGAGACGCTAGAGAAAACAGAAGCGAAACTGGCGGAGATTAAAGCGTGGTACGAATCATTAAAAGACGCAGAGGTTGTCAGTAAACAAAGTGTCTTATCATCGTTAAATGAAGCGTTTTCCGACCCTCAAGTTAAACGAGAGGCAATGTGGTACGCCTTTCATGAGGCGAAGAGTGCAAAAGGCAACGAGCAGCCACAATCTGATTTGTTAAAGGTGTTGAAGCAGGAGTTACTAGGGAGTTTTTCGGGACAGCTTATTGCCGAACCACCTGCTGATAAAACAGCACTAAAAGCAATGCTAGCGCAGCATTTTCCACTGGGTGCCCAGAAAGAACAAGCCTTATGGCATTGCTGGGCAGAGTTGAAGTCGTTACCTGATATGGCATCAACACTGGACATGGTTCGTGATGAACTTAGCTTCATGATCCAAAAAAATGCGATGGTGAAAAACATCATGACTCACAGTCACAAGTTAGATTTATCTTAGGAGTACATATGATAAACACGCAGTACACCGAGGTGATGCAAACCAACATTGATAAGTTGCAGGATGCGCAAGTCGAAGACGGTTTAAGCGAACGTTTTGAGCAAGCCATGTCGGTTCCCGAGGCAAGTAATGGCCTGGAGGGAGGTTTGCTAGAAAACATCAGCGAGTTGAAAAACACTATCGATAACGCGAAAAGTAACCTGCAAGACAACATGAAGATGGTGGGTGATGATCCGGCGCAATTACTGCAAATGCAGTGGGCGCTGACACGCATTACTTTTCAAGAAGAGCTGATCGCGAAAACCGTGGGTAAAACCACACAAAACGTAGAAACCTTATTGAAGGCACAATAGTGATGATGAATAAAATGAGAGCAGTTTTCATCATGCTCACGTTGTTTCTGGTAGGTTGTCAGACCGAGCTATACACCAACGTTACTCAGAAAGAGGGTAATGAGATGTTGTCGATCTTACTATCCGAAGGTGTCGTTGCAACAAAAGAACCTGACAAAGACAACACCGTCAAGTTAATGGTAGACAGTTCTCAAATCGCCTTCGCGGTAGATGCGCTAAAGCGAAAAGGTTATCCAAGAGAGCAGTTTTCTACACTGAAAGAGGTGTTTCCTAAAGACGATTTGATCTCGTCACCATTAGCAGAACGAGCCCGTTTGGTGTATGCGAAATCTCAAGAGCTCTCGTCAACCTTATCTCAGATTGATGGCGTGCTGGTGGCACGTGTTCATGTTGTTTTGGAAGATCAAGATCTGCGTCCAGGAGAGCGCCCAACTCCAGCTTCTGCCTCCGTATTTATTAAACACGCAGCAGATATTGCGCTTGATTCATATGTTCCGCAGATCAAATTATTAGTGAACAATAGCATTGAGGGGCTGAACTACGATCGAATCAGCGTAGTGATGGTACCCTCATCAGAGGTTCGAGTTGCTACTCAAAACAATCAATTTAAAAGCATTTTGTCGGTTCAGGTCACCAAAGAGACGGCGAATAATCTTATCGCCATTTTGGTGTTCTTGGTAGCGGCACTCATCGGCTCAAATATCGCTACTTTTACATGGTGTCGTAGGAACACGAAGCGTGGTTAAACCAGAAACACCACTCGCGCAGGTACAACACCAGTTTAACTATGCGCCTTGCCAGTACATCCATAGAAGTTGGATAGAGCAAAAGCAGCCTTGGTTACTAAATATCGAAGGCTGGAGAGATAACCCCATGTTTAACCAATGGTGCATAAATGAGTGGGCGTTATCTCCCGTTCCTGAGACGGCTTTTAACAAACCTTGCCATAGCTTGGCGTTGCTCCCAGCGGATGCGTTGAACCAACTCGTATTGATGGTGGGCGGAGCTTTACACTGTGTGGCAATGCGAGGCGTTGTTTTAAAACGCCCGAAACAGGTTCTGAACAACGTTTTTGGTTTGGAAGGCGCTCGGTTCTTAATTCAAAACGGGCCTATGCTGTTATCCAGCTGGCCGCAAGGCTGGCAGCGTTCGTTACCAGAACTATTGGATGAAAGGTCTGTTGAAGCAAGCATGAGGGCGCTGGGATATTTTTGGATGAGGTTTATTTTGATTAACTCACCGGAAGATGTTGTTCTTCGTTGGCAATTCAAATTAGAAAAGCAACTTAGCGAAAACGCGGAAACAGCTAACTGGTTGGAAGCGGATCAACGAGATCTGGCGTATCGACTCACAAAAAAAATCGCAAAACAGGTTATTCCTCAATGGTTTCATTTGTTGAAATAAAAACAGACAATTTGCAGCTGGCACCTGGCTTAAAGGTGCTGAAAGCGAAAGATTATGCCAGTTATCTGGATTCGCAACACTTAGTTGAAGCCGCGAACTCCAAAGCTGAAAGCATCATTGCTAATGCCCAACAAGCCTACGAAACCGAAAAACAACGTGGTTATCAAGATGGCCTTGCACAAGCCAAGATTGAAAATGCGCAAACGATGGTTGAAACCTTAGCACGTTGTAATGACTACTATCAGCAAGTCGAAGAAAAAATGACAGGTGTGGTGTTAGAAGCAGTACGTAAGATCATCGATACCTTCGATGATGTCGATACCACGGTGAGTGTAGTTCGAGAAGCGTTGCAACTGGTGAGCAACCAAAAGCAGGTCATTTTACATGTCCACCCAGAGCAGGTTGTTGAGGTGAGAGAAAAGGTGGCTGGTGTATTAAGTGATTTCCCTGAAGTCGGTTACGTTGACGTGGTAGCAGATGCGCGCTTGAAAAATGGAGGCTGCATTTTGGAAACAGAAGTTGGGATCATCGACGCCAGTATTGATGGACAGCTGCATGCATTAAAGCAAGCCATGGTGAAGCAGCTCAGCGAGCGTAAAATTACGATTCATGAATAAACCTCAAAAACTCAGCACTTGCTGAGTTTTTTCATTTTAATGCCTTTAAACAAAAAAAATCCGACCATTTCTAAAATATTCACTGCCATAAATCCTTAAGAATACACCTAAGAAAGCTGCTTAGTTGATAAGTGTTGCAACCAAGCAGCGCCTCTAAAACAACAAAAATAGGATTATTTAGTCGAATGGCTAATGGATTTATAACTTCTTTACTGACAGATTTTGCCAGCCGCTGCCAATTGGAGCCGTTGGTTTTTGATGAGGATGATTGTTGCCATCTACTCGTTGAGCAAAACACAGCAATCACAATTCGTGCACAAGAAGATCGTGTGACGCTTATCGGGCTGATTTCAGGTAATAAACCGAGTGCTGATATTTTGCATCAACATATGAAAGATGCCTTAACGCAAGGCTCTCCAGCGGTATGCTGGGAGGAAGAGATCGGATATATCGGTTTCATACACCTGCCTCAGCAACTGCTAACTGCATCTTTTTTCGATGAGTCATTTGCGAATTTCATCGAGTGGTTAAAAAGTGCGAATACACAAGAAGTAACCAATAAAACAACCGAAGTACCGGAAACGAATACCACTCATTTTTCCACATTAAGGGTTTAAAACATGATCAGTTTTGGAAGTGTTAGCGCGTTGCAGGCTGCCATGCCGCAAGCTCGTAACGAGATACTTAACGAAGGTAAGCTGAGTATTGGTGGCAAAGAATACCAAATTAACGCAGCGACCCAAGAATTTACTCGCGCCAATCCTACGAATGGTGCAGTAGCGCGATTTTTTGAAGCGACAGGAAAACTGTTTCGCGAAGGTAGCCCACAATCGGTAGCGAAAGCCCTTACAAAAGCCGTATTTGATAATGAGCAAGGACAAGCTCAGCGTTTACAAGCTGCTTCTTCTGTTGAGCATGGACAAATGTTCTTCAAAGATGGTAGCATAAAAACCGCATCAGATGTCTTAAATGCCTTTGCGAAGTTAGACAGTAAATCAGTTCAGTCGAACTCTGCTGAGCTAAACCAGTTAGCAGAACGAGCGATGACAGAGGCAATGTTAGAAACCGATTCTGGTAAAAACCTCACATCACTGATTGGCGAAAGTGCAGCGAAGTCGCTTGCTGGACGTGTAGTAAAGGACTACGGCGGTGGTGTATCTGCAGCGCAGAAAAACCCGGCAGGTAGCATTAATCAAATGCAAGCGGTGTTTGATATGGAGGTGATGCATCTTAAATCGGCGCAACGTCATATCGAAGGTCTAGCAAGCACAGATCTAAGCCAAGGTGTATACGCTGAAGGACTGGCAGAGGACGTGTTTAACAAAAGTGGCGTAACCAATAATGTTGAAAGAGCTGCGGCGTGGATCATTAATGCTTCTAACTCTAAAGGAAACGATGCCGAAAATATTACGTCTTTACTGAAAGAATACGCGTCTAATGGTAAAGACTTATTGAATATGGAAAACCTAAAAGAGCTACACGCTCGATTGGTGCCTAATGTTGAGCGTGATTACCGAGGGCCAAATATTTCGGGTGGCACTTTGCCTTCAAGTATTGGCGGTGAGGGCATGTTAAAGCAGCACATTGAAGGCTTTTTGAAAGAGAACCCTGTAGAAGATAAAGACTTAGGTAAACATTTGTTCGCCGGAGTTATCGGGTACCATGGCTTTACCGATGGAAATGGTCGCATGGGGCGTATGCTATACGCGATAGCAGAACTTCGTAACGACTCGTTCAATCCTTTAGCTATGGATGCAGAAAATAGCCTTCACGGTATTAAGTGATTTTCTACTTCTATTTAATTTTTGGAGCGGCGATTGCCGCTCTTTTATTTTCAGCCCTAAACCACCTACTTCAGTAGGTGGTTATCATCCGCTTCGGCTTTGCCTGTAAATCTAGTCATGCTAAATGCATCTTTGATTTTTCCAGAAGTCAAAGAGGCTATTTTGTCGATAGTGTTGGAATCAATGAAGAAATAATACGCCGATATGTAAGACATCAAGAGAAGCAAGAGCGAGTAGAGCAGCAGCAATTGGTGCTGGACTAAACAAAGGCCCCCTTTTAGGGGGCTCACACAAAGCCACCTTCTTTAGAAGGTGGTAATTTACTTTCCAGCTTAACCTTAATTTTTCTTCTCAATAAAACGGCTAATAGCAATAAAAATGAGACGTTGAAATAAAGTGTCGGTTTCTATCTCGCCATAAAATCTCTTTTATCCTTATTCGCTTATTTAAATGAGCCGTTATACCCAAGTGGCTTCGCTGAAATAAATATATCGATGTCACTTAGTTATAATAAATTAGACAGGACACAACATGGATACAGGAAAGATTAATATGCTTCTCTCTGAGCTAGGAGAAGTGCTGAACCTTGAGCGCGTGACAGCGTATGACGATCAAATGTGGTCACTGCATTTTGCTGAAAACAACAGTGTCGATGTTCTGCTCGTAGAGGAAAAAGGCGAGTTATTGATTTCCAAAAACCTGCTTATAGAACGTAATGATATTACGCTAGATAAACTTCAAGTTTTACTTGAATACAACTTTTTGTATCGAGAAACAGGTGGTGTGCAGTTTTGTGTGAATCCAACACGCAAAGACGTTGTTCTTCAAGTTGCTATCGCGACTGGAAGTGAACTCACCAACATTGCTAACTTAATCATTCAGTTGAACGAATTAGTTGATACTTGGGGACAGTTATTTCAAAACAACACGGTTGTAGATTTTAGCCAAACAGACGTACACGCATTTATTCAAGTTTAAGGCATCACACATGGTCAATATTAATACATCGCACATGCACTCGTTGAGTCAGTTAACGTCACATTTGGCGACACAAAATCAAGCTGACGACAAAGAGGTTCGAGCACACAACGGTAAAGATATTTTTGTTAAAGAGGGCGCACCAAAAAATAAAAGTATCAGCGCGCGTATTAGCCACCAGAATAAAGCGAAAGATATTGTAGTGAACCTGCTTACTAAGCAAGGTATTCCTAAAGATGTTGCGAAGCTGATGCTGAAAAATGTGTTGAACGGTGAAAATAAGTTAACGCTTGGGAGCCTGAAAAATCTTGAGAGATTGTCGTCTGGCCCTAGCTCAAATTGGCCCACTGCACAAACGGCAGCCTTTTCTTCCAAAACCAATAAAGCCTCATCGAGTGTCGCGCTTATCAACGAACATAAAGCCAACCTTCAAAAGCTTGGTGATTTTGCCTGTACGGACTTAAATACGTTCGGTGTTAAGGGGTCACAGTTTTATGAAACAAAAGGAAAGCCACGACTAAAAGAGCTTCACGCGGATCAAGCGCGAATCATGCAAGATCACAGAGCGACGATGTCCGCAAACGGAGTTCAAGCTGCAGCACAAAGAGGAACCGCACCGCAATTAAGCACTCTACAGAACATTGCTAAGGCAGTACAAACCGCGAAAGCCGGCTGCTGTACTACATTTGCCTTTGCTGCCGCCGCTGAGATGATTCAAGGCATGTCAGGAACACCTGAAAGTGAACCCAAAGTAGAAGTGGTTGCGTTTAAAAAGGGTCATTCAGGTACACACCTTTATGTACTGGTTGGTCGACAAGAGGGGAGCGACATAAAAGATCCATCAACGTGGAGTAAGGATGTGAAAATTGTTGACCCGTGGGCGACATCTGCATTCGGTGCACCAATGTTTGGAGATGCACAACGACCACCTGTTTCGAATATGTTCCCGCCAACAGAAGTCATTTTTGATAGCCATAAACTGGGTTAGTCACTCTGCAAAAGAAGTGAGCAAATACACCATGCTAAGCATCTAACCTTTATTGAAAGAGCAGCCCTGAGCTGCTCTTTTTTATTACTCTGGAAACTCGTTTTTAGAGCGAGATTTCTGCGGAAAACCTCACAATGCAGGCGAAAAAGTGACAAAAATAAAGCCATTACCGACATCGTTCAATCTGCAATCGTTGTTCAATAGAGTTATTGAAACAAAAGGAAAAAGTTATGAACACGATTCAACAACTGCTCTTGGAGTTTTGCCAACTCAATGAGTTGCCCGAACTGAATTTTGAAGAAAATGAACGTTGTCAGCTACTGGTCGATGATCGCTACATGTTGTATTTCATCGCGACAGATACGGATGACTTGATGTTGTCTGTAACGTTCGGAGGGTTAGAAAAATCCGGTGAACAACGACTAAAAGGTTTAGAGCTTCTTGCTCATGCTAACTATCAAGGAATTGGTAGTGGCAGCCTCGCACTTGCTTTAGCTCCAAATGGTCGCCAGCTTGTCTTAGCAGGACGTAAACCCGTTGAGCATCTAAATACGACGAACCTTACCGCTTGGTTTCACGAAGTTATTGAACAGGCCGAGCTGTGGCAAGCGCGTTTCGCAATGTTGGATCAAGCGATTCCAACCACCTCTAATCATGAACAAGCTCATGTTCAATCACTTCGTGTGTAGGAGAGAAAAATGGTTAATACAACACAAAAAATCAGCCCAAGCCCAGTACCTGATCTAGAACAGTTTCGTGCAGTTGCTGCGCAAAAAGATGACCGAGTGATCAGCAAAAGAGGTGAAGTAAAAGAGCCTTCCACATTCCACAAAGGTCACAAGTTTGCTTCTATTCACGAAGGCGTATTGAGAAGCAAATACACTAAGTTTTTCCAAGAAAACATCAAAACTCACCTTGATTTAAAACAAGCGCTACTTAAGCAAGAAAAACCTGAGGTTGCGCTGTTGGCTTACTCCCTAGTGAGTCCTTCAGGCTATCGCGGTGAGCCACTTACTGAGCGTAAAATCTTAGAAGTTGTCAGCCTATTGGATGAAATAAAAGTGAGCAGCGATACGTACCAGCAGCTTAAAAATACGTTTGATGCGATCAGCAAAGATCCGCGTATGCAGGTGAGTTTAGAAGCCCAGTATCCAGGAAAAATGGATGGCTTCGCTGCTGAACTGTTACAGATGGGCAAAGAAAAGCTAAAAGGTTCTGGTGTGAACGCCGTTATTAACTTGGCATTACCTGGCGTTGGCTTATTGATTTCTACAGGTCGAGAGTTGCACAAAGCGGCCGTAAATGGTGATGCTGAGGCTTACCATCATCAGTTAGAACAAATTTCACAGCTGCCAGGGCGAGATCAACGTCTTTCTATGCCGATGCAGCAAACCTTGGCTCAAGGTCATGCGATACTGTCGGCTGAAGGTGGCATTGGAGCTACGTTAGGTATGGCGACGGGGAGCCTGGGCACGTTCGGTGTTAGCTCTGTAGCAACGGTGGGCGTCACACCGATAGCAAAAGAGGCAATCGGTTCTGCGGCAACGACTGCTATCATGAGCGGCGGTGGTTTTGTGGCGAACCAAGCTGGGGCATACGGGTTAAATACGGAAGTAAAAAAGCAACTTATGCAAGGTGAAATGTCTGGTGTTTTACCTAGACTTGAAGTTTCCAATGCCAAAGGAGACTTTACCTTCAGTATGCAAGATCCGGCTTCTGTCCGCGCATTAATGGCGTACCTTGGTCCTAAGGAGAATACTGCAATGACTTCTCCTCAAGCGCCTAAAGAGGCACAAGAGATGGAAACCGCTCGATTAACACTGAAAAAGATGTTGGGTTCAGAGCCAAGTGAGCACTTGGTTTCTGACGTAGACTCTATCTTGAAGCTAAGCCCAGAGGATGCACCAAGTAAAACCGAGTCTATTGCTAACGGGGCGTTTAAAAAACTGTTAGGAGAAGATTGGGATTGGCTCATGCCAGCTGTTCGAGCGATTGATAAAGGGGAAGCAAGTAAAATAAACGAAAAGCTCACCTACAAGCTCCCCCTAGATGCAGCAAACGGACGAGTTTATCTTGATAAATGCCCAAACCTGAGTGACGTCCAATTAGATGCGCTAGAAAAACTAGGCTCACCAAGTCAATTGCGATTGATGTACTTGGCAGAAGGCTGGGTGTAATTTCAAATGGTAAAGTAGGGAGTAGGTGCTGCTCCTTACTTTATCTACCGTCAGCGTTCCTTTTTGGGGCTGGCTAATATCGGTTTAATTTAACTTTTCGACTGAAGAAACAAACACACAAGTGTCAACGTTATACCAACCCAACCAATGAAAGAAATTTCTTCCCCAACAATCGCAACTGCTAGTGCTGCTGCGATAACAGGTTCAAATAGCGTGAGTATGCTAGCTCCACTGGCTGTAACAAACCGTAGCCCAAACCCAAAAGCGACGTAACCTAACCCCATTGGAATCAAGGCCATGTAGAGCATGACCGTCGTATTAGTTGACGATGCAAATAGATTATCACCCGTGATGAAAAGTGTTGGTAGAAGCAAAACTCCACCAATACCAAAAACACTTCCCATGGCCGTTTGCGATTCAATGCCGTGGTCAATCATAGCCTTTACTCCCCATGAGTAAATGGCGTACGTCAAACCTGCCAATAGGCCAAGTAATACACCCCAATGCTTCATATCCTGATCAAATAAGCTATTTGCGGATGACTCAGAAGCCAGCAACAAGGTAATGCCAATGACCCCGATTGCGAAACTCATCATCCAGCGCTTGGTTATGGTCTGATTTCGGCTAAAGAGACACTCTAACAAAGCAGAAAAGAAAGGAGCAGTGGAGATAGAAATAACCGTACCAATAGCCACACCAGCGAATCGCATTGATGAATAAAAAGCCAGTGGGTAGGTGGCTAAGGCGATAATACTAATCAGTAACGTTTTCTTCTTATGTACGACTTTTCGAAAATCTCTCTTCAGTGACTTCGCAGATAGACATGCTTGCATAAACCCACCAATACCCATAGAAAATGCGCCAATGGCGAGAGCACTGACATCCGGTGCCAAGCTGGCAGCGGTGCCCGTCGTTCCCCACAGGGTTGAAGCAAAAAGTATGGATAAAGTTCCTAATTGATAGTCGGTGAAATGTTTTTTTAACACTGTAATTTCTACCTAGTGAATGGCTGTTTTAGGGTAGAAAGAATAAAAGAAAGCGATAGAGATTTTTGTGCTGAAAAGACGGAATACTTGTTCCAGAAGACTATTTTAGTGACTATCGGGAAAACTCTCTAGGAGACATACCAAAATGCATTGAAAACCGTCGACTAAACGCGGAAAGGTCACTATAACCAACTCGTTCAGCTATCAACTGAACTGGAAGGTCTGTATGAGTCAGTAGTGCTTTGGCTTTTTCCATACGTTGTAGTGTAATGTACTTATGGACGCTCACTTTTAGCTGCTCTTTAAAAAGCTTTTTAAACTGCGTCGGACTCAAGCAAGCGGCATTCGCTAATGAGGCAATGGTGAGTGGCTGATCAAGCTGCTCCGCGATCACAACCTGTACATCTCGAATACGCAAATCCACGGAGCGAGACCGCTTTTGCTGCTCCAGCAACAGATAGAAGGTTGCAACCATTGAGTTTTCAATTTCATCATTAACCTGATACTCAAGTTGCTTTTCGACAAACTGGATAAAGCTCAGTAGAGGCGGGCTAATCGAAAACACAGCCACACTATTATCCATCAAATGAGTGGGCAAAGTGGTCATATCCGCAACAATAAAGCGTGATGACTCTTCGGCATTAAACCCGTGAGCACAACTTTTGGGGATGACTATGCAGTCGCCAACCGCCACCTTTCCGACATAGCTATCCATATCAATATGTATGTTGCCCTGGAGAGGAAGCACCAGTTGATGATAATCACTATGAGTATGTCGGCTCATACGTTTCGTGTAGGAGCGAATGCTTAAGCTAGATTTCATAAAAACAACATACAGTTAAAGGATACCGCATTATAGCGTTGAAAGTATCGAGGTTGAAAGCTGGGCAGTTGTAAGCCCAGATCTTGAATGGGATGTGGTTTGTTAGTCCGCCTCGGACTCTAACGAAGCCAACCAACGAAGCACTTCCGCAGTTGCCTCAATAAGATCGCTTGGGATGTACTGGTCGACGTTACCGTCGGCGTATAGTGCACGAGCAAGAGGGACTTTTTGCATCACAGGCACGCCTTCCTCTTTAGCGATTGCGACCATACGTTTGGCTACCGCATCGGTTTCCATCAAAGTGATGACGGGCAGGGGCGTTTCGCCTTTCTTGTAATAAAGGCCAACCGCGATATGTGTTGGGTTTGTAACTAATACATTAGAACGTTTAACGTTTTCACGTTGATTAGAGGCTTGTAGCTCTTGGTGTAACTGACGACGTTTGCTTTTTATTTCTGGACTGCCTTCCATCTCTTTGTATTCGCGCTTCACTTCGTCCTTGCTCATTTTGAGCTTTTTCGTGTGATCAAACTTCTGGTACGCAAAATCTGCGGCAGCGATGACGATGAAGCCTACCGAAGAGATAATCATTAATTGTTTAATCATGACGCCAGTAATGGTCGGGACACATTCTAGCCCACAAGTTGGAATTTGCATTAAAGCGTTGATGTTACCGCGTAATGTCACCCAGATAATGCAGGAAAGAAGAGAGACTTTAAGGATCGACTTGATAAACTCAATCACACTCTTGAGGGAAAAAATGCGTTTGGCCCCTTCGACGGGATTGATCTTTTTGATGTCGGGTTTAACGGATTCACCACTAAATAGGAACCCGAACTGCCCCATATTGGAAAAGATGGCGACGAGTGCAGCAACCAGAATAATCGGAGCGAGTAGATAGGCAATTTCTTTTGCGATGGCGATAGCGACATCGACTAGCGCATCTTGGAAACCCTGATAAGCAAGCTTACTTGGTAGGAGAATAAGCGCTGAGATGTGCGACATGTAATAATCGGCGAACGCAAACAGTACAATTATGAGCGCCAAAATTAATGCAGACGATACGATTTCTTGGCTTTTGGCAACCTGACCTTTCTGTCGAGCATCGCGTAACTTTTTTGCGGTGGGTTGCTCAGTTTTTTCTGCACTCATAAAGAATCCTAAGCGTTATTGCCAAATGGTATTGAGTTGTTCTGCGAATCGGGTAATGCCGTAAAACTGTACTTCAAAGTGATCCATCATTATTCCGAGATACACGATCAGTAAAACACTCGCGATGGCACTTTTTATTGGCATGGCAAGGAAAAAAACATTCAATTGCGGTGCAAAACGACTGATAAGCGCCAGACCAAACTCAGCAAGAAACATTGCCAACACTAGTGGAGCGGACATCAACACACCAAGCCACATAAGCTGTTCAAATTGCGCGTAGAAGAAGCTAACCCATGCGTCGCTAACGGTTGGGAAAAAGTCCACGATCGGCCAAGATGTATAGCTTTTGAATAACGCATAGATAAAAGTGACAAAGCCCCCGCCAGAGAAGAACAGGGTAATCAACGTTTGGGTCAGCAACACGGCTGTTGGTGTGGATTGTGAGCCTAGCGTTGGGTTAAACATACTTGCCATGGCAGCACCACGTTGGTTGTCGACCAGAAAACCGGCCGCTTCTATCGCCCAAAAGGGGATAGCAGCAACAAACCCTATCAATAGCCCAATTAATACCTCCTTACCCAAAATCACTATCAGCCAAATGCCGTCGGTTTCTGCGGGCAAGCTTTGCTGATTAATCATCGGAAATATAAACAGCGCGAGTGAGCAAAGCACACCATTTCTCACCATGGTGCCGCCTAGAATTTGCTTGCTCAAAATAGGCAAAAAGATGAAGCATGCCATTAACCGAGGTAACGTCAGACTGTACAAAAATAAAACCTGGTGTAAGTCGTGATAACTCATCGTATTTGAGGAATTTTATCCATAGCAAGCGAGGCGAAGGCGTGGAGCTCTGCCCCTAGCCATTGCGTTGTGACGAACAGTGTAATAATGACCGCGATAAGCTTGACCACAAAGCCTAACGTTTGTTCTTGGACCTGAGTTAACGCCTGAATAAGCGACACCAATGTACCAACCAATGCTGCGACTAAAATCGGCGGTAATGACAAGTACAACACTAGGGTTAATGCTTGAGTCGTGAAATGAATGATTTCAGCAGAATGCATACTTTCTCCGTGATTAACCGTAACTCAACACTAAGCCGTGGGTGAGCTTTGTCCAGCCGTCAAGCAAGACAAAAAGCAACAATTTGAAGGGGAGGGAAATCGTCATTGGCGATACCATCATCATCCCCATTGCGAGTAGGATATTCGACACAATTAGGTCAATAGCGATGAACGGTAAGTACAACAGAAAGCCAATTTCAAAAGCGCGAGTAAGCTCGCTGACGGTAAATGCGGGCAGTAAGAGCAATAAACTGTCCGACTCTAAACGGTCTACGTACTTCTGTGGCCACAATGTGCGTGCAGCATCAGTGAAGAATATGGCTTCGGTTTCCCGAATATGCTTTTTCAAAAATTCTCGATAAGGCTGTAAACCGCTTTCAATGAGGCCTTCTACACTTGCAGAATCTTCAAGGGAGATATCATGCTGCTTTACGTAGTCGTAGGTTTCAAACCCGACGGGAGCCATGATGAAAATTGACAGAATGATGGCCAATCCGTAAAGCGCCATATTCGGCGGAATTTGCTGTACACCGAGAGCGTTACGCAGCAGTGAGAATACAACGGCCAGTTTCACAAACGACGTCGCCATCATGGCGATAAATGGGATCAGTGCCAGCAGTGCTAAGCTGACAATGAGATTGAGCTCGTCGGGTAACTGGATCATGCTGGCTCCTGCGTGCCACCGAACAGCTCCAGTACGCGCACACCTAAATGTTCGTTAACATTAACCAGTTCACACTCACCAATGATTTTGCCGTTGGCACGCAATGTTACCGGCTTAGATACAGGCTGGTTTAGCTCGAATACGTACCCTGGCTGAAGCTGGTTAAGCTGCTCTAGCGTGATGGTTTGATGGCCGATATCAAACGTGAGTTCCACAGGCAGTTGCTGGTGGTCGGTTAACATTTCTGAAGTGTTTACGTCATTCATATTGGTTTCTTTTTCCATAATGTGAAGAGTTTGGTCATCCAGTTGGCAGCGCCAGAGATTCTGGTTAGATACTTGAAAAATGGCTTGTTGCTTGGCGATGTAACCATCGTCAAAAAAGATGACATCTCCCAGCTCGAGCGAATTAAATTCGCTTAACGTCAAATGGGTCCTTCCAAGACTTAACCACACAGGTAAAGCGAGGTGTCGAGCTTGTAGAGCAGCGCTGTTTGGTAGCGCATCCAACAACACGTCTGATCCTTCGCTAACCCACAAACAAAGAGAGCCGTTAGGCTTATTGAGGGTTAACATTAAAGTATGCTCTTGGGCCTGGCTCGCCTCTAACGGCTGTAGTTGACTAAGAATGGGTAACTGACCAAATAGCGCTTTGATTGCCTCACTATGCGGTTCTATCTGTGAGCTCAAAAGTGCTAACTGGAGGGAGTTAGGTAGGGACTCAAACGCAGTAGCATTTAAGGTCGATTTCAGCCAATGTTGGAGCTGCGCACGAGAAAAGTCTACTTGTAGGGTTTGCCCTCCAATCAACGTGGTTAAACGGAACCCTTCAAATGAAGGGATTTGAGCAACAGTAATCGATACGCTCTGACCATCAGTCCCTTGGAAGTGGCACTGTTTTGCACAAAGTTGATTGCTGAGCGCGATACTTTCTGCATCCACTTTGGGTATTATTAACGGTGTCATAGGTCATTCTCCGCTTGCCATTCTTCATACACGCTGCGTTGTTGGCGTGAGTGTTGTTGTTCATGTTGTTGTTGATCGAGCTGTTGAGTTTGTTCGCTGATCGCTAAGCGAAGTGGCTGCTCACCACCGAATCGGTTTAGCCGTTCAGCAAGATCTTGTCTAGCTTGCTGGCTAATAATGGAAAGGGCATGCTCTTGTCGAATCGTCACGCTATACCCTTGAGCGTCCAACTTGATGTGGATTTCGCCACCTTTTAATTGTCCTTCACTTAGAAACAGCCGAACCTCTTTGTTGTCCGATGCGGTTGGCAGAGCAACATAGATTTTATCCACCAATTGCTGGAGTAATTGGTTTACGTCTCGCGTTGGGCTTGGTTGAGCCTGCGAAGCAACACTTTTTAGGATGACATCGCCTTGTGTTACCGCACTTGCAAGGGGTTGAGAAGGCACTTTTTCTTCATCCGTTTTAACGGCGACTAGTGCGCTTTTCGTCACGATTTTTTCAAGAGGCTTGGTTTCAGGCAGGCCACCAGTTTGGTCTGATCGTTTGCCTGTATTCTGTAGCGGCGGAGTTGCACGCTTATTGTGCGTTTTTTCAGTTTGCCTTTTCGTTAAGCCAACAATGTTAATCCCATCTTGAGCGAGCTCTGTCGCTGTCGCATTTTGGGGGAGCAAGCCAGATTCAAGCGTAGAGAGATACTCCGGCGAGGTATGTTTATCCATCGGCGTCGGTTTATCATCTTTCAAATGAGCTTGAAAGTGAGGATCAACACGCTCGGTAGAAGGGGAGCTTAGAACTGTGTCGCCATCGCTTTTTCCATCATGTTTAAGCAATTTATTGTTTTTGCTAATTATTTCTTCGCTATTTGCTGCGTCGTCTTGCGATTTCTCTATATCTCTCTTACTGACGACGTCACTTTGACCTTTTAAAGTGGAGATGTTTTTGTCAGCGTTGGCTTCTTGGTTCGATAGGTTAAGTTTCTTATCTAGACCTTGAGATGTCTTATGCCTTAGCGGTATGTCTTCTTCGCCAGTATGATTTTTTTGGGGATTCCCAACGATAGACTCCTTTCCCTTGCTAGGCTTCTTCGTCATTGCATGCTCGAATTGTGATTGAAGCTCGGCCTCCTTCTCGAGAGGCGCTTGTTCCGGCGTTGATTTGTGCAGCGTATTCGATGTTTCAGTTGTTGGGGTAATGCGCATAGTGAACCTTTAGATAATGTCGACAGTGCGAAACTCTTCCTGTTCGAGTTCTTCTTGGTATTGCCTTTCTCGCGATTTTTCCGCGACTTCTTGTTGCTGCAACTGAACGAATTTTTCTTTGGTTTTATGGGCTTGTCGCGCCTCTTTTTGCTTTTCTTTAAGTGCCGAGCGTTCGATTTCAAGCGCTTTTTTTGACTCGGCCACACGTTGTTTAAGTTCGGCTTCTCTCTCTCTTAACAACGCGATTTCTTGTCTTAATGTTTCTAGCTCTTTGAGAACGAGCGTTTGTTGTTTTGCTTTAGCAAAACGTCGCTCTTCTTCTTCCTGGCGCCAAACGTGATAGTCCGCGACAGAACGTTCGGCCTTTTGAACCTGTGCTGCGGCGTTTGACACTCGGTATTCTTGACGCTTGACGGCTTTATCCGCACGGTCAGCGCGAATTTTTTTGATTTCTAATAAGCGTTCTATCATTGTTTCGCCATCCCTTTAAGTTGAGCGATAGTGCCATCAAGATCGCTTGGTTCATGAGTGCCTTGGCGTAAAAAGGCGCGTATATCATCACTTTGTGCAATGGCCAAATCCGCTCGGCTATCTGCGCCATGTTGGTATTCGCCAATTTTTATTAGCAGTTCAACTTCTTCATACTTAGCTAACATTTCGCGAATATGAGCAGCAGACGCCTGATGATCGGATTCAACGATTTGATTCATCACTCGGCTTGCTGACCGAAGTACATCAATCGCAGGGTAATGGTTCATTGCGGCAAGTTTACGCGAGAGAATGATGTGCCCATCTAAAATGGAGCGAGTTTCATCCGCGACAGGCTCTGTCATGTCGTCACCTTCCACCAACACGGTGTACAGTGCTGTAATTGATCCTTTGTCTGATTGTCCAGCTCGTTCCATCAGCTTTGGCAAAGCGGCAAAAACGGAAGGCG
The DNA here is from genome assembly GCF_033344395.1 of Vibrio sp. 1874. Lineage (NCBI taxonomy): Bacteria > Pseudomonadati > Pseudomonadota > Gammaproteobacteria > Vibrionales > Vibrionaceae > Vibrio > Vibrio sp. 1874. The sequence continues at coordinate 98,165 of NZ_JAWPOR010000010.1, forward strand.
GATAGCCACGTCGTGTTGGTGGCTCGCCTGCGGCTAGTCCAATCTCCCTCTGTGCGCGGGCGAAACGCGTCACCGAATCCATCAGCAGTAGCACGCGTTTACCTTGGTCACGAAAATATTCTGCGATAGAAGTGGCAACAAAGGCGGCTTTGGCGCGCTCCATTGCTGGGCGATCAGAGGTAGCGACCACTAAAACCGATTTGGCCATTCCTTCTTCGCCTAGGTCATGCTCAATAAACTCGCGCACTTCGCGTCCGCGTTCACCAATTAAGGCGAGAACGGTCACGTCAACTTCTGCGGAGCGAATCAGTTTTGCCAGTAGGGTACTTTTACCCCCGCCAGCCGCTGCAAAAATACCCATGCGCTGACCTTCACCACAGGTCAGTAGCCCATCAATGGATCGAACGCCAAGAGAGATTGGCTTTTCAATCAGTTTACGTTGCATTGGTGGTGGCGCATCGCGATAAACAGGATACCAAGCACTTGGTTCCTGACTCTGCGTACCATCGAAAGGACGCCCAAGCCCGTCAAGCGTTGTACCTAACAGGTGGTCGCCAACACCCACTTCGTGCATTTTGCCCATTGGGCTTACTTCTGTATTTGAGGAAATCCCAAACATATTTCCTAACGGGGTGAGCAAAGCGTGATGCTGCTGGAAGCCAACCACTTCCGCTAACAAAGACAGAGTTTGATCGGGATTACGCAACTCACACAGTTCACCTACACGAACGCCAGGGACGACAGCTTTGATAATGGTGCCGGTGACTTGTGTAACGCGCCCGCGAATTTGGATCAAACGCGTGTGTTTAATCGCAGATTGTTGGATATCAGTGATGTATGAGAAATCGTTCAAGGTAAAAATATGCGCAATGATTGATGCTGAGAGAATAGAAAGTATAAGAATCAATTTATAGTGAATATCAGTCGGGAGTTTTTAGAAAACTGAAAGCGCACTAAAAAAACACGTCTGATTTTGACAGCTTCAAAAAAGCGCACTTCCTATAATTCGCCTGTATTGTGCGGAAGGAGTGCAAGTGAATGAGTATTATCAACAATCATATCGCAACAAATCCAAAGTTTGATGCGTCTATCCAAAGCGGGTTGGAATCGTCTCGTCCCGACGTTTCACAAAAAGGCAATTATCGCGGTGAAACCGTCCGTGTTCACAATGCCACACAATCACTTTTTGATGCGATGGAAGAACTCACTTCACTCGGTTCCGAAAAAGCAGAGAAAGATCTGACTAAGCGCAAAGTGAAAGACAGTGGTGTTCGAGTTAATGAAGCACATGAACTCGTTTCGGACTATTTAAGAAAAGTCCCTGATCTTGAAAAGAATCAAAAGATCAAAGATTTGGCTACAAAAATGGCGGGAGGAAATATCTCGACCATCGCGCAATTACAAGCCTACTTGAATGGGTTTTCCGAGGAGAAAAGCCATCAATACCTAGCCCTAAAAGCCGTTAAAAAGTTTTTGAGTGCGAGTCCAGAAAGTAAACACCTACTAGCGCTGATTGACCAAGCACTTCTAAGAATCGAGCAAAACCCAGATACATGGTCTCAAATTGATACGGAAATCCGTGTCTCAAATTTTGCTGATGAATACAGCCAAGAGCAAGAGTTTAGCTCTTTGCATCAGCTGCGCGGCTTCTACCGCGATACCGTTCATAGTTATCAAGGGCTCGGCGCGGCTTATCAAGATGTAGTAGCGCGCTTTGGTGAGCAGGAGGTATCGACCGCTGTTGACTTTATGCTGCAAGGCATGAGTGCAGATCTTAGTGTTCAAGGTAGCAGTATCGACTCGGTTAAGTTGCAGTGGTTGATGTCCGATATGCAAAAACTCAAAACTCTAAATACGTTGCAAGATCGTGTGAGTCAGCTGTTCCAAATGTTTAAACCGGAAAGGACGAATTATGGCTTATCAAGTTTCTAATTTGATGGCTGATGTGATTGCGTTGGTAGAGCAGCGATGGGTAAGCAGTGATGAGATATGGAAAGTCGCCAACGCAATGGAATTGACGGCGGTAGAACAAAAAATCGATTTTTTTCGAGAGTTCCATAAGTTAGTTCGCGCAATCCCAATTGACGTATTCGCCGATGAAGAACAACGACAGAATTTAATCCAAGCGGTACAAAAGGCGCTAGACGAAGCCATTGATATAGAAGAAGAGGAAGCGTGGGAAGATGAGTTGGATTGATGCATCCGTCGATGAATTTTGCCGAGGAATGGGGCTCGATGCCGTCGATTTCTCATCAGCTGGACGGGTGCAGCTGGATTTTGAGCAAAGTGGTACGCTGCATATTGAGCGACAGGGTGAGCAGTTATTCTTGATGTTGTCTCGAGCGTTATCTTGGCATCAAACCAGTGACATGATTCAAAGTGCACTGTGTTTGTGTCATGCCGATCAAGGCTGGCCTTTCGAAATTAAAACCGGCTTGTTAGATGAACAAACTCTGGTTTTTTCAGCAAGGCTAAATGGAGAAGAAGTAACACTTCCGACCTTAGAGCAAGCGTTTACGCTTTTGGCTCGTCTACATAACGATGTGGCAGGCTCATGACTCGAGTCAGCACTTTAAACGTAGGCATCGAAGCCTTTACGCATGTTACTCATAGTGAAGTTAAGGCCGATTTCCCAGAGCGATTTCAATTGCTTCCTGATGGTCAGGCGGTCGCTACACATTTAGAGAAGCTCTATGACCTCCGGCCTTCAGACCAATATCTCATCGCGTTAACTAAGCCCAAGCTGCTGCACTCAGAGTTGTTGCGTCCAGAAAAATACCGTCAACAATTTGATGAAACGTTAGCTCAGCTGCAAGTTCTTGCACAGGATCCAGGCTCCGCTTCTTTTATCAAAGCATCTGAAACGCTACAAAGTACACAACTTGATCAGCGTTACCTCACTATGGCGCTCAATCTCCTTATCCAGGTCTAACCAACATGTTGAGATCCAAAGACATTGAACTCTTACTTGTTCACGCTGCGCTACAAGTTCAATACCAAAAGCCAGAGCATGCCATTTCTATTCTCGATGCGGTTCTAGAAATAGAACCGCAGCACAAAGAGGCGATGCAAACACTTGCTGTGGCGTGTTTACAAAGTGGTCGATATACCCGGGCGATTGAGGTGTGTGAGCACTTATTAAAATCCGACCTTCATCCTGACTCGGCAGGACTCTGGTTTTGTTTAAGCCAAGCGCGTTGGAAACAAAATGACGTCGATGGGGCACGCCAAGCGCACCGACGCTATCTGCAATCTTTAAATAGTGAATCACATGAATAAGTTGATCGATATTCTAAACAAAGTAGGGCAACGCAAAGACATCATGCTTGCGGTGATGTTACTCGCGATCGTCTTTATGATGATATTGCCACTTCCTACCGCACTGGTGGATGTGCTGATTGGCACCAACATGAGCATTGCGGTGGTGCTGCTTATGTTAGCGATTTACATCACCACGCCACTTGAGTTCTCTGCATTTCCTGCGGTGCTATTGATCACGACATTGTTTCGTCTGTCTTTATCTATCACGACAACCCGCTTGATCTTGCTACAAGGCGATGCTGGTCAAATCGTTTATACATTCGGTAACTTCGTTGTGGGCGGTAACTTAGTGGTCGGTATTGTTGTGTTCCTGATCATTACCATTGTTCAGTTTATGGTGATCACCAAAGGCTCAGAAAGGGTAGCAGAAGTTAGTGCGCGCTTCTCACTCGATGCGATGCCTGGTAAGCAGATGAGTATTGACGGTGACATGCGTGCCGGAGTAATTGACGTACACGAAGCTAGGCACCGACGATCACTGATTGAAAAAGAAAGCCAAATGTATGGCTCGATGGATGGCGCGATGAAGTTCGTTAAAGGCGACTCCATTGCGGGTCTGGTCATCATTGTGGTCAACATCTTAGGTGGCGTCACGATCGGGGTAACGCAAAAAGGCATGAGTGCTTCTGAAGCACTTGAGTTGTTTGCGATTTTGACCGTTGGCGATGGTTTGGTATCGCAGATCCCGGCACTCTTTATCGCGATTACCGCCGGTATTATCGTGACGCGTGTTTCTCATGAAGATTCTTCTGATCTTGGGTCGGACATTGGTGGGCAGGTCATTGCTCAGCCACGTGCGCTTCTTATTGGTGGTGTGCTTTTGGTGCTGTTCGCACTCATCCCTGGGTTTCCAAAAATCACTTTTTTGGTCTTGGCCGCCGTGGTTGGTGGTGGTGGTTTCTTCCTTTTCTATCAACAGAAAAAACAAGCGGAATCAGATAGCACCGACTTATCAAGCTTTGTTTCGCAAGGGGCTGGTTCGCCAGCAGCGAAGCCAAGCAAACCTACGCCTTCTAGAAACAGTAAAGGTAAGTTAGGTGAGCAAGAAGAGTTCGCCATGACGGTCCCGCTGTTGATTGATCTTGACGCGAGCCTTCAGGAAAGCTTGGAAGCGGTCGCATTAAATGAAGAGCTAGCAAGGGTGAGGCGCGCACTATATCTCGACCTAGGCGTGCCTTTCCCAGGCATCCACCTGCGCTTTAACGAGGGGATGCAAAATGGCGAGTACTTAATTCAGTTACAAGAAGTCCCGGTTGCACGAGGACGAATTGTTAAAGATCAACTCTTGGTGACAGAAGGGAATGAACAGATCGATTTATTAGGCGTGCCTTATGAGCAAGATGAAGATTTTCTACCCGGTATTTCTAGCATTTGGGTGGCACAGAGTTATGAGCAAAAACTCGTAGCCAGTCATGTCGGTTTTCTCACACCCGACAGGATTTTAACGTACCACTTGTCTCATGTTCTCAAGGAGTACGCACAAGACTTTATTGGTATTCAGGAGACGCGTTATCTGTTGGAGCAGATGGAAGGCAGTTATTCGGAGCTAGTCAAAGAGGCCCAGCGTATTGTTCCGTTGCAAAAAATGACGGAAATCTTGCAACGCTTGGTTTCTGAAGACATTTCTATCCGAAACCTTCGCGTGATCTTGGAAGCGATGGTTGAGTGGGGCCAAAAAGAGAAAGATGTTGTACAGCTGACGGAGTACATTCGTTCCAGCTTAAAACGTTACATTTGCTACAAATACGCAAGCGGACAAAACATGTTGCCCGCTTACTTATTGGATCAAAATCTCGAAGACACAATACGCAGCGGTATTCGTCAAACCTCAGCAGGGAGTTACTTGGCGTTAGACCCGTCAGTAACGCAACAATTTGTCAGTGATGTGAAACAGACCATTGGTGACTTAAGCCGCATGCCGAATAAACCTGTGCTAGTTGTGTCTATGGATGTACGCCGATATGTGCGAAAGCTTATTGAATCGGAATACTACGATCTGCCCGTTTTGTCATTTCAAGAACTAACCCAGCAAATCAATATTCAGCCACTTGGAAGGGTGGGGATGTAATGAAAACAAAACTAATACTCTCGCTGGCGCAAGCGGGGATCGAAGTGACGCCATACTTTTGGCAACAAAGTGAAATTCAACTTGGTTATCGAATTGAAGTTGAAGGCTTAGAGCTCGTTTTTCGGGTGGAGGACGGTGAAATCATCATCGTTCTTCTGAAACGCGTTCGTCCAAAATTGGGGTTGAGTAACCCCTTTGCCGGCTTATTTCTCTTGGCTGAACATGCCATTCAACTTTATCCCTCCGATTGGGTCATTCGCGGCAACGTCGATGTGTTACGTGGTAGCAACATGAGCAGCCAGCGATTGGCACAGTTCTATCTAAAAGCATGCGGTGCAAGCCATGATGAGCTAGAAGACTGGTACTGTTTACGCCTAGCAGATTATAGACCTTTGAAAAAGTTGAAAAAGTAAAAACTCACGACTGTTACTGACAGCACCGATGAGATGACCCGCTTTAAGATAGGAATCAAGATGAAGCAACCGTTTACCGATGCGATTGAGAACGCTGAGCTTGCCATTAGAAAAGCTGAAGACAGAACCGATATTTTTAACGAGCTATTGGAAGGCTTAGGTGTTGGTCCTGTTGCGGGGGATGTTTTACTTGGCGGCATAAAAGCGCCAGTAGATACCATGAAACGTGCAGAGCAAGAGCTAATAGACGAAGTCCAGCGCCGCCGGCAGCAACAAACTCAGCTACAAGGTACGTCAGGTAAACGCAGAAAGCGTCCCACAGTGATGCGCGGCATGATGATTTAGAGGTTTGGAAATGACGAATATGAAAACGACTGGCTCTACGACAGGAGCAACAGACACAGCTGCGAGTAGTGCACCATTACCCACTTTCCAACAAAACTTGATAGAGGCATTTACCCCTGTACTGGGTGAAGCAGAGACTCAGCAACTTGCCTCGATAATCTCTTCATTGCCAACTATCTCGGGACAAACGGAATCACAAAGCATCGCGCTTTATGTTGATACGCTTGAAAACCTAAAAGCGAAAAATAACGCGTTTGCTGGTATATCATTGACCGACACCGCATCTGTTTGGATAAAGTCGCTACAAAGTGCTAACTCAGAGGGCGAATTAACCGCAGCCGAGTTTAATGCTCAAACAAACCAAACGCTATCAAATCAGTTTCAGGCTTGGTTTAGTAAGCTACTGACGGAAAACGTAGATAGCTCGTTATCTACTGAGTTTGTTAGTCAATTTAATCTGGGCACCCAGAGTAACCAAGCGGAGCAGATCGCCAACCTCTCCGAGACAGAACTGGCTAATGCCACCAAAGAAATTTCTCTTTTTGTTGCAGAGCTTGCTAATCAAATGGGCTCCCGTGAAGTGAGAGATGCTTCTATTTCTTTTCTTCGCAATGCCTTTAGTAGCTTAGGTTCCGTTAATCTCGCGCAACTGAAGAGCTCGGACTTTCTGTTGACTAAAGAGAGTTTCGCCCTTCAAGTCTCAGCTCAATTAAAAAGTAGTTTTCAAGGCATTGGTATTACTTTAAGCACCGATGACGCAAGTGCGCTAGCTAGCAGAATTACCTGGACTCCTGGTATTTCTAAACAGCAGCTTAAAGAAGCGTTAGATGAAATGGCCGCTCAAGTGAAAGGCCAATATAGCGCAGCTTATGGTGAGGCGAGTGGAACGAACAATCTAAAAGCAACACTTAATACTGTCATTGGTGGAACTGAGCCTTTGACCCTTTCTAGTCTGTTCGCCAACTTCGCGGTGAGTTTAACAAATATAGAAATCGATGACTTTTACCAGGACAGCGCGATAGCCGATGTCCAAAAGACACAAATAACGGCAGCTCAAGTTAATTTGATCAAAGAAAACACCGAACGAGATATCCGATTACAGTTTGAAAAAATAGTAAAAGGTGAATCTACCGGGGCTTCATTTACTGAGCGATACGAGGCATTGCGCAAAAACTTAGGGGCATTGAAAGAGCGTCTACTCAATATCACCGATAAAGAGAAAGCGGATCGCGAGGTGAGAGCAGAGCACTCTCTAACGGCTCGTGATTTGTTGGCCGTTGTTGAGTCCAGCATTGGAGACCGTTTTGATGAGCAAGTGCTGCTTGCACTAAATGAGCGTCGTGTTAACCGTTTAGAGAAACGTAATGACCAGAAAGAGGCATTAGAGGATCTCACAATACAGCTTAAAGTTTTTGGTGTTGTGCAATCAAAAATTCACTCTACGCAAAGTGTTGATGGGGTTTATAAACCGGGATATCCAGAAAGTAACTTCAAAGCGAGTGACTTTAACTACAGCAATCAAACGGATTTTGAAGCTTCACCTGAGTACAAGTATTTGACGGATAATAAGATAACAAACCATCGAGACTTCCTTCAAACACAAGGTATTACTATCGGTGATGGTGCTTCGTACCAAGACGAAGAGAAGTCGAAAAAGCTGTCTAATTTTTCTAGTTCTGTCAGTGCTAAATCCAAGTTGCTTAACGATGAAGTGCAAATCAAAACCACTGAGCTGAACGACACCAGTTCTCAATACAACTCGACCGTTGAAGCGATGAACAAGTTTGTTCAGAAGTACCACAGTATTTTACAAGAAATCCTACGAGCCATTTAAGGATAACCAACCATGACTAAAACAAACGCGACCGATCCATCTCAAATGCAAGCAGAAGAACTGCTGTCTTTTTTGGAAGAGGGAGGCACGCTAAAAATGTTGCACGATGTGTCTCAGGACACCATCGAACACATTTATGCCGTAGGTTACAACTTTTTCCAATCGGGAAAGATTGAGCAAGCAGCGAAAGTATTTCAATTACTCAGCATGCTTGATCATTATCAGGCGCGATTTTTCATTGGCCTTGGCGCGGCTCGTCAGGAGTTGGGTGAGTATCTGCAGGCAATAGACGCCTACAGCTACGCAGCGCTAGTGGACGTAAATGATCCACGCCCACCTTTTCACTCTGCTGAATGTCACCTTAAACTGGAACAACTGACAGAAGCAGAGAGTGGGTTTTACAGCGCGAAGGAGATGTCTGCCGGAAAATCACAATATGCAGATTTGCATGAGCGTGCAGGCATCATGTTAGAAGCGGTGAGAAATAAAAAGGAGTAATTAGACTATGAGTTCTATTGCACTTGACCGCATCCAGACACAGGTTTATAGCCCTGAATCTGGCCAAGCCACGTTAGATAACGTGCAGAAAACGGCGTCTACAGCGACGCCTTCTGTGACGGTAGAAAACGTGAAGAGTAAAGATGCAGATGTACTGAACACCGGAAAAGTAAAAGTTCAGTTAGATGCACCTAACGCAGCTGTTAGTGACAAAGTGAATGATTTGACGCTAAAAGCCATGGCACAGCTGCAAAAGATCGTCGATACCATTGCAAAATCTCTCCATGCAGTTGCAGACCAAACAGGTTCGATTGCCGTCAAAATCATCGCAGGATCTGCTGATGATTTTGAAGTAGAGCTTGCTGCTATCACGGATAAACTGAAAAGTGCTCAAAACGAGCTGAAAATTCAGGAAGTGAAGGTCGCAAAAGCTAAGCACGAAAAAGAGATGGTGGAAAACCAAGACAAAATCAAAGAATCGGAAGCCGCTGCAAAAGAAGCCCAAAAATCAGGCTTAGCAGCGAAGATCTTTGGTTGGATCAGTGCGGTGGTTTCTATTGTTGTTGGTGCCGTAATGGTGGCAACGGGTGTTGGTGCAGCAGCCGGTGCACTTATGATCGCTGGTGGCGTCATGGGAGCAGTGAGCATGGCGTTGCAAGAGCCAGCCGTTCAAGATGCGCTAAAAGAAGCGGGCGTAAATGTCGATGTGCTAAACAAAGTCGTAATGGCATTAGAAATCGCCGTCGCGGTTATTGGAGCTGTTGTGACGTTTGGTGGTGCAGCAGCTGGCGGTATCGCGAAACTTGCAGCAAAAGGTGCTGGTAAGGTAGCTCAAAAGGTCACGGAAATCGCTACGAAAGCCGCTGCAAACATGGCGAAAGTGGCGGATATGGGCACAAAAGCTGCGACAACAACAGCGAAAGCGATTCGTTATGGCGCAGAAACCGTCGATCTTGCCGTCAATGTGGGTAAAGGCGCAACGGACAGTGTCCATGCTGCTAACAATGCTCACGTAACAGAGATTCAGGCTGATATCACAGACCTTCGAGCCAAAATGACGTTAAGCCAGGCTGTCATTGATAAGCTCAAAGAAGAGATTGGTAAGTTGATGGAAGACTTCCAAGAGCTGATGAGCCTCATCATGCAAATGATTCAAGCGAAAAGTGAAACTATGCAAACGGTGTTAAGCCGTCCTGCAACGGTATAAGGAGTTTATTATGCTAGATAAAGTAGGCGGAACGGGTCGTGGTGAACTATACGGTTTAGGCGATACCATTAAAACCAACAAAGCAGAAAAAGCACCGGAAACAAAGCTTGAAGCGGGCGCTGTTAAAAGCCAAAGTGAGTCAGGTGTTTCTGGTGCAGCACGCTACCAGTTAGAGACACCTAAAGCTCCCACAGTGAGTAACCAAGCTCAAGTTGTTGCAAACCTAATGAGCGCTCTTGCGCCGACGGTGAGCTCATTAATGAGCACAACGATGAAAGCACTTAACGGTGAGGAGGTGATCAAGTCACCATCAGATGCGGTATCACAATCGTTGACGCTATTAACATTGTTGTATCAAGTATCAAAGCTGAGCCGTGAGCAGCAAGTGCTACAACGTGAAATTGCTGTTGAAGCAAACGTCGCGAGTTTAGAAAGCCAAGCGGCAGAACTCAACAACTCGGCAAGCGCGATGATCGCGATGGCAGTCGTTTCGGGTGTACTAGCGGGTGCTACCGCAATTATTGGTGCCCTTGGTTCTTTCAAAGCAGGGAAAGAAATCAAGAATGAAATGGCGAGCAATAATGTACTTAAAACGCAAAAAGCTGGCTTCGATCAAGCAGAAGAGTTATTAAATAACAATAGCTTGTCTAAAACGCAGCAAGATCAGGTTAAGCGTGCGCACTCACTAGCGAAAGACAATATCGCAGACACGACAGCGCAGCTGACAAGTGGTGGCCGTAAGTTCGATAAGTTGATGAGCTCAAACCAAGCGAAGAACGCTATTCTTCAAGCTTTGGGCCAGATGGCAAACTCAGCATCGAATGTAGAGCAAACCAAAGCGCAAGCGCGCAGCAAAGATGATGAAGTACAAGCGACTCGCGCACAAGCAGCCAAACAGAAAGCCGATGAAAACATTGGTTTCCAAGAAGGCTTATTGAAAGAGCTACGTGACTTGTTCCGATCTATCTCAGATAGCCAGAACCAAGCGTGGCGAGCATCAGTCCCAACGGTGTAACCATCCGTTTCACTAACTACAAAGCGTTGTTTATACAACGCTTTTTTTATGGGATTCAAGTCTAAATGCTATTTATCAGTAGGTTAAGTTGATAAAAAAGTATATATCTATAAATCAACCTCCAAGGATGAGAACTTAAACGTTATCAAATTGTTAACGATTGCTATACTTAAACGGTCATCAACACAAGTAAAAGGGATGTTCAATGTTTAAGTTTAAGCAAATCGCACTTGCGGCTTCTTTGGCTGCACTCACAACAGGCTTTTCTGCGTCTGCGGAGGAAACGTTTGTCACGATTGGTACCGGTGGCGTAACAGGGGTTTATTATCCGACTGGTGGCGCTATTTGTCGCTTGGTTAACAAATCGCGAGAAGATCACGGTATCCGTTGTTCGGTAGAAAGTACTGGGGGGTCGATTTATAACATCAACACTATTCGTGCTGGTGAATTGGACCTTGGTATCGCGCAATCAGACTGGCAGTATCATGCTTACAAAGGAACCAGTAAGTTTGAAGAAAGCGGGCCTTTTAAAGAGCTGCGCGCCGTATTCTCCGTTCATCCAGAACCGTTTACTGTCGTTGCACGTAAAGACGCGAACATCAAAACTTTTGATGACTTGAAAGGTAAGCGCGTCAACATTGGTAATCCTGGTTCTGGTCAGCGAGGTACTATGGAAGTGCTAATGAACCAGTATGGTTGGAGTAACGACGACTTTAAGCTTGTCTCTGAGTTAAAAGCAGCAGAGCAATCAAAAGCACTTTGTGATAACAAAATTGATGCGATGATTTATACCGTTGGTCACCCAAGTGGAGCGATTAAAGAAGCCACTACGTCGTGTGATAGTAATATCGTAACGGTAGCTGGACCTAATGTAGAAAAACTGGTTGCAGACAACAGCTTCTATCGTGTCGCAAATGTCCCAGGTGGTATGTATCGTGGCACAGATAGTGATGTTCAAACCTTTGGTGTGGGCGCGACGTTTGTTTCTTCTACTGCGGTACCAGAAGATGTGGTTTATAACGTGGTTAAAGCGGTATTTGAAAACTTCGATGATTTCCGCCGTCTCCACCCAGCGTTTGCAAACTTGAAGAAAGAGGAAATGGTAAAAGACGGTTTATCTGCGCCTCTTCACCCAGGTGCGCTCAAATACTACAAAGAAGTAGGGCTGATTAAGTAAGCGTTACTTTCTCTTATTATTGATGTAAAACGCCATCTTTCTCGATCAATGCCACTCGTTTAACCGCGAGTGGCATATTTCTATTTCTTGTCATCCTGTACAGCGACGAAGGAGCGTGATACAGGATCTTCCATCCGAGCACTTTGTGATCAAAATGGTTTCATTAGCCGCTCAGTGTAGTGCTATTAGATTACTAACCTCGCTGGAGTGACACAAAAAATCGTTAGGCTATCTGCATTAATCTTTCGCGCTAGCGTTTTTTAGGAGTGTTATCCACTTGTACAAGTTTTGCTTAAACATAAACATCAATGAAAAAGTAGAGAGTGATGAGAATAGAAGAAAGAGCAACAAACCCTTTAACATGATTGGGATTCAGTTGACGAGATACACGAGCTGCAAGATACCCACCTACCAACGTACCGACCAAAACAACACTACCTGTGTGCCAATCAATGGAGCCATTGGCAACAAAAATCACGATAGCAATGAGTGAAACACACGTAGATACGAGCAATTTCAAACCGTTCATTAAATTAATGTCTTGGTGACCAGCTACTACCAGATAACTCAGAACAATAACCCCTAAACCTGCGTTGAAAAAACCACCGTAAGCAGAGACACCAACAAGTAGTAAACCCAACGCGATTGCTCCGAGTATGCCAGCATGTTTGTGCTCTTTCGCGACAGTTTTGATTAGCATTGTTAAACGAGAACCGGTGAGAAAAAGCACGGTGGCAAATAAGAGTAACCAAGGGATAGCTTCCATAAATAGCGATTCTGGCGTGTTGAGCAACAGATATGCTCCGACAGCGCCGCCGACTAAACTGAATGAGACTGTGAACAGCAGTTCATGCTTGTTCTTCATGATCTCTTCTCTGAACCCGACGGCTCCGCTAATGTAACCCGCACATGAAGCATACGTGTTTGTTGCGTTAGCCATAATAGGAGGAACACCAACTGCCAATAGAGCCGGAAAAGTAATAAAGCTTCCGCCTCCTGCTATGGAGTTAATGATCCCACCAATTACGCCAGCAACGAATAAAAGTGCGAGTTCTAAAAGCATAAACAATCCTTGTTATGTTCTTTTTCATTGTTAGAGCTTCAGATGCTCTAACCCACATGCTCTAATGTTCTGATATGAGGTTTACTTTACCCGCTCTAAAACAAAATTGTTCAGTTCTGTAACGTTTTTGATGACATGAACGGTTTTACTTTGAGAGTACCCTTCGAGGCGAGACATAAAGTCATCATTCCAGAATGCAGGGCATTGCTGAAGAACTTTGTAGCTTTGTAACGTTCCTTTCAGTACCGAACTACCATCAGGCCAACCTTCAGGTTTAATGAAAAGTCCTTTAAGGAGACGTTTCGTCACAAACCAATAGCTTACTGAGTATGGTAGATCAATATAAATGAGAGTATCGGCTGCATCTAAACGAGCGTTACAAGAGCTGATCGGTCCAAGGCCATCTATAATCCAACGATCTGAGCTTAGTATATTGCTATGGGCTTCATCAAAAACGTTACGCTCAACGGGATCACCGTTTGGTTTATAGACTATTGAATCTAATTGATGAAGAGGAAGACCGGTAGCAGACGCGATTGCTTTACTTACCGTCGATTTTCCACTGCCGGGTTTACCAAAAACTGCTATTTTTTGCATTGTGACCGCCTCCAAGAGAGCTTTTCCCATACGGTAGAGACAGAAAACCCACCGTTATGGGTGGGTTCGATAAATACTGAGCGCATCAAAAAATCCCACCATTCCTATGGAATGATGATAATTCGTTGGTTAAGTTGCGCTAAGTGTGTGTTCATACAATCACCTTCATATAACGACAGTGATTTGTCAATACCATCTGCACAATAAGCGAACGATTTGGAGGGCGGAAGATAAAGCCATCACGATGGATGGCTTTATCTAGGTTGAAAGAGACAGCGATTACTGCTCAACGCTGACTGGCTGTGCTTTAAACTTTTGAATCAGCTTTACGATTAGTGGACTTGCCAATACCAATACAGCTAAAACAGTAAAGGTAAGGGTAATAGGACGCTCCCATAGGAAACTCAGTTCTCCATCTGAAATCATTAATGCGCGGCGTAAGTTCTCTTCCATTAATCCTCCAAGGATGAAGCCCAGCAATAAAGGTGCGAGTGGGAAGTTAGCGAGCCGAAGTGCAATGGCAGCCATAGCCACAATCAGCATCACGAACACATCCATAGTATTAAAAGAGACCAAATAAACGCCGGTGATTGAGAAGAATAAAATCATCGGTAGAAGCACCGTTCTTGGAACCGCCAAAAGCTTTGAAATGTACGGAATCAACGGTAAGTTCAGGATTACAAGTACGATGTTGCCGAAGTACATGGAAATGATCACTGACCAGAACACATCTGGGTGTTCAACAAATAGGCGAGGGCCAGGTTGAATACCATAAGCGATCAGCGCACCGAGCATTATTGCTGTTGTACCAGAGCCCGGAATACCAAGCGTTAATAGCGGTACAAATGAACCACTAGATGCTGCATTGTTCGCAGACTCTGGCGCAACCAAACCACGTATACTGCCTTTACCGAACTCATCCTTTTTCTCTTTAGGTGCGAGGTTGCGCTCCATACCATAGCTTAAAAAAGCAGCAATGGTTGCCCCTGCGCCAGGAAGAACGCCAGTGAAGAAACCTAATATTGAAGAGCGAATTGAAACAGGCGCAACATCTTTGATTTCTTCCTTGGTCACTTTCATTGAGCCAATGTTGCTCAGCTTTTCTTGTTCTTCATCGCTGGTGTCTTTTGATGGTTTAAGGATGCCCATCAGTGTCTCACCCAGTGCGAATGTCGCCATTGCAAGCAACAAGAAGCTAAAGCCATCCATTAAATCCGTTAAACCGAAGGTAAAGCGTTCAACGCCTACGCCTTTATCGATTCCAACTGTAGATAGCATCAAACCAAGAATGGTCATCATCCACGCTTTGATTACCTGACCTTTCCCCGCAAAAGCCGCGACTGCTGATAACCCAAGTAGCATCAACGCAAAATAGTCCGACGATTGGAAGCTAAGGGAGACGCTAGCCAATGCTGGTGCGGCAACAAGCAACATAATGGCAGATAGCGTACCGCCAGTGAAAGACGAATAAGCTGCCAAAGCTAATGCTTTACCTGCCTGGCCTTTTTGAGCCATTGGGTAGCCGTCGAATGCTGTGACCACGGTTGAAGAACAACCCGGCGCGTTAATTAAAATCGACGATGTAGAACCACCAAATACCGCACCGTAATAAACACCCGCCATTAAAATAAGGCCAGAGGAGGGCTCTAGGCCATAAGTAATTGGGATCATCAAAGCAATGGCTGAGATCGGCCCAAGTCCAGGTAACATGCCGATAAATGTACCGACGAAGCAACCAACGATCACCATCATAATGTTCATTGGCATTACTGCGGTGGATAAACCTTGTAGAATTCCATCTAACATAATTCAGTCCTTTCTTTGACTACCAGATGGTGAAAATCAAACCCGGTTCGAGATAGATGTCCAAACCTTGAGTGAGTAATAAGTAGAACGCGATCACGAATGGAAACGACGCGCCAAACAGAACGGGTTTACGTCTTTCCCCGAGCAGATAAAAGCCAGCCAATAAAAAGAAGCCAGTAGCTATCACAAAACCTAAGTACGTCAGGCCCACGCCGTAGAGTGCCATTAAAACTAAAAAGGCAATCAGTAACTTCCAATTGAAGGTCAGCACTGCGCCACTTTGTTTATCTGGTTGTCCTGTCACCAGCAATAGCAAAGAAAGGCCGACACCAACGTAAGTCAGGATGGTTGGCAGAGTACGTGCGGTGAATGGTTCATACTCATCACCTGGAAACAATGGAATCTGCGAGGTTTGATAACCGTAGCAAAGACAGAAGAGTAGAAAGATCATTGCGCCGACGCGGTCACGACAGAGCAAATACTCTTTGGTGAAAAAGTTGGTTGAACGAGGCATATTCAACTCCTAACAAAAGTAAAAAAGACCGCATATGGACGTCAATGAATAAACTAAACCATTAACAATTAAGCATTTCGCTGCTAGTCGAGCCGCTTTGGGTATATAAACAAAGGAGTGTGCATGCCGATTGTCGACAATGTCCAGATGCGGTGAAACTTAGAGTGCAAATACAATGGGGAAATACCAACCTACGTTATTCATTGAGGTTGGTATCTGAGGGACCCCAATTCGACTGTTACTTCAGGAAGCCTAACTCGCGCATTAAGTCACCCATCTGTTGCTCTTGATCTTCAAGAAACGCGAAGAATGCTTTATCCGCTTTATAGTTGTCGATCCAACCATTGCGGTCTCGAACGACTTGCCATTCGTCGGTGTTATACATTTTAGTAAATGCGGCATTCCATTCATCTAGCTTTTCTTGGCTTGTGCCTGGTGCTGCAAAGAATCCACGCCAGTTAGCAAAGACAGTTTCATTACCATATTCGGTGAGAGTTGGAATGTTAGGCGCAGCTTCTAAACGTTTTGGTGCTGTAATCGCTAACACTTTCACTTGCCCAGACTTAGACATTTCGAGTACTTCACCTAGCCCTGTAGAGAGCAGTTGTGTTTCGCCTGAAAGTAGGGCTGCCATGGCTTTTCCACCTGCATCATAGGCAATGTAACGAACTTTACGCGCATCAAAACCTTCACCTTTGAAAGCCGCTGCTATAACCAAATGATCCATAGAACCACGAGCAGAGCCACCAGCAACCTTCACCTTACGTGGGTTTTCTTTAAAAGCTTTAACGACATCTTCCCAAGAGCTATAAGGAGAATCGGCTGATGTAACAATGGCGCCATAATCGGCAACCGTTGCGGCAACAGGAGTCAAGTCGCGGAAAGATTGTGGGAAGATCCCACTGAGCGAGCGAACGACGATCGGTGTTGAGTTCACCATGAGTGTATCTTCTTGACGATCAGCCGTTTCAATCAAATGTGCGATTGCTTTGCCACCGCCACCACCAGATAGGTTTTGAAATGATACGGTTTCGACGATGTCTGATTTTATTAATACATCACCAGTACCTCGGGCGGTCATGTCCCAACCGCCACCGGCACCTCCAGGGATAAGAAAGTGCATTTTTTCAATATCTGCAGCAAGAGCGTTGAATGAAAATGAAGCTGCGATGATTGAAGCGGCGAGCGTTGGTTTGAGTACCTTTAACATGTTCACGTTCCTTATGTTAGCGACTCTATTTAGTTGAGCCTTATTGTTTTTGCTCAGTTGTCATGCCTTGTAAGCGTTAAAGCTGAACTTGGTGTAAAGGTTAATTAAGTGTTAAATATCTGTCTGTAAAAGAGATATAAAGAGAATATTGAGCATTTCGGTTATTTTGTTCATAAAGTTCACGGCGAGAAGTTGGTGTTAGGTCACGCGGCTTTACGCTTTGGTAGGCCATAATAAAATGACGGAAAATGAACGAGGAAAAGAGAATGAAAGGGACGTGTTTGTGCGGCGCAATTGAAGTCATCGCTGAGGTTAAAAATGAGGTTAGCCTGTGCCATTGCTCTATGTGTCGAAAATGGTCGAGTGGCGCACTCCATGCGGTGCATTGTGGTCCTAACGTAACGTTTAAGGGGGCCGAGCCAAAGCGTTATCAATCGTCTGACTGGGCGGTGAGAGGTTTTTGTGGCGAATGCGGCACAAACCTTTTCTATCATTTGTTGCCGACAGGTGAGTACATTCTTTCCGCTGGTTTGTTCGATAACCCAGATTTCAAACTCACTTTAGAGATTTTTACCGATGAAAAGCCTGCTTATTATGACCTCAATTCCGCTTCACAAAAGATGACTTCGCAACAAGTCTTTGATCAATTTGTACCTAAAGAATAGTTTTTTATCCGATTATTGTTCGACAGCTGAGCTTTTAGTTTTTAGATCATAAGCTTAAAGGTTTATAAGTTGTCGACAATATGAATTCCCCATTCTTGATTTCTGCTAAAAACGGCACTTAATAGGCATTTTTGGCCCATTTAAATTACGACCTTAGTCTAAATTGTCGACAATTTACTTGATTGTCGACACTTTGATCGACTACTTTATATTCAGGTTAAGAAATTGTAGACATTTCGATGTCGGTAACAAGAGTATCTGAATATGAACTCTGAGTTGAAAGCTCGTTATAAAGTGCTGGGTTCTGAGAAAGAACACACCAAATCCGAAACGCTGACCGAAACACTGATTGAAGTCATTGTTAATGGCGACGTGAAGCCTGGCCATAAGATATCAGAGCCAGAGCTAGCAAAGAAATATCAAGTCAGTCGTGGGCCTTTGCGTGAAGCATTGATGCGCTTAGAGGGGCTAGGGCTCATCGAGCGAATTCCTCATGTTGGGGCTAGAGTGACCACTTTTTCTCCGGAAAAGCTGATAGAACTTTATGCCGTTCGAGAAGCATTGGAAGGCATGGCGGCAAGGTTAGCTGCGCGACACATTACGCAAGAAGAGCTCTTAAGCTTGGAAATGCTATTGTCGACACATTCCAAGCATATAGACCAAATGGAAGGCGCGTCTTACTTCCATCAACATGGTGACTTTGATTTTCACTATCGCATCATCCAAGCGAGCAGAAACAGTAAGTTAATATCTCTGCTGTGTGATGAACTCTATCACTTATTACGGATGTATCGTTACCAGTCGCCACGTGCACAATCTCGCCCGAATGAGGCGCTCACCGAACACAAATTCATTTTGGAAGCCATTCGCAATCGCGATGAAGAGCTTGCAGAAATGTTGATGAGAAGACACATATCAGGAAGTCGAAAGCTCATCCAATCTCAAATTATACATACAGAAAGTTTAGACAAAGACTAGAAGGAATTCGTCATGAGCTTAACACCGGGAGCGAAATTCAGACTCGCCATTGAACAAAATAATCCACTACAAATTGTCGGCACTATAAACCCGTATTGCGCCATGATGGCAAAAAACTTGGGTCACCAAGCGATCTACTTGTCTGGTGGTGGTATCGCAAATGCGTCATACGGATTGCCGGATCTCGGTATCACAACATTAAACGACGTTTTGGTTGATGTTGACCGTATTACTAACGCATGTGATTTGCCTCTTTTGGTTGATATCGACACGGGCTTTGGCGGTGCATTTAACATTGCTCGCACGATCAAAGCGATGGAAAAAGCGGGCGCGGCAGCGGTGCACATGGAAGACCAAGTCGCACAGAAACGTTGTGGTCATCGTCCGAACAAAGCAATAGTCAGCCAGCAAGAGATGGTTGATCGTGTAAAAGCCGCGGTTGATGCACGCAATGATGAAAGTTTCGTGATTATGGCTCGTACTGACGCGTTAGCTGTTGAAGGCATGGACAGCGCAATCGAGCGCGCGATTGCGTGTGTGGAAGCTGGCGCAGACATGATCTTCCCAGAAGCGATGAACAAGCTGGACCAGTACCTTCAGTTTTCAAATGCGCTTGAGCAAGCGACCGGAAAGCACGTTCCTATTCTGGCGAATATTACAGAATTTGGCGCGACACCGCTGTATGGCTGCGATGAGCTAGCGAAAGCAAAAGTGGACATGGTGCTTTATCCATTAAGTGCGTTCCGTGCCATGAACAAAGCTGCTGAAACGGTCTACAAACATTTGCTAGAAGTGGGTAATCAGGAAGCACTGGTTGATTCGATGCAAACACGTAAAGAGTTGTATCAGCACCTGAATTACCACGACTACGAAGACAAACTTGACCAGTTATTCTCTGAAGGGAAATAGCGGGGGAAAAGCAAAAATAAACGGAAGCCCAAGAAAAAGATAATCGGAATTTATCTCATCTAATAACGTGAAATTCGTTTGGCTAAAAACACCCCAGAGAGGGAAAAGTCAGACAGAAAAGGAGTTCAAACAATGTCTCAAACTGCAGAAAAGAAAGCAGAATTAGGTGGCGCAGGCCTTCGTGGTCAAAGCGCAGGAAGCACAGCTTTATGTACTGTCGGAAAAACGGGAACTGGTTTAACTTATCGTGGATACGATATTACTGATCTTGCGAACAACGCACAGTTTGAAGAAGTGGCTCACCTTCTGTTACGCGGTCACTTGCCGAATCAACAAGAACTCGATGCATACAAGACACACCTACTCAGCCTTAGAGGTTTGCCAGCCGAGCTAAAACAAGCTTTAGAGTTAATTCCTGCAAGCGCACACCCAATGGACGTAATGCGCACGGGTTGTTCTGTATTGGGTAACCTAGAGCAAGAAATGAGCTTCGAGGAGCAACTGAAAGCAACCGAACGTATGCTAGCCTTGTTCCCTGCCATCATCTGTTACTGGTACCGCTTTAGTCATGATGGCGTGCGTATCAACACCGAGGATCAGACTGAAGATTGCATCGGTGGTTACTTCTTACGATTACTTACAGACAAAGCGCCATCTGCGCTGCACAAACAAGTGATGCATTGCTCGCTCATTCTTTATGCTGAACATGAGTTTAATGCTTCTACATTCGCAGCACGCGTTTGTGCATCAACGTTGTCAGACATCCATTCTTGTATCACGGCAGCAATCGGTACGCTTCGTGGGCCACTTCACGGTGGTGCGAACGAAGCGGCGATGGAAATGATTGAAGATTGGCAAACGCCCGACGAGGCGGAAGCGAACATCATGAAAATGCTAGCCAATAAAGACAAGATCATGGGATTTGGTCATGCGATTTATCGTGAAAGTGACCCTCGCAACGCCTTAATAAAACGCTGGTCCAAAGAGCTATCGAAACAAGTTGGTGATACACATCTATATGCGGTTTCTGAGCGTGTTGAATCAGTGATGAAACGAGAGAAAGGTCTGTTCTGTAATGCGGACTTCTTCCATGCATCGGCTTACCACTTCATGGACATTCCAACCAAACTATTTACCCCAATCTTTGTGATGAGTCGTTTAACGGGCTGGGCTGCACACGTTTATGAACAGCGTGCCAATAACCGTATTATTCGCCCAAGTGCCGATTATACGGGCCCAGATCATCAAGAATGGGTGCCTATCGAAAATCGCTAGCGCGAAGGTCAACGAGGGCATTATATGCTTTGGTTGACCACCTCCTTCCTTTGTCATTCTCTCTAACAGAGGAAGGAGATCCTCTCATCACTGTGTTTCTGGAGCAATGGAAAACCTTGATGAAGGCAAGATGTAAAGACTGAATGGAAGCAAACCATGAACACAAATATTAATACTCAATATCGTAAGCCGCTTCCGGGAACTCAACTGGATTATTTTGATGCACGCGAAGCCGTCAATGCCATTTCTCCTGGAGCCTATGAAACACTCCCTTATACCTCTCGCGTGCTAGCTGAGCAACTGGTCCGCCGCTGTGACCCGAACACATTGACAGATAGCCTGAAACAGTTAATTGAACGCAAACGCGATCTTGATTTTCCTTGGTATCCAGCACGCGTTGTTTGTCATGACATTCTTGGTCAGACCGCTCTAGTCGATTTAGCGGGTCTGCGCGATGCCATTTCAGATCAGGGCGGCGATCCTGCAAAAGTGAACCCAGTGGTTGAGACACAATTGATCGTTGACCACTCTTTAGCGGTTGAACATGCGGGCTTTGATCCTGATGCCTTCGACAAAAACCGCGCGATTGAAGAGCGCCGTAATGAAGACCGATTCCACTTTATCGAGTGGTGCAAAACAGCGTTTGAAAACGTCAGCGTGATTCCAGCTGGGAATGGCATCATGCACCAAATCAACTTGGAAAAAATGTCTCCTGTGGTACAAGCAAAGCAGGGCATTGCCTACCCAGACACCTGTGTGGGTACGGACAGTCACACACCTCACGTAGACGCTCTTGGTGTTATTGCGATAGGTGTCGGTGGTCTGGAAGCAGAAACCGTCATGCTTGGCCGACCATCAATGATGCGTCTACCAGATATTGTCGGTGTCAAACTGACGGGTAAACGTCAACCGGGCATTACCGCAACGGATATTGTCCTCGCGATTACTGAGTTTCTGCGTAATGAGCGTGTGGTATCTTCATATCTTGAATTCTTCGGAGAAGGCGCACGTGATCTAACGATCGGAGACCGCGCAACGATTTCAAACATGACACCAGAATACGGCGCAACAGCTGGCATGTTTTATATTGATGAGCAGACCATCAATTACTTGAAACTAACTGGTCGAGATGAAGAACAAGTTGCTCTAGTAGAAAATTACGCAAAACAAACCGGTCTTTGGGCAGACGATCTTGATAGCGCCGTTTACGAGCGCGTACTTGAGTTCGATTTATCATCAGTTAGCCGTAACTTGGCTGGTCCGTCAAACCCTCATCGTCGTTTACCAACTTCTGAGTTGGCACAGCGCGGCATTTCTGGAGCGTGGGAAGAGAAAGAAGGCGAGTTGCCAGATGGTGCAGTGATCATCGCTGCTATTACCTCATGTACGAATACCAGTAACCCAAGAAACGTGGTTGCTGCTGGCCTTGTGGCGAAGAAAGCCAACGAACTTGGTCTTGTACGTAAACCTTGGGTGAAATCGTCTTTTGCTCCGGGTTCTAAAGTTGCACGCTTGTATCTGGAAGAAGCGGGCTTATTACCAGAGCTAGAGAAGCTTGGCTTTGGCATTGTTGGTTACGCATGTACAACTTGTAACGGTATGAGTGGTGCGCTGGATCCAAAAATCCAACAAGAGATCATCGACCGTGATTTATATGCGACAGCGGTGCTTTCTGGTAACCGTAACTTTGATGGTCGAATCCATCCGTACGCCAAACAAGCTTTCTTGGCTTCACCACCATTGGTTGTCGCTTATGCGCTGGCCGGTACCATTCGTTTTGATATCGAGCGCGATGCACTGGGCACTGACCAACATGGCAAACCAATTTACTTAAATGATTTGTGGCCAAGCGATGAAGAGATCGATGCAGTTGTCGGTACTCATGTTAAACCTGAGCAGTTTAAGCAAGTTTACATTCAGATGTTTAAGCTGAATGATCAAGAGCAAAATCCCAACCCGCTGTACGACTGGCGTCCGATGAGTACCTATATCCGCCGACCACCGTACTGGGAAGGTGCGCTAGCGGGAGAAAGAACATTGTCTGGTATGCGTCCATTGGCGATTCTGGGCGACAACATCACCACTGATCACTTATCACCATCCAACGCGATTCTCGCAAGCAGCGCAGCAGGTGAATACTTAGCGAAAATGGGTGTGCCAGAAGAAGATTTCAACTCTTACGCGACTCACCGTGGTGACCACTTAACGGCGCAACGCGCGACCTTCGCTAACCCAAAGTTGTTCAATGAAATGGTGAAGGAAAACGGCGAAGTCGTGCAGGGATCTCTGGCGCGTGTAGAGCCAGAAGGGCAGGTGGTTCGTATGTGGGAAGCGATTGAAACCTACATGAATCGTAAACAACCATTGATCGTGGTGGCTGGCGCGGATTACGGTCAGGGGTCATCCCGTGACTGGGCAGCAAAAGGCGTTCGACTGGCAGGCGTAGAAGCCATTGTTGCTGAAGGCTTTGAGCGTATTCACCGTACTAACTTGGTTGGCATGGGCGTACTACCACTGCAATTTAAGCCAGGCGTTAACCGCAATACGCTAGAGCTGGATGGTACGGAACTTTACGACGTGGTTGGAGAAATCAAGCCGGGCGCTGATTTAGCGCTGGTTATCACACGCAGCAACGGCGATAAAGTCGATGTTCCGGTTACTTGTCGCTTAGATACCGCTGACGAAGTTCACGTGTACAACGCAGGCGGTGTTCTGCAGCGTTTCGCGCAAGATTTCTTGGCACAATAAGGAGTGCGTATGTCAAATAATACTCCGAATCAAACAAGCCAAATAAAAGTGCCCGCGACGTACATGCGTGGCGGCACGAGTAAAGGTGTCTTTTTCAACCTAGAGGATTTGCCTCAAGAAGCGCAAGTGGCTGGAGCCGCACGTGACAAACTGTTGCTACGCGTTATTGGCAGCCCTGATCCGTACGCGAAGCAAATTGATGGTATGGGGGGCGCGACGTCAAGCACCAGTAAAACAGTGATTGTTTCGCGCAGCAGCAGAGCCGATCACGATGTTGACTACTTATTTGGTCAAGTGTCGATCGACAAACCATTCGTCGATTGGAGCGGTAACTGCGGCAACTTGTCTGCCGCTGTCGGTCCTTTCGCCATTCATGCTGGTCTGATCCCACAAGACCGTATTCCAGAAAATGGCATTGTGACGGTGCGTGTTTGGCAAGTGAACATAAGCAAAACGATTTTGATTCACGTGCCAATCGTCAATGGTTTCGTCCAAGAAACCGGAGAGTTTGAACTCGATGGTGTCACGTTTCCAGCGGCAGAGATTCAAGTGGATTTTGTTGATCCTTCCGATGGCGAAGGAAGTATGTTCCCAACGGGCAACTTAGTTGATGATTTAGTGGTGCCGGATGTGGGTACGTTCAACGCGACCTTTATTAACGCGGGCATACCAACCATTTTTATTGATGCTGAATCGATAGGATATCAGGGCACCGAGCTGCAAGACGATATCAACAACGATGACACAGCATTAGCAATGTTCGAATCCATCCGTGCATATGGCGCGTTAAAAATGGGCCTGATTTCTGATTTAGAAGAAGCTCAAACACGCCAACATACGCCGAAAATAGCGTTTGTTTCTAAACCGAAAAGTTACCTGTCTTCAAGTGGTAAAGCCGTTAATGAGTCGGATATTGATGTGCTCGTTCGCGCGCTGTCGATGGGCAAACTTCACCATGCAATGATGGGAACAGCAGCCGTTGCTATCGCTTCTGCTGCGTGTGTGCCCGGAACGTTAGTGAATTTAGCCGCTGGTGGCGGTGAAAAAGAGTCCGTGACTTTTGGTCACCCGTCAGGAACGTTAAAAGTTGGGGCACAAGCGAAGCAAACTGAGCAGGGCTGGGTGGTGCAAAAAGCCATTATGAGCCGAAGTGCGAGAATACTGATGGAGGGATTTGTGCGTGTACCCTTCTATGTCTTCGATTAAAAGAGACGATCTTTGGATTAAAAGAGCGATCTTTGAGTAGAACGAGAGCAATGTCAGGACATACTGGAGGAAGCAATATGTCTTCATACGAAAAAGAATACTTATGGGCGAAGAATGAACCGGAGAGTTTTTGGCGCGCTCAAGCGGAGAATATCGATTGGTTCGAATCTCCTAAAACTATCTTGAAATCTGATGAAAACGGCATAGAACGTTGGTTTCCAGATGGTGTAATGAATACGTGCTGGTTAGCATTAGATTACCATTGCGAGCAAGGACGCGGTGATAATACTGCACTCATTTATGACTCGCCAGTGACAGGTCGTAAAGCCACGTACACCTATAGCGACCTACGTGACCAAGTAGCAAAAATTGCTGGCATGCTGTCTGCTCAAGGTGTTGAAAAAGGAGACCGAGTCGTTATTTACATGCCGATGATCCCAGAAGCCGCAATGGCGATGCTTGCCTGCGCGCGTTTGGGGGCGATTCATTCCGTAGTATTCGGCGGTTTTGCTCCTAATGAGCTTGCTGTACGAATTGAAGATGCAGAGCCGAAAGTGATCATGACGGCGTCGTGCGGGATTGAGATCAACAAAGTCATTCCATACAAACCAATGGTAGACAAAGCCATTATGGACAGCCGTTGGAAGCCTGAGAAAGTGTTTGTTTTCCAACGTCCAGAGTGCGACGCTGAGCTAAACCAAGATAGAGACTTAGATTGGCAGCGAGAGTACAACCAAGCGCTGCCACATGGTTGTGTTCCGGTGTTAGCAACCGATCCGCTCTACATACTTTATACATCGGGTACGACAGGTAAGCCGAAAGGCGTTGTGCGTGATAACGGTGGCCATGCTGTCGCGATGAAGTACTCCATGAGCGCAATCTATAACATTCCTCAAGATGGCGTCTTTTGGGCGGCATCTGATGTGGGCTGGGTAGTAGGGCACTCTTACATTGTTTACGCTCCACTGATTCACGGTTGCACTACTATCCTATTCGAAGGCAAGCCTGTTCGAACACCGGATCCTGGCGCATTTTGGCGAGTGTGTGATGAATATAAAGTAGATGCGTTGTTCTCTGCACCAACGGCGTTTCGTGCGATTAAGAAAGAGGACCCGGAAGGCGAGCACTTAAAACAGTACGACTTGTCGAATCTGAAAACCATCTTTATGGCGGGAGAACGCCTTGACCCTCCGACACTGGAGTGGGTTCAGAGCAAAGCGGACAAGCCCGTTATTGACCACTGGTGGCAAACCGAGACGGGCTGGGCCATCGCTGGCAACCCGACAGGTGTCGAAATGATGCCAGTTAAAGCTGGTTCTTCGACGAAGCCCATTCCGGGTTATCAGGTCGAAATTCTGAATGAACTTGGAGAGGCTGTCGGGCCTAACCAACAAGGCTTTGTCGCATTAAAACGTCCGCTACCACCAAGTTGTCTGCCAACGGTTTGGCGTAATCATGACCGTTTTGAAACTGGTTATCTTAGCCAGTTCCCAGGCTACTACGTGTCAGGTGATGGTGGCTATCTGGATGAAGACGGTTACCTGTTTATTATGGGACGTATTGATGACGTGATTAATGTCGCGGGACATCGATTGTCGACAGGTGAAATGGAAGAAATAGTAGGAGGCCACCCAGCGATTGCAGAATGTGCGGTGGTTGGTATCCACGATGATCTAAAAGGTCAGCTTCCACTTGGTTTTGTTGTACTGAAAGACGGCGTCAAAGTGGATGAGCTAGACCTTGAAGGTGAGCTTGTTGGCAAAGTGCGTAGTGAGATAGGTGCAGTTGCTTGCTTCAAGCATGCGTTGGTTGTAGACCGTTTACCGAAAACACGTTCAGGTAAAATTTTGCGTCGAACTATACGTCAAATAGCTGATGGTGAAAAATACACCGTTCCGTCAACGATTGATGACCCAAGTAGCTTGAACGAAATTGAGCGAGTGCTACGACGCTGAGAAAAACTCAATTCTAACTAACCCCTGATCCTCGAACTCTGTTGGTTGGTTCTGCCTCTGTACGTTTATTAAGTGCAGGGGCCTTTTTGTTGTTCAAACAGTACAAACGTATCGTGAAAGCATTTGTGACTTGCCAATACGACGTTTTCCTCACAAACTACAGCCATTCCGTTTTTAGTGACCCTTTGTATGACCACGTTTGCGATTAAACCTGCGTGTTTTAGCGACCTAGAGTTGCTCAACGATCTTATGTTCGAGCTTCATGATGAGCATCATCTTCAATCTCCTGAGCTTTTCAAAACGGCAGAGGAGATAGAACAAGAAAAAAGCATTGCTCGATATATTGACGACCCTGAGTGCCTTGTTTACGTAGCAAAACAAGGAGATGAAATTATTGGCTTTATCTCTGGTCACTTCTGTGAACTTATTTCTACCGTCAGCCAGCCAGTTATGATGGGAAGTGTGGATGAGCTCTATGTGCTGCCTGAATATCGAAAACAAGGTACGGCGCAGGCATTGATTAATAAAATTGAGTCAACGTTCTCTGATTACGGTGCAAAACAGATGTTTGTTGAAGTATGGCATTTTAACCAGGGCGCAATATCTTTGTATGAAAAACAAGGATTTGCACATCATATCCACTATTTAAGAAAACCGCTGAACGAATAATCGTATTTAACTTTAATATTGTGATTTAGGTTCTATCGAATTGAAATCATTCAGTTCGTCAATAGACTTTTCTCTATAAGTTGCTCGCAATGTTAACAAATTGATATGCACCCACATTGGTATCGGCGTTTTTGTCTGCTTGTTTATTAGTAGCACGAGGATCGTGCTTACAAAAACAAGAGGACAATATTTTGAAACTAACAAAATCGTTACTTGCTTTAGCCGTTTTGCCAATGTTCGCAAGTGCTGATGATTTGTCTCAGACGCAAAATCACACTATCCAACCCCAGATCGTAGGCGGAGTAACTGCCGACCCACGTGACTGGAAATTCTACACCCAAATTGTTAGTCGTTATGGTAACCGATCGTATTGTGGGGCCAGTTATATCGGGAATGGTTACGTCCTGACTGCTGCACATTGTGTTGAGGGTGATTCTCCGAGTCAGATTGCGGTTAAAATCGGTGGCGTTGTTTATAACGGTAGTGATGGTGTTCGTGCAAACGTCAGTGAGATCCATATGCACCCGGCATATCGCCGCGCGACGCTTTCTCATGACCTCGCGGTATTGAAGCTCGACTCTGTGCCTCAAGGTGTTTCTTCAGTTGAGATTGCGAATGGTAGTCTAACGCAATACGCGAGCATCGGAGATTGGCTTAGTGTTGCTGGCTTAGGGCGAACTTCTGAAGGAGAAAGCTCTCCGTCTCGATTGCAGGAGGTTGACGTCCCACTTGTGTCGGATATGACTTGCCGTCAAGCCGGTGGCAACTACACAACGGTTGGAGAAGTGTCATTCTGTGCGGGTATTCCTCAAGGTGGGATAGATTCTTGTCAGGGAGATAGTGGTGGTCCAATCGTTATTAATCGCAGTGGTGTAATTACTCAACTTGGTGTGGTCAGTTGGGGAATAGGTTGTGCTCGTCCTGGTATGTATGGGGTTTATAGCGATATCGCTGCTATGCGCAATTTTGTCGATGGTGTTATCGGAACAGCAACACCACAAAAAGAAAATGTTTCTGTTGGATACACCACCGAACAGACACTGGCATCATTTAATGTTGGGGAGTTACAGCAACATAGCTTTGTTATCCAGAATTCAGGGAACACCACGTTCACTGTGGAAAATGTTCGCGCGTTTGCTTCGGGTGTTACTGATGCAGCTGTTATTGCCAATGATCAGTGCTCTCAGGCGACGTTAGCAATGAATGCAAGTTGTCGTGTTGATGTTGAATTTGGTGCTACTCAGAGCGGAGAAGCAAGAGTGGCTTTGAACTTCAACGTTGATAAGACCAGCACACAATACCAAGCGTTAGTATCCGCTCAAGCGAAAACGGTGACAACGCCTCCCACAGATAGCTGTAAAACTGTATGGCAAGCCAGCTTAGTGTATCTCAAAGGAGATACGGTTACTTGGAATGGTAAAGTTTGGCAAGCGCAGTGGTGGACTCAAGGTGATAATCCAGCAGACTCAGGGCCTTGGGGTGTTTGGCAAAAAGTAGGCGATGCGAATTGCACGTCTAACTAACTATCGGGCCAGTGAACTTGATTCGTTGACCATGAGATAAGATTCATTCTTGGTTTCAACGATCAGTACATAGTTATCATAACTAGGGTTTATTGTTTGCGAATAATAAGCCCTTTTTTATTGTGTCAACTATGAGAACCCACAAAATGTGTATGACTTTGTCCTGACGTTATCTTTATATAACTGGCAGAATTGCGATCAACATTTTATGTTTTGTCTGATTTTTGTCAGGTTTGCATTAAATTATTCTCCAGTGAGCGTTGAGATCAGGTTTTACGCGATCAACTCAGTTTGGCATAACTCGTTACTTAATTTTTGTCGAAAAAGATAAGATTAACTGCCATGATTCATTGGTTATCATTATGTTTATTTAAGGTCATATTTTGTGTTGAGACAGCTGTTATTACTCATCCTTTGTTTTATTTTGTTACCTGTTTCACCGATCTCTACGGCTAAAGCCACTGCGAGCGAAGTTAAAGGAGCGCTCTGTATTGTTCGCGCTGATGACAAGTTAGTGTTAGTTCATGAAGTATTAACGGATAAGATTTCTCTACCTGGCGGAACCATTATTGATGGTGAGTCTCCACAAGTTGCTGCTCAACGAGAAACGTGGGAAGAAACCGGTATAGTGGTTACGGTTGGAGAGGAGCTTGGCAGAACGGACACTGCGGTTTTTTACGACTGTATATCAGACTCTGACATTATCGCTTTTTCTATGAATAATTCTTTAGGTGGAAATGAACTGCCTATTTGGTTTGCCCCTCATTATGGAGTAGAAGTTGCGTCAGCGATGTTGCTTAGCCCATCTGAATTACCATCATCTTTATATCGTTATCCTGAGCAATGGCCACAAGCCACTCAGTTTTTTGATCAAGCTACCAAGCAATCAGTATCTTATGTGACTCAGTTGATCGAATCCGCGCCTTCATTTCGTCAGGTTGAATTGGCGTGGCTGATAGATTTACAGAGTTGGGTAGGGGCGTTGTCAGAAACGAGTTACGAGGTAGCTAGTCAGATCTCGAAACTCGTTATAGATCTGACAGAACCGACGGTACTACTCTTTCTATTTCCTTTTGCCATGATGCGCTTTGGTAGCCGGTTTGTGTACCGACTCTTTTTCGCAATTAGTGCAACGTCGCTTATGGTGCTTGTCGCTCAACAAGGCTTTTCGCTACCGCGCCCACATGTCTATATACCAATGATGGAGTTAACGCACAGCTTTGGCTTTAGTTTTCCTAGCTTGCCTATCGCTGTGTGGTTTTGTGTGCTGACGTTCTTGTTTCATAGAACCCAGTATTTTGGTTTGAATGGAACAACGGCAGTCTTCGTGTTCATCACTCTTACTGTGGTGTTAGGTAAGTTTTTCCTCGGCAGTGCCTTTATTTTAGATATGTTATTTGGCGCGCTGTTAGGCAGCTTGGTGGCTTGGCATGTTCTTCGACTGGAAACAAATCAAGATGTGAACGTTGATCAAGTTCTAAGCTCAAAAGGCGTCTGGTTCATTATGACTGCGGCAACAGCGGTCATCTCCGTCATCTGGCCATTACCTGTGTTTGGTCGCTGGCTAGCAATTTTAATCACTGCATCAGCGTTGGTCATGACATTTAAAGAGTCGAAAGCACATTTAGATACTCGGCAGATGATCTTTGTAACGCTGGCATTGTTGCTTGTTGATCAACTCTATTTGTACTCGGCTATTATCGTATCGTTTAGCGGTTTGTGGTCATTAGTCTTGTCGACGTTACATTATCCATTATTAATGTTGTTATTTATGCTGCTTGCAAGGAAGCTGACTTGTGAAAACCAACCGAGCAAAACGTTGCTAGATTGATGGCTGTATTTGTTATCTATTAGTATTTGAGTAAAAACAAAGCCTTGCATTACAGCAAGGCTTTTACACGTTTAGTCCACGAAAAACGCCGCTTGCCTATCTTGGACGGCTAGGGGTGTTAAACGTAAGAAGCTTAACGCAACAGACATGGCGGAAAGGGCTATGCATTGAGCACGAACTTTTCTATAGCTTTAGCGACACCGTGCTCATCATTACTTGCCGTAATGTAGTCAGCGATTTGCTTGGTTTCTTCCATTGCATTTGCCATCGCGATACCAAGGCCAGCGTATTTCAGCATGTGGTGGTCATTTTCTGCGTCACCCATACAGATAACTTCTTCCGGTTTAATTCCCAGATACTCGGCAATTGCGGCAACACCAATACCTTTGTTGCTCGCAGGGTTAAGAAACTCAAGGAAAAACGGAGCGCTTTGAACAACCGTAAACGCTTCGCGCATTTCAGCTGGCAGTGCTGCTATAACTTCTGTTAGTTTGCTTGGCTCTGCAACCATCATAGCTTTGATGATTGGATGATCGTCTTCTAGTGATTCGAAGTTCATCTCGGTGACATTTAAGCCATTTATCTTTGCTTCAATATCGGTGTAAGAGTTGTGCTCGTTGGTGATTAAACCATGAACTTGACTAAAAGCATGGACGTACGCACCTAGCTCTTCGGCTTTTCGCGCCACCAATTTTGCAGCTTTACCATCTATGATTTGCTGGTGGATGATGTCGTTTGTGCCTACGTTCTTGACCATCGAACCGTTATAGTAAAGAACAAAATCTCGATCGGAATGGATATTCAGTTCGTCGAGCTTGTCTTGCATTCCTTCTAATGGGCGACCAGAAGCGAGAACGACAGTAACGCCTGCTTCTCGAGCTCTTGCGATCGCTTGTTTGTTTTCTTCAGAAATGGCTTTATCACTATTGAGTAGCGTGCCATCCATATCTAGTGCGATCAGTTTATACATCATTTCTTACCTTAAAGTTTTTTGGGAGCTGTCAGTGAATAAGGCTTGGTTTAACGTTAACCAGAAACCTATATTCATTACGCTATGAAACTACAAAATGGTCTATTTTAACAATTAATTTTTGGTTTAAATTGACCTAGACACGCGTGTCCATTATGGTCTTCGCCTCGAAATGTTATGAGTTGAGTGAGTTCTGCGTTGTATAAGCTAAATGAGATGTTTGAAACCATCCAAGGGGAAGGGGTTTTCACTGGAGTCCCTGCTGTTTTTGTTCGGCTTCAAGAGTGTCCGGTTGGTTGCTCATGGTGCGATACCAAACAAACGTGGTATGCAGATGAGAATGATCAACGTCAAATAGGCGATATTCTGGTGAAAACGGAAGATTCTCCGACGTGGTGTGTTGCATCTGCCGAGAACATCGTAGAGCAATATCAACAGCAAGGCTTTAATGCTAAGCATATCGTGATTACTGGTGGAGAGCCTTGTATTTATGATCTGCGCCCTTTAACAAAGGCGTTTGAAGATATGGGGTGCCAATGCCAAATTGAAACCAGTGGCACATCAGAAGTGATTACTTCAGAAAATACGTGGGTGACAGTGTCACCAAAAGTAGCAATGAAAGGTAAATTACCAGTGCTTAATAGCGCATTAGAGCGGGCAAATGAGATTAAGCATCCAGTCGGCACCCAGAAAGACATCGACCACCTTGATGAGCTTTTAGCAAATGCGAACGTAGCGGCTGAGACTATCATTGCACTACAACCAATTAGCCAGAAGCTTCGTGCTACGCAATTGTGTATTGATACGTGTATTGCCCGCAATTGGCGTTTGTCTGTTCAAACTCATAAATATTTGAGTATTGCTTAGACGAGAGGCTCGTCATCATTCGAAGTGGCTTTTCTATCTAATCCCGGTTTCGCGAGTAATGCAGTTGGTAGCTTTGCTATGGAATCATTGTCGATGTATCTAAACAATTTATAGCGTTGTAAAAGCTAAGCAGTGTTGGCTGCTGTGGTGTGGTGCTATCTTTGGTTCGACAATCGTTTCGCATTTAATTGATGCCACCAATCTGGCGGCATCAAAATGAAGCTCTGTTGGCTGGAGTTTCACGCTGAGATAAAACGTTTAGAAGCTAACGCAAAAGGTTTTATCCCAGCGCTATTACCGCTAACAAAGACTATTTGCTCGCTAAGTATTCTTCTAAGCCGCTTTGTCGCAGTAGGCACGCTGGGCATTCACCACAGCCTTTACCAACGATTCCGTTGTAACATGTTAAAGTATTGTTTTGGACAAACTCCAACATATTGTGCTTATCAGCTAGAGCCCAGGTCTCGGCTTTAGTAAGCCACATTAAAGGAGTCTTAATGTTGAAGGCTTTATCCATACCTAAATTGCAAGAGAGATTTAGAGAGCGAATAAAGTTGTCTCGGCAGTCAGGGTAACCACTAAAGTCTGTTTCGCAGACTCCCGTAATGATGTCTTGAATGCCAAGCTGGTAAGCATGGATACATGCGTAAGTAAGAAAGAGAATGTTTCTCCCTGGAACGAATGTATTGGGTACGTTAGCGTCGCTTAAGTCATTAGATACCGGAATGTTGTCTCTTGTCAGCGAGCTTATCGCTAACTCATTAATTGATTTTACATCCAGGACTTTGTGGCTTTTGATGTTAAGTTGCTTACCTAATTCGATAGCGATATCTATTTCATCTGAATGACGCTGGCCATAATCAAACGTTATAGCATGAACTTCATCATATGTATTTAATGCATCGATTAAGCAGGTCGTAGAGTCCTGCCCACCGGAAAAAACCACAAGTGCTTTTGTTGTAGCCATGTTGAACCCTTAGTTATGCTCTTTGATTCTTTGGTATTGATACGTATTCTTAGGCGTTTAATCCCAATTACGTACTCGACTTCGTGGCGATTGCGTCCGCAATCAGCTGGGCTGTGCTCTCAAGCACTCTTTGCTTGTCATCATTTGACAGCTTGTGGAGATTCACAGCAAGTTCAGCGGTGATTTCATCTTCACAAAAAAAATAGTTTAGAGGCACGTTTAGCTCATCTGCGATAAGTTTGAGCGTTTTTACGTCGGGAGTATGGCGCTCCCTTTCGTATTGATTCATCCTTGCACTTGCAGAACTATCATCCATGCCGATACGGATGCCCAGTGCTTTTTGGGACAGATTCGCTTGTTTACGCGCATGCTTAAGGCGAGCTGGGAGTGGATTATTAAACAACACTTAATGTTCATACGAAGGACTTGGATGACTAAGATTATCTTAGTTTTTCTGATTTGTGTATACTAAGTAATGCTTAGTTATTGCCGAGGTCGCCAAGGCCGTGTATGTATAGCTAAACAAGATTTCGTATCTTTAGGTTGATTAAGTGACGTTGAATCTACTTCTTCAAAAACTGCCGTATGAAGCAGTGGGAGGAGCGAGTAAGGCACGAGAAACCGCAGCGATTTGTAGAGCAGAATTTGCTCTTCCCATAAACGTAGTCGTCTAAGTTGAAGAGCAATATTGTTCTTGATGATCAACTATATACTTAAGTAAATAACTGTGTCGCACAATAGATCAGAGCTGCTGCTAAGCTCATATTGATGACTTTGCCATATCTCTGGAAATGCGATTGAAGTAGCTTTCCTGCAACGGCCCAAACTACGTTGCTAAGAAGTGCGATCAAAGCAAGAATGAGGCTAGTCGCTAAGATCCAGTAGATATTCTGAGTGTGGGGCAGTACGAACGTAGAAATAGAGGTAATTCCATAAAGAATGATTTTCACATTAACGAACTGCAAACCGAAACCTGTTAAGAAACTGATACCTTTAGAATTATCCGATGAAGTTTTGATCTCACTCGTAGCAAGCCCCCAAGCCAACCAAACAATATAAGCTGCTCCAATCCATGTTAGCCAAGGTGTAATCACGGGCAAGAGGCTGATCATGTTATACGTGAAAGCGCCACAAAGTAGCATCAAAACAACATAACCACAAAACATCCCCGAAATCACTTTTGTTGAGCGTTTTAGTCCATATTGCGTCGCGATGCTGAGCGATAAAATGTTGTTTGGCCCTGGTGTAATTGAAGTAATGATTACGTAAGTAAAAAATGCGGTGTAGATGGCGGTCATCTCTATCTCTCCTGTTTTTACTGCACTATACTTCGCTACAATTGATTAAAAAATTGAATAAATTAAAACTTAGACTTTTAATTTATTGAACTGTTGGTTGTGGAGTCTAGTCATGAATCTAAAACGCTTTCTTACTTTTAAAGCTATTGTTGAAGAAGGATCGTTTCTAAAAGCGTCACAGAAGCTTTATTGCACGCAATCAACCGTCACCTTTCAAATCAAGCAGTTGGAACAAGATCTGTCTTTGCAGCTGTTCGAAAAAATAGGGCGTAAGATGGTTTTGACTCAAGCAGGAGAAAAGATACTGCCTTACGTCTATGAACTGGCGCGAGTGATGGAAAATATTGAGGGAACAGCACAGCAAGAAAACTCGGAGCCGACCGGTGAATTGAAAGTGCTGGTTGCTGAGACTCAACTTGCTTATAAGATGGCTAATGTTTTAAAAGAGTTCAGGATCAGAGCGCCCAATGTCAGACTCTCTCTGCAATCACAAAATTGCTATCAGATTCGAGATGAGTTGATAGCGGATAAAGCTGATTTAGGTGTGTTTTATCGAGTAGGTAATGACGATACGCTCAAGGTCCACGAGTTTGAGCAGGAGCCACTGGTATTGGTTGCTTCGCCGCTTTTAAAAGGGCTAGATTTAAAGAAGAGAGAGCAACATATTGATTTAGGGTTTATAAGCAATGGCCCTAAGTGCCTTTTTCGACAGATGTTTGAGAGCATTATTCAAGAGCGTGATATTAGCATCGACAACATGATCGAACTTAGCAGTATTAATACGATCAAAAATTGCGTTGAGAGTAATATTGGTATCTCTTACTTACCTCGTTTTACGGTTGAAAAAGAGTTGCAAGAGGGCAGTTTACAAGAGCTTGAGTTCACCGAGTTTTCACAGATGATCAAGCCACTCTGTGCTTATCATGCTGGGAAGTGTGTGACGCCGGCGATGGAAGTCTTTATTGATTGTATGCGTAACGAGTATGAACGGCTTTCTACTCAGAGTCGGTGATCTTTAATATGTTCTATCTGACATAGTTTCGTTTTTACTCCTTTTTATTTTTAAGTGGCTACTTCTAATTTATTGATTTTTATTGCTTTATTTTGAATCCGACTGTTGTGGGATGATAAATGGGATCTGATGCGAAGAGCTATTTATTGACGGAAAGAGATAAGATATAAAAACGACGGCGTGTGATAACTAGATTAGATAAGGTTACATAATTAACAGTGTAATAAATTCCATTCTTTATGGATTATTTTCAACGAGACTTAATTGTTACGGTTCGTTATTATTAACTCGTTAACGCATCCATTGCTAGGAAGTTAACTTACGCATATTGTTTTTTTCATCATTTGCAGCAAATATAATTTGCTGCTTTTTTTAGCCAAAAAAGTTCAAAGCTTGAACTACAAGCTATGAACTTTTATTTATACTTAGTGGTTTTCTACTTTAATAAGTAAAACACCGTTTAAAAGTATCGCGTAACCTAGTAACTCTAAGCTTTCTTCGACCAAGTTTTTCACGTCTCTATTGTATGAGTTCCCCATAAACTCGACCCAAAAATCACCATACCCTGCAAAGCGTGAGAATAAGAAAACAATGAAAAAGCCAATCGTTAATGTCGTGAAGCTAGAATGAGAAATGAAAAGTTTGACCTCATTTTTTATGTTGACTATGTTGTTAAAACAAAAATAACAGACCGATACTATTATAATCCAAGCAGGGTACTTCCATGAACCGTGAGAGAAATACTGCTCTATGTGGTAGTCCATTTCTCTAACGAATATAACCATAAAAAATGAAGACATTATTACTAATATGTGTTTGAGTTCAAGATATTCCTTAGATTTATACAAACACATTAACGATGAAAAAAGCACAAATGCTATTTGAGTAATTTCTATAAGAGAGTTCTCCGATGTGCTTTTGTCCATTTGTACGCTAAAATAAATCGTTGCTAACGTGTAAATAACCAAAAAAATAAGATATGATATTTTATATACTAACAAACTAGTGACCGAGGTGTGTTTTTCTTTAATATACATCGTAACTTGTATAGGTGATGGATTTGTTAGTATTATAAATCAAGAATGTTTTATATTTAGTGAATTAAGCGCCATTTAGAATGGAACTTAATTCACCTAACATTAAACTTCTATGAATCTTAAATTTTCCTGTTTTAAATTATTGATTTTATTTGATGTTTTATTTGCTGTTAATTTTGGTTAAATAGAATCACCTAGCTTTTATTGAAATGCTTTTCCCATATTGGTGGTATGCCAATTTCTTCTTGAACGATATCAATGAATGCCCTAACCAATGGTGATTGCTGACGGTGTGAGTACATGGCATAAATATCACCAAAATCTTGAGTTTCATATTCTGGTAAAAGTTGAACTAAATTAGAAGACTCTAGGTTGTTAGGGAGCATAAATTGACCTATAAGTGCTGCGCCCAGACCTGACTTTACGCTTTCAATTATTAGCTCAGCTTCATTTACCATGTATGACCCTGATATTGGGTATGTATCTAAACCATCTGATTTTGCTTTGTCGTAGAATTTAAGTTTATCGACAATAAAATTACCATTTGAATAAATAATAAAAGGTAGCTTAACTAACTCATCAGGCGTTTCTGGGTTACCATGTTTTTCAATTAAATTTCGAGAAGCAATGATTGCAGTCGTATTTTTTGCTAATTTTCTTGCTACCATTGATGAATCCCTCATAGGTCCGATTCGAAAAGCAATATCAAAATTACTTCTAATCACGTCTACATGAAGATCATCTAGCATTAGTTCAACACTTGCTTTTGGGTACTTATGTAAAAACTTCTCTATCGAAGGTTGTAGATAGAGTTTTCCAAATAATGTTGAGCTTGAAATTCGTACTTTCCCTGAAGGCTCAGTCTGAAAGTTCTCCGCTATTTGTTGAGTATCATCAAGGAGTTGAGATATTTGGTCTGCTTTTTCTACTATTTGCTTGCCGACTTGTGTTAATGAAAGAGAGCGAGTCGTTCTGTTTAATAGCCTAACGCCTAAGTGCTCTTCTAACTGCTTGATGTGTTTAGACAAAACAGAGCGGTCGATATTCATCCCATCTGCTGCTTTTGCAAAAGATCCAGCTTTAGAGACTTCTAAAAGCAGGTGTAGTTTATTTGCTAAATCCACAATGTTTATCCACGTTAGATATTAGCGTATTAGTTTCATGTATAACTTCTGCTCTGTCTAGAAATTATTAATATACTTAATAACCAAAAGAAAAGGGAGCAATAGCTCCCTTTAGTATGAATTTAAATGAGTATTTATATTATGGTTATAGTGTTTGACGTTTTTTGTTTCGACTCACTAACATGTAAAAAACAGGTGTGAGTAGTAATCCAAATACCGTTACGCCTACCATACCCGAGAATACAGCAATACCCATTGCTTGTCGCATTTCCGCTCCGGCCCCTGTACCAATCATTAATGGAATAACACCAGCGGTAAATGCAATTGATGTCATTAGAATCGGTCGAAGACGTAAACGACATGCTTCCAAAATCGCTGATAAGGTATCTTGGCCATTGTCTTTAAGTTCTTTAGCGAACTCCACCATCAAGATGGCATTTTTACACGCTAGAGCCACAAGGACAATCAAAGCAATTTGTGTGAATATATTGTTGTCACCACCAATGAACCAAACACCTGCTAGTGCAGAAAAAATGGTCATAGGAACGATCAAAATGATAGCGAATGGCAGTTTTAAACTCTCGTACTGCGAAGCTAGCACCATGAAAACTAACAAAACAACAAGTGGGAATATATACACCATCGTGTTACCAGCCAAAATCTGCTGGTAGGTTACATCAGTCCATTCATAAACCATTCCCTCTGCTAGGTTTTGATCCAGTACTTCCTCAATAGCCGTTTGGGCTTGGTCAGAACTGTAACCAAAAGCAGGACTGCCGTTTAGTTCTGCACTAGGGTAGCCGTTATAGTGCATCACGCGGTCAGGCCCAATCGTGGGTATGATCTCCAGTACAGCGCCGAGAGGAACCATTTGTCCGGCAGCATTTCTTACTTTGTAGTTAAGTATTTGGTCAGGTTCGAGACGATAGTTCATGTCTGCCTGGGCATTCACTTTGTATGTTCTACCAAACATATTGAAGTCATTGACGTATAATGATCCTAAATAAACTTGAAGCGCATCAAAAACCTGCTCTAGAGGAACACCTTGCAGCATCGCTTGTTCACGATCTATTTGGATGTCCATCTGCGGCACTTGTATACGAAATGTGGAATATAATCCCATCAGCTCGGGTCTTGTTGATGCCTCACTTATTACCAAGTTCAATTGCTTGAAGAGCTCATCAAACCCCTTGTTCGCTCGGTCTTCGATTTGAAGTTTAAAGCCGCCAGTAGAGCCAAGTCCTTGGATTGGTGGTGGTGGAAAAATCGCAACGAAGGCTTCATCAATGATTGAAAAGCTCTTATTCAAAGATGCAACAATCGCATTTGCTCCGAGAGTTGGATCATTTCGTTTATCGAAGTCCTCAAGCGTAACAAAAACGATGCCACTATTCGGACTGTTAGTAAAACCATTGACCGATAAGCCTGGGAAAGAAATGGTTTGTGCTACGCCAGGTGTTGCCAGCGCGAGGTTTTCCATTTCTTTAATAACGGACTCTGTTCGATCTAAACTTGCTGCATCTGGAAGTTGGGCGATCGCAACTAAATACTGCTTATCTTGTTGAGGAATGAATCCTCCAGGAACTGCTTTGAATAGAGAAGCCGTTCCCCCGAGTAACGCAATGTATACCACCACAACAACAAGGCTAAAGCGAATCAGCTTCTTGACCAGAGCTTGATATTGGTTCGAGCTGTACTCAAAAATTCTATTGAATGGCGCAAAAACATACTTACCAAAAACCGCATCCAATAGCTTGGTTAGCCGATCGGGTTTTGCGTTCTTATCTTGTAATAGCAGTGCTGATAAAGCAGGCGATAACGTCAACGAGTTAATTGCTGAAATAATCGTCGAGATCGTAATTGTTAGTGCGAACTGCTTATAAAACTGACCGGATAACCCTGTAATAAAGGTCGTCGGGATGAACACCGCACATAACACTAAAGCAATTGCAATAATTGGCCCGGTAACTTCGGTCATTGCTTGTTTCGTTGCTTCTAGTGGTGCAAGGCCATTATGGATGTTCCGTTCCACGTTTTCGACGACGACAATGGCGTCATCGACGACGATGCCTATGGCGAGAACAAGTCCAAACAACGAAAGTGTGTTAATCGATACTCCGAGCATTTGCATTACAGCGAACGTACCGATTAATGAAACAGGCACCGCAATGATAGGGATGATAGACGCGCGCCATGTTTGCAAAAACAAAATGACTACGACAACAACAAGTACAATTGCCTCTAGCAGAGTATGAACCACCGCGTCTATCGAACCACGAACAAAGACGGTCGGGTCGTAGGCTATTTCATATGAAACTCCAGCTGGAAAGGCTGTTTGTAAACGGTCCATGGTTGAACGAACCTGATTAGATAGCTCAATAGCATTAGCACCAGGGCGCTGGAATACGGGCATCGCCACCGCTGGTTTACCATTTAACAAGGCGCGCAGTGCATAAGAGTTTTGACCTAGCTCTACGCGTGCAACGTCTTTAAGACGTGTCAAAGCCCCTGTTTCGTCAACTTTTACTACAATGTCGTTGAATTCATCAATATTCTCCAAGCGGCCTTTTACGTTCAACAAAACTTGGAATTGGTTTTCATTAGCGGCTGGTTGCGCACCTAATGAGCCTGCTGCCACCTGTTGGTTTTGAGATCGGACGGCGGAGACAACGTCCATTACGGTTAGATTTCTAGAAGCGAGCTCATCTGGATTTAACCACAAGCGCATTGAGTACTCGTCACCACCGAAAAGGCGCACATCACCAACGCCTCCGAGCCGAGCTATCTCATCTTTCAAGTTTAAATTAGCGTAGTTAGCTAAATAACTGACTTCACGGCTAGAATCTGGAGAATATATATGCACAACCATGGTGAGATCAGGAGAGGCTTTTTCGGCAACAACTCCTAACCGTTGGACGGCTTCTGGTAACCGGGGCAAAGCTGTAGTGACGCGATTTTGAATTTGAACCTGAGCTTTGTCCAAGTCCGTACCTAAAGCAAAGGTTACGGTCAATGTCATTCTGCCGTCACTGGTTGCCTGTGAAAACATATATAACATGTTTTCTGTACCATTAATTTCTTGCTCCAGAGGCGTAGCAACTGTTTCTGCGATTACTTTTGGGTTCGCACCAGGATAGTTTGCTGTAACTACTACTGTAGGAGGGACAACCTCTGGATATTCACTCACAGGCAACTGCAAAAGTGAAATTGCGCCTACTATTAATATCAATAGCGATAACATAGAGGCAAATATGGGTCTTTGAATAAAAAAGTGTGCAAATTTCATTCGGTTGTCTTCTTAGTCTTGAGCTAAACGTTTGTTTGGCAACGATGTTGAGTTTGAAGCCATAATCAATGAAGTATTGCTAATATCTAGCGTGACATTTTTTGGTGTGACTTTGCTATTTGGGCCAACTTTTGCTGGGCCATTTACCGCAATAATTGAGTCGGCGTTCAAGCCATTCTCGATAGCACGAAATGTTCCGTAACGTTCGCCTAAGGTTACGATGCTGTATTGCAACGTATTCTCTTCATTGAGTGTTAATACAAAGCGGTTTTCTAGATCTGTGCCAATAGAACGCTCTGGAACGAGAACTCGTTCAACTGGTTTGGTTGTTGATATCTGAACTCGGCCAAACGATCCCACTTTTAAGTTTGATTTTGTTGCATCGAATACCGCTCGAACCTGCAAAGTACCGGTGTTTTCGTTGATGGAGTTGTCGACAAAGTCAACGCGTCCAAAAAACACCTGCCCATTTTGTCCAGATAGTTCAAGACGAGTTGGTAAGTTAGAGTCGGCATTGATTGTCGAGAAGTAACGGTTCCAAGTTCGCTCATCGACATCAAAGTATGCATATACCTGATCGTTAGAGACAATGTTTGATATAACGCTTTGATTTGCGTTTACATTGTTTCCTTTAGTAATGAATGCTCTTGAAATAGTGCCGCTAATAGGGGCATATATCTTCGTAAACTCAAGATCTAACTTTGCGGATTCTAACTGAGCACGCAAGGCCATTAGTTCTGCAGAGCGTTGCTTTACTGCGGTATCTCGGGCCTCTGCTTGTTCCGCTGAGATGGCTTTTCGCTTAACCAGTTGGGCGGCTCTCTTTTGTTCGTTTGCTGCTTGCTCTAGCGCAGCTCGAGCACTCTTAACTTGCGCTTCAAGTCGTGAGACCTGAGCTTTGAAGGTTCGATCATCAAGAGTGACGAGTAAGTCACCTTTGTTGACACTCTGTCCGTCTTTGAATTCTACCGTTTCAATAACTCCGGAAACGCGTGGCATTAAAGAAACTTTCTCTGGGGCTTGAAGCCTTGTTGTAAAGGTGAACCACGATTGAACGGGCTCATAGATGACTTTGGAGACGTCTATCGTAGGTAAGGGAGTATTAGGTTGTTTGGTTATCTCTTCGTCTGCACAAGCAGCTAAAACGGATAAAAGGCCAATGCCGAAAACTTTCTTTAACATTTGTCGCGCCCTAAATGATTCTGTTCATACTAAAAGGAACGGCATTGTATTCATTGTACCTATGGGTAAATAGGCCCTCAGCGAACATAGAGTAGTGATAAAAATGCACGATTAAATATTGGTCAAAATGCTCACTTTTTGGTTTGAAAAAGGTCAGTTTAGGGTTTTAAAGACGTGGAGTATTGTTAAATGTAATAAGCCATAATAGATAGGAATAACTAAACAGAAGCTAAAGATAGCGACGAAAATTAAAGCGTTTTTAATTCGTGCATTATTTGCAATTCACTGATGCAATTTGAACCATAAAAAATTGAAATTAATTTTGTAAAATCCATTTCCCATCACATAAAGAATAAAAACTAAATAAGGAATTGTGCAGTGGATCTCGCAAGCCAACTTGAATTACTACTGGATGTCTCTGAATACGGAACTTTTGCTAAGGCTGCTGACAGAAATCATATAGATCGTTCAGCTTTGTCAAAACAGATCAAAAAGCTAGAGGATGAATTGGGCTTACGGCTGTTAAACCGTTCCACGCGTTCGCTATCCCTGACCAATGCAGGTGTTGAGATGGTGGCGCAAGCCAAGAAAGTAAGAGAGGTTCTAACCGAAACTCGTAGTATTGCTGCTACATTTCAGGATGAACCGAAGGGTAACTTGAAAATATCAAGCTCCACTTTCTTTGGCAGAGCATACTTAAATCAGGCAGTTAAAGAGTTTATAAAACAGTACCCAAACATTACTGTAGAGCTGCTGCTCGATGATAATCGAGTCGATGTTATCCACGAAGGTTTTGATGTTGTGTTTCGTATCGGACCAATCCGAGAGTCCAACATGATAGTACGTAAGTTGGCAAGTAATAATATGGCACTGGTTGCATCGAAGAGTTTTATTGACAAGTATGGAACCCCGAGCTCTCCAGAAGAGCTTATAAAAATGCCAGCAGTAATATACTCTAATGCTAACTTTAAGGCGGATAAGCTACGTATAGCGCCAAGCCAGTCATCAAGCGACGTTAGAACGTATAATATCAATGGGCAGTACTTCGTTAATGAAACTGAGTTAATGCTCGATGCCGTAAAATCTGATTTAGGGTATGCTTTAATTGGGCAGTTCTTTCTTCAGGAGAGTTTGAGTAAACAAGATCTTGTACAGTTGCTTCCTGATTATAATCTTCCCGCAATAGGGGAAATATATGCAATGTATACTCACCGAAATCAACAACCATTAGCCAAACTGTTCATTGATACTGTTCAAAAAATAATAGGGACGCCTCCTGTTTGGATGGATTATCTCAACTAATATGAGTACTAGGACATAATGTTTTAGATTGAGGGCTTGTTTATATTTATCCATAGAATATGGTTGAATTTGCACTTTAAAAATAATTGCCACTGTTCATAATTTCACTCGATTCAAACAACACAAGTAGTGGTAATTAAATGAAAATGACAAGAACGTCGATCGCAATCGCTGCACTTTTTTCTGCAAGTGCTGCAAATTCAGCCGTAGTTTATGAAGATCAAGAATCAGTATTAAATATTCATGGCCGAGCGCAAGGGATGTATTATTTCTCTGATGATAAAAATGCAGACGGAGATAATAGCTACATTCGTGTAGGACTTGCAGGTGAGTCTAAAATAAATGAAGATCTTTATGCCTTCGGCTTATATGAGTTGGAATTTAAGT
The DNA here is from genome assembly GCF_033344395.1 of Vibrio sp. 1874. Taxonomy (NCBI): domain Bacteria; kingdom Pseudomonadati; phylum Pseudomonadota; class Gammaproteobacteria; order Vibrionales; family Vibrionaceae; genus Vibrio; species Vibrio sp. 1874. The sequence continues at coordinate 142,424 of NZ_JAWPOR010000010.1, forward strand.
CTAATCGCAGAGATGCTGATGGGATTGAAGATGATGAATTTGATATCCGAAAAGGCTATGTAGGAGTTGGTGCAGATTACGGAACAGTAAGTTATGGACGTCAATACGGTGCGGTCACTTTAGTATCTGACTACACGGATATTTTCCCGGAGTTTGGTAATGAAGCTGCTGGCGTAAGTGCGGATCTATATGGTACCGGTCGCTCCGATTCAGTATTTAAGCTAACGACAAGCTATGAAGGTTTGAATATTCATGTTAGCTATCAGGCTGAAAACGATGAAGTGTCAACAGATGCAGCCTCTTATGGTGCGGCGGCGGACTACAAGTTGCCATATGGCTTCAAAGTTGCGCTTGGTTACAACGAAGGTGAAGGGCAATCGGGTGCAGAAGATGCAGAGCTGCTAACGGGTGCTATTGCATTTGAATACGACAAGTTTTATGCCTCTGTTTTATACAGTGATGGTGAAAACTGGGCTAAAGATGGTTCTGAAAGTAATATTGATTACACCGGTATTGAAGCAGTTGCCACTTATGAAATAACAGATAAGCTTTGGGCACTTGTTGGCTATAACAATCTAGAGCGTGATGATGAAGACGTCGTCGATTACTACTCACTAGGTGCAGAGTACGATTTGACTTCTAATTTTAAAGCACTAGCAGAATACAGAATTACAGATGTAGACAATGAAGACGATATTCTTGCAATAGCTGCGAGATATTCATTCTAAAAAATTAATAAATATAAAAAGCCTGAAACTATTTTCAGGCTTTTTTATTTATCGGTGTAATTTTATAAGTGCTGATTTTCATCCATATATAATGGATTATATTGATCGTTACTTGTTAAAGTGTTTTGGATATAATTGTTTTGTTAGCTAGTCCACTGCTAGTTTTCATTTTCATATTTTTTGAATGATGATTTTTTTCTTTGGCAACAAGAAGTATCTTGTTGCCTTTTTTTATTTTTACGTCTTATGGTTAATTAAAACAAAAAGAGTTTTTTATATATTGCTATAAACGAGAAAAATATAACGACAATTGTCAATCTTAGGTTGAGTTAATCTTCATAAAAAAGTGAACTCAATTTCAAGGGTCTTTTTCATTTAAGTGATGTGGAATCCATATGGCGAACCAAGTGAATGATAAAGCGCCAAACGACGAAATGTATCTCAATGAAGATTGGAAAAATTATTTTTATGTAAACGATAGAGGTAGGGATTGATACTGTTTATGTAAGGAGAGAGCGATTTATGAAAAGCCGTCGTTTCAATGTGATTAGACACCTTTACTTTCTTAAAATAGGAAGGGCTCTAAGAAAGTAAAGGTGCAGATGATTTTTTAGTTTTTACCGCCGTCACTTGTTCTGAAGTGATAATCGAAGTTTATGATTGCACGATATTTAACTTCATCACGGTTAAGTGCGTATTCTTCAACTCTCACCTTACTATCATCGATTGCAATATCACGAGGGAAACCGCTTCCAATGATGTTTAGACGATTTCTAAGTTCATGTTTTGATAGCGTTTGGTATTCATCGACAAGATCAAACGCAGAGCTATAAGCGGCATCTTTTGTCGTAAAGTCATTGAGAACAACTTTGTTTGTAGAGTGTTCGACATGAATACCAGCAGTAGCAGATAAACTGAATAATAATAGTGATGAGAGCGTCATTAGTTTTTTCATATAGTCACCTTTTTATTTGTATTACAAAGTCAAGATGTCCAACGAATCCTTGTTAATATCTCTCGACAAAGGTGATAGTGCCATTATAGAAATGTGCTGTACATCACATTTGTGACCATTGACTATGGAAGAATTGTCAACAATAAAACTCAAGCACTTTTGACATTACGGTCAATGTGAAAAAGCGAATATCTGTATGGTTTCGTTAATAATTAAACCACTTTCGGAAACGCTGACTATTCAGTCAAAGCGTATGTTTGTTGTCGTTATAGTGACCTGCCTACAACTTAATCACTTAATGCATGCAATTCAATTGCAATGCCTTGGTATAGATTTTCATTCAGATCTTCCGTCTTAGTGACGATTCTACAAATTCTAGTGATTAAAAAGTCATTATTTGTGGTTTTTTATTCTATTGTCGTGTATAAAAAAACTTTACAACAAATGATAAAGGAATATCCATGAAAAAGTTATTGTGTTTTGCTGCACTGGGGTTAGCTGTTTCGACGACGGTTAATGCAGACTCAATTTTAGACGACATCAAAAGTACAGGGGAGCTAAAAGTCTGCTTTGATTCTGGGTATATGCCTTTTGAAATGACAGCAAAAAATGGGCAGTACATCGGGTTTGATATCGATTTGGGTAAACAAATGGCGCGTGCCATGGATGTTAAGTTTGTGCCGGTAAACACTTCATGGGATGGCATTATCCCAACACTGTTGACTGGTAAGTGTCACATGATTATGGGCGGGATGACGATCACACCTATGCGAAATACTCAGGTGAATTTCGCTGATCCCTATGTGGTTATTGGCCAATCCATTCTCGTAGATCTCAAACATGAAGGTAAAGTGTCTAGTTACCGTGATCTCAATAGTCCAGAATATGTTGTTGCAACTAAGCTTGGGACAACGGGTGAGCAAGCGGTAAAACGATACCTTCCGAAAGCTAAGATAAATCTATACGAAACCCAGTCTGAAGCGGTACTTGAGGTTGCCAACGGAAAGGTAGATGCGTTTGTTTATGACTTTCCTTACAACTCTATTTATGTGGCGGAAAACAAAGGGCAGTTAATGCACTTGGCTAAACCGTTTACTTACGAGCCTTTGGGTTGGGCTGTGCCGCAAGGAAATCCAGATACGCTTAACTTCTTAAACAACTATTTACGTCAAATTAAGGGCGATGGAACTTACGATCGCATTTACGATAAGTGGTTTAACGACGATAAATGGTTAAAGCAAGTTAAGTAATCATTTTGTTATTGTAGAGGAGCGGTTAGCTTCTGGCTCGGTTCATCGCCAACCAAACGGTTCGTGCTGTGAAGCTAACGCTTTTCTTTATTCAAATACCCAACCAACTTTAATCAAAGTCATTCTCGGAATCACATGCAAAATAACTTTAAATCCCAATTGTGGAACGCTGTTTTTGTTCTTGTTTTGCTATCAATTTGCGGTCTTGTCTATCTGTCAGGTAAGCGAATCGATTACAGCTGGAATTGGGAGCGTGTCCTTCCTTATATTGCCACTAACGCTGCTTCATCCATTACCGCGCCTGTCGATGGGAACATCATTCTCGACGAGAATAACCAACTGGCTCTGGAGAGTATTCATGGTGATATTGTTCTTGAACTAAGCCAATATAAGTCTGTGGACGTCTATGAAGGTGATCTTATTTTTGAAGGAGATACCTTAGCAACTATAAAAGAGTGGCGCTCTGGCCCAATTTTAGATGGTGTTGTGACGACCATTAAAATCTCGCTCTGGTCACTTATCATTGCTCTAGCGTTGGGCTTAGTTGTCGGACTAATGCGTATATCCAGCAATCCGGCATTAAAAAAGCTGGCGCTTGTGTATGTCGAGGTCATTCGTGGAACGCCTCTTTTAGTACAGATTTTTATCGTTTACTTCTTTATTGGTACTGTGCTTGACCTTGAGCGTTTTACTGCGGGAGTGATAGCGCTCTCCGTGTTTACCGCCGCTTATGTCGCAGAAATTGTGCGGTCAGGAATCCAGTCAATCCCAAGAGGACAAATGGAAGCGGCGCGTTCACTAGGAATGAATTATCCCAAAGCGATGATTTATGTCATTTTACCTCAAGCGTTTAAGCAGACATTACCTCCCTTAGCCGGGCAGTTTATCAACCTGATAAAAGATTCCTCACTTGTCTCCGTGATTTCGATTACTGATCTGACAAAAGCGGGCAGGGAAGTCGTAAGTGGTAGTTTTGCCCCATTTGAAGTTTGGTTTACCGTAGCGGCCCTTTATTTGCTTCTGACTAGTACCTTATCTTGGGCAATACAAACGTTAGAAAAGAAATTGGCAGCAAGTGATTAATGGTGGAGTCATTAATGGAATACATTATTTCAGCAAAAACAATTAATAAAATTTACCCTAATGGCTGCCATGCGCTCAAGGACGTATCGGTAAATGTAGAAAAAGGGGAAGTGATTGTCATCGTAGGACCGTCAGGTTCTGGTAAGTCAACATTCTTACGGACGATCAATCAATTAGAGACAATAAATAGTGGGTCTATTATCGTAGATGGTATCGATATGTACCACAAATCTACGGATATCAATAAACTACGCGCTGATGTGGGCATGGTATTTCAAGGCTTCAACCTTTTTCCACATAAAACGGCGATAGAGAACGTCATGTTAGCACCTTTAAAGGTTTCTAAACGTGACCCTGAATCGGTGAAGAAAGAAGCAAAAGATTTGCTTTATAAAGTTGGTCTGTCGGAGAGAATGGATAATTATCCTAATCATTTATCAGGCGGACAGCAGCAGCGCGTCGCAATCGCTCGTGCGTTAGCAATGAAGCCCAACATTATGTTGTTTGATGAACCCACATCAGCACTAGACCCTGAAATGGTTGGAGAAGTTCTTGATGTGATGAAAGATTTGGCCAAGGACGGAATGACCATGGTCGTGGTTACTCATGAAATGGGTTTCGCAAAAGAGGTCGCTGATAGGGTGTTGTTTATGGAAGATGGTGAGCTTTTGGTTTCTGACTCTCCTGAGCGATTTTTTGATAACCCCTCCAATCCTAGATTACAGAAGTTTTTATCTAAGGTCTTATAATAAAAAGAAAATTTGATTGAGGGTTAGTCCCTCAATCACTTCATGCACTATTGTGGCTCGTAACGCCCGCCTCGCCGAGAGACATAGATAATGGGCTTTTTACTCTAAGTTAATGGCGATAACATTATCTTGGTCCGAATGAAAGGTCTGGTAAATACTAGAGTGTTTAATCAGCCATTAAGTTTTTGTTCACTTTAAACATAACAATTTCATTTTGAATTGATAAAAATTGTGTTTGAATAGAGCTTATGGATGTTTGGCGGTATGGATGTCTAAATGAAGAAAGTAACAATTTTAGATGGTGGCATGGGGCGAGAGTTAAAACGTATTGGCGCCCCTTTTTCTCAGCCGCTTTGGAGTGCACAAGCGCTAATTGAATCACCACAATATGTAAAAATGGCACATGAGAATTTCATAGACGCTGGCGCAGAGATTATCACTGTCAACAGTTATGCATGTGTTCCATTTCACTTAGGCGAGGAACTCTATGCAAAACGGGGGACTGAGTTAGCAAAATCTGCAGCTAAAATTGCCAGAGATGTAGTCACCAGCTCTAACGATAGAGTGCTCGTTGCGGGGTCTCTTCCTCCTGTAATGGGGTCTTACAGGCCTGAATTATTCGAGCCGAAAAGGGCACTGGAAGTGGCTTCTGAGTTATTTGAAGCTCAAGATCAATATGTTGATATTTGGTTAGCTGAGACCGTGTCTAGCCTCGCTGAAGTTGAAGTTCTATCAATAATTTTAGCCAAAACAGATAAGCCCAATTATATTGCTTTCACCTTAATGGACGAGCCTAACTCTTTGCCTCGCCTTCGCTCAGGGGAATCTCTTAAAGTCGCGGTTAATACGCTGTTGAAAACAAATGTTTCAGGTATCTTTTTCAATTGCTCTATTCCTGAAGTTGTCGAGCAAGCGATCATTGATACACAAGCAGTATTGTGTGAGTCAGGTAGAGAATTGACGATAGGTGTTTTCGCAAATAGCTTTGCTCCGATAAAGCAAGCGCACCAAGCCAACGAGACCATTCAGGAAGTTCGTCATTTCTCTCCGACTGAATATCTTGAGTATGCTAAAAAGTGGCATGCGCAGGGAGCGAGCATTATTGGTGGTTGCTGTGGGATTGAACCACGTCATATTAAATTGCTAGCGACTTGGAGAGACACTCTCGAAAACGCTTAATTTTGGTGAAGCGCAGGGAAGTATGGCAAGAGGTTTTGTTTTTCATTCATCGTTATAGGCAAAATAAAGGTCTTTCATATCTGGCAAAGTAACAAGATGCTTTAACTTGCTCATTACTTTGCCAGTTTTCCTCGAGATCTTTATTAATTATTTTTGGTTCAGATTAACGACAATCTTTCCAACTGTTCTCTGATTTCGCATGTCCAAGAGTGCGTTACCTACATCCTCTAAGCCGATGATCTTCAGTTTCGGTACTTCCAATTCTCCATTTTCTAATAGCTCAGACACTTCCTTTCCGGCATTAACGATACTTGCAAACCCTCTCTCGCCAAAGACATGACCAGAGCCCAAACTTATTTGGTGGAAGCCCAAGCCTTTTAAGAAGGCATCTGGATATTGAGAAGGGTCGACAGTCTTGACGAGCTCCACCATTTCTCCCTCAAAGGTTAATACCGAGGCTGCAATTCGGTCGTTATCACCGCCTACACAATCGAGTGCAACCTCAACGCCATGATTTCCGGTAATGTCCATTACTCGTTGAACTACATCTTCATGATGATAATCAATCGTATGGGTTGCTCCTAACGAGGACAAATATGCGTGATTAGCTTCTGAACTAGTAGCAATGATCTGTTCAACACCAAATGTCTTTGCTAACTGAATAGCAAAGCTTCCAACGCCGCCAGCACCTCCGGCGATAAAAATGCTGCTTCGATTTGAAATATCGAGCTTGTCTACCAAAGCGCGATATGCGGTCCAGGCTGCGCAAGGTGTAGATGCTGCTACTTCAACCGGAACCTGAGGGTGTTTTATAAGCGTTCTTGAATCATGGATTGCAAATTCAGCGAATCCTCCGTGATGGCGTCTCATGTTTCCGTGATACAACACTTTATCGCCAACCTTCCAATCAACGACCGCATCGCCTACAGAGACTATTTCTCCTGATACGTCTAACCCGCCAACAAAATTGTTATCCATGTTAGTGACCATGTCTGACCAATAATGAATTTTTGCATCGACAGGGTTCAAACCAACAGCGTTAACTTTAACCAATACATCAAATTGGGTTTCTAGTTTTGGTGTAGGTAATTCGGATAAAGAGAAAGTATCTTTATCTCGTTGGTAAGTTATCGCTCTCATAGGTTTTCCTTATTATTAAGAATGGTCGAAAGTCATACTAGCTCAGAGCGTGGTGCTGCAATAATTATGGTTTTTTCTTATTTTGATAATTTTAGGTTATGTTTGATAAAAAGGATTCGAGATGCTCTGAAATTATCATCGACAACCAGTCTGCATAGCTAACGACATGTAACTTTTTGATAAGTATTGACTAGTCTTATTATTCCATTTTTATGGAAATATTTTGTTGATCTTTTGTTTTGTGATTCTAGAATCATCGAAATAAAAGCTTATCTATCAGGTAAGCTCGTTAGCGAAAATGACGAGGAGAGTAAATGTGAATACAGAAATTATAACTATGGCTAAAGAAGCGCTGGATATGTTTGCGTTTCTAGCAACCGAACTTATCATCTTATTTCTGGCAATTAGCTACATTGTCGGTGTGTTGCAAGATTTTCTAACGCCAGAAAAAATTCAATCTATTCTCAGCTCGAAAAAGGGTAAAGGTTACTTCATTGCTGCGTTGCTAGGTTCGATTACGCCTTTCTGTTCGTGTTCGACCATTCCTTTCTTAAAAGGCTTGTTGCGTGCAAGAGCAGGTTTTGGACCTATGATGGTGTTCCTATTTGCAAGCCCGTTGCTTAACCCAGTGATTATTGCCTTGTTTGTGGTGACTTTTGGTTGGAAAGTTGCGGTATTTTACTTTGCTATTGCGATGTCAGTATCAGTGGTAGCAGGTTATGTACTTGAAAAACTAGGGTTTGAGCGTTACGTCAAACCAGAAGCATATCAAGCGGTAGGTTCTTCTTCGTGCGGTACTTCTTGTGGCGATTCAAGCAAGAAAAAAGAAGAAGCGAGACCAGCATCAAGCTGTAGTACCAGCGCCTGCAATGAACCTACGCCAGTTGCGGCGAAAACATCTTGTTGTGGTGATGCACCAAAACCTGAACCTAAAGTGGAAGTGTCCTGCTGTTCATCAGACGGTAGTGCAACAGCGACAGTCGTGGAAGAGAAAGAGCCTAGCCGCTGGGTACGTATTTGGCAATCAACTTGGAAAGACTTTAAGCAAGTGTTCCCTTATCTCATGATGGGCATTGCGATTGGTTCATTTATCTATGGCTTCATCCCGACGGAGTTCATTGCGGAGTTCGCTGGTGAAGCGAAGTGGTACGCGATTCCGGTCGCAGCAATCATTGGTATTCCATTGTACATCCGTGCAGAGGCGGTCATTCCACTTAGCGCGGCACTAGTACAAAAAGGTATGGCTCTTGGATCTGTTATGGCGCTTATTATTGGTAGTGCTGGCGCAAGTCTTACAGAAGTAATTTTGTTGAAATCAATTTTTAAGAACCAGATGATTGCTGCCTTCCTAATCGTTATCTTAACGATGGCCATGGGAGCGGGTTACTTATATACCTGGGCTTTTTTATAAAAATAACCCTCGGGCGATTGCTCGAGGGCTCTGTTTTTGTCGCCATATAGGGAAAGGGAAGTTTCCTATACCGCGCAGGCTATAAAAAGATAAAGAGGTTACTCGTAAATACTATAGGAGAAATACTTGCTGGCGATGGTTTTATGCTTACCGCTCTGGATCAATTTTTGTATTCCGCTATCGAGTAATGCTTTTAATTCTTTGTCTTGTTTTCTCACTGCTACGCCAATGCCACGGCCGAACCACTTTTCCTCTGTAAACGCTGGTCCAGTAAAGTGATAGCCTTCACCTTGTGCAGTTTCAAGAAAACCAGCACTTAAACCGATTGAGCCGCCAAATACAGCATCTAACCGTCCATTGAGTAGATCAGTAAATGCCTCATCGAACGTACCATAACGACGAATATCAATATCTGGATACAAGGCCGAAAGGTACTTATCACCAATTGTGGCTCTTTGAACTCCAATAGATAAACGATTTAGGCTGCCGTTATCCATGTTGATTTCTCTATCATTTTTCATTACAAAACGAGTCGGTACTTTTGCATAAGGGACGGTGAAATCGACTTTCTTTTCTCGTTCTTCTGTGATTGTCATTGCAGCAATAATCGCATCGTTCTTGCGACTAAGGAGAGAAGGGATGATGCCATCCCAATCCATTTTTGAGATAACGCACTTTACTTCTAACTCTTTGCATAACGCGTTAGCGAGGTCGACTTCAAACCCTTCTAGCTTTCCCTCTTTTGTCGTCCAGCTAAATGGGGGGTAAGCCCCTTCAACAGTGAAGCGAATTTGTTTCCACTCTTTCGCATGGCTGAAAACTGAAAATAAGCTAATAAACAATACGACTATCCATTTCATAAACGTTTCCTTGTAACTATTTGGAAACCAATGTTTAACACAAAGTAAGCAAATATCAATGAAAGTGCATATATGTGTGACCTTTCGCCCGCATTGTGTGAGCGAAAGGTTTTACGTGTATTACAGCTTATCTTCAATAGTTACGAGGGGAACTCTCGTTGAGACAGCGTGAAGTGCAATGTTGTGAATCATTTCATCGACCGTGGTACAGCTATCCATTAAGATCGAAACATCATACTTGTCCGCAGATTTTGAGATAGCAGTATGTGTCACGCAGTTTTGTGTCATCATTCCGCATACAAGTAACTCCGTTACATTTTTGCTTGCCAATACTTCTTCTAAACGTGTTCCTTCAAAGCTATCTGCGAAGTGCTTTACCACGATTTCGGAATTCGGCGCTAAAGCAAGAACTTCTGGGTGAATATTGGCACCGTCGCTGCCTTCATTGAAGAATGGGGCAATACCCATGGCAGGGTCGGAAATATGCTGAATATGAATCACAGGAATGTTTTGCTCATTGGCTTTAGTTATTGCTCTCTTAACATTGTCTAAAGTCGATTCTGTATTCCATAAAGGAAACTTTCCTTCTGGGAAATAGTCGTTTTGCAAATCAATTACAAGTAGGGCTTTTTGAGTCATTTTCTTTTCCTTTTATTGAGGATCATTGCGGTACGAATAATATAAAGACTTTTAGCTACCTTCTTTAGAGTCTAAAATGACACAAAAGAGTCAAAAAGCGACACTTGAAGATAAATGAAAATAGCACTCGTTAATTACCCAGATAGCTCGCAAGCCTCCGTATATGGTTTAAGCGAACTCTTCGAGATGGCAAACCGTGCGGCGGCTAAATTGGGCGTTGATGTGCACTTTGAAGTAGAGATATTGGATCACTGGTCAAACACGCACTTCGATGTGAAAACAGCGGTAATGATTCCGCCTAGCGGCACTGGTCAATATTACTTAGAACCAGAGCCAGAGCTACTCGACTGGTTAAATGTCCAATATAGTAAAGGTGCGATTTTAGCCTCCGCCTGCGCTGGTACTTTTATTCTTGCTCAAACCCAGTTGTTGACCAATAAGTCTTGTACGACACACTGGGGCTTGGCTCCTTCATTAGCGAGTCAGTTTCCCGATATCCACGTAAGACAAGAAGCCATCCTTATTAACGAAGGAACGATCATTACGGCTGGGGGTATGATGTCATGGGTGGATTTAGGTTTGGAGTTGGTTTCCTTATTTGCGTCACCGGAAGTAATGCGCCTGTTAGGAAAAATGTTGGTTATTGATACTGGTCCGAGAGAGCAACGCTTTTATCAACAGTTTACTCCAAACTTCCAACATGGTGATGAGGTAATTGTTCAAATACAGCACTATATAAACGATCATTATCAAGGAAAACTGAGCAATAAAGAGCTTGCAGAGTTGAGTTGTTTAACAGAAAGGACATTGCAGCGACGCTTTAAAAAGGCGACAGGTTTCAATGTTAACCAATACATACAAAGCTTAAGAGTACAAAAAGCTTGTGATTTACTTGAGTCGACAACCCTAACATTTGACGCAATATCATTTAGAGTGGGTTACCAAGATGTGAGCGCGTTCAGGAAAATATTTAATAGAATCGTAGGTTTAACACCGAAGTCGTTCAGATCTCGGTTCTGTTCATGAACGCCAGAAGTAAGATAATGTTGGTATTAAACATTTATAACTCAGAAGCAAACACCGCATATTTTTACAAGCTGGCTTAGCGTGATGAAAAGGGATAACAAGCTAAGCCAACCGTAGCGCACTCATAATTACTGAACATTTTGTAGAATGCTTAAAGGGTTCTCAAATTACAATGACTTGTATAGGTCGTTGTTAATCACAAAAGCTATGTGATTTCCAAAACCAGTTTCCCAATATGTTGCTTGCGTGAAAATACTTCTTGCGCTTGACCTATCTGGTTCAAGGGAAATGACTCCGCGACTAAGGGACGAATTGCGTTCTGTTCGATATAGCGAACCAAGTTACCGAATACTTCTGGTGCCAAAACGGTACAACCAAATAACGCTAGGTCTTTAAGGTAAAGAGTTCTTACATCCAGCTCGACAATTGGGCCGCCTATGGCGCCGGAAACAGCGTATCTTGATCCTGGCTTTAGTACCTGAAGAAATTGTGGCCACTGCTCTCCTGCGACCAAATCAATCACTACGTCAACGCTGTTTTCTCCGAGAGTCGCTGTTAAATTTGCATCGCGAGGGATAACTTGGTTTGCTCCTAATGCCGTGATCTGTTCTTTCTTTTCTGGGCTGGCGATAGCAATGACGTATGCTCCACGCGCCTTCGCCAGTTGGATTGCGGCAGAGCCAACACCGCCGGATGCCCCTGAAATCAGTACGGTATCGCTCGCTGTGACATTAGAGCGGACAAGCATGTTCTCGGCAGTTGAATAAGAACAAGGGAAGGAGGCCAAATCGATATCCGATAAACTACTATTCACAGCATATGCATGTTTACTGTCAACAACAGTGAACTGAGCAAAGCCACCATCACATTCTGAACCGAAGTACCAAGGCGAGCTAAGTGCTTGACTGTTGAAGCGCGTAATACATGGTTCGATGAGCACACGCTGACCGATTCGTGATGGGCAGATATTCTCACCAACAGCGACGATGGTACCGCATACATCGGCACCTTGGATTCGAGGGAGAGATAGCGCGTCTCCTGACCAACTTGCATCCATGCTATTGGCGTCATTTTTAGAATACCATGCTGTTCGGGTATTGATGTCGGTGTTATTGACTCCGGCGGCGGCAACTTGGATCAATACATCATCAGGCGAGGGGACTGGCACAGGTATATCATCGCGGTAACGAAGCATATCTGGCCCACCATGACCGATAAGTTGGACGCCTTTCATGACTTTCGGGATTGTGGTCATTGATTGTTCTCCTTCATTAGTTCTAGCAGAGTGTGTTCAGCGGATGCAAAGGCAGCGTGACCGAGAACCGGCCATGCGTTGGATAGACCTTCATGTAACAAGAAGAGTGTGGTTGCGAGGTCTTCTCGCTGACTTAGTTGGACCATAAGCTGACGAACCGCCAATTTGTGTTGTTTTACTGCTTGATTAATAGATAGATTTTCTGGATAGGCTGCTAATGCATTGATGGACATGCAGCCATTCGGTGCAAACTCCTTCATCCAATCCTCGAGGCGAGTGAATAGGTGTAATACAGCCGGTGTTCCATTGGCAGGGGCGTCTTCGAGCAAAAAACTCAAATACCTTTGATGGCGATGCTCGAGAGCTGCAACAATCATCGCTTCCTTGGAGGGGTAGTATTTGTACAGGGTTCTCAGGCTGACTTCGCAGGCGTTTTTGAGTTGGGGTACGCTCGGCTCGGCGAAGCCATACTGACTGAATGCTTTTTCTAGGCTTGCTGCGATTTTTTCTTTCACTATTTGACATACCAGGTAGAACGTTTGTTTTACCTAAGGGTAGAATAAACTTTCTACCTCTGTCAATGGTGTATTTAAACTCTGTATTGAAAGCCCGACGTAATGCCGGGCTAACTTAAGTGATTTTTATCGATTCGGAACGTGAATCAGTGTGCCGTTGCGTGCTGCTCTCCACGCTTGTCTAGCATTCCGCTGAAACGGGTTAGTAGTAGAGCACCTAATACTACGATCGCGCCAATCCAAGGTGTGTGCATCAGCCCAGCATTGGCCACGATAAGGCCACCACCCCAAGAACCCAGTGCAATACCTACGTTAAATGCAGCAATGTTGAGACCAGAAGCGACGTCGACTGCATCAGGTGAATATTTCTCTGCTAGTTTGACAACATAAACTTGAAGTCCTGGAACGTTACCAAAGGCAAAGGCACCCCAGACAAGAATGGTCACTACTGCAGAAATTGGATTAAATGCTGTGACACTAAACACGAGCAATACCACAATTAGGCCCGAGAAAATCGCTGTCAGAGCTTTGATTGGCCCCATAGAGTCGGCCATCTTTCCGCCCCAGATGTTGCCGAATGCGACCGATACACCATAAACCAACATAATTAGGCTGATAGCGCTAGAGCCAAACCCCGAAACTTCTTCCAAAATAGGAGCCAAGTAAGTGAAGGCTGTGAACGTACCACCGTAACCGAGCGCGGTGATTGCGTACACCAAAAGTAGACGAGGCTGAGTCAAGACTTTTACTTGCGATGACAGCTTGGTTGCTGGTGGTTGTTTCAGATTACTCGGCACTAGTAGAGCGCTTCCTATCAGTGCGATGATTCCAAGGATCGCGACGATTAGGAAGGTTGCCTGCCAACCAAATGTCTGGCCAATCCAGGTGCCAAGTGGCACGCCCGTCACTAGAGCTACGGTGAGACCGGTAAACATAATAGCAATTGCGCTAGCGGCTTTTTCTTTTGACACTAGGCCAGTGGCGATAGTCGAGCCGATCGAAAAGAACACACCGTGTGCAAGCCCGGTCAGTATCCTTGCTGTAACTAGTGTGTTGTATCCAGGTGCTTGCCAGGCTAACAGATTGCCAAGAACAAACAGTGCCATAACAGAAAGCAGAACGTACTTTCTTTTCCAGTTACCAGTCAGCGCTGTTAAAACGGGAGCACCAACCGCGACACCAAGTGCGTACAGGCTAACTAAAAGACCCGCTGAAGGTAATGATACGTTGAGGTCGGAGGCCATAGTCGGTATCAGACCGACAATTACAAACTCCGTGGTTCCAATAGCAAAGGCGCTAAGCGTCAATGCAAGTAAAGCTAAAGGCATAACAACTCTCTCTTAAAATCATTGAATATGAATGGATAAACGAATAGCCCGTCTCCATGTCGTGTATTATTAAAGAGTTATTCGTTGCGAAAAATGGTGTTTATTACAAAATACTTTTGTTATAAATGATTAAAATGCGCAGTTAAGAAAGGGGATGAAATGTTAACCCGATCAGATGAATTAGAGATTCTCATGGCAGTTGTGGATAGTGGTGGATTTTCTTCCGCTGCTGATGCACTAGGTATTCAAGTCGCTAGGGTGTCTCGTGCGGTTAGTAAAGTTGAATCACAGTTGGGGGTAACCTTGCTGAATCGCACGACACGCAGAGTGGAAGTTACTGAGGAAGGGCATCAGTTTGTTGAAGCGGTTCGCTTAGGTTTACTACAAATACAGCAAGCTGAAGAAGAGATCATCACACGAGGTGAATTACCCAAGGGGCGCTTAAGAGTTGATGCCGCTAGCCCATTTGTTTTACATCAACTCGTGCCGTTAATTCAGCCATTTAAAGAGGCTTATCCTGATATTCAGCTCGATCTTACCTCTAATGAGGGTTTTGTGGATCTATTGGAAAAAAGAACCGATGTGGCGATACGTATTGGACGATTATCGGATTCAACACTGCATGCTAAACCTTTAGGAACAAGCCCACTATTTATCGTTGCCACGCCTGGTTATTTATCTAAACGAGGTTTCCCTGAAGCGGTGAGCGATTTGCGCAGTCATAACTTGATCGGTTTTTCTGGCGCTAAAGTGTTAAATCAGTGGCCATTACGAGGGTTTGAGATGATAGAGCCTGATATCCTATCCAGCAGTGGTGAAACGGTTAGACAGTTAGTGCTGGCAGGGAACGGCATTGCATGTTTATCTGGCTTTATGGTGAAAGATGATCTTGATTCTGGACGGTTAGTGGCATTGTTTGAATCGGAAAAAATCACAAATACTGGACGAGAACAGGTCAATGCTGTGTTCTACAAATCTTCTTCAGTCTCTAAGCGTATTTCCGCGTTCATCGACTTTATTCAACCAAGACTTACTTTAAAATAACACTATTATTGTTGTTTTAACAAAAGAGTTTTGTCGTTATTGCAGCTTTTGTTTTTCCAACTGCCAAGCCTAGCGTGCCACCCCTTAGTAAGGTGGCACATATTTTTATTTGCTCTTAGTTAAAGCGTGGCAACACGTACTGAGCGATCTGTTCCATTGATTTATCAATTGGTTGGCTATTACGACGGAAATGCAACCCGATGTGATTGACTCCTGCTTCTTGCATTTTTTCTAGCTCATCGCTCAAGCCATTGACTCCGGCCTGGATACCAAAATGATGCCGAACGACTGGTGCATTTGGGTTATCGACTAAATCAAGATGAATAAAGCTGGCGTAGGGTTTGTTTCCCGCTACGGAGCGCCAAAGTGCAACGCGGTGTTCATGATCATCAGGTGTGCCTGGGTAGGCGAGCCAGCCGTCTAGGTTTTCTCCTATCCATTGTGGACTTTGCTGCGCTAACCCTGCGACATAGATAGGAATATCAGCAAACTCGGGTAATAACTGTAGATCGTTACCCAGCTTATCATTTTGCGTATCTTTCAAAATCTCTACACTTTCTCGAAAAGCCGAGCCACGGCTGTCAAAGTTAGCGTTAAAAACGGGATATTCACTAGGACGGTCTCCACTAGCCACACCGAGTATCAGGCGGTCACCACTTAACTCGTTGATGGTCGCAGCGGCTTTTTTCACTAGCCAAGGTTGTCTTAACGGTAATACTATCGCTGCTGTCCCTAGTAGAATGTTGTCGGTGCACGCAGAGAGATAGCCAAGATAACTGAACGGTTCATAAATTTGTGCCGCGTCTCCAAAGTTAGGGTCGTACAACGGGACATCTCTCACCCACGCTACGTTAAAGCCTAACTTATCGGCTAACATAATACGCTGTTTATGTGCACTCATGTCTGGTACGCCGAACGGTTTTCGTTGGAGCAGGCGTTTTTTCTGGCCTTCTTGGGTCCAGTCATTATCTAGGGGGAGCTCAACCCCGATGGTGAATCTGTTACTTAAATCTTTATGCATTATGAAGCCTGACTATTACTGTGAGTACTAGGAGGCAAGGTGCCTCCCTGATATTCAGGACACTATGAGATTTTTGTTGTGAGAAAAAGCGGCAAAAAGACAAAAGTGTTTTGCCACAAACAGCGGTGGCCTTTAAAGGAACTGGTGGTTCTCTACCTTGATTTCTTGCTTGATGAAGTCAATAAAAGAGCTGATCCGGCGTGAGGTACTGGCATTTTTGTAATACACCGCATGAACGGGCTGTTCGACATTATGCGTGTGTTCACTAAGCACGCCCACTAAGCGACCAGCTTGTCGGTCAGAGTAGGTCATAAAGTCAGACAGGCAAGCTATCCCCGCACCATGTAAGGCTAAACATCTTAGCGTCTCGCCATTATCAGATCTTAGGCTACTCATAATACGCAGAAGTTTGTTCTTATCATCCATGATCGGCCATTCCTTAAGATACTCCGGCTTGTTGAACCCAAGTAGCTTGTGATTGAGTAACTGATCTATTGAGGTTGGAGTACCATGTTGTCTTAAATACTCTGGACTTGCGACGATTCGAATCCGACTTTTACCAAGAAATATCGCGCGCATGGTTGAGTTTTGTAGCTCACCGATACGAAAAGCAATATCGGTTTTTGTTCCCAAAAGGCTAATATTTTCCTCATTGGAATTGAGATCGATTTCGACTTCTGGATACAAGCTCTGATATTTAGCAATGTGCGGCGTTAGTACGTGCAGTAAGAAGGGGGTAGCTGCGTTTATTCGTAGGAGGCCAGAAGGCTTATATTTCTGGCTTTTCAGTTGTGCTTCGGCATTCTCTACTGCTTCTACAATATGTCTGACTTTATCGAGGTATATCGTTCCTTCATTAGTAACATCTAACTTACGGGTTGTGCGATTTAACAAGGTCGTTTCGAGTTTGGCTTCTAGCCGAGATACCGATCGACTCACCGCCGAGACGGTCATCGATAACAGTTCAGCCGCAGAGCTGATTGAACCCGTATCGACCACGGCCATAAAGGTGCGCATTTCATCTAGAGTAGCTTTCATTGTTGAATATATTTCAAATTAGATTTGAGTATTGTTAACTTTACGGAAAGTTTCTTGAGGCGTAAAGTTTTGCTTCGAATCAACTATAAAATCGATAATTCAGGAGATTTAGATGAAAGTACCATCATTTGGCGTCGGCACGTTTCGTTTAGAGGGTGAAGTAGTTAAGGATTCAGTCCGTAATGCGTTAGAAGTGGGTTACCGCGTAATTGATACTGCACAGATTTACGGTAATGAGGCAGAAATCGGTGAAGTATTGACACAGTCCGGTATTGCACGTGATGAGCTATTCATTACGACCAAGATCTGGGTTGATAACATGAACACGGAACAACTCATTCCAAGTCTAAAAGAGAGCTTAGAAAAGCTAAATACAGATTATGTGGATTTGACCTTGATCCACTGGCCTGGCAATAACAATAACTTGAACGAATACATGGCTTCATTACTTGAAGCTAAATCGCAAGGGTTAACCCGTAATATTGGCGTATCCAACTTTAATATTGACTTGTTGCAACAAGCGATAGAAGTGGTCGGTAAAGAGAATATTGTTACTAACCAAATCGAGCTTAGCCCTTATTTGCAAAATCGTAAGTTGGTCAGCTTCATGCAGGAAAACGATATTCAGGTAACGTCTTACATGACCTTGGCATATGGGAAAGTACTTGGGGACCCAACTATTGCAGGTATTGCTGAGGACTATCAGGCCACGCCCGCTCAAGTCGCGCTTGCTTGGGCTTTGTCAAAAGGTTACGCGGTGATCCCGTCTTCAACTAAACGAGAGAATTTGGCAAGTAACCTGAAAGCACTTGAACTTAATCTGAGTGAAGAGACGATTGCAAAGATAGATGCGTTGGAAAGAAATGGCCGCGAAGTAAACCCTGAAGGGCTAGCGCCTGAGTGGGATGATTGAGTGAGTTTCACGGGAAATCATTGTCTAAATGACACCTCTGCAATCGCTGACTTCCTCAGCGTTTGACGGTAGTACAACACCATAGACGATAACGGCTCGCTTGTCTGACGATAGTGCGAGCTTTTATCTTTTTGGCCTATTAGTTTACTGTATTCTCCCGGCCTTCAATTTGGCCGGGAGACGTCATTTAGAGAACAGTTACCATTCGATTGTAGAGCCATCAAATACGCGGAAGCTTCCGGATTGCTCAAGTGTTAGCTGTTCTGCGACCGAAACAATACCAGCAACACTTTCCTCGGCAGAAAAGGTTGCGTCCTCACCGCCCATATCGGTTTTTACCCAGCCGGGATGAACTGCGACAGTTTTTACTCCTCGCGATTCGAGATTGCGTGCTGCTGATACTAGAACCTGATTAAGCGCTGCTTTAGATGCTCGATAACTGTACATGTTACCTGAACTGTTATCGCTTAAACTCGCAACTCGGGTTGAGATTCCCACGATGGTTTTGTGCTGACTTTTCGCAACGTTGTCTTGTAGTGCTTGAATTAGCAGGGCAGGTGCGACGGTATTTATGTTTAGTACTTCTAGCCATTTTTTCTGGGTCATTTCGCCAAGCGTTGCACACTCTTCGCCTAATACACCTGCATTCAGAATTAAATGATCGAGCGGACGATCCGCTAATCGAGTGGCTAACTGATCGATATCTTGTTGGTTAGTGACGTCTAGAGCCATCAGTTGAAGTTGATTAGATTGGGTTACTAGTTCATTGAGCTGCTTAGCATTTTCTGGTGAACGACAAGTTGCGATAACTTGCCAACCTTTTCCAAGGTAGTGGCGGACAAATTGCAAGCCTAAGCCACGGTTAGCGCCAGTGATTAATACAGTAGACATCGCTTCTCCTACGTTGTTGAGTTGAACAACGACCATATTAGAGGCGACGTATAAGCATGTAATCAAAACAGTATAAAAATGGCCTAGAATTCGACATTGTCAAATCTTAAAGTTTGAGAAAGATGCTGGCAAAGTGTTTTAGCCTAGTGACCGTCAGTTCGGAGGCAGCACCGCTGACACCTGCAACAGCAACGACTTTACCATCCAAGTAAAGGGGGATCGCTAAGCAATTGAGGTTTGGCTCTGCCTCTTCTAAATCGAGTGCGTAACCTGATAATACAACCTGATTAAGTTCAGTTTCTAACGTGGGGGATATTTGGCTTTCAAGGCGCAATGTTCGGCGAAGCTCATCATCAAAACTAAGAAAAACCTTGCCGATCGCAGATGTTGTGAGTCCTTCTCGTTTCCCTCTCGGGCTACGGATAGTAAGAGGGTTATCCTGCTCTATAGCATCGATATACAAGTACTCTTTAGCGCCACTTTGTACAGCGAGGTAAGCAGTGTTGTTAGTCATTTGGGCCATTTTTTTCAGCAATGGAACAAAATGTTGTCGGATAGCTTCGTTTTTTTGTTCAATCGGCTTAGATAGTTCATAGCATCTAAACCCTAGGCTGTAGCTATGGTTGTGTTTGGATACATATCCAAGAGAGTGTAGAGTCGCAAGTAACCCGTGAACAGTCGTCTTATTTAACTGGATCGCATTACTGATCGTCTGTAATGATAGGGGAGACTCACTCATCGAGAGCAACTCGAGGATTAGAAAACCTCGCTCTAGAGACTGAATGTTTTTTCTTGCCTTGGGCACAAAGACTCCTTGATGATGGTGTTGCATCTGAATGGCTTACTGATGCTTCCACCTATAACAAACCACTACGCTGGTGGTTTGGTTTTATTAGAGAATATACTCAGCACTTAAACTGATCGGCTCGTTGTATGCGTCCACAAGGGAGTTTTTTCCTTGCTTCTTAGCATTGTATAACGCTTGGTCTAATATCGAATAGAGCTCATCAAAGTTGGTGAGTGGCATTGAGGTTGATAGATAGGCCAGACTCGCAGATATATTCAATTGATGGTCATTAAGCGAATGTACACTCTTTTCTGAAATTGTTTTATGCAGACTTTGTATTCTAAAGGGAACGTCAATCTCATCGACGTTTTTCAATAGCAAGATAAACTCTTCTCCACCTAAACGACCCAAGTAATCACCCTTATTAAGTTTAGCTTTAAGCGCTTTGCATACCTGTTGTAGTACTAAGTCGCCAGTCGGATGACCGTACTGATCATTAATCGCCTTAAAGTCATCTAGATCGATTAATGCTAGAACGTAGCGGAAGTCTCCTTCCGCTTTGGAGGTTTGGCTTTTAATCGTCTCTATAATTGCCGCTCTGTTTAATGCACACGTTAAGCTGTCTATTTTGGCTTTTAAGCGTGTTTGTCGCTGAACCATCAATGCCAGAGCGAGGAGAATCAATAAACAGAAAACAACAAAATTATAAGTGCGTTGTTGGTCTGTGAGTTTTTCAAACTGGTACTGACTTAGAAGAGTTTCGTTGTTCAACTGCGCGACTTGTAGATCATATTCATACTCTTTTTTAGTGAGATCTAGTGCCTCTAACGCCTTGATATTACTCGCGTCTCGGTTCGTTAGTTCAATCGTCGAGTAGGCCTTGTGATGCTCCAGCGCCTTTTTGTAATCATTTTGAGCTTGGTATGCTTTTGAGAGGAGTAATTGGGCTTGCGCTTGCAATAAGGGCCTAGCGTTTTTTACCGCTAATCTTAACGCAATTGTACCGTGTTCAATCGATTTTTCGGGTGTATGGTTCTTTAAATATGCCAATCCAGCAGCCAAATGACCCTCTGTTTCAAGGTGCGTATTCTCATAAGTTTGGGCAATGTTTAATGCTCTTCCAATGTAATCTACCGCGGTATCCAATTGCCCAGAATCGGCCAAAGCAGCAGATAACCCTAAATAGGTCAACCCTTGCCCGTATGGATAATGAAGTTGTTCGAGAATCGTTAATGCATTTTTGTAGTGGCTGATGGACTTATCGAGTTCTTTGGATTTTCTGTACATCGCTCCTAGACTATGTTCGACTTGCGCAACTTCAAGAGGTGTCCCTTCATCTTGGCGAACCAGTAAGGCTTGAATGAGATATTGCTCTGATTGTTCAAATTGCCCCAGCTCTGCAAGTAAATTGCCGACGTCATTGTAAATCCCTGAAGGATCGCTTTGCGTCGACATGTTGGCTATCAACTGTCGATACAAACTTAAGGCTTTTTCATAGTCACCACGGTAATTGTAGTTATTTGCTACCACGCGCAAAGCAAGATCAACAGGGAAGTTTTCTTGATGCTTATGATTTAAGTGGCTCTCTATGGATGAGCAATAAAAGTTTGCTTTGTGATAACGACCTTGTTGATTCAGCGTATAACAAAGTTGATAGTTCATCAGAGCCTTGCCTTCGGAATCGGATATTTTCTTCATTGTCTGTCGCAAAGAAGAAAAGCTATCTACTGAGGCCTCGTAACTACCATGCTTACGTTCATTTAAGGCAAGAATATATTCTGATTCTAATTGAGAAAAATGGTTGTCTAAGACTTGACTGCTGCCGTAGTAAGGCTGATTTATGTTTGACATATATTCATAAATCAATCCACTTACGTAGAGCTTTTCGCTGTCCGATTTCGCTGTATGGTAGCGATCTTGAAGCATGCTCAATGCCGACTCAGGGTTGCTTCGTAGTGTGGTTTGGTAGACAGAGTGCCACTGTGTGATATTTTGGTTTGGTTCAATATCTTGAGTGTCGCTTGCATATACTGGAGTGAGCAAAAGTGACGCAAGCAAGGGATAGAGCACGCGCATGTTTAAACGAGCCTTTAATTTAAGGTGCCTTTAAAGTTGAGTTATCATAGCGCTTTTAACGCATCAGCGTTGTGATTAAGTTGGGTGTACTAAGAAAAAGAGTAGTAAAACTATGCACTTGGTCGAGATATTGAAAGAAGAGGCATAAAAAAGAAAGACCTCAACATAAAGTTGAGGTCAGAAATCTTTAATCAATGTAAAGCTTTGCTAGATCTTGAGGCTCCATTTCTTTGCCTTCTAACTGATCGTTCCAGTTAGTTCCAACAAGAACACCATCTTCAGCAAGAGTCAAAAGCCAATCTTCAACAAAGATATCTAATGGGATTTCTAGTACAGTAAAATCTGCCCATTCTTCAACATTATGTGCTTCTGCATCTTCTTTAGAAGACCAGAAAGGCATGACTTCGCTGTTTTCGAATTCAGTTGAATCGCAAGATAGCCAACCTTCTTCATTGCGTAAACCCCAAACCAATTGGTTTTCTTTCGTTTCTGCAACAAAAAGGTCAAGGTTCGCTTGGATATCTGATGTAAGTTTGCTCATTTCAAAACTCTCGTTGTTATGACGTGGCTAGAGTAACACTAAAGTGCCGATTCCTAAAGCATAATACGGTTGTCGAAATGAGTAAAAATAAAGGAGCCGAAGCTCCTTTTCTGAGGTTAAGTATTCACTCGTTTTTGTTTGCTTTGTGCTTGCAGAGCAAACAAAAACAGGTGCTTTACCTTTCTGGAAGAGTTGTGAATATTGTCCACTCTCTTTTTATCTCGCCTTTGTAACCAACGACTGATGCGGTTACTCGACGATTTAAAGCATGGCTGACTTCATCGGTCCCTTGCTGTGCTAAGTGAGTGTCACCAAAACCAACAATGCGGACTCTACTCGGTTCGATGTCGTAGCTTAGTAGGGCTTCACGGACATTGCGTGCTCGTCTTTCAGAAAGATCTTGGTTATGCTTTGAACCACCAACTTTACTAGCATAGCCGTGCAGCTCTATCGAAGTAGTAGGGTACTCTTTTAAAAAGTCGGAAAGCTCTCGGACTTGTCTTCTGAAGACTGGATTGATCTCATCAGAGTCGTTAGCAAAAAGTATCCGCACTTGCATGTTATCTGATGCTTTAATGTATTCTCCACAACCGTCGTTGTCGACCTCTGAGCCTTCAGGTGTACCTGGGCACATATCTCGAGCATTGATGACACCATCGTTATCGTCATCTTGCAAATCTGCTATTTGTTCTGCATTTGGTACAGGACGATACTCATATTCGTCTTCAGCAACAACGTGTTGAGTGATGGCGAGCATACCCAATGCAAATAGAATCTTCACTGGTTTCATGATCAGTACTCCACCTTTTCATTCCATTCTGTAGGTACATCGACACGCAAGGCATTTAACAATTGGCCAGTCGCGTTCATAACGCGGTACTTGGCGTACTGCTCTGAGTATCGAGCATCCAAGTAGTTCTTTCTCGCTTCGAAAAGTTCGTTTTCAGTATTTAACAAGTCCAGCAGAGTGCGTTTTCCAATGCGATACTGCTTTTCGTAGGCGATGACAGTTTCTGAGGCCGAATCTACGTGATCCGCTAGGAACTCTTTTTGTTGAAGTGTTAAATCTAACGCACTCCAAGATAGACGAAGACCTTCTTCTACTTGGCGGTATGCACGTTCTCTTAGGTCTTTTGCTTTATTTAGTTGGTAGGCAAAACTTTCAGCGTTGGCTACGTCACTACCACCGTTAAAGAGGTTGTAACGCATACGTAACATTGCTGTTGTCTCTTCGCTGCTTCCTTCGATACCGCTTGCATCATCACGCCATGTTTGAGCCGCTTCTACCGATATCGTTGGGTAGTAAGTTCCCTTAGATTGCTTGTATTGGAACTTTGCAGAGTCCACATCAGCTACCGAAATTTTGATTACTGGATGTGACTCGAATGCCAAGTCAATCGCTTCATCGATGGTGTAGGGAATAAAGTTTTGGTCCGCTCTTGGGAAAATCAATCCTTGTGGTGACTGTCCGACAAGGCGTGTAAAGGTGGTGTGGCTGTCATATAAGTTGTTCTGAGCTGCCACCAAGTTACCATGAGCCTTTGCTAAACGAGCCTCTACCTGGGTTAGGTCTGCTGTAGAACCGATACCTGAGTTAACTCGCTTTTTAATGTCTTCATAGATCTTCTTATGCACTTTCAAGTTATTCTCGGAAAGTGTAAGAATTTCATAAGCTTTTACTGAGTCTAAATAAACTTTCGCGACCTTTAGAGCGGTGTCTTGGGCATCAGCTAGAAGTTGATAACGGACCGATTCAGCATCAGCTGCTGTTCGATCCATATCATTAAGTGTCGCTGAGCCATCCCATATTAGCTGGGTTAGTGTCACGGTGGCTTCTTTTCTTGTCAGATCGGTTGAATCTCGCCCTGACTCTGCGGGTTTGATTCCTTCGTAACCGATACCGGCATCTAAGTCTACGGATGGGAGGTAAGCACCACCAGATGCTTCATTCACATACTGCTTGCTAACGAATTCATTGAACGCACTTTTGATGTCAGGATTGGTTTTTAATGTGTTTTCAACCGCTTGCTCTAGCGTTTGCCCAAAAGCATGACTAGCGGTGAACATACCAATACAAAAGGCGTTGGCACGAGTCCACTTCACTGTGATTCTCCTAGATAATGGTAAAAATTCTCGAGGTGATAGGGCTTATAAGTGGAATACTTATAAGGGCGTCAATAATTTAGCGCACAATAACATTAATATGCGATGAAGTAACCTGTTGATTCGCTGTTCATTTGTTTCAATTTTGATAAATCAACCTACTAAATCTGCCTAAAACTTGAATTAAGATCTCAAATTAAAGATGGAGGTAATGGCTAGAAACGAGTGTCCAGATTTTAATAAAATAAAACACTTATGCGTCTGGATTCTTATTGATGTATGACACATAATTACTTCATTGAGCATCAAATTGCTGTTATTGCACTATATATTCGGGCAATATATAGCAAATTAGTATTATTAGTCAAAAACTTGACAGTTATTTAGGGTTAAGGTTTATATGGATCGTACAGCATTAGTGCCACTCGGTAATCAAGTCGTCGTAATAGGTTTGGATGGGCAGCTGAGAGTCCTTGCAGAAGGACAGCAGCCTCTACCAGGTGAAGTGATAGTGGCAATGACAGATGCTGCGCCTCAAGACCTGAAAATTCAGCTTGCTCAAGAGCAAGGTTTAAAAGATATTTCAGAGGATGTAGCACAGATTATTAGTGCTATTGAGCAAGGTCAAGACCCTTCTGCTATTGATGAAGAACTCGCACCTGCAGCGGGTGAAAATAGTGGCTCCAGTTTGCAAAATAGTGCCACGATTGTACGAGATGGTACTGAAGTGCTAGCCTCAACAAACTTTGAAACTATTGGCCTAGAATCCCTCGGCTTATCTGAAACACAAGCGTTGACCTTAAATGACTTCTTCACAACAGGTATCGAGACAAGTGGGGATGGCTCAAGTAAGCCACTTACTAATTCTCCAGTGACATTAAGCGCTGTTGAGGAAGATAGCGATCCAATCACGATAACTACTGAAGAATTACTATCTAATGTCAATATTGATGATGCCGATACTCTTGTCATTACAAACGTCACTATTGAGAGTGGGAATGGCACCTTAATTGATAACAGCGATGGATCTTGGACTTACATTCCAGAGGCTGATGATGACACTGAAGTGTCATTCTCCTATGACATTATTGATAACGATGGCGGTGTTAT
Source organism: Vibrio sp. 1874 (assembly GCF_033344395.1). Classification (NCBI taxonomy): domain Bacteria; kingdom Pseudomonadati; phylum Pseudomonadota; class Gammaproteobacteria; order Vibrionales; family Vibrionaceae; genus Vibrio; species Vibrio sp. 1874. Next base: position 168,066 of record NZ_JAWPOR010000010.1, read on the forward strand.
TAATGGCACTGCTAACTTAGATATTACGCCTGTTAATGACGCGCCAATAGCAACTAATGATGCGATTCAAACTGACGAGGATTCCCAGGTTGTAATTGATGTGCTCGCTAACGACAGTGATATTGAAGGTGATGATTTAATCATTACCTCTGCTTCTGTACCAGAAGAGCAAGGTATCGTTGAGATTATCGATGGTAAGCTTGTTTTCACTCCGGCTGAAAATTTCAACGGTAATGCAACGATTAGCTACACCATCTCAGATGGTGAGTTAGAGGATGAAGCCCAAGTTTCGGTAACAGTAAACTCAGTTAACGATGCGCCTATTGCCTCTAATGATACAACAATTACAGAGGAAGATAGTTCAGTAACGGTTGATGTCCTGCCAAACGACACCGACATTGATGGCGATACGCTGTCGATTGAATCAGCGTCTGTACCTGAAGCGCAAGGCACAGTCGAGATTGTTGATGGCAAGTTGGTCTTCACACCGGCTGAGAACTTCCATGGTGACGCCGAAATCACTTACACCGTGACCGATGGTTCGCTGACCGACCAAGCGACGGTCAACGTCACCGTGAATGCGGTGAACGACACGCCTGTGGTTGAAAGCAACATTGCAGACCAAACCTTGGCGGAAGATTTTACGCCATACACCATCAATCTGAATACCGCTTTCAGCGATGTGGATAACGTAGATGGCGAGCTGAGCTTCAGTGTCTCTGGCAACAGCAACGTGTTGGTGTCGATTGAAAATGGCATCGCGACCATTAGCCCAACGGCAGACTGGAACGGCTCAGAAATCCTAACCTTTACGGCTACCGATCCAAGCGGCGAAAGCGTTAGCCAAACGGTGAACTTCACAGTGGCGCCTGTGGCGGACATCGTGGCAGATAAAGCAACGGTCATGGAAGACACGCCAACCATCATCAAGGTCTTAGATAACGATACGTTTGAAGGCGACGATAAAGTGGTGTCGCTGGATACCAATAACGGTCCAGCGAACGGCACGGTCTCGGTCAACCCAGATGGCAGCGTAACCTACACGCCAAACGACAACTACCACGGTACAGACAGCTTTACCTACATCGTTACGTCTGGGGGCGTCAGTGAATCCACCACGGTGAACGTCGATGTCACACCAGTGAACGACGCGCCAGTGGCGACCAATGACAATGCCGTTACTGACGAAGACACGCCAGTGACGATTGATGTTCTGCCAAACGATACTGACATCGATGGTGATACGTTAAGCATTGATTCGGCGTCTGTGCCGAGTGACCAAGGTACAGTTGAAATTGTTGACGGCAAGTTGGTGTTCACACCGGCTGAGAACTTCCATGGTGACGCTGAAATCACTTACACCGTGACCGATGGTTCACTGACTGACCAAGCCACGGTCAACGTCACCGTGAATGCGGTGAACGACACGCCTGTGGTTGAAAGCAACATTGCAGACCAAACCTTGACGGAAGATTTTACGCCATACAGCATCGATCTAAATACCGCTTTCAGCGACGTGGATAACGTTGATGGTGAGTTAACGTTTAGCGTCTCTGGCAACAGCAACGTGTTGGTTTCGATTGAAAATGGCATCGCGACCATTAG
>NZ_JAWPOR010000110.1:0-1247 GCF_033344395.1 Vibrio sp. 1874
AGGTCGAAATACACCTTACCCGAACAGAACACGACGCGTTTCACTTTGCTTGGCTCCAAGTTATCCACTTCAGGGATCGCTGCTTGGAACGTACCTTCTGCAAGGTCTTCTAGAGTCGAAGTACAAAGAGGATGACGAAGCAATGATTTAGGAGACATTACAATCAATGGTCGACGCATTGGGCGTACTACTTGACGACGAATCATGTGGTACACCTGAGCTGGCGTTGATGGTACAACGACCTGCATGTTTTGCTCAGCACACAATTGAAGGTAACGCTCTAGACGAGCAGATGAGTGCTCCGGACCTTGGCCTTCGTAACCATGAGGCAGAAGCATCGTCAGGCCGCACAAACGTCCCCACTTTTGCTCACCAGACGAAATGAATTGGTCAATAACCACTTGTGCGCCGTTAGCGAAGTCACCAAACTGCGCTTCCCAAATGGTCAAACCGCCAGGTTCAGCTGTTGCATAACCGTACTCAAATGCAAGAACAGCTTCTTCCGACAACACAGAGTCAAAAACTTGGAAAGGCCCCTGCTTGTCATGGATATTCGCTAGCGGGATGTAAGTGCTTGCATCTGATTGGTTGTGAAGAACTGAGTGACGATGGAAGAAAGTACCACGACCTGAGTCCTGACCAGAAATACGGATACGCTTACCATCGTCTACCAATGTCGCGTAAGCCAATGTTTCAGCCATACCCCAGTCAATAGCCTTCTCACCTGTCATCATTGCTAAGCGATCGTTGTACAGCTTGTTTACTCGGCTTTGCAGCTTGTGGCTTTCCGGGTACTGACATAAACGATTACCTAACTCGACAAGGCGTTGCTTATCGTAGGTCGACTCCCATTGCATATCCCACTCGTGTCCCAAGTAAGGAGACCAGTCTACAGAATGCAATGCCATCGGACGCCACTCTTTCACCACGACTTCACCGCGGTCAAGTGCATCACGATACTCGTTCACCAACTGCGTTGCAGTTTCAATATCCGACTCATTCTTATCAATCAGAACATCGGCGTACAGTTTACGAGGAGTTGGGTGCTTTTTGATTTTTTGGTACATCAACGGCTGAGTCGCGTTCGGTTCATCCGCTTCGTTGTGACCATGACGACGGTAACAAACCAAATCAATCACGACATCACGTTTGAACTCGTTGCGGTAATCCAATGCAATGCGAGTAACAAAAGCAACAGCTTCTGGATCATCGGCGTTAACGTGGAAAATCGGCGCCTGAACCATCTT
>NZ_JAWPOR010000111.1:0-1246 GCF_033344395.1 Vibrio sp. 1874
CTTTTGTTCAAGAAGAAGCGACCACAACTCGCGAATACGGTGGCAGTGGCCTTGGTTTGACCATCGTGAAAAACTTGGTCGATATGCTCGACGGGGATGTACAAGTTCGCAGTCAAAAAGGGCAAGGAACCACATTTGTTGTTACGCTGCCAGTAAAAGATCGTGAGCGAGTTCTGGCTCCGTTAGATTCGAGCCAACGCGTAAAACCTGCAGAGTTGTTTGATGAAAGTCTGAAAGTGTTGCTGGTGGAAGATAACCATACTAACGCCTTTATTCTTAAAGCGTTTTGTACCAAATACAAGATGCAGGTTGATTGGGCGAAGGATGGGCTAGAAGCCATGGAGTTCTTAAAAGATCACTCTTATGATTTGATTTTGATGGATAACCAACTTCCGCATCTTGGTGGCATCGAAACCACGAAAGAGATTCGTCAAAACTTGAAATTGGGGACGCCAATTTACGCCTGCACCGCCGACACTGCGCAAGAAACCAGTGATGCATTTATGGAAGCAGGCGCGAACTATGTTTTGCTGAAACCCATTAAAGAAAATGCACTCCACGAGGCTTTTGTTGACTTCAAGCAGCGCTTCTTGATTGAACGGACATAGTCTGCTGCCACATTTCCGGTAGTTTCTTTGTTTACCTAGCCCAACTTAGCTTTTCTGAGTTGGGCTTTTTCTTTCCTGCAATCTGAAGATCTTAATTCTTCGCAACCTTTTAAATGCGCAAAAATTCATTGTGATTTAAATCACAAAAATATTTACTTAGCGTGCTAACTAAATTATATTACTTAGCACGCTAAGTAATTGAGTGCATCTTATGATTCAAGACATCAACATTTTGAGAGATCTGTCCCTTGCCGAAAAACTGTCTCGTGTCGCTCGTTTATGGAAGATGGTTGCCGACCGTGAGCTCGAACCGCTAAACCTAACTTACCCGCGCTGGACGGCGCTTTGGAAGCTGTATCGAATGGGCGACAACATCAGTCAAAAGCAACTTGCTGAAGCGCTTGAGATTGAGCTTGCCTCGTTGATGCGCACGCTAAAACTGCTCGAAGAGCAATCGCTCGTTACGCGACGTTGTTGTGAGCATGACAAGCGAGCACGAATTGTCAGCTTAACGGACGAGGGCAAAGAGCTGTTGATACAAATGGAAGAACGCATCTTGCAGGTCCGTCGAAAACTGCTCTCAGAAATCAATGACCAAGAGCTAAAGAAATTGGGCTTGATCCTAGAGCAAATTGCTA
>NZ_JAWPOR010000112.1:0-1244 GCF_033344395.1 Vibrio sp. 1874
TTTTCCAGAGCTTCAATTTGTTGGCGGCGAGTCAATGTCATTGGTCTATCCCTCTTTATTATTTACACTTTTGTTTGTGCGTTGAGTTTCCGTTCTCAGGCAGTACATCCCCATCTGCCTCGAAAGTTTTCACGTTATTGGTATTACAGTTAAGAATTCTTAGTCCAGGTAGTCATAACCAGGGACGGTTAAGAAGTTGGTTAGCTCATCGCTAGTTGTTAGCTTCGCCATCAATTGTGCGGCTTCTTCAAAACGCCCGGCTTGATAACGTTCTTCGCCCACTTCTTGTTTCACTACTTCTACTTCTTCTTGCAAGTAGGTTTCGAACAGTGCTTTTGTCACCTGTTGACCATTGTCGAGTGACTTACCGTGCTGAATCCATTGCCAGATTGAGGCGCGAGAAATCTCAGCAGTCGCAGCATCTTCCATTAATCCGTAGATTGGTACACAGCCGTTTCCAGAAATCCAAGCTTCGATGTATTGCAGCGCAACGCGAATGTTGTGGCGCATGCCTTCTTCTGTACGTTCACCGTCACACGGTTCTAGCAACTCGGCTGCGGTAATTGGCGCATCTTCGGAGCGACTAACATCTAGTTGATTTGTTCGCTCTCCAAGTGCCGCACTGAATACTTCCATAGCAGTATCGGCTAGACCCGGGTGGGCAACCCACGTACCGTCGTGACCGTTATTCGCCTCAAGTGATTTATCGTTGTGAATTTTATCCAACACTTTCTGGTTTTCTTGCGGGTCTTTCGCGGGAATAAAGGCGGCCATTCCTCCCATCGCGAAAGCACCACGCTTGTGACAAGTACGAACCAGCAAACGCGAATAGGCGTTCAAAAATGGTTTGTCCATGGTGACGACTTGGCGATCCGGCAGAACACGATCTGGGTGTTTCTTCAGTGTTTTGATGTAACTGAAAATGTAATCCCAACGACCACAATTCAGCCCTACGATATGCTCTTTAAGTGAGAACAAAATCTCATCCATCTCAAACACAGCTGGTAACGTTTCGATCAGCACGGTCGCTTTGATCGTGCCAGTCTCTAAACCAAAATATTCTTCTGTGAAATGGAACACTTCACTCCACCACTTCGCCTCATGATGAGACTGCAGTTTAGGAAGATAGAAATATGGACCGCTGCCTTTTTGAAGCAATGCTTTGTGGTTATTGTAGAAATACAGTGCAAAATCAAAAAGCGCGCCTGGAATGATCTGACCGTGCCACGTCACGTGTTTTTCTT
>NZ_JAWPOR010000113.1:0-1243 GCF_033344395.1 Vibrio sp. 1874
TACCTGAATGTAAAACAGTGAATAAAAGTATGGCTCTACTTCCATTTTGTGCCATTTCTGTGAGCTCTCTCAGGTGCTTTTGACCACGAGTCGTGACGGCATCTGGGAAGTATCCTTGTCCAGCTGAGCCTGTCTCATCAAGAAGAGTGACGCTTTTCACTTCTATATAGCACTTTGGCTTGTCGCTTGCGCTGAGCAAGATATCAATTCGACTATTTTCATTGCCATATTTCACTTCAGTTTGAAGTGTGTCATATCCGCAAAGCTCTGAAATGACATTATTTTCAATAGCCTCAACGGCTAATTGGTTGGCGCGGGCAGTATTGATACAAATACGATGCCCTTGCGCGGTTTCACTTAGCTCCCAGCTGTTGGGGTATTTGCGTTTTGGGTTGTCGGACGTTGAAAACCAAACTTTATCACCGGGTGTCGCGCAACCTGTCATCGCACCGGTGTTCGCACAGTGGATGGTGCGCAGCTCACCATTATCAAATTCGATATCAGCAAGGAAGCGTTTGTAGCGTTTAAGTAGAGTGGCTGACTCTAAAGCGGGTTTGAATTGCATTTGCTTATTTAGACGGGAATGTTTTTATGTACAATGTTGCCACCATTACACCACAAGGTATTTCCTTTGTCACAATTGCCGATTGAAGCCGTGATGCCCCAGCTACTTACGGCGGTCAAACATCAACATCAGGTTATTTTAAAAGCCGCGCCTGGTGCGGGTAAATCGACGTACTTCCCTTTACAACTTATCCAGAACCAAGTGGTGACTGGGAAAGTCATCATGCTTGAACCAAGACGATTAGCTGCGCGCAATATCGCGAGATATTTGGCCGAGCAACTGGGCGAGCAAGTTGGCCAGCGAGTGGGGTATCGCGTTCGTGGCGAGACAAAGGTAAGTGCTTCTACTCAGTTAGAAATTGTGACTGAAGGTGTCATGACTCGCATGATCCAAAATGACCCTGAGCTAGATGGTGTCGATTTGTTGATTTTTGATGAGTTCCATGAGCGCAGTATTCATGCCGATACGGCTTTGGCGCTTAGCTTGGAAGTTCAAGAAGCATTGCGAGACGATCTTAAGCTGGTGGTGATGTCGGCAACGTTGGATCAAGAAGCGTTGCAATCCTTACTGCCGGAAGCTTGTTATATTGAATCAGAAGGGCGCAGCTTTGCCGTGGAAACTCGCTATGCTCCGCTTACTGCCAACGATCATCTTTCAACGGTAATGGCAAAAAATATA
>NZ_JAWPOR010000114.1:0-1237 GCF_033344395.1 Vibrio sp. 1874
TTTAACTTGACTAGCTCACTCGCTCAATATTTGCGCCGAGTGCAGCCAGTTTATTTTCAATTTTGTCATAACCGCGATCGATGTGATAAATACGATCTACGATGGTTTCGCCTTTCGCGATACAACCAGCAATCACCAAACTTGCCGAAGCACGTAGATCCGTTGCCATCACTTGTGCACCACTTAGTGATTCAACGTCACCACAAATAACCGTATTACCTTCAATCTCCGCTTTCGCCCCCATACGCATCAGCTCAGGCACGTGCATAAAGCGGTTTTCAAAGATAGTTTCAGTGATCACGCCGCCGCCTTTCGCCATCATGTTCAATAGCGTAAATTGCGCTTGCATGTCTGTCGGGAAACCAGGGTGAGGCGCAGTGCGAATACTTACTGCTTTTAACTCACGGTCTGTCATATCAACAGAGATCCAGTCTTCGCCTGTCTCCACCAATGCACCCGCTTCTTCTAGCTTCGCGAGAACCGCTTCAAGCAAGTGACCGTTGGTATTACGACAAACCACTTTACCGCCAGATACCGCTGCAGCTACTAGGAATGTCCCCGTTTCAATACGGTCTGCTACGACACTGTGCTTGCCGCCACCTAAGCGCTCAACACCTTCGATAGTGATGGTGTCTGTACCCGCGCCAGAGATTTTCGCGCCAAGTTTATTTAGGAAATCCGCCGTATCGACGATTTCAGGTTCGCGCGCTGCGTTATCTAACGTTGTGGTACCTTCAGCCAGAGCTGCTGCACACATGATGGTAATGGTCGCGCCAACGCTCACTTTGTCCATCACGATGTGCGCGCCTTTCAGACGACCATCAACTTCAGCTTTCACGTAACCATCTTCAAGTGTGATGGTTGCGCCTAGTTGTTCCAGGCCAGTAATGTGCAAGTCAACTGGACGTGCGCCGATAGCACAACCACCAGGTAGAGAAACTTGACCTTGACCAAAACGAGCCACAAGTGGGCCTAACGCCCAGATAGAAGCACGCATGGTTTTAACTAAATCATAAGGAGCGCAATATTCATTGATGCTGCTTGGATCGACGTGAACAGAACCGTTACGGCTTACTTTAGCGCCAAGGCGTTTTAGTAGCTCCATGGTTGTGTCGATATCGCGAAGATGTGGTATGTTTGCCACTTCTACAGGCTCTTCAGCCAAGATAGACGCAAATAAAATCGGCAGTGCTGCGTTTTTTGCACCTGAAATGGTCACTTCACCAACTAGTGGTTT
>NZ_JAWPOR010000115.1:0-1229 GCF_033344395.1 Vibrio sp. 1874
CGCTTTCACGGAATCTCGCTTAGCTTTGACTTCGCGCCCTAGACGCGCTTTGGCCGCTAACTTATTTGGATCAGGCTGATGCTTACGCAGCTTCACTTGGTGGTAATCTAAGTCGGACTTAAGAATATCGCCCTTGCCTTTCACAATCGCAATTTCATCTTCCAAACCTTCACTTTGCCAAGACACGTAGCCGTAAGACAACAGAATCACTGCAGCAGCCGCGCCCCAAGAAATCGCCACATTTTTTAGCGTAAGGAGATCTTTTTTCGGCTTTAAATGCTCAGGATATAGATTGACGCGTCGATTTGTAGACGCCGCCGCCGCATCCGCAAGCACATGACCAGAGAGTTCATGTTCTTCAGGCAGTAGTGACGATACTTTGGTGCTTAAGCGGTAGTTAAGCGACTGAACCAATTCGTTCTCATCTTCTTCATCACAGCACACTTTCAATTGGTGCAACTGAACCTGACGAAGCTGAGCAGAGAGGTAGTCTATCGAACGTTGTAGCTCCAGAGACAAACTGTCCATCTGTAGCTCGCTTGACGGTACGCCAGTAAGAGGAGGTGTCACGCTACGAATCGAACGATGGAATGCAATGGTGTGCTCAACAAAAGCACTGATGCGGAAATGCCCACGCGCGCTACGTTGCAGCAACAAAAAGTTACCAAGCTCACCAGCGGTATCACCCCAAACATCATCTTCCGGAATGATCGCTTCTAACGGCAATTGAGCACGACTAGCCAGTAGCACAATTTTATCAAGCATCTTTCTTGATAAAACATAAGCTTGCACTTTACTTGAGTTTGGTAGCTCTACCGCATCAGCGATGATGTCGATGGCACGCTCAGAAATAAGCTCTTTGAGTAAAAACGGCAGCGCCGCCGACCACTCTTGGCGTGGCATGGCTGGCTTGTCGATTTGATACATCTGATAGTAGTTGTGTGACAGCACTACGGTCAGAGAATCATAAGCGCTCGCGGCAACGCTTAACGCTTGCTCAACAGCGCGTTCCCAATTTGATTCAGAAATTTCAAACTGAGACGGACGACCACTTTTAGCTGGTGATGATAAATAAACTGCGTCTGGCTGAATAACCAAAAAGCAAGAGCGACCACCACCAGATGATCGCATCAGCTTGTCGAATACTGCTTTAAATTCCATGATTATTATCTTTATTTTTTCCGCCAGCGATTTCGTCTTCCCAATTTAACTTGGGATTCTGATTGAGA
>NZ_JAWPOR010000116.1:0-1212 GCF_033344395.1 Vibrio sp. 1874
TTTCCTAAGTAAGAACTCCATTTTGAGTATCCCATTTACACGCTCAGCTAAAGCATTCTGATAACAGTCATACCCGTCAGTCATTGAGCAAGTCACTCTATGTTTCTTATGGATATCTTGATATTCCTTCGAACAGTATTGTGAGCCTCTATCTGAGTGGTGTATTAGCTTTTCTTCACTCTGTCGTTGCCTGAGAGCTGAGATAAATGCCCGCTTAACTGATTGCGTTTTCATGTTGTCATCCACATAGTAACCAACAATCTTCCTTGAATAAGCGTCCGTAACCAGGCTGACGTAACTCTCTCCATCGAGAGTCGGCAAGTAAGTAATATCAGCAACCCATAGCTGTTCTGGCTTCGTTGGTGTCAGCCCATCTTTCACTTTGTTTGGGTGACAGAAAAATCGATGACGGCTGTCAGTCGTTCGGTGATAGGCTCGTCTTGCTCTCACTAACAGCCGATGTTTTCTGAGAAGTTCAAAGAGCTTATCGCGACCTATTTGAATGCCCTTTGTTGCTGCTAAGAACTTCAGTTTACGCGTGCCAATGCGTGGCTGCTTCAGCCTGACTTCACGGACAAAGCCAATGACAGCATGCTCATGATGTTCACAACGAGATTGAGTTTGGCATTGCTTATAATAAGCTTGGCGAGAGATTTGTACTAACTGACAAAACTTCGTAACGCTCAAACCTACTATGGTTTTCTCTTGGACAACGCTTCTTTGTGCTTTTTTGTCACTCTAACACCATAGTCACGTTCCATAACGTTCACGACAGCTTCAAAGAAGTCGGCTTTGAGTTGAGCATCTTCGAGCTGCTTCTCAAGCTCTTTAATACGTTGCTCTGGTGTAGGAGGTGAATTGAACTCGGCCATAGAGTCTCCTTTGGACATAAAGTTAGGTGTCCCTTTAGACCAATCTAGTCGACCATGCTTACGAAGCCAAACCAAAACCGTAGAGCAACCTTGGATGCCATACTTCTCTTGGGCTTGTTTGTAAGTGAGGCTTCCTTTTTCAACCTCATCAACTACAGTGAGTTTAAAAGCGAGGGAGTAATCGCGCTGAGTTCTTTTAGTTGTTGATTTCATAACACTCTCCAATTTTGGGGGTGGAAAGTGTCAACCTTATTTAGGACGGCATAGAGAAATGAAAAAAGGCTTAGCTGATGCTAAGCCTTTTTTGTATTTTGCAGCTTGGTTAGAAACGGTAGTTTAC
>NZ_JAWPOR010000117.1:0-1205 GCF_033344395.1 Vibrio sp. 1874
TCCGATCTGAACGCTACCAGCCACTCGTGTCGCATCTTGAAGAGTTGCACGCGATGTACAAAGTGTTGAAAGAAGCGCGTGATCAACGTGGTGCGATTGAGTTTGAGACCGTCGAAACCAAATTCATTTTTAATGCTGAGCGCAAGATTGAAAGCATTGAGCCAGTGATTCGTAATGATGCGCATAAGATCATCGAAGAATGTATGATCTTAGCTAACATTGCCTCGGCATCGTTGGTAGAAAAAGCCAAAGAGCCTGCACTGTATCGTATTCACGAATCTCCGGGTGAGCTGCGCTTGCAAGGCTTCCGCGATTTCCTTAGTGAGCTAGGTTTAGAGTTGAAAGGTGGTTTAGAGCCTTCTCCGACAGACTACGCCGATCTCGCGCGTCAAATTGCAGGTCGTCAAGACCAAGAGCTGATCCAAACCATGCTGCTGCGCTCCATGAAGCAAGCGGTGTACAACGCAGACAACGCAGGCCACTTCGGTTTGGCGCTTAAGCGTTACGCGCACTTTACGTCACCAATTCGTCGTTACCCTGACTTGTTGCTGCACCGTGCTATCAAGTATTTGATCGCTAAAGAAGAAGGCCGCAACCAAGACCGTTGGACGCCAACGGGTGGTTACCATTACTCATTCGATGACATGGACTTCTACGGCGAACAATGTTCAATGACAGAGCGCCGCGCTGATGATGCAACGCGTGAAGTTGCGGATTGGTTGAAGTGTGAATACATGCAAGATCACGTCGGCGATGAGTTGGAAGGCGTGATTGCTAACGTCACCAGTTTTGGCTTCTTCGTGCGCTTGACCGATCTGCATATCGATGGTTTGGTGCACATTTCAACGCTTGCGAACGACTACTACCAGTTTGACCCTATTGAGATCGGAAGAGCAACGTAGATCTTCACCAACTCACCAGACACTTCATGCGGTTGACCAATAGCAGCCACTTCAAGAACTTTGCCGTGCAGAGCGACAACGTCTTCGATTTCATTCGGGTAAACGTTGAAGCCTGATACTAAGATCATGTCTTTCTTACGGTCAACAATGTGCAGGAAGCCTTCGTCATCAAACTTAACGATGTCACCCGTTGATAGCCAACCGTCTTCGTTAATGGTGTCTTTGGTTGCTTCCGGACGTTGCCAGTAACCTTGCATGACTTGAGGGCCGCGAACTTGTAGCTCACCTGTACCAGTATTTGGC
>NZ_JAWPOR010000118.1:0-1204 GCF_033344395.1 Vibrio sp. 1874
TGATTGGTGCAATTTACCAACCGAAAGCAGTGATCATCGATACCAACTGTTTATCGACGCTACCTGAGCTTGAATTTGCTGCTGGTATAGCTGAAGTGATCAAATACGGCATTATTTATGATGGTGCATTCTTTGATTGGCTGGAAGAAAATTTAGACCGTTTGTACACGTTGGATGAAGACGCGCTTACCTATGCCATTGCACGTTGCTGCCAAATTAAAGCTGAAGTGGTTGCACAAGACGAAAAAGAGTCTGGAATTCGTGCGTTGCTCAATTTGGGTCACACTTTCGGTCATGCGATAGAAGCTGAATTAGGCTACGGCAATTGGTTACATGGTGAGGCGGTGTCTTCTGGTACGGTGATGGCGGCCAAAACGTCACTTCTGCGTGGACTGATTTCTGAAGAGCAGTTTGAGCGTATTGTGGCATTGTTGCGCAGAGCGAAATTGCCAGTCCATACACCCGACAGCATGAGTTTTGATGACTTTATCAAGCATATGATGCGTGATAAAAAAGTGCTGTCAGGTCAATTGCGCTTAGTTCTACCAACCGGAATTGGCAGTGCGGAAGTGATAGCCGATACTTCACAAGAAGTGATTCAGCAGGCTATTGATTTCGGTCGCAATATTTAACCTTGTAATGACGCCATCTGGCGTCATTCTTGTTGTTTAAGAAGGTTATTAGATGAGTTTTGCTCACGTTCTGGAATTAGATTCTCAAACCGAGTTATTGGATAGATTGGAGTTGTTGACCAACTTTGGATCCAACCTTATTGCGATCAATGGCCCTGATGGGTATGGAAAATCTTGGCTGGCGCAACGATACCTTGAGCTGGGTGCGAGTAACAAAAATCAATGTTTGTTACTTTGCCATGCGACCCAAGATGACGTGCAGCGTCGCGTCCTCATCTTGAGTCAGCTGGTTTCCGATGCATTGTTTAATCAACAAGAGCCTTTACTCGACAGTCTAGAGCGTATTCTCGAAGGTGAGCCTTGCGATATTGCGATTGTTATTGATGATGCTCATTTACTTAGTGAAACGCTCATTTCGGAGTTATGGACGTTAGTCTTAGAGGCGCATGAAAAGCCGAACTGGACGATCAACGTGTTGCTTTTTACTCAGTCTGGGCGTTTGGAGTCGGTCTTGTCTCGGTTGAGTTATGGGCAAGAACTTAAGCCAGTTGAACTTGATATCGATATGCTAT
>NZ_JAWPOR010000119.1:0-1201 GCF_033344395.1 Vibrio sp. 1874
CGCTTTGCTTTTGGGTGTTGGTTTGCCTATCAACATCATGGCGTGGTGGCCTGAACCCGAAAAAGCACCGGAACCAGTAAAGCAGCAAAATGTTAACGTCGAAATTCCAGCTGGCACGCCAACAGCTCAAGGAACGGAGACTTCACCCAAGAAAAAGAACAGTTCCGGTTTTGGTCCTTTAGATGGTTACGACTTTTTTATCACTGGTTACGCTAAGCAAATAGCGCTTAGAACTAGGTTGAAATCAATGGCAGAGCTAAACCGTGACCTGACTTTCTACAAGATATACATCGATGTTTACGATGGTACGGATAAGCTTTTCAGTTTCGACCATACAGATTTGGTTGATATTGGCTACCAGTTCGAGATTCTTTCAGATTGTGTCTATCGGGTAACTTGGGAAGATTCAGAAAGGATCTTCACTTGCGGCCAACGCGAAAAGCCAACTGACATTCTTCAGCAAAACGTTCCTGTTCAGATATAGCAATGCTGATAAACATTCTTTGGGCTTTGTTCTGGGGCTTCTGCATTTGGGGAACAATAATGCTATTTAGATGGGCAACCTCTAGTTAGACCGCTCGCCGCAAGAAGTGATATTGAGCTTGCGAAAATCGCTTCGAGGAAGCGGAACATGTACACAGCCAATCTTTGGCACGTTCACACAGGACTTATTTATGATTGATTCAATTATCGCTTGGATAGATGCCTATGAGTTTTCATGGTGGCATTCACCGTTTTGGTTCTTTTTGAGCTTTGTTTGGTATGTGCTTTGGGATAGGCTTTTCGAGCACCTTAACCCTTATCCTTAGTGCGCATTATGGGTGAGTGTTATGTTGAGTGGTTCGCCTTTGGCCTAGAACGCGCAAAGGGTGGGCGAGAGACTTGCTCATTGTCGGCTTGCCGTACATGCCAGGAAAGAGAATCGCTTTGAAGTGAGAGCCCGTAACATAACACACATAATGCTGCACTAATGAAATGACATACCAAACGCTGAGTATGTCATTTTAGTTTGTCTTTGTTTTTAATCATGAAGTAGTTCAGGAGGCTTTTGCAGTCTTCTGGTCTTCCTTCCAGTTTGATACTTTTTATTTTTCCGCTTTTATCGGTTTTGTATTCATACATGCAGAAATCATCGCCGTTTCTGATTTTTTCTATGCGTTCCTTGCCATAGACTTCTTCAATTGGTCGGTTTGGATCTTCT
>NZ_JAWPOR010000011.1:0-150652 GCF_033344395.1 Vibrio sp. 1874
GAGTGGCCAAAGGGAGCAGACTGTAAATCTGCCGGCACTGCCTTCGATGGTTCGAATCCGTCCCCCTCCACCATATTGAAGAAGCCAGCTCATTGAGTTGGCTTTTTTCGTTTCAGGATCTTGATAGCATAGTCCTACTACCACGAACCTTTCACTCCTCACCGAAACTCTGCTCGATTTAATACCTATCACAGTAAATAAGTGATCAGAAATAGCGTAGGGAAAATGCTTGAGAACAAGGCGCAATTTTTCGATAAGTAGTTATTCTGCAATCAAAAATTGCAACGCAGTTATCGAGTATTTTAACAAGCTAGAATGACCAGTTATTTACTACGATTGGTATAACCTATACTCAATCTCACTAAAGCAACCAACCCCATGTGAAGCTCCACAAACAAAAGGCTGAGGAGCAGATCTTTACCCTACAAACAATGTACTAGCTATTTTGATTTTGTTAGTTCGTATGGCCTTAATATGAATGTTCAATATAACTAGGAAAACACTTGAGGACTTACTAGAAAAAGTGGGTTCGCAAAATTACCAAACGGACTCAATTAGTGATGTTTGTATAAAAACACGTACAAGAAATATAAATGATAGATACAAAAAATCCCGCAGGGGATGCGGGATTTTTACTAGTGACTAAATTGGTTTAAAGGTGACTAGCCTTGAATACCAACGATTAACCATGGCGCATTAGGCGCAGTCAAGTCACGCTCTAGGTGCCAGATATCTTCGATTTCTTCTTCAACACCTTCTACTGTGTCACGGTAACGACCGCTAAACTGCAGACTAAGCTGTGCTTTATTTGCATCGTAATCAGCACGGACGATCTCCGCATCAACGTACATTACGTCAGTATGCTGCTCACCGTCGAGCTTCGCGCGCTCTGCTTTTAGGTCTTCAAACAAGCTTGGAGAAACATATTCTTCAATAGTTTCTAGCTGGTTGTGATTCCACGCACCTTGCAGGATTCGATAGTGTTCACGAGAACCATTAATGAACGCTGCTTGGTCAAAACCCGGTGGGTAGTTATGTGGTACGTCTGTTTGAGCGCCAAAACCACCAAAGCCACCATTATTTGTGTTTGGTTGTTGCTCAAAGTTTTGCATGTTTGGTTGCTCAAACTTAGATGCGTTGCCACCAAATGCAGGCTGTTGACGATGCTGGTTCATACTGCCCTGCTTCGCACCTAGCATACCGCGCATTAGTTTAAAGATGACAAAGGCAATCAAACCAATAATTAGGATATCCATAAACTGGATACCTTCAAAAGCACCGCCAAAGAATGCAGCAAGTAGACCACCAGCCAGAAGTCCGCCTAGCAGACCACCCATAAGGCCTTTCTTACTTGAAGACTTTGTCGTCTGATCTTTGCCGACCGTATTGGTGTTTTGTTGCTGTTGTTTCGGTGCTGGTGCGGTTTTGTAGCTCTTACCGAAAGACTTACTGCCACCAAACTTCTTCGCTTCCGCGATAGGCGTTACAGCAACAGTAAACATCAATAAAGCAACAATAGAAAATAAACGTTTCATCGTTATCCTTAAAGTTAGCTATCTAAGATAGTGCCCCATTTTCAAGACGAAACAATCGTTGTTTCAAACAGTAGCACGCCAAAGATGATTTTTAAGTCATCATACTCTGTATACCGATTGATGAAAATAGCTTATAGAAGCTGACATGTATCAGAATATTGCCAAAAATGCAGACTGCTCACACTGCTTACAATTCAGCTGAAGGCGCTTGATCAATGTAAAAAAAGTATGGAATAAGTTCACTAATACTCCAGATTGTTTTACTTGAATTAGAATCAGTGACACAGCTCAGAATCCTACACCTTGAGGGCACTTGGACACATTGCCTTGTTGACGGTTAATAGGTAGCTGACTATCATATTGAACGATGTTCAATAAAGTAGTTTGAGAGTATGGCGCGCAGAAACGATCACACCCGAGAAGAGTTAGTGAATTTGACTTTAACAACGGTCAAAAACTTTTTAGATGAGAATTCTTACCACGAACTCAGTCTTCGTAAAATCGCTAACATGATTGGTTACGTGCCAAGCACATTGGTAAATGTTTTTGGTAATTATAATTTGTTGTTGCTTCATGTTGTCGCTCAAACTTTAGATGAGTTATCTCAAGAAGCACGCAAAGCGACTAATGACAGCAAAGACTCCCATCAAGCGCTTTTTGAACTCGCTTATTGCTACCACGATTTTGCTCAAAAACACCCATACCGTTGGCAGTTAGTGTTCGAACACAACATGAATGGAGCAGAACTTCCGGAATGGCATGCCAAACGTATCGATGGTATGACGGGAATGCTAGAGTCACTATTGGCTCAAATCGCACCACATCGTACTGAATCCGAAGTGATTCAAGCGAGTCGAGTCCTTTGGTCTGGCGTACATGGCATTACTTTACTCAGTGTTGATGATAAGTTTTTCTCTAGTGAACCGATTGATGGCAAAGAGTTGATCAGTAATCTTCTTTCCAACTACCTCACGAACTGGTAACAAAGGATTATACATGTCATCCGACAGACAGCCGTCCTTACTTACGCAGAGAAAATTCCTGCCCTATTTCATTACTCAATTTCTTGGCGCTTTTAACGACAATATTTTTAAAAACGTTTTGCTGTTGTTTGTCGCATTCGCTGGCTCCAGTGCACTGCCTATTTCGAGCAATTTGTTCATCAACCTTGCGGCAGGCTTGTTCATTCTACCGTTCTTTCTGTTCTCTGCTTCCGCTGGCGTATTAGCCGACAAATATGAAAAGTCATGGTTTATTCGTAAGGTCAAACTATTTGAAATAGCCATCATGCTGTTAGGTGCCATCGGATTCATAACCGAAAGTTATGGTGTGCTTTTATTGCTACTGTTTTTAATGGGCACACAGTCAGCATTTTTTGGCCCAGTTAAATATGCCCTTTTGCCTCAAAAGTTAAATGCTAAAGAATTAGTGCCCGGCAACGCTCTTGTTGAAGCTGGTACCTTTATCGCCATCCTTATTGGCACCTTAGGCGCTGGGATTATAGCCTCTGCAGACAACGCAAAATACCTCGCCGCATTTTGTGTCGTGATCTTCGCATTGTTAGGCTACTTGTCGAGCCGCTCAATCCCCTTTGCTGCAGCCAGCGCGCCCAATCTCTCTTTTCGTTGGCAACCATATAAGCAAACCAAACACACGCTCTCTATCGCCAAATCCGATCGAGTTGTTTTTCAATGCATAATGGCAATAAGCTGGTTTTGGTTTTTAGGCGCCGCATATCTAACACAATTCCCGAATTTCACTAAGATTTACCTAAATGGCACCGAGAGTGCGGTGTCTTTCTTGCTCGCTCTATTTTCCATTGGTATCGCGCTAGGGTCGCTACTTTGCAATTGGATCTCAAACCATCGTATCGAAGTCGGTATTGTGCCAATTGGTGCCTTTGGCATTACGGTATTTGGGTACCTAATGGCCACTTCCATTCCCAATGATCTACCTATTTTCCATAACTTTGTAGACTTCTTTAGATATGAGCCTTTTTGGCCATTATTTTTCTACCTATTGATGATTGGCGCTTCGGGCGGTTTGTTTATCGTGCCTCTTTACGCATTAATGCAGCATCGAGCAAAGGAAACCGAACGTGCTCAAGTCATCGCAGGGCTCAACATCTTTAACTCTCTGTTTATGGTCGGCAGCGCTGTCTTGGGTATTGTGTGCCTAAGTGTAATCAAGATGACAATTCCTCAGCTGTTTGCATTGTTAGCCATTTTAAATTTCTTAGTCGCCGCTTACATCTTTTTGCAAATTCCTATTTTTGTAGTTCGCTTTGTCATGTGGATGCTTACGCACACCATCTATCGAGTTAAGCATAAGAATCTACACAACCTACCCGAGCATGGTGGGGCATTGATTGTATGTAATCATGTAAGCTACATGGATGCATTGCTACTTAGTGCCGTATGCCCAAGGTTGATTCGTTTTGTGATGGAGGAAGATTACGCCAACCTACCTCCATTAAGGCGCTTTTTACGTCGAACTGGGGTAATTCCAATTTCAGCGAGTAACAGAAGCTCTATCAGACGTGCATTTAACGATGTGGAAGCTGCGCTAAGCGAAGGTCATATCGTCTGTATTTTCCCTGAAGGAAGATTAACTTCAGATGGTGAAATGAATGAATTCATGCGCGGTATTGATATAATCCTACGTCGTAGTCCAGTACCTGTCATACCTGTTGCACTTAAAGGCTTATGGGGAAGCTATTTCAGCCGCGCAAAAGGTCGCGCATGCTGTGGCTTACCGACTCGATTTTGGTCAAAGCTAGAAATAGAGGCAGGACAACCGGTGCCACCAAACGAGGCAACGGCAAAAACAATGTTCGATAAAGTGCATCAACTTAGAGGCGACTGGCGATAAATACACTTGAACACATGTTTAGGATAACTGAACATGTGTTCAAATCATTAAGACAAACTGACCACACCCAGTGCGATATACTCTCCCTTTCATTCACAACAGCGAATAAAAACCTTGAATAGAAACTACCTCCTGTTTGGATTGGCGTTACTTTTTTGTCTAACCCCTCTTGCCTCCTCTCCCATTGCTCTAGTTATCGGTTTTCTACTCGCAAGTTTTGGTTTTGTGCCTTCCGAGCTGCCCATCGCTTCTTTTACTAAAAAGCTGCTGTCTTACTCGATTATTGGCTTAGGCTTTGGCATCAACTTTGAGCAAGCACTTACAGTCACATCGGATGGTATCGGCCTGATCATCGCCACTATTACAGGCACACTGATCATGGGCACTCTCATTGCCAGGGTAATTAAATTGGAGCGAGTAACCGCTTACTTAATCTCATCAGGTACTGCAATTTGTGGTGGTAGCGCAATTGCTGCTGTGGCACCGGCGATTAAAGCGAAAGACGAGCAGATTGGATTAGCACTGGCAACAGTGTTTGTCCTGAACTCCATTGCACTCTTTGTGTTTCCTGTGATTGGACATGCTTTAGGGCTAGATCAACACACGTTTGGCACATGGGCTGCGATTGCCATTCATGACACATCTTCTGTTGTCGGGGCTGCCTCGGCCTATGGGGAAGAAGCACTAACGACGGCAACAACATTGAAACTCGCGCGCGCTTTATGGATCATTCCTGTTGCTTTGATCAGTGCCGTCATCTTTTCAAGAGGCCAAAAAGAGAATGGAAAGAAAAAACTAGCTATCCCTTATTTCATTTTTTGGTACTGTGCAGCTATCGCGTTTAGCGACTTCTTTCCTCAATTTGAAATGGTCTATCACGGCATTTTCATTGGAGCAAAGCAAGCGTTGGTTGTATGTCTGTTCTTGATAGGTTGCAGCATTTCAATTTCAAAACTAAAGTCAGCTGGAGCTAAGCCGCTGTTGTTTGGTGTGACTCTGTGGGTGTTAATTTCGACCACTTCTCTAAGTTGGTTACTGTTTTAGATATTGGTGGTCTGCTTATCGCGTTGAGGGGACGGCATTTCCCGTTTGCTATTTTTGTATATAACGACCAACGCAATAGCGATCAAAAATGCCGTTAGCTCTGCAAGAGAGCGGGCTAGCCCTTCACTACTTATCGCGATACCAATTTGTAGTGCTACTGCCGCAATTAAAACTAGCTTTGCCATCCTGAACCTTATGCATTTTCTCTCCACGAAGAAGCATAATTATGATTCAGAGTTATAAGGATACGAAATTCTCTTTATGACTAATACATAGCAAAATTGACTAATGCTGAAGTGATGACAGCAGCCACTCTTTCACTGCCTTACGCGAAATTTTGATCCCACCTTCTAGTAGAGTTTGTGGCATTACGTGGTATTCCACTGGCCATTTAAACTTCTCTAATTTTGATTGCAAATGCTGGTCATACTCCGATTTGCTGCGCAATCCATTGGTCTGAATCACAGCTACTGGTCTATGACCAAACTCCGCGTCTTCGACTGGAACCACTATACTCTGCACTACACCATCAATTTGGTTCAAAGCGGCTTCAATCTCTTCACAATGGATATTCTCACCACCAGAGATAAACTGATTGTCGGCACGGCCGATTATCTTTAATTCATCACCTTGCCACTCGCCAAGATCTTTGCTGTCAAACCAGCCTTTCTCATCCAGAAATGGGGTAACATGTCCTTGATGGAAATACCCTGCCGCTAATGTCTTACCGCCAACAAAAATGCGTTGGTCAACTAATTTTATCTTACGGTGCTTCAATACATGTCCAGCATTACTGGTGCTGTCAATTCTCTTTGCGGTAACGGTAGAGGCCGCCTCCGTCATCCCATAACCTAACCATGTCTCAATGCCTTGCCCTGTTGCTCGTAGTGCCAACTCGTGATCAACGTGGCTGCCGCCCAGTAGCACATGTGTCAATGACAAATGTGCATCATCATCCAATAACCGTTTGAGCTGAGTCGCAACCAAAGAAGCGTGTGATACGCCCTGAACATCATCAACAAGTTTCCCTGAACCGACTTTTAGTGTTGCTCCGACATATAGCCAACGATAGACAATCGCTAATCCAGAGACGTGATACAGCGGAAGCGATAACAGCCAAGCATCTTGCTGAGTGAAAATGAACTCCTGCAACAAGCCCTCTGCAGACGCAAGATGCTGTCGATGTGTATGAACCACAGCTTTAGGCTCCCCTGTAGAGCCAGAAGTAAATACTACTGAAGCGAGCCGGTCATGATGATAGCTATCTTCAGTCAACGAATCACTCTCTTGCTGTGATACTACAGGCGGTGAAAGCAATGTTGCCTTGAGTTTTTGTATATCATGTTCAGAAAAGGTCGAAGCGCACTCCTGAGAAAACCAGATAAACCGAGTTTGATCAGGCCTGTAAAGTGTAGCAAGCTTACCCTGCAACTTATCTAGTGGTTGTTCCATGGTCAGCGCAGCGAGCGCACCCAACTGTTTGGAGGCAAGATAAAACAACAGTGTTTCTACTTGGTTCTTGCCAACCAAAGTCAGCACATCCCCCCGAGTTACACCCAAGTCATTCAAATAGTGAGTGTATTGGTCAATACGCTTCGAGAGTTGTTGCCAGTTTAATACTTCTGTTGATGTCTTGAGTGCAATAGAAAAAGGGCTCGTTTGAGCCCAATATTTCCATGGTGCCTTCGCAATATTGTCTACGCAGAATGCCACACAATCTCCTGGTCTTTTAGAGGAAGAACGGGAAGTTCACACTTAGGCCAGCCCTGCTCTAGCTGAGCTTTGAATAAGCCAATCGTATCCAAACCTGGAACTTCATCAGGCAGCTGCCATTGGGCAAAGCGCGCTAATTGAGTTAAACCGAGACTGGATTCAATGCTCGAGCTAATCACTGCTTTCATCCCCAGTGACTTCGCTTTCTCTATCAGTGTAATACAAAAATCCACTGAACCAATGAGTGTGGGTTTGATGATGATCGTTTTCACACCAGTTAGATCTTCAAGACGGAAATCTTCACGACGAACCGCATCTTGCAATGTTTCATCCCAAGCGATAGCAATACCAGTATTAATCGCAAAAGAGAGACTATCGCCAGGAGAGCGGCACGGCTCTTCTAGAAACGTGATTCGTTGACGCAGAGACGGAGCAATGTACTTAGCGAACTGCTGCGCTTTTTCTGGTGTCCAAGCGCGATTGGCATCGAGTCGAAGCGTTAATTGAGGGATTGATTCAAGAAAAAGGTTCACAAGCATGCCATCGCGAATTGGCTCATAAAGTCCAACTTTCACCTTAGCGACTTTCTCACCTTCCATCTCGTTCAGCTTTGGAATGAGCTCATCTGGGTCGCCAGTGCATAGTGGCGCTGTTTGGTATTTACCTTGTTGTGGTAAGCCACCAGCTAATTCAAGCTGTGCCATCGATAAACCAAACGCAACCGACGGGTACATCTTGGCATAATCCACATCCAACTCTGCTACCCAACGCTCCGCCTGTTCTTGTAGCTGAACACCCGCATCTTCGGTGCTCTCTAAGCTAAAACAAGGAAGAGGAGCGACTTCTCCAAGCCCTGTTTTACCATCTTCGGAAAGCGCAACAACATAACCAACACGTTCGGTTAGCTTGTTGTCACGTAGGATGACACCACTATCCATGGGCAAGCTATAACGATAAATTTTCGCTTCACGCATAATTCAAGTCCTATGTAATGCCGTATATTTGAGCGTTCTGACGAGCAATCCCACCAGCCTCCCAGAGGGCGATGCGCTCAGGAAAAAAGTAACAGAGGAGCTAACACGCTCCTCATTTAGACGGATTATGGGTTGCGAGGGAATTTATCGAAGTCTGGGCGACGCTTCTCGTTAAAGGCATTACGACCTTCTTGGCCTTCATCAGTCATGTAGAACATCATCGTTGCGTTACCCGCTAGCTCTTGCAGACCCGCTTGACCATCACAATCTGCGTTTAATGCAGCTTTCAGGCAGCGCAATGCCATTGGGCTGTGCTGTAGTACTTCACGACACCAACGAACGGTTTCTTTCTCTAGATCCGCTAGTGGTACAACTGTGTTTACTAGGCCCATGTCTACCGCTTCTTGAGCATTGTAGAAACGACATAGGAACCAAATTTCGCGAGCTTTCTTTTGGCCTACGATACGAGCCATATAAGATGCGCCCCAACCGCCGTCAAATGAACCCACTTTAGGGCCTGTTTGACCAAATTGAGCGTTGTCAGCTGCAATTGTTAGATCACACATCATATGCAGTACATGACCACCGCCAACAGCCCAACCAGCTACCGATGCGATCACTGGTTTTGGACAAGTACGAATATCGCGTTGGAAGTCCAATACGTTGAGGTGATGTGTGCCTTGGTCGTCTTTATAGCCGCCGTAGTCGCCACGGATCTTCTGGTCGCCGCCAGAACAGAATGCGTCTTCACCTAGACCTGTCAGAATGATCACGCCAACACCAGAGTCGTAACGCGCATCTGCCAACGCATCAATCATCTCTTTTACCGTTTGAGGACGAAACGCGTTACGCACTTGAGGACGCGCAATGGTGATTTTCGCGATACCATCTTCAGACTTATGGTAATGAATGTCCTCGTATTTCTCGCCGCAATCTTTCCATTGAACCGGAGCGTAAAGTTCTTCTTCAGAAATGCCTACTGTTTTAGCCATGGTGATTCCCATTGTTCTCGTTACTCTCACCAAAGTGAGACTGAATTATTTGCTTGGTATGTATCGCAAACTGTTTGGGCTGCTCTTGATGGACGTTATGACCAGCGCCTTCAACTTGTCGATACGCCAACCCGCTACGTTGTGCCAGTTGGCTAAATTTTTGGTCTTTCTCACCACACAAGTAATACACTGGTATGTTCTGCTTTTGCAGTGAGGGCAACAAATATGCCTGTTTGGCTAACGATGTCGCCATCAACATATTCGCCACCGCTGAGCCAAGATTATCACTTCGCTTCGCAATGAATGTTTGTCTTTGCTCATGGTTTAGTGAAGAAAACACCGCTTGTTGGTACCAATCGTTCAAAACACGTTCAAGTGGTTCAGTTTTGAAACGCATTGCCCAGCGAGCATCATTCTCTAATCTCACCTGTTTCTCTGACTCAGTTTGAAGCCCGAAGTTTCCCCCTTCAATAATCGCGCCTGCAATATTGAGCTCTGGAAAGCATTGATGGGCAATACCATGCATCGCAATGCGGCCGCCCATAGAGTATCCAATCAAAATAAGTGGTTGTTGTGAGGGAAATAATAAAGATAGTGTGGAACCAAGAAGTTTGCAGCAATCATTTAAATCGCAGCAAAAAATAGATTGGCTGCGTCCGTGACCAGGAAGGTCAACCGTAACACGTTCATATTCGGGTAACGCGTTGATACACGATTGCCAGTCTTCACCGCTACCAAACAAACCATGCAAAAACACCAGAGTAGGCAAAATACTACTTTGGTGCTTTTCCGTTGCTGGGAAGCGTTTAGAATAGAGCATGCAAATTCTTGTTGAAGGATTTTAGTTGCTCTACCGCTTGGTTCGATGGCGTTTGAACTTCAACCACTAACGCCCCTTCGCCGCTAGCAAAATGCTCAGAGACTATAGATTGATACTCAGCCAGCGTGTTCGGTTTGCAATACTGTAAACCAAACTGTTTCGCTGCATGTTCAAATTCATAACCATGAGGCATTTGATAGAACGACTCGCGATGCTCTTGCGGTACAGGCAGTAAGTCAAAAATCGCCCCACCATCGTTGTTAGTAATCACCAACACCGAAGGCAACTTGTTGTGCGTAAACAGTGCCAATGAGTTCAGCCCATATAAGGCAGAAGTATCGCCAATAAACATTAACATCGGGTTCTGGCGCGCGCGTTGTACCCCGCTTGCTGTGGCAAACAGCCCATCAATGCCAGACGCACCACGGTTAGTGAAAACCTCTGTGTTATCAAGCTTGCCGAACATGTCGATCAATCGGACAAACAGACTGTTGCCAACAAACAGATCCACACCCTGAGCACGCTCAGCCACATCAATCGCTAACGCAATCTCACTCAGCTCACTCTTAGGGTCAGAAGCAAACAAGCCTTTCGCGTGTTGCGTGACCTGTTTGATGTCCGCGGCAAGTTCATTTGCCCAACCAGCATGTTCTGATGAAAACTCCGTCGTACGTTCAACCCATGAGCTTGGCTGCTCCGCCCAGTGCCATTGTGGTAAGTGACTTTGGTTATCTCGCTCTAATCGAGGCGATACGTACCAATATTGAATGTCACCACCTTGCTGATTACGTGCTACGTGTTTTTCTAACCAGTGATTAAAACGTTTAGAAATGATTCGACTACCGAACTGCACGATTAAGTCACAGCCATCCAGTAGGCTAGCCAATTTCGAATTCTGCAACCATAAATCAAAATGCGCCCAATCCGAACTGACACCACTTTGTGGATCAGCAAGGACTGGCCAGCCCATTTGCTCTGCAAACGCTCGTGCAGCTTGAGCCTGAACCAGTGGCAAACTACCAATGACCACCACACCTTTGTTATCCCCACAGCTTGGAATTGCACTGCTGGTTTTCGGGTTAAAGCGCTGGCAATACGTCACCTTGCTATCTCGCCAGCCAGCAACGGTATCAAGGTAATCCTGATAGGTACTCTTTTCTGTATTGGAGTACAAAGGCTCTGGAAATGCACAATTAATATGAACAGCACTACCCTGCAATTGCTGAGTAAACATCACTTCGTCAACAGAGGTCAGCAACCAGTTAAGCGACGTTGCTAAATTTGGGCTTGGTAAATTCAAACTGGCCGAAACATGATGTGAAAAAATACCCAATTGATTTATCGCTTGGTTTGCACCACAGCCGACAAGTTCTACTGGACGATCTGCTGTCAGCAGCACCAGTTTTTCACCAGTAAGTTTGGCTTCGGCAACCGACGGTAATAGGTTCGCCACTGCCGTACCAGAGGTAACGATAATTGCCACGGGCTCCTGAGTAGCTTTCGCTAAACCAAGAGCCATAAAGCCCAGTCCACGCTCATCAAAATGAGTATGAATGGAAAAGTCGGACTGTTCTGCCGCTTCTAAAGTTAAAGGAGTAGAACGAGATCCGGGAGCGATACAAACATGCTTAACGCCAAATCGCTGAAGCTCAATCAATATGGTTTCTGACCAAACTCGATTGAGCACCGCTTGGTCATGACTCATGATGCGACTCCCAATGGCGGATGATCAGAAATCAGCGTAAGTAACGTCGACATTTTCTTATCAAGTTCTGCCCACTCATGTTCTGCCACAGAACCAGGCACAATCCCTGCGCCCGCAAACAGTTGTACTTGATCACCGAGCACAAGCGCGCTTCTGATTGCGACACAAAACTCTGCTCGTTCATGGCTTATATAACCCATTGACCCCGCGTACCAGCCGCGTGCAAAGGGCTCATTATCAAGAATAAACTGCATGGACTCTTGTCGGGGTAAGCCAGCAACCGCCGCTGTTGGTTGAAGCGCCGATAACAACTGAACACCATTTATCCCCGCTCTTAGACTAGCGTGAATATTTCGCTTAAGGTGCTGCACTTTTCGTAGTCTGACCAAACTCGGTTCAGCTTCCACTTCAACCACTTCAGAATGTGGTGATAGACGGTCAATGATGTCGTCCACCACATACTGGTTTTCGTTGAGGTTCTTTTGGTCTTGGGATAACCAATTCGCCAACTCCATATCTTGAGTGGCATTGTCTCCCCGACCAATCGTACCTGCTAACGCTTCGGTATGTAGCTCATGCCCTACGCGAGAATACAAACGTTCTGGCGTAGACCCCATAAAACTGTGCTTACTGTCTAAGCTCAGCATGAAATGGAAGCTATGATGGTTATTTAAGTAACTTGCTTTAAGTAGCTGTGCAGCACTTAATGTGTTATCAAGCTGCACGGTAGAGCGACGCGCTAAAACCACTTTCTTAAAATCATCATTCTCTATACCAGTCAGAACCTTATGAACTAACTCATTCCATTGAGGCTGACTTGGCGTGTGAACAATAGAGCGGATGTGAGACGAAATTGGAGCTAAGGTCGCGACCTCACAAACCAGTTTATTCAACCCAGCTAGAGTTCGCGCTTTGTCTTCTGAAATATTAACTGCGAGAGACCACTGTTGGTCAAAACGAATTAACTCAATTTGAGGCAAAAAGAAAAAAGAAGGCATACAGCGACGATTCTTCTCATGCTGTCCATCAAAAGAGCGCCCGCCCCAGACTCTTTGCCCTTCACCTAGAATGGTATAAGCAGGACCTGGCTCAACAAAAGCGTGCAATTGCCCTAGTGCAACGACCTCTTCACGTGTATCGCGGGACTGCCAATAAAACTTAGGGAAAAGTGGTTGCGCATCAAGCCAATCAATAAATGAGAAATTAGGTTTCTCGCTAAGGGGCTCGACCAGACGTGTTTGATTGCCTTCCGATTGCTGAACTCGCTCGATAATTCTCTTTACGGCTTGATGGAACTGTGACAAATCAACCTCGTTGTATGTGAGGATAAATGGTAACTGACGGCTACTCTAAGTTTAGACCCAAAGCAAATCAAGGTCGTATGCGATCTTTTGCAAAATCCTGTGATAACAAGCGAGCAAAACTTAACCAGCAGACAGATTATTTACAGATATATATTCTAATAAAAAACAAATTATTGTATTTTAATAAAGAAATTAACGAATTTTTAGGAATTAAACAATGCAAAATATCGGGATGTCGTCAAAACTCGACAATGTCTGCTACGACATTAGGGGTCCTGTACTCAAACATGCTAAGCGCATGGAGGAAGAAGGGCATAAAATCCTAAAGCTAAACATTGGTAACCCTGCCCCATTTGGTTTTGACGCCCCTGATGAGATTTTAGTCGACGTGATTCGTAATCTGCCGACTTCTCAAGGCTATTGTGATTCCAAAGGCATTTACTCTGCTCGTAAAGCTGTGGTCCAACACTATCAGCGTAAAGGTATACGCTCGCTAGATGTCGAAGATGTGTATGTAGGTAACGGCGTGTCTGAGTTGATCGTAATGGCTATGCAAGCGCTATTAAACAATGGCGACGAAATGCTGATCCCAGCACCAGACTATCCGTTATGGACAGCTTCAGTTGCACTATCTGGTGGTAAGCCGGTTCATTATCTATGTGATGAAGAGGCTGACTGGTACCCAGACCTTGAAGACATCAAAAAGAAAATCACACCAAAGACACGTGGCATTGTTCTGATCAACCCGAACAACCCGACAGGTGCGGTATACAGCCGTGACTTCCTACTTGAAGTGATTGAGATAGCACGCCAGCACAAACTGATCATTTTCGCAGATGAGATCTACGACAAAGTGTTGTACGACGGTGCAACACATACCTCAGTCGCCACACTCACTGAAGACGTGCTAGTCATGACATTCAATGGCCTTTCAAAAGCCTACCGTGTTTGTGGTTTCCGTGGTGGCTGGATGTTCCTAACGGGGCCTAAACATCTGGCTCAAGGGTACGTGAATGGCTTGGAGCTGCTTTCATCGATGCGTTTATGTGCAAACGTACCAATGCAACATGCCATTCAAACCGCGTTAGGTGGATACCAGAGTATCAATGAACTGATTTTACCAGGCGGACGCTTATTAGAGCAGCGCAACCGAGCGTATGAACTGATCAATCAGATTCCTGGTGTTTCTTGTGTCAAACCTAAGGGTGCGATGTACCTCTTCCCGAAAATCGACACTAAAATGTACAACATCAAGAACGATCAGCAGATGGTTTTAGATTTCTTAAAACAAGAGAAGGTCTTACTGGTGCAAGGTTCCGGTTTTAACTGGCCAAAACCAGACCACTTCCGCATCGTGACACTACCGCACGTTGAAGATCTAGAAATCGCCATTGGACGTTTTGAAAGATTCCTATCAACCTACAGCCAGTAATGAATCACTGGTAGTAATTAGTGCTGATCTCTCATATGCTTAGAGGAACTCCTAGTGAGTTCCTTTTTTACACCAGAAACGGAGAAAGCCATGAAAGAAAGCCATTTTTTCGCCCACCTGGCTCGAATGAAGCTGATCCAACGCTGGCCTTTAATGCGGTCCGTCTCACCAGAAAACGTTTCAGAGCATAGCTTACAAGTTGCTTTTGTCGCTCATGCCCTTGCCCTAATTAAAAACAAAAAGTTCGGCGGCAACCTTAATCCAGAACGCATCGCTATTCTTGCCATGTACCATGATTCCAGTGAAGTATTAACGGGTGATCTTCCAACTCCAGTGAAGTATTACAACCCTGAAATTGCCAAAGAATATAAGAAGATAGAATCGGCAGCGGAACAAAAATTACTCTCAATGTTACCGGAAGAGTTCCAAGATGACTTTGCCCCCTATCTTCTTTCTCACTCTGCTCACGAAGAGGACGCAAAAATCGTTAAGCAAGCCGATTCCATCTGTGCCTATTTAAAATGTCTCGAAGAACTAAGCGCCGGCAACCATGAGTTCGCTCTGGCAAAAAAACGCTTAGACGTCACTTTGCAAGAACGCAGAACGCCTGAAATGGATTACTTTCTCAATACCTTTGCCCCAAGTTTCGAATTATCGTTAGATGAAATCAGTTAGCTTACGGAGATAATCGTGTCGTTTGAATTACACCCGCAATGGCAAGAGCGCCATGATGATGAGCATAAAATCCGTCGAGACGACCATCGGAGCCCGTACCAACGAGACCGAGCGCGCATTCTTCACTCGGCTGCATTTCGACGCCTACAAGCAAAAACCCAAGTACACGGCAATAGCTTGGAAGACTTTCACCGCAGCCGGTTAACACACTCCTTAGAAGCGTCGCAACTCGGGACCGGTATCGTCGCCCAGTTAAAGAAAAAACAGCCAGAGTTCCGCGATCTATTACCATCAGACAGCTTAATTGATTCATTATGTTTGGCGCACGACATCGGGCATCCTCCATACGGTCATGGGGGAGAAGTCGCTCTAAACTACGTAATGCGCGAACATGGCGGCTTCGAGGGGAATGCCCAAACCTTTCGTATCGTCACTAAGTTAGAGCCTTATACTGAGCATTTCGGAATGAATTTATCACGCCGCACACTGCTTGGTTTGATTAAGTACCCTGCCCTCATTAGTCAAACACGCTCCGTCAAGTTGCCTCAACCAGCCGAGCACCAACGTAAACTAAAAGCAAAAGACTGGAGCCCAGCTAAAGGTATTTATGATTGTGATAAAGACTTATTTGATTGGGTAATTGCACCGCTTTCTGACAACGACAAGGCATTGCTTAGTCTGATGCGTTCAACGCCAGAATCGGAGTTTGAGCACAGTAAAACGCGTTTTAAATCACTCGATTGCTCAATCATGGAGCTAGCAGATGATATCGCCTACGGTGTTCATGATTTAGAAGATGCAATCGTACTTGGTATGGTGACACGTCAGCAATGGCAAGAAGGCGCAGCAAGTCAATTAGCGGACTGTGGCGACCCGTGGTTTGAAGCTCATATCGATTCCATCGGACAGATGCTATTTAGCGGTAAGCACCATGAGCGGAAAGATGCTATCGGTGGTATGGTTAACGCGCTACTGACCAGCATTTCAATCAAAACGGTGGATGAGCCGTTTAATAACCCGTTACTGTCTTGGAATGCGTGTTTAGAACCACAGATGGCACGTGCACTTGACGTACTCAAGCACTTTGTCAGCACCTTCGTTATCCAAGTCCCGCAGGTCCAGATCGTTGAGTATAAGGGTCAGCAAATTATTATGGATATTTTTGAAGCGTTAACAGCAGACCCAGAGCGCTTACTACCCGTTCATACAAAAGATCTGTGGTGTCAGGCGAAGAGCGAGAGCAATAAGATGAGGGTCATCGCCGATTATATTTCTGCAATGACCGATGGTCACGCACAAAAGCTACACCGCCAACTTTTCTCTTCCATCGTTCTTTAGTAACACTCAACCTTTCAAATAATTCTTTTCAAAAACGCCCGGAGGCATCTGGGCGATCTGGAATTCGATCATATTTTCAAAGGCACGCATAAGCGGTGCAAAGTCGCGCTCGGGTTCAAGCAAGCGAAGCGAATGATAACCAGCCTCGACTGTCGATAAGCTATTCTCAGAGGGCGCCTTACGAATGGTGTAGTGCCCTTGTAGTTGCTTAGGCAACTGCACGGTTGGGAGTGGATGTAAGTTGCTTGAGAGTTGCCACATTTTGTACGCTTTTTTCCACGTACCATCGAGCAAAATCAAACGTATTTTCTTAGATACACTATGACTCGCTTGAGTGATTTCAGAAATGCATCGTGACTCTTCTGATGGGTAAAGAACAAAATGTTGATATGACTCATCCGCTAATAAGTGATTTAAGGCATCATCACAAGAAAAGTCCTCTCCTATCAAACAAATACAGTTATCTAAACTCAAATTGAGAATCCGTGCCGTACCAAGCGGACGATGTTCTTCACTCGTGTGCTGAAGAATGATAAGTTCTACCTCGCTTGCCAGCGGTACAATCCATTGGCAAATACACGCTTTTTGCGATTTTCCACAACGAGAACAATAACGAGACATAGAGTGAACCTTTATACCTTGCTGAGTATTATCAGCGTGATCTGTTTGATACTTCAATTTGAACCAATGGCAAGCCTAACCGAGTGGCACAGCTACAATATACGCCATGGTGAATGGTGGCGAATCGTAACAGGAAATCTCACACATACCAACTTTGCGCACTTAGGAATGAACCTCGCCGGATTGTGGATCATTACTTTTATTTTTCGCCCAAGCACTCGTAACTTCCTTATCGTTTTTCCAATCTTATGTGCATGTGTTGGTGCGCTGAATTTGTTTACCAACATGTCGGTATACGTGGGTTTATCCGGCGTATTACACGGATTGTTTGGATTTTGGGCGCTCAGAGAAGTCTTTGAAAGCAGAAGAAGCAGTGTGTTGTTAGTTGGAGGACTAATCGCCAAAGTAGCATGGGAGCAGGTCTATGGCCCATCCAGCAGTACTGCTGAGCTTATCGGTGCAAACGTTGCTATTGATGCTCATATGTTTGGCGCACTCGGTGGGTTAGTAATGGCTTTACTGGAAAAAGGCCTTCGCCGTCGTTTATTCGGATAAAAAATCCCGAACCACGAAAGAGGGGCTGGTTCGGGAAAGCAGTAATAGGGAAACAGATATTGTTCTGAATTCAGACTCAATATCTGCAATACATCAAGCTACAGTAAAATGCGGTCTTCGTTTTTCTTAACTGTCGCTTCACCTATGCCTTTTACGCTCTTCAAATCTGCTGCCGTTTTAAAAGGGCCATGTTCCTCGCGGTAGTCCACTATACTCTGCGCTTTCTTCTCACCTATACCTTTCAACATGGTCGCAATTTCTTCAGCAGTGGCCGTGTTGATATTTACAGTAATTTCAATTCCTTCATATTTGTCAGTGGCTGAATCCGCAGCCATGCTAAAAGGTGCAAAAACAAATAAGCACAATGTCAAAATCCATTTCATATTGAACATACAATCTCCAAAATAGTAGGCTAAAAACAGTCGTCGAGAGCGAGTCACTATCAAGTTTGCAATGGAAAGCAATATGGTTATGCATTTAACAAACTGAGATGACCCGGAATTCACAACGGCCGCTATCACTTAAACGCGCACTAATTTAAGTAATGCCTATTGATGATTGAAGTTCATAAAGACAAAAATAAAACGGACCGCTTATGCGGTCCGTTTTATTCAACATACAAATTACACTAATTGTGCTTAGTTGCTCACAACAAAGTACTCAATGTCAGTATTTGCACGCAGTACGGCTAGTACAGATGATAAATCTTGCTGAGAAGATGCACGCTGCATTTGCATCGCAACTTGATCTTCTAACTCACTATCTAGCTCTGCGTTTACAGCATCAAGCTCGATGATAATGATGTTACCTTCAAGATCTTTAGACTGACCGTATACTGGTTTACCATCGACTGGTTTTGCCATCGCGAATACCGTTGTTGCCAACGGAGAACGACGATCTACTGTCTCTTGTTCACCAAAGGCAAGATTGTTTTCAGCAAGCACGTTCGTCTTACCTTCTTTCAATGCCGCAACGACTTGTGTTCCAAGTTCCATCGCTTCTTGCTCACCTTTAACACGAGATAGCTCTGCAACAACCTGATCTTTCACTTCTTCTAGTGGAAGAACTGTCTCGTCACGCGCATCTTCAACACGAACAACGATAATATGCTCAGGCGCAACTTCGATAGCTTCAGAGTTTAGGCCATCTTCTTTAACTTCAGGGCTTAGGATAGCTTGCATTACCGCAGGGCTACGAAGCACTTCAGGTGCATCAACCTGAGAAATAAAGTCCGTTGTCTTCACTTCTTGGTTAACCGCTTGAGAAGCATCATACAATGAGTCTGGGTATTCAAACGCTACGCGCTCAAGCTCATTTTGCAACTCGTAGAATTGATCGATCGCTTGTTGGTCGACCATCTCTTGTTTGATTTCAGCAGCGACTTCTTCAAATGGCTTCGCCACAGAATCTTTTAGCTCTTCAAGCTTGATAATGTGATAGCCAAAGTCCGACTTTACTAGACCCGACGTATCGCCAGGATTCTTCAGTGCGAATGCCGCTTCTTCAAAAGCAGGGTCCATCACATCACGCTCAATCCAACCTAGGTCACCACCGTTTTCAGCGCTGCCAAAATCGTCAGATTTCTCTTGAGCAAGCGTCGCAAAATCTGCACCCGCGTTTAGCTCATCTAGGATAGCTTGCGCTTTTGCTTCATCGTCCCCTTCTACAAGAATGTGAGCGACACGTCGTTGCTCTTCTGAAGAGTATTTGTTTAAGTGCTCGTCGTAGTACTTTTTCACCTCAGCATCAGAAACATTAACTTGTTCCTTTAGCGCTTCAGCTGACAGTTCGATGTAAGAGACTTTAACCTGCTCTGGGCGTGTAAAGTTGTCTGGGTTTGCTTTGTAGTACTCTTGAATTTCTTCGTCGGTCAATTCAATATTTTTCGCGAACTCCGCTAAGTCGATCTGAATCGTGCGAATATCACGAGTTTGAGTGAACAGCTTGCCTTCTGCTTGTACTTCGCCCGGCAGAATAAATTCACTGTTTTGTAGCGCATTCAGCAGTTGCTCACGAACCAATTCACGACGCATGTACTCAGCAAAAGAGTCTGGCGAAAAGCCTGCACGACGCAAAGAAGCTTGATAGATCTCTTGATCAAACTGACCATTAGATTGGAACTGAGGCATGTCTAGAATCATGCTACGCACTTGAGTGTCGCTGATTCGCAGACCCAAAGCTTCAGCTTGTTGGTCAAGCAACACGTCATTGATCATTCGATCTAAAACGGATTTGCGGAAAGATTCAACATATGCAGGGTCAGCCAGCATTTGAGAGAAGTAGTCACCCAACTGAGCTTGCATACGGTTACGCTCATTTTGGTATGCCATCTCGAACTCACCACGAGGAATCTCAGTGTTACCGACTTTCGCTGCAGAGTTGTTGCTACCACCAACGATGTAGCTACCTACACCTGCAAATACGAAAGACAGGATGATAAGTCCAAGGATAATTTTGACCGCGATGCTATTCACGCCTTCGCGTAGTCGATCCATCATAATTTAACTGCTCTCCACAATTGAAGCCTACTGCTTCTATCTAATAGAAATAATGGCGCAATAATATCAGAAAAAGAAATGCGCATCAGTATGATGCGCATAATTTAAGAAAGTTCGGCTCGAAGTTTGTAAATTTTTGTTCGAAACTTATTGTTTGAGCAAAAGTTAAGCAAATGGCCGGTTACAGAAATAACGCCGTGATTAGTTACAAGCGTCTTTCAGTGCTTTACCAGCTTTGAAAGCTGGTACTTTTGCTTCTGCGATTTGGATTTCTTCACCAGTTTTTGGGTTACGACCAGTACGTGCAGCACGAGTACGAACGCTGAATGTACCAAAGCCAACTAGAGCGACTTGATCACCAGATTGAAGAGTTCCGCTTACTGCTTCGATGAATGCATCTAGAGCACGACCCGCTGACGCTTTAGAAATATCTGCATTTTCTGCGATTTGTTCTACTAACTGAGTTTTATTCACTGTAATTTCCCCTTTGTGTCATCTGTGATTATTTTTGTGATGACTTTCGTTCCATTGTTAAGAAAATATGCTCCACCCCTTATTCATCAAGGGCTGGCAGCTATCGAAACTAACTTAGCGCCCAAAAAAAACGCTGACAAGCCTTTTTGGGCTTATCAGCGTAAACTTTTACTTATTTTTGCTACACATCACTATTTTTGAGACTCAAACTCAACGCCCGTCGGGTCTCGCTCTAGTGCGACTTTCAGTACTTCATCAATCCACTGTACAGGGATAACTTTCAGATCAGCGATAACATTATCAGGAATCTCTTCCAGATCACGCTCGTTATCTTTTGGAATTAGCACTGTCTTAATGCCACCACGGTGTGCCGCAAGTAACTTCTCTTTTAGGCCGCCGATAGGTAGAACCTCACCACGCAGTGTGATTTCACCCGTCATCGCTACTTCTGCTTTCACAGGGTTGCCTGTCAGAGAAGAAACCAATGCCGTACACATTGCTGTACCCGCACTTGGGCCATCTTTTGGTGTCGCGCCTTCCGGTACGTGTACGTGAATATCTTTCTTCTCGTAGAAGTCAGTATTGATACCTAGCTTTTCTGCACGAGAGCGAACCACTGTCATTGCTGCTTGGATAGACTCTTGCATCACATCACCAAGAGAACCCGTTTGTGTCAGCTTACCTTTACCTGGCATTGATTGAGTTTCAATCGTTAATAGATCGCCACCCACTTCTGTCCAAGCTAGGCCAGTTACTTGACCAATTCGGTTACTTTCATCCGCTTTACCGTAATCGAAACGTTGAACACCTAAGTACTCTTTTAGGTTGTCCATCGTTACCGTTACTGACTTGATGTCCTTATCCAGCAAGATGTTCTTCACCGCTTTACGGCAGATCTTAGAAATCTCACGCTCTAAGTTACGGACACCCGCTTCACGCGTGTAGTAACGAATGATGCCAATAATCGCAGAATCTTCAATGACGATCTCATCCGCTTTCAAGCCATTACGCTTCACTTGTTTATCAACAAGGTGACGTTTTGCAATGTTCAGCTTCTCGTCTTCGGTGTAACCAGATAAACGAATAACTTCCATACGGTCTAACAATGGACCCGGGATGTTCATCGAGTTCGATGTCGCAACAAACATAACGTCAGAGAGATCGTAATCCACTTCTAGGTAGTGATCGTTGAACGAGTTATTCTGTTCAGGATCAAGTACTTCTAGCAGAGCCGATGCCGGATCACCACGCATATCGGAAGACATTTTGTCGATTTCGTCCAATAAGAACAGCGGGTTCTTCACACCAACCTTCGACATCTTCTGGATCAATTTGCCTGGTAATGAGCCGATATAAGTACGACGGTGACCACGAATTTCCGCTTCATCACGCACACCACCCAACGCCATACGAACATACTTACGGCCTGTAGCTGAAGCAATTGAACGACCAAGAGATGTTTTACCGACACCAGGAGGACCAACAAGACAAAGGATAGGACC
Organism: Vibrio sp. 1874; assembly: GCF_033344395.1. Taxonomy (NCBI): domain Bacteria; kingdom Pseudomonadati; phylum Pseudomonadota; class Gammaproteobacteria; order Vibrionales; family Vibrionaceae; genus Vibrio; species Vibrio sp. 1874. The sequence goes on from NZ_JAWPOR010000011.1 coordinate 22,054, forward strand.
TTTTAGCTTGTTGATACGGTTTTGAACCGCCAAGTATTCAAGGATACGTTCTTTGACGCGTTCTAGACCGTAGTGATCTTCATTAAGAACCTCTTCTGCTTTCGCTAAGTTTTTCTTAACTTTTGAGCGCTTAGCCCAAGGAACGCTGACCATCCAATCGATGTAGCTACGAACCACTGTTGCTTCAGCAGACATTGGAGACATCATCTTAAGCTTTTGCAACTCTTGTTCTGTCTTTTCACGTGCCTCTTGAGGCATTTTTGATTCGTCAATCTTCTTCTGTAGCGTTTCGAACTCGTCTGGTGCGTCTTCCATCTCACCAAGTTCTTTCTGAATCGCTTTCATTTGCTCATTCAGATAGTACTCACGCTGAGATTTTTCCATTTGCTTTTTAACGCGACCACGAATTCGTTTTTCAACTTGCAGCAAGTCGATCTCTGATTCCATCTGGCCCATCAGGAATTCCAGACGCTCAGTGACGTCAACAATTTCAAGCACTTGCTGCTTATCCACCAACTTCAACGGCATATGAGCCGCGATGGTATCCGCTAAGCGTGCGGCTTCGTCGATACCATTAAGGGACGTTAGCACTTCTGGTGGAATCTTCTTGTTTAGCTTAATGAACCCTTCAAACTGATTAATCGCGCTGCGAACAATCACTTCTTGCTCACGCTCATCCAATTCTGGCGTAACAACAAATTCAGCTTCCGCTAGGAAGAAGTCACTCTCTTTAAAGTGATTAATTTTTGCTCGCTGCTGGCCTTCGACCAATACTTTTACTGTGCCATCCGGAAGCTTCAAGAGCTGGAGAATGGTGGCTACCGTACCTACGTCAAATAGGTCGTCAACCGTAGGCTCGTCAGTATCCGCTTGCTTTTGTGCCACAAGAAGAACTTGTTTGTTGGTTTCCATCGCCGTTTCTAGACAGCTAATCGATTTCTCACGACCAACAAACAATGGAATAACCATGTGTGGGTAGACCACTACGTCACGTAGAGGTAGTACCGGGATCTCGATACGCTCGGAACGTTCCAAGTTCATATAATTCTCTCTTCCGCTTTCACGTTTAACGTATTACTTAAGGCAGTATATGGGGGCTAATTGTTTGGATTCAATAAGAGAAATAAAAAAAGGAGGTAATTACTTACCTCCTTTTTCATTATGGCTGAATTTACTCTGCTCCAGCTGCCTGATTGTCTGCGTTACTGTAAATAAGCAGTGGCTCTGACTCGCCATTAATGACGGACTCATCAATCACGACTTTACTAACGTCTGTTGCAGATGGTAATTCGTACATGGTTTCAAGTAGCACGCCTTCAAGAATCGAGCGTAAGCCACGAGCACCTGTTTTACGCTCCATTGCTTTTTTCGCGATAGCGCGCAGCGCATCTTCACGGAATTCAAGTTCGGCGTTTTCTAGCTCAAACAATGCTGCATATTGCTTGGTCAGTGCGTTCTTCGGTTCACATAGGATCTGAATCAACGCTTCTTCATCAAGCTCAGTCAGTGTTGTTGTTACAGGTAGACGACCAATGAATTCTGGAATGAGGCCGTACTTCACTAAGTCTTCAGGTTCAACTTGAGTAAATAGCTCACCTACCGTCTTCGATTCATTCTTCGAACGAACTTCAGCACCAAAGCCAATACCTGTACCTGTTGCAACACGCTGCTCAATCACCTTGTCTAAGCCAGCAAAAGCACCACCACAGATGAACAGGATCTTAGATGTGTCCACTTGTAGGAATTCTTGCTGAGGATGCTTACGACCACCTTGAGGTGGAACCGATGCAACCGTACCTTCGATAAGTTTTAGTAGCGCCTGCTGAACACCTTCACCAGATACGTCACGCGTAATAGATGGGTTTTCAGCTTTGCGTGAAATCTTATCAATTTCATCAATGTAAACGATGCCGCGTTCTGCTTTAGCTACATCGTAATCACATTTTTGCAGAAGCTTTTGGATGATGTTTTCAACGTCTTCACCTACGTAACCGGCTTCGGTTAGTGTCGTCGCGTCTGCCATTGTAAATGGCACATCCAAGAATCGAGCTAATGTCTCCGCAAGTAGTGTTTTACCACTACCTGTAGGACCAATTAGAAGGATGTTACTCTTACCAAGCTCCACACCTTCGCTCGTTGTATCACCATTGCGTAAACGCTTGTAGTGGTTATATACCGCAACTGCGAGCACTTTTTTCGCGTAATCTTGCCCGATCACATAGTCATCAAGGTGTTCACGGATCTGTTTTGGCGTTGGTAACGCTTCAGATTCTTTCTTAGGGAGAACATCCTTGATTTCTTCGCGAATAATATCGTTACATAAGTCGACACATTCGTCGCAAATGTACACTGACGGACCTGCGATTAGCTTGCGAACTTCGTGCTGACTTTTGCCGCAGAAAGAACAGTACAGCAATTTACCGCTGCCACTTTCTTTGCTTTTATCTGTCATTCGCTAACCTCTTAGCCTTTACTCTTCATGAATGAGTGTATATCAATTTTTGCCAAAATGCGCTGGCTAATTACTCGCCACGGTGGCTTAACACTGCATCCACGATACCGTATTCCACAGCCTGCTCTGATGACATGAAGTTATCACGATCAGTATCGCGCTCAATGACTTCAAGAGGTTGGCCTGTATGTTCTGCTAACAACTTGTTTAGCTTCTGTTTAATCGTCAGGATTTCCTGAGCATGGATTTGGATATCAGAAGCTTGACCCTGGAAACCACCCAATGGTTGGTGGATCATTACACGTGAGTTAGGCAGTACGTAACGCTTACCTGGCGCACCACCTGCAAGCAGGAAGGCACCCATTGAACATGCTTGACCCATACACACAGTGCTGACATTTGGCTTAATGAACTGCATGGTATCGTAAATAGACATACCAGCTGTTACGCTGCCGCCTGGCGAGTTGATGTATAGGAAAATATCTTTATCTGGATTTTCAGATTCTAGGAAAAGTAGCTGAGCCACGACAAGGTTTGCCATGTGGTCTTCCACTTGACCCGTTAAAAAAATCACGCGCTCTTTAAGCAGACGTGAGTAGATGTCGTAAGAGCGTTCGCCTCGGGAAGTTTGTTCAACCACCATTGGTACTAGCGCGTCCATAATTGGCGACATTGCATTTTTTTCTTGGTAGCTCATATTCTTATGTCCCTAAAATAAATGGCCCGGATGATGACTATCATACGGACCATTGTTAGCAGAATAGTTAACGTTAAGTCAACCTTCTACGCAAGATATTGCTTATTAAGCAGCAGGTTGTTGTTGGTTAAGTAGCTCGTTGAAGCCTACTTCTTTCTCAGAAACCTGTGCTTTAGCGATGATCGCGTCGATTGCTTGCTCTTCTAGAGCTACGTTGCGCATGTTGTTCATCATTTCTTCGTTTTGCTCGTAGTAAGCAATAACTTCTGATGGATCTTCGTATGCAGTAGCCATTTCTTCGATTAGAGCTTTAACTTTCTCGTCGTCCGCTTTTAGCTCTTCAGATTTGATTACTTCACCTAGTAGAAGACCAACAACTACGCGACGTTTAGCTTGTTCTTCGAACAGTTCACGTGGAAGCTGAGCAGCAGCTTCTGGGTTACCACCGAAGCGTTGTGCAGCTTGTTGACGCAGAACTTGGATTTCTTGCTCGATAAGCGCTGATGGTACGTTGATGTCGTTTTGCTCAACTAGACCGTCAATCGCTTGCTCTTTGATGCGGTTCTTAACAGCTTGCTTAAGTTCGCGTTCCATGTTCTTACGAACTTCAGCTTTAAGTGCTTCAACACCACCTTCAACAACACCGAACTTAGCAACGAACTCGTCGTTTAGTTCTGGTAGTTCACGAGCTTCAACTTTGTTCACTTTGATTGCGAACTTAGCTGCTTTACCTTTTAGGTTTTCAGCGTGGTAATCTTCTGGGAAAGTCACGTCGATGTCGAATTCCATACCAGCAGTTTTACCTGCGATACCGTCTTCGAAACCAGGGATCATGCGACCAGCACCCATTTCTAGAGGGAAGTTCTCAGCTTTACCACCTTCGAACTCTTCACCGTCGATAGAACCAACGAAGTCGATGCTTACGCGTTTGCCATCTTCTGCTGCTTCTTCAACTTCAACCCAAGTTGCTTGTTGCTTACGTAGAGTATCGATCATCTCTTCTACGTCTGCATCTTTAACTTCTGTTAGTGGTTTTTCAACAGTGATGCTCTCTAGGCCTTTAAGCTCAACTTCTGGGTAAACTTCAAAAGTTGCAGTGAAAACTAGGTCTGAACCTTCTTTGTTCTCTACAGGAGCGAAAGTTGGAGCGCCAGCTGGGTTGATTTTCTCTTTAACGATAGCTTCGATGAAGTGGCGTTGCATTACTTCACCAAGAACGTCTTGACGTACTGCTTTGCCGTACATCTTAGCAACCATTTTTAGAGGCACTTTACCCTTACGGAAACCATCGAAACGACGGTTTTTAGCGATGTTGCGTAGTTCAGCTGTTACAGCGTCTTCGATGTTTGCAGCTGGAACAGTAATGTTTAGACGGCGCTCTAGGCCCTCTAGCGTTTCAACAGTAACTTGCATTATATATAAACCTCTAAAGTGGCTCGGTTTTCCGAGCGTATGAGCGAAACTCAGAGGAGCTTACGCTTCATCCTTGTGTAGTGTTCTGTCCGAACACCTAATTTAAAATCGAGTATCGATACTGGTTGTCAGTACCGGACTAATCAGTGATATCTTCGATAAAATAACCAAAGGTATCTCCTATTAGCCTCAGGACAGAATTTTTAGACGCGACATTCTAGCGATCTGTCGCAACCCTGTCGAGCCAATAGCCACTATGTGGACATTGTCTGCGCTAAATTCTCGAATGCTGACCCATTTTTTCTTCAAAAATGCGATTCAGACACCGTCTAAGCATCGCCAGCATATCTAGAATGGGGACAATAGCGACTTTTTCAAGAGAATCGACCGGTTTTTTTATCGAAAAGCCTAAAAAGAGATCTTGCTCTTGTTTTACTCCACAGAGTTGAAAACTAAATCCCTAATCCTTCCTACAAACTATTAACATTTTCTTACGTGACCAAAGGAAGTTGTAAGGAGTGTAAGGATGTCGCAAAAAAAACGGATTCTGCTGACATTTTTTGCTTTCTATTTCCTGTGCGCAATTATCGGTGGCCATTGGGTTTGGCAGACCAGTTATCAATCTCTACTTGATAAACACCAATCACAGCTTGAGCAATTTTCTGGCCATATAAAAAATAAACTCGATAAGTACGCCCATATCCCAAATCTTCTAGCTAAAGATGATCCACTTTATCAAGCGCTTCTGCACCCCAACAACAGTGCGCAACTGGAAATCACTAATCGGTATTTAGAATCCGTTAATGGCGTGATTGAAGCAGCGGACACCTACTTAATCGATCAATGGGGTACAACGATCGCAGCCAGCAACTGGCGTAAAGAGCGCTCCTTTATCGGGCGAAATTTTGCATTTCGCCCTTATTTCAAACAAGCCATTGTAGGCAAAAGAAGCCAATACTACGCACTGGGCTCAACATCTGGTAAACGTGGCTACTACTATTCTTATCCCATCGTATACGCTGGCGGTGTACTTGGTGTCGTCGTGGTGAAGATGGACCTAAGTAAGATAGAGGACAACTGGCAGCAACCTAACAGTGTTTTTGTCGCCAGCGACCCATACGGAATTGTTTTCATGAGTAGCCGAAGTGAATGGCTACTCAAAAGCTTACGACCACTGACAAAAAAAGAGAAAAAGCAAGTTTGGGCAAGCCAACAATATCTTGATGCGCCAATTGAAACGCTTGGATTAGTGGGTAGTTTGGACGAGGTGCATTCTGAGCTTAAACAGGGTTACCCATACAATAAAGGAACCTTGGTGGTCTCTTCGCTGCCCCTTCCCGAACTCAAACTGACAATTCGTGTGCTGTCTCCTAAACAGTCTATCGTTTGGTTCACCATGGGTTACATCTTTGTACTCACTCTAGCATTCATGGTTTTGTTTTTAATTGGTCAGCTTATTTATCACCGTCAACAGCGTCACTTGCAAATTGAACGAATTCAACAAGAAGCCAATCAAAAGTTGGAATATCAAGTCATGGCACGGACTGCCGAGTTGCAAGCGGAGATCGCACAGCGTATCGATACCGAGCAAACTTTACGCGTTACTCAAGACGAATTGGTGCAAGCAGCGAAACTCGCGGTGTTAGGACAAATGTCGGCCAGTATCAGCCATGAACTGAATAATCCACTTGCGGCAATTCGTAGCTTTGCGGAGAACGGCAAGCTGTTTCTAAAAAAAGAAAAATATGAGCGAGTGGAAGATAATCTCACTCGCATTTCTGCTCTCACTGACCGTATGGCAAATATCAGTCAGCAACTTCGCTCTTTCGCCAAAAAAACCAGTGGTGACGAGTTGGCTCAATCTCGATTGTTCCCTGTTATTGCCTCTGTAAAAGAACTGATGAAGCCCGCATTTAAATCAGGGCGCGTCACGTTAGAAACAAATTTGCCAGAGCATGATGTTGAAGTGCAGATCAATATTATTCAACTGGAGCAAGTGTTGGTCAATTTACTGACTAATGCGATAGAAGCACTCAAAGAACAACAAGACAAACAGGTAGAATTATCTGTAGAACACGATGAGCACACTGATTTGGTTTGGATTCATGTTGATGATAATGGCCCAGGGCTTGGCTCTTTCTCACTTTCTGATTTATGTGAACCGTTTCTAACCACTAAACTGAACGGTTTAGGTTTGGGTCTCTCTATCTCGCAACAAATCTTAGCCAGTATGAAAGGAAAATTATGTGCCCATAATCGAGAACAAGGCGGCGCTCGATTCTCATTGTGTTTACCTATCACTTCTTACAACACTGAACCATCAAAAGGATAAGATCATGTGTCAGGTGTTTTTTATTGATGATGAGGCCGATCTCAGAATCGCTATAGAACAGACCTTTGAACTGGCGGATATCGACGCCAAGTTTTTTGTGGATGCAGAATCGGCTTTAATAGCGATGCAGCAAGGAGAAGAAGCTGGCGTCGTGGTCACTGATATCTGTTTGCCGGGCATTTCTGGTATGGATATGCTGACAACTTTGACTCAACGCGATGCAAACTTACCCGTCATCATGATCACTGGACACGGTGATATTTCCATGGCTGTGCAAGCCCTTCATCAAGGCGCTTACGACTTTATTGAGAAACCTTTTGCGCCAGAACATTTGGTTGAAACGGTTAAGCGGGCGATTGAGAAGCGCAAACTAACCAATGAAAATGAAAAACTGCGCCTGTCACTTAAAGCCAGTAAAACCCTTGGTCCACGAGTTATTGGTGAAACCTCTAGCATCCAAATATTACGAGAGACCATCACCCAAATCGCCGATACCGACGCCGATATTTTATTGTTTGGTGAAACCGGTACAGGGAAAGAGTTAATCGCTCGTTCTTTACATGAGCAAAGCTCTCGCCGGAACCAAAACTTTGTCGCCGTAAATTGTGGAGCGGTTCCAGAGAACTTAATTGAGAGTGAACTCTACGGCCATGAAAAAGGCGCATTCACTGGCGCCGAAAGCCGTCGTATCGGTAAATTTGAGTTTGCACAAGGCGGCACACTTTTCTTGGATGAGATCGAGTCGATGCCTATCCAAGCCCAAATTCGTTTATTGAGGGTATTACAAGAGCACGTGATTGAGCGTGTCGGTTCAAATGAATTATTGCCTTTAGATATTCGAGTGATTGCCGCAACAAAGGTCGATTTAAAACACGCAGCTGAAGAAGGTACTTTTCGTCAGGACCTCTATTATCGGCTCAATGTCGTGACCTTGGATCTCCCGCCACTACGCGAACGAAAAGAAGACATTCCAGCCCTCTTTCACCACTTTCTGTTGGTAGCAGCTTCACGTTATGGCAAAAGCTCACCTAGCTTGTCACCCCAAGATCTAGCGCAACTGATGAGCCATGACTGGCCTGGCAATGTTCGAGAACTCAGAAATGCTGCAGAGCGTTTTGTGCTATTGGGTAAGTTAATTCAGTTGGGAGAATCGAACCCAGTTGCTAAGTCTTCCTCAAGCCTTGCAGAGCAAGTGGCGGAGTTTGAGAGAGCAGCCATTGAAGGCGCTTTATTAGAGAACAACGGTAGTATTAAACAGACAATGTGCCAATTGAATGTGCCAAGAAAAACCCTTTACGACAAGATGCAGCGCTACCAAATAAATAAAGACCTTTACAAATAAAACACGTTCAAATAGCTGGCATTATACTCAACTTGAATCATAATTTTTAACAACGGGTTTATCATGGTTGTTATAGATATGAACGAAAAAGTGAGAATACCGATTGTTACAGATACCGTGCTCGTAGACGGTTGCTATCAAGAAGAGAGAAGATTCGGTGAAGAGCGTCGTAAAAATAAAAAGAGGTGGCGACACTATGAACGTCGAATTAATTCAGACCCGCGCAAAACTTGTTACAAGTCAATAGACGAAGAGGTGTGAATTCTCACACCTCTTTCTACTTTCTGGCTTCCATTACTTGGTAATGATCTCCGGCCCCATCAAGGTAGTAGGCAGCCAAGTCGAAACCCATGGTACATATGTGACGATAATTAGGAACAAGAACATCACTCCAACCCAGGGTAATGCTGCCTTCACTACGTTCATCATCGACATTTTGGCAACACCAGCGGTCACAAATAAGTTAAGACCCACGGGCGGCGTTATCATTCCTATCTCCATATTCACCACCATCATTATGCCCAAATGAATTGGGTCTATACCTAATGCAATCGCAATTGGGAACACGAGCGGCGCAACAATGATCAACAAGCCTGATGGCTCCATGAACTGACCACCAATCAGCAACAAGACGTTCACCACAATCAAAAAAGTGATTGGTCCGAGACCAGCCGAGAGCATCGACTCGGTGATCATTTGCGGGATGCGTTCTTCCGTTAAAACATGCTTCAAAATTAAGGCATTAGCAATGATGAACAGCAGCATGATGGTGAGTTTGCCCGCTTCATACAGGGTGTGTTTGGTGTCTTTATGAACAAAGGTTTGGAAGATTTTAACGAGCGCAGGTTTAGTGTTTTTCTTGTCTGCAAATGGCCCCATGTCTTTGTATACAAAGTTAGCAATAAAGAATGAGTACACAGCAGCAACCGCAGCGGCTTCTGTCGGCGTAAAGATACCGCCATAGATACCACCAAGAATGATGACGACCAACAACAAGCCCCAGCTTGCATCCTTGGCGGCATCAAAAGTTTCTTTCCAACCGACAAAAGGTTGCTTTGGAAGGTTCTTGATTCTCGCGGCAATGTAAATCGCGATCATCAACATGACACCCGCCAGCAAACCGGGAATCACACCACCAAGGAACATACGTCCAACTGACACATCCGTTGCGGCTGCATACACCACCATCACAATCGAAGGTGGGATCAAAATCCCTAGCGTACCTGCGTTACAAATTACCCCAGAGGCAAACTCTTTTGAGTAACCGTTTTTGATCATACCTGCGATAACAATACTACCTATGGCAACAACCGTTGCAGGTGAGGAACCTGACAACGCGGCAAACATCATACACGCTACAACCGAAGCCATCGCCAAACCGCCGCGGAACCAGCCTACAATGGCAATGGCGAAACGAATGATCCGCTTTGCTACGCCACCCGTCGACATAAAGCTTGAAGCCAATATAAAGAATGGAATAGCCAATAGCGTGTAGTGGCCCGCGAATGCATTAAACAGCGTTTGAGCAACTGACGCTAAAGAGGCATCCGAATGCATTAAAAGGAAAAGAACACTGGAAAGGCCCAGCGAAATAGCAATTGGCACGCCAACCAGCATAAAGCCAATTACCATCAAAAATAGAAATAAGATATCCATGGCTTATTGCTCCTTGTTTTTAGCGTCTTGCGAGGCCTTTGGAGCCATTACGTCTTCAGCGTCACTCATCTCAGCTTTAAGAGATTCGAGCTCTTCCTCCGCTTCATGTCCTGCAATCAAGCGATCGAGCTTACCAGTAGCGATTTGCCACGTGACTTGAACAAATCTAAACGTTAGTAGCGCCATTCCAAGTGGCAAAGCGAAGTAAGGAATAAAACGTGGCAGCTTTTCATAACGCTCTCCCTCATTTAACCAGTCGGCCATGAACTGGAGCATTTCAGGCATCGGAATATCGTCCGTTTCATACCACGCTCGGTCAGTAGCGAACGGATACCAGTAGTTCCAAGCGCCAATTAACAGCAAAATAGAGAAGGCTAAGCAACACATTGCTGCAAAAAGCGCCAGGGCTTTTCGTTTACCTTCCGGAACGATGTTAATAATGACATCGACACCAATATGAAAGTGTTTTTTCACACCATAAGATGCGCCAACCAACACCATCCATGCGAACATGAAAACGGTGAGCTCAAGCGCCCAAAGAATATTGTCGTTAAAGACATAACGAAAGATGACATTGGCAAAGGTCAGCAAGGTCATGGCACCCAAGAAGAAAGCAATCAAAGTCTCTTCAATGGCATCGGTGATTCGTCCAGCCTTGGCAAAAAAAGTCTGTTCCATAATTACATCACGTCGTCTGTAGAGGGAAAGAGCCCCCTTAGTTTGAGAGGGCTAAATGTGCTAGGTGTTATTATTTTTGGTTAGACGCCAAAGCGGCTTCGATTAGGTCAGAACCAATGTCTTTTTCGAACTTCTTCCATACTGGTTGAAGTGCAGTGACCCATTCTTGGCGCTGTTCTGGCGTTAGAGTACGAACCACACCACCGGCTTCGATGATATTGTTCTTATTCGCAAGGTTTACTTTGGTTGACTCAGCATTACGCTGCGCAGTTACCTCTTGAATAATGGTATTTAACTGCTCGCGCTGATCATCTGGTAGGTTTTTCCAGAAGTCGTTTGACGTCACAACTAAGTAATCCAGAATTCCGTGGTTCGTTTCCGTAATGCCATCTTGAACTTCGAAGAATTTTTTGCCGTAAATGTTTGACCAAGTATTTTCTTGACCATCAATAACCTTGGTTTGCAAGCCGCCGTAAACTTCTTTGAACGACATTTTTTGTGGGTTAGCACCTAGCTGCTCAAACTGAGCAACGAGTACATCAGAGGCTTGAACACGGAACTTAAGTCCTTCAGCATCAGTTGGAGAAATGAGCGGCTTGTTGGCTGACATTTGCTTCATGCCGTTATGCCAAAACGCAATGCCTTGTAGGCCACGACGTTTCATTGAATTTTTCAGCTTTTCACCCGCTTCCGAGTTTTGGAAACGGTCAACCGCGTCGACATCATCGAACAAGAAAGGAAGATCGAAAAGGCGGTACTTCTTGGTGAATTTCTCAAACTTAGAAAGAGAAGGAGCAGCGAGTTGAACATCACCATTCAGTAGCGCTTCCAACACTTTGTCATCATCATAAAGTGTTGAGTTAGGAAACACCTGCATACAGACTTTACCGTTCATCTCTTCGTTGACGCGCTTTTCAAGTAACGAAGCCGCGATGCCTTTAGGGTGTTTGTCCGCGTTCGTTACATGGCTAAACTTGATGACCGTTTCACCCGGGTCACAATTTGCGGCAGCATTAAAACTGGTAACAGCAAGTGCAGAGACAGATAGTAGAGTTAGAGGCTTAAACATTATTATTCTCCTTGTTGAATCACATCCCATCCCGTCCATGAGTAACTAGGTGTTAGGCGATGGGTACGAATGTTCAACAAAGAGCAATTAATGGACCATGTTAAAATTTATATGTATTTCAATAGATTAAAAAAGACCATTAACATGAATCCGAAGTGTAACGAGTGAATTCCACCCAAGAAAAAGATATAAATGGGTGGGAAATGACCCATTTATGAAGAACAGCTTATCTCCATTTTCTTCCCCCATTCCGGCGGCAATTTCGCATAATCATCAAACTCGGGTTGCTCATCAAATGGGCGTTTTAACAGTCCGGCCAATCGGTGTAATTCGCTAAAGTCCCCTTCTTCCGCTTTATCAATCGCCAACTGAGCCAAGTAGTTACGCAAGATGTATTTGGGATTGGCTTGACGCATCTGTTTGCAACGCTGTTCGGTTGAAATCTGGCCCCCTAGTTTATCAACCTCTAGCTCACACCGAGCTAAGTACAGATCAAGCCAAGCTCGCGCAGCTTCTCGGTCGAGAAATAAATCGATTACGGCTTGGGAAGGCGCATTATCAAGGTTTGAAAGTGTTCTGAAGAAGCGAGTGTAGTCCGTTTTGTTCTGGTGAAGAAGCTCAAACATAGCTTCAAACAAACGCCCGTCTTCCGCTATCTTAGTTTTTAAGCCCAACTTCTCACGCATGAGGCAGCTGAACTGCTGGCTTAAATGAACTTCAAATTGACTCAACGACGATTCTAAATCTTCTCGTTCAACGAGTGGCGATAGCGCATGCGCCAATGCTGACAAGTTCCAAAGCGCAATTCTAGGCTGTTGATCAAATGCGTAACGACCCTGGTAGTCTGAATGATTACAAATGTATCCCGGCTCATAATCATCAAGAAAGCCAAACGGACCATAATCAAAAGTTTGCCCAAGAATTGACATGTTATCGGTATTCATCACACCATGCGCAAAACCAAAAGCTTGCCAATATGCGATCATCTCGGCTGTTTTAGTCACGATGGCGTCAAACATCGCGGCATATGGTTTCTCCGCCGATGCACAATCAGCAAAGTGCCACTCAATCACCTTATCCGCCAACAGCTTCTGCTCTGCTAACTGGTTGGTGTAAAAGAAATGCTCAAAGTGACCGAATCGAACATGGGTTTCAGCCATTCGAAGTAACAAAGCGCCCGATTCCGTTTTTTCTCGATAAACAGGTGTATCACTGACCATCATACCGAGAGCACGTGTCGTGGGAACCCCAAGGCCTGCCATGGCTTCACTGCACAGGTACTCACGGATAGTCGAGCGTAATACCGCTCGCCCATCCCCCATTCGCGAGTAAGGCGTTAGCCCTGCACCTTTGAGGTGAAGATCAAACCAAGTACCATCCTGATGCTCAATTTCTGCCAACAGTAATCCACGTCCATCGCCCAAATCTGGGTTGTAAACGCCAAACTGATGGCCTGCATATTTCATCGCAAGAGGACGAAATTGTTCGAATTCACTTAGCCCAGAAAAAACCGCCAATAACTCATCGTTTTGCTCTTCTGGTAAACCAAACTGCTGTGCAAACTCACCATTCCAAGCGACCCAGCGAGTGTTGTCCAAGGGTTGTGGCTCGACCAACGTATAGAACGCTGACGGTAATTGACTAAAGCGATGGGTGAAATTGACCCGTTGCCAAATGGACATGTAGGGTTCCTTAATAAAAAGAAGTACTGTTGTGAGTATACGTGTGAATGTCCCTGTCATTCAGCCATGAAATTGGCATGGGTATTTTGCGTGAATAACGCGAAGGCGGCAGGAAGGTATCAACCTGCCGCAGACCATCTCCTAAACGGAGGTAGCATGTAAAAACGATCAAAGGGCTAAGCAGAAAATTCTTCACCCGTTTTTGGTGGCTGTGATGGCGTATCAAAACGAGCGCGTTCGATATCCACTACCGTTTTATAGCTCAACGATAACAATGCCAGCTGGTACGCGCCAAAAATACCATAGGCCACACCGACGAGGCTCAACATAAAGAGATTCGTAAAGTGGCTAAAGATCAGCTGACTGAGCAAGCCCGCACCCAATGGAATTAGTCCCATCAAAATGAATACTTGTTTGTTGTATGCTCTGCTCTGGTTCCACGAACGACGCAAACTGCGCGGTTGATGATCCATTGCAGTCGCTGGCAACACAAATGACCATCGCGCCATTACCCAATAGCCGGGAATGCTTGCAATCGTTGTGATAATAGCCATAGCAACAAAGTCGGCTTCACCACTTTCTGCAATGTAGATAAACGACAACACAAAGATCGGGATACCAATAACGAGCATCATCATCAGTCCAAACAGTATCCACCAGCCTATGAAACGGAATTCTCGAGCTGACAAACGACATACATCCAACGCAGAGTGCATGTAATCGCCGGCTAAATAAATTCGATGCACACGCACAGCCGCCATAGCGGCAACAAGTGGGTACAAAATAATTGTGACGAAATAAAATCCTGCGACATTGCCTTCTTGAACGTTCGCTTGATCTTTCCCCGTCATTTCAGGATACATAAAAGCAAAAATTGAGTGCACGATAATCAACGGAATACAAGCAATAACAATTGCGAGTAGATTCCTTCTGACCATCACTGCCGCTTCTCGGCATATTTCCGAAACAGAAAAGGCCTCGGTAGACATATAACATCCTTAGTTCATAAAAATCGGCCCCTAGGGTAACCGCAGAGTAGAAAAATCGCTTTAAAAATAATGAGAAACACATCTCATAAGACAATGAGAACGAAACCAAAATAGATCAGATAAAAAATAAGCCACTCAATGTGAGTGGCTTATACCGCAATTCAATACCGTTTTAGACGCGACGTCGCCAGCCTAATGTTGCAAGTAACATCAAAGCCCAATAAGAAACACTGCCGCTACCTTCTGAGTTCTTGAATGTCGTTGTCTTCAAAGAAGCAACAACCGTCACGATAACTTCCCCCGTAGCAGTGGCACCATGACCATCTGAAACCGTATATTGCAGCTTGATGCCGTCAGTAGGGCTATCCGGTGCTTGAAAACGGATTTTGCCATTCTCTACACTCGCACTTCCCACACCTGTTACGTTCTGTACGCTTTCTACAACCAGTTTATCGCCGTTCACATCCGAATCATTGCTCGCTGCATCAATCAGAATACTTTCACCAACGGCAACGGTCGCCGTATCTGCAAGCGTAAGTGGCGCTGCGTTTTTCATGGTTAAATCGACGGTAGCACTGGACGCTTCATTACTAGGATCAGTCACGGTTAAACGGAATGTCAGAACCTCACCCGCTTTTGCACCTTGAGGCACCGTAAAGCTTGTGCTAACACTGGTTGCATTGCCAAGAGAAACTAAAGTGCCAGCCAACTGCTCCCATTTATAACTCAACACATCACCATCAGCATCCGTACTATTTAACGCAGACAACGTGACTCGCTGCCCAACCGTCATGTCTTTATTATCAACATCAATCACGGCCACTGGCGCTTCGTTGCTGCCAAGCACTTCCACCTGCACATTCACGATTGAAGATGAGTACGCACCATCAACCGACAACAAACGATATTGGAAAGTGTCCAGACCAACGAAGTTAGCTTCAGGTTGGTACTGGTTGCCAGAGATGGTGCCGTGCTCAGGCTTCTGCACAATGTCCACATTGAACTGATACCCTACCGCCATGAAATCATTGTCCATCAGGTTCAGTTTGATTGGCGTATTTTTATTGGTTTGTAACGAATCAGATCTCGCTTCAACCAAGTTGCTCGCATCCACATTTAATAATGCTGCAAACGGAATATAAGAGAACCCGGCTTTTTCTAGACCAAACGTGCCAATCTCACTGTAATCACCAGTCCACATTACAGGTAGGGAGGCTTTTTCAGTTTTTAGCAAGCGGCCGAAGTCAAAGTTTGCATCAAATTGACCGCCTTCCAATTCAACGACCAATAAATGCTGACCCGCACTCAATTGGCTTGATTGAGGGAATAAAATTCGAGATGACTTTTGGAAGTTACCTTGCTGTAAAAGCTCAGCGTTGTTTTGATTCAATATTAATCGATAGCCAATGTTTCCAGAAAATGGGAATCGCCAAACTCGATAAGTCATGTCACTTTGAGCGCTATCTCTTTGCGCGTAAAGTTGAAGGCCATCAAGCTCTGTATCACTATTCAAGTCCAGTGACACCGCCAGAGTGTTACTCCCACTCGCGTACACATAACCTTGGTGAAGAGAGTTCAGCCATGCTGATTTATTTGGTTCGTTTGTATGTTCAAGAGAAAAACTACCACCGTTGGTGTTGCTGGCAATGTTGGAAATACGAACCCCAGTATCAAACCCTGTGATCGTTCTCAGACCCGGGGTCGATGTATCTGAAATGACATTGCCACCATTAGGGTATAAATCGTCAGCGTCACTCCTACCATCATTTTCTAACTCATTCAGACCATCAGCCTGCATGATTTGAACCTGCATCGCGCCAACATCATTAAAGCGGTTCTGGACATTGACCGACGTCGCCAGGATACCTTCAGCCGCCAATGCTCGGTCGTAACCGCTAAAGGTGCGATTTTCCAAGTAAACACGTGGGCCAAACTCTTTCAAGTACGGGTCGAGATACACCAGCTTGACATCGTCGTTGTTCACAGAAATAGGCGCTGGACTTTCATGAGTTACCGTTGGTACAACAAAACCAGCAGCGTGTTTGCTCCATGCACTCATGTTCACCGGAGTGTCACCAGCGTATGAATCTCCCGGTTTCTGCGCCCATGAACCGCCACCCATCACGCCCCAAGAGCCGATCGAGGCATCACTGTTCCTTGCGTACAAATCCGGTAAGCCAAGCATTAAGTGGCCAAGCTCGTGTACGATCACGCCCAAGGTCGCTTGATGATCAACTTGATAGTCAGCGAACACACAATAGTCTGTGATCTTTTTACCATCTAGTGTGACATCATCGTGAGAGAATTTGTGCGGCCAAATAGCAGGACGGTTGAGAACCCCTGTTGAACGATCTCCCCCCGCAAAAATAAACATGACAGAGAGTTCTGACGGTTCTACGGTACCATTTTGATTGCTGTCGTAGGCCGAAAGATTAAAGTATGGATCCAGTTTTTGATAAGCCTCGGTGAAAACCGCATTCAACTTGGCGGTGCATGTCTTATCAGTAGAACTAGAGTGACAGTTAGGGTGGCTTTGTGCCACAGTCACATCTATCACACCGTCATTGGCGGTGCCGTAACTCTCAAGTGCAGGAACAACTTTGAATTTACCTTGAGAGTTTTTATCAAAGTAATCCACAACGCTTTGACCATTGGTATTAAATACGCGTTGCTCAAAATCGTGCACCATTGCTTGGTCATCAAACGAAACTTGCACAACCAATAGGGGCTGCTGCTTCACCGTTGAACTGCTCATCGCCTGGTAACCTTGCGCCGAACGCAGTAGGTTTTTTCGTGCCATCGGCTCAATGGTTTTTAGAGAAGATAATTGCGGTTTGACTTGTAAATCCGGGCGAAACTTCGCCGACTCAGGTGGCTCACTCGACTGCGTTTTCACCACACCTGTCGAGATCAATATTGGCGTGTCTGACTCGCGCTGAATCTGCGCGAAAAACCAAACGCCGTCTTCCTGAAGTAAGGCATTGCCCTGCTTATCTTCAAACCAGTGGAAATCTGCCGTTCCACGTAGAATTGCCTCACTGGAGCTACCATCGCTCAACGCAATAGTATGCCAAACCGGCGATGGCGGAGTAGTTGCCATGCTCTTCCCTGCAAGAAGCGCAGTTAGCATAGCCATGGCGAGTGTGTTGAATTTCAAAGTACGACTCCATCTTTTCGATTCGTTCATTCATACCAAGCACAACAAACACAAAGTAACCCTATGGGCATAGAGTAAGACTGAGTGACTATTGACGAAGGCTGGTATCAATTCGCTCAGATAACACGACGTAGTTTGGTGTCACACTACAAAAGCGTCGGATTCCAAAACGCTGTTATGAGCGTAGCTTCTGAGAATATAAATTGAGTGAATGAATAGTATCGAAACGAAAGGAAGAAGAAATGAACTTCTACGAATTTATAGGTAAAACTGGGCAACATTCCACATATTCTATAAATGTACGAGCACTGCTATTAATCAATGCTCGTAGTGGTCGCGCGGCCATTGTTTAACGCTATATTAACCTGTAAGAACGGCGTCTTCTGGGTATTTGACCAAGGTAGGTTCAGGACGTGCCAACATGTAGGCAAGCGTGAGCGGCCCAATACGACCAATGATCATCACCACGATCATAATGTATTTACCAGGTTCAGAAAGTTCCGCAGTCAAACCGGCGGTGAGCCCCACTGTGGCAAATGCGGAAATGGTTTCAAACATAACTTTATCAAAGCTGGCCTTCTCGGTAAGCATCAATAAAAACATTGCGCTTGTCAGGATGGCTCCGCTCACAACGATAATTGCCAATGACTTAGTCACAGTTTGCCAATTTATGGTTCGCTTAAACATAACCACATGTTTCTTTTGGCGTAAAAAGGTCCACGTAGCCATAAACGCAACAGCAAATGTGGAAACTTTAATACCGCCCCCCGTTGAGGTGGAACCCGCTCCAATTAACATCAGAACAATCATGACCAGTAAGGCTGGCTGGGTAAACAACGCCAAGTCAACACTATTAAACCCTGCCGTTCGAGCACTCGCAGATTGAAAGAATGCCGCCAACCATTGCCCTGTTGCAGGTAAAGACGCCATTGTGTTTGGGTTGCTTCGCTCAAGTAACCAAAACAGCATCGTTCCGACTAAGAGCAATATCGGTGTCGCAATCAGCATGATTTTGGTGTGAAGATGCAAAAAGTGGAAACCTTTGCGCCAGTTTAGCCAGATGTCACCCACAACAGTAAAACCAAGCCCGCCAAAAATGAATAGCCCCGCCAGTGTAAAGATAACCAACGGATCATTCACAAAGCTCATCATACTGTCAGAAAACAGCGCGAACCCAGCGTTGTTAAATGCAGAAATTGCATGAAACAAGGCGTAAAACATACCAGTCTGCCAGCCCATTTCAGGGACCCAGCGGATAGAGAGAAAAATAAACCCGATCGTTTCTGCAACAAGCGCGAAAACAACAATCCGCTTTACTAGTCGGTTTAGATTGACTTGCCGATCTTGCCCTAATGCTTCTTTCGCCAGCGCTTGTTGACGCAAACTCAAACGCACGCCGAACATATAGAGTAAGACTGCCGACAACGTCATCTGCCCCAACCCACCGATTTGCATTAAAAACATCAGCAAGATTTTACCCGCAAGCGTAAAGTGTTGCCCAGTATCGACAACACCAAGCCCTGTCACACTAATAGCGGACGTTGCAGTGAACAAAGCATCCGTTATCGACAGGCCCGTAACAGAAAAAACTGGCAAGGTTAGCAATACCGCAGAAGGCAGTAAAACACCGAGAAAACTGAGCAATATAATTCGCGGTTCGTTGCCTTTCGCTTTCTCTTGTTTACCATCTGGTGCGTAAAAAACACCTTTCTGATGAAAATACGTCATAGCGATTTTAATTTATTTGCGAGCGCATCTTGAGGGCCGACCACAATAATTAGGTCACCAATTTCTAGTGTGGTATTAAGGTCAGGTGCCTTGGTAATTTCTGGGCCCCGTTTAAACCCTAGCACTTGCACGCCATCGACTTTGCACAGAGCCAAATCACTTAGTGTCTTACCCATCCAACGAGAGCCAATCACAAACTCCGTCATAGCTAAGCCACTGCCTAATGGGTGGAACTCAAGAACCCGTTTATCGAGCATTTTACGCGCGACACGTATCCCCATGTCACGCTCAGGCATGATAATGTGGTCTGCGCCAATTTTTTGCAGAACACGAGCTTGGAAGCGGTCGTTGGCTTTAACCCATACTGACTTTACTCCCGCTTCTTTAGCAATCAATGTCGCAAGAATACTGGCATTGACATCCGCTCCGATGGCAATCATCACCATGTCGTAATCATCAAGTTTGAGCTCAGCAACCGTCTCTTCGTGAGTACAGTTAGCCACAACCGCCTGACTAACAAAACTGGCGGCTTCTTTAACTCTGTCTTCGTTGATGTCAACGGCTAAAACTTGAGCGCCTGAATCTTGTAACTCTTTACACACTGCCAAACCAAATCGGCCAAGACCAATAACGGCGAATTGCTTATCACCTGTTTTCATTTGTGCCCCATCTTATGCATTCATTAGCAAGCAAAAAAGTTTGCGCCCATTCCTTACCTTGTGCAAACCTGCGGACAGATAATTGACAAAAGCTTAACGCACCTTGATTCACTTTACGTGTTAAGCGTATGACACTGATTAACTTTTTTCCTTATTACCGAATAGAAACCGTAGCGATGGCTACATAATTGGATGCCTTAAAACGCAAAAAGCCGCAAGAATGCGGCTTTTAGATCATGGGATAAACTGGCTATTTTGATTCGCGCTTATCGTGCGGTTTACGTTTATTCTTAGGCACGTAATTTAAAATTGAAATTGGTACTGGCTTTCTTGGCGCAAAACCTTCAATTTCCACTCGCTCTAGCAAGTGCCCTAAACGACTTTCAATCATGCAGAGGTTCTTAAAGTCGTCTTTTGAAACCAGTGATATCGCCTCACCTTTCGCGCCAGCACGACCTGTACGACCAATACGATGTACATACTCATCCGCTGGGTAAGGTAAATCGTAGTTGATGACAACTGGCAGATTATCAATATCAATACCGCGCGCAGCAACGCCGGTTGCGACTAAGTACTGGATTTCACCCGCTTTAAACTTTTCTATTAATTCCTGGCGAACACGCTGATTACGGCCACTGTGGAATGCTTCTGCCACAATGCCACGTTTCTCAAGTTGGCTTACCAGTTTGGCTGCGCCGTGTTTAGTTTCAATAAATACCAATACTTGCGACCAGTCATTTTCTTTAAGCAAGTGACTTAGCAGCGACGACTTCATGTCTTTATCGACGGTCGTGATCCACTGTTTAATATTTGATTTTGAGGCACTGTGCTTTGCAATCGTGATCTCTTCAGGATCAATAATCGCATTTTTCGCCAAGTCACGAACAGGGTTAGATAACGTCGCTGAGAACAGCAAACTTTGCACATGTTCTGGCATACAGTCGACGATTTTGTCGATCGCATCGATGAATCCCATATCCAACATTTTGTCGGCTTCATCAAGCACTAGCATTTCCACTTCATCAAAGTGAATCGCGCGTTGACCGTACAGATCAATCAAGCGCCCAGGCGTGCTTACCACAATATCGACACCCTCGATCAAGGCTTGTTTTTGTGGTGCATAATCCACACCACCAAACATCGCCATTGAGCGTAATGGTAAGTTTTTACCATAAGCTTCAATACTTTGATGAACCTGAAGCGCAAGTTCGCGTGTTGGCGTTAGGATAATCGCACGAGCGCGTTTTTTACGTTGCGTTTCGCCTCGACTAAGCTTTTCTAAGATTGGCAGAACAAAACTGGCCGTTTTACCTGTGCCCGTTTGCGCTGCTGCAATTAAATTGCGGCCACGCAATACGATTGGAATGGCTTTTTGTTGGATAGAAGTGGGTTTTTCATAACCTAGCGCTTTTACTGCATCAGCAATCGATGCGCTTAAACCAAGCTTAGAAAATGGCATAGAAAGGTCTCAACAGAGGAAATGGGCGCGTAGTGTATCAGAATCCCCGTGAAGTAACAGAAGGATTCATGCGCGAAAAACTAGGAACATGACACAATCTTAGCCCATGAAATTGGGCTGCAAACCTTTTTCTAATTTTTTCCTCACTTTGTAGGAAACATCATTAAGCGTGATTTTCCCCGTGTTGTGGCGGTCGATACCTGCATTCTGTCGATAGGCAATTGAGCCTTGTCTGAACAAAACGAAAGACGGCGGTTTGCCAATCGCAGCAGGGTAGAGAATGGCCATGTAAGCATCTTCTAAGCTATTAATTTTATTTCGATAGGGCCAATAGTACGCTTTCACATAGTTAAGTTGTTCAAGCGCGCTCATTCTCGCAAGAGTCTTTGTGTTCACTCCTAATGATTCTGCGGTAGAGGGCATAAATTGAATTAACCCTGTAGCCCCGCTTCCGGAACCATTTTTGATGCTTGGACTGAAAGTTTCAGCAGTTTCAAATGCCATGCACGCCATAAGATGATTAGGATTGATCTTTAGCTCTTTACTAATACGGATGACTTTAGATTTGAACTCTGGAGAAACTTTGCCTCCCCACGCTACCGCGTTCTCGGGATCTGCAATCGAAGAGACCGTTGATGCGTCATGTTCTTCGACAATTTTAGAAAGTAGAGGAAGCGTTTGGCGTAGTCGATGGCTCGAACTCACCAAGCGAATTGATTTGGTAAGAAACTTGTCTTTTTTTTGGTGTAGTTTTTGGAACTTTACTAACTTATACAGTTGCTTATAAACCGTTTTCACAACGAAGCCAGATGTAGGGAACACTCCCAGAATGTAATCCATTTCCTACAAATTTAATATAAATATCAGCAACAGGAATTCTAGATGTGATCAATGTCACCATAAAAATTCTCAAATTCGATACACACCGATGTAAGTGGTCAATGTGTCTCCAACACGCTAGAAGTAAAAGTAAAGAGGTATTAAAAAGGTCTTACCAATTTTTTGGTAAGACCTAGGTTTACTGATTCTCGGATAAGCGAATGTATATTCTTACAGTTCAGCTTCCCGAACCAGTTCTGCAAGCGTCGACAAACGCTGCTCACTTTGTTTTACGTAAGGATTATTCGTATCCCAAGCATATCCAGCCAAAATCGCACTAATCATCTGTTTAATACGTGGGTTCGGGTTTTGATAGAAAATCACATCTTGCAACGTGCCGTTGTACCAGCCTTCCACATAAGTGCGGAATGTGTTCACTCCCACCATTAAGCGTTGCGAGTACTCTTCTTGCCAACCAACCTTTTCACCATTCAGCTGACGAACCACGCAGTCCGCTGCAAACTCTGCCGATTTCATGGCGATAGTGACACCCGATGAAAATACAGGATCAAGAAACTCACCTGCATTACCAAGCAACGCGTAGTGCTCTGTCGCTAAACGTTTGACGTTAGCAGAATAGCCACCCAACTCGCCTGCTGGATTCGGGTAATTCGCATTTCGCAACAAAGAAGCCAAACCCGGCTCTTCATTGGCTAACTGCTGCAACGCTGCAATCTTATCTTCTGGGTATTGTTCGAAAAATTCTGGCTCACCCACCACACCAAACGAACAAGTACCATTAGAGAATGGGATTAGCCAGTACCATACGTCGTGATTTTCAGGATGAACTGAAATTAAAATTTTGTTGCGATCGTATTCCGGCTCTTGGGGAGAGATATGATCTTCGATATGGGTAAAGATCGCTTTTCTAGGCGGAAGACAAGAAGGTTCTTCTAGCTCCAACAAGCGTGGCAAAACACGCCCAAAGCCACTGGCATCCAACACAAAATCTGCTTCGATTTGATAAGCCTTCTTATTTGAGTCGAGCACTTCTAATCGAGACTTTTTCCCTTCAAACACTAGATTGAGCAGTTCATGCTGATAGCGAATCTCTACGCCTTGCTCTTCAGCGCTATCTGCCAATACTTTATCAAAGCTGGCACGTTGAACCTGAAACGTCGTGCCCGGTCCTGGCGTGTATTTGTTTGTAAAGTCGAACTGGGTGTATACGCCATTACGACGAAATGCAGCACCATCTTTATACTGGAAGCCAAACTGCTTTACTGCATTGGTCATTCCTGCTTGTTCAACAACTTCCATACATGCAGGGAGTAGGCTTTCTCCTATGGAAAAACGTGGAAAAGTCGCTTTTTCTAAGACAACAACATCTATGCCACGCGATTTTAATAAGGCAGAAACGGTTGAACCTGATGGCCCCGCTCCTACGACAACAACTTGCTTGAGCTCTGTTTTCATTCTGAATTTAGTTTGCTTGTAGTTTTAATAAGGTATGACCAAGGCCAATATTGTCGGTTCTTTCAACGACAGATAAACCTGCCGCTTCGACAATTTCTAAGAAATCATCACTGCGATAAAAGCGACTATTACCGTTAGCTAAACAGGTAAAATAAAGAGAAGTGGCATTAAGGCTATAGGAAGCTCCCGCGTATTTTTGAGCATCCCAAAACAGCTCCAATACGTAAATAGTATCTCCCTTCGTTAACTGGGCTTTAACTTTTTTAAGGATATTGAGGATCTCAATTGGGGAAAAGCAATCCAAGAACTGGCTCATCCACCATACGTCAGCGTGTCCAGGCAATGTTTGTGCTTTATCCAGCATGTTTGCAGGGTATGGACGTACACGCTCGACGAACTGGTTTTCTGAAACATTCTTCATCGCTACTTCTAATTGCTGTGGTAAATCAACAATCGTCACTTGAACGTCAGGGTCATGTTTACAACACTGAATCGCCCATTTCCCCGTATTTCCGCCAATATCCACAAGATGCTTTGGCTTGCTTGCAAATACTTCTTTAAGCAGAAGTGGGAACGAGCGATCCGAATAGAAATGATCGAACTTAAACCAGCTCTGTTTGGCTTGTTCTGGTAACGTCGATAGACCTTGATAAATGGTCTCCCAATTGCCCAACTCTTTCAAACCTGACGGTTTACCTTCTTGAATTGCTTCCGTCAAATGCATCATCGCGGCGTAACAAACATCTGCCGTAAAATCCATGTTTGCATTCGTCATACCATCATGAAGAAGGTAAAAACCAAGGTTTGCAAGCGAATAGTTAGGTCGTTCCCATAAAACAATATGCGCACTAATCGCCATATCCAACAGTACTTTAACACCATATTCTGATACTCCCGTTTTCTCGGCAATATCTGTGGCACTCATGCCTTGAGCGCCAGCGCTGTCTAAAGCGGCTAAAATACCTAAATCTCGAAGCGTTTTGGCGGTCTGGAACACGATTGGTGCAAAAGATAACTTCTGAGCTTCTGTCTTCGCTTCAAAAGCATTAAAAGGGTCATTATTTTGATTTAACACGGAAAAACCTAACTGCAATTAATAGTTTTATTGTTGAGATTGATTGCCCAACAATGCAATAGCTCGCTGAATATCAACATTCAAGTTGTTTACCCAACGATTGTAATTGCGGTGGATTTTGCCATCACTTGCTTTGAGATTTACTGAGTTGAGATAAATAATTGAGTAATATTTATTATTGTATGGGATTTTTACTTCTGCAGAGTGGTTACGAACGTGGATTTTTGCAATAAGAACACCAGGGCTTACTTCTTCGATCGTCCAGCCTCGGTTAGTTGCTGATTGCACTATGGCCATTTTTACTTGTTTATTTTGAAGATCATAAGCAACTGGAGTATCCTCCACATTCATTACAGGTTGTACTCGTCCACAACCAACAAGAAGCAAAGTTAATAATAACGAGACATACAGCTTAAAACGCGACATGATAATTTCCTTTTTATTGTGAATTTGGGTCAACCCCAATTTGTATCGAGCTGTAAAATAAACAATTTAACCCAATATGCCAAACTCGAAGATCAACATTTCGTTCAATATTGATGCGTGGACAGCGAATTCATTCGGTTTATCCGAATCCAATGAATGGAAACAATGGGCAACAGAGATAAAATGGCCAGAAGATGGCAAAATCAATGTTGCAAATATTCCTGCGATGATGCGCAGAAGAATGAGCCCACTCAGTAAACTGGCGGTACAAACTGCAATCGAAATGCTTAATCAACATCAAGTTGATTACCTTGTATTTTCAAGCCGTCATGGTGAACTGCATCGCAGCGTCGCACTAGTTGAAGATATAATTAATGGAGAAGAGGCGTCTCCGATGGCTTTTTCTCAATCGGTGCACAATACCGCCGCAGGGCTTGCCACTATCGCAACTAAACAACCCATTCCCCTAACTTCTATCGCTGCGGCAGAAAACACATTCCAAAGCGCAATATTAGAAGCATGGCTGTTTTTGTCCGACAATCCTGACAAAAAAGTACTGCTTGTTGATTTTGATGAGCCTATGCCTGACTCTTATTTAGAATATGAAAACCAACAATACCAAGGGTTTGGACTTGGCTTAATACTTTCTCATGGAGACAAGTTCGCGA
The DNA here is from genome assembly GCF_033344395.1 of Vibrio sp. 1874. Lineage (NCBI taxonomy): Bacteria > Pseudomonadati > Pseudomonadota > Gammaproteobacteria > Vibrionales > Vibrionaceae > Vibrio > Vibrio sp. 1874. The sequence continues at coordinate 47,831 of NZ_JAWPOR010000011.1, forward strand.
TACAAAGCTCCATAAACGCAGAACGTTCCGGTCATCCTCTTCCTCAAGGTTTAGTATTTTTGCAACAATACTTGTTAGATAAAAGCCAGTGGACTATTTTCGCTCCGCAACAAGCTTGGGAATGGCACAAAAAATGACTCGCTTAAATCAGTATTGGCGTGTGCTAGCAACAGGATTTTGTTTTTCAGTATTTGGGTTAGGTGGTTTAGTACTGAGTTTCATTGTTATTCCGACCATTCGTATTTTTGTTTCAGACCAAACGGAACGCGAATATAAAGTTCAGGGTGCGATTCGATATTCATTCAACACATTTTGTAAATTGATGAAGCTAAGTGGCGCAATCGATTATCAAATTATTGGTGCCGATATTCTTCAACAAGATCGTAATTGTTTAATTGTTGCCAACCACCCTAGTTTAATCGATTACGTTCTCATTGCTTCACAATTAAATCGCTGCGACTGTTTAGTAAAATCGGCAATATGGTCGAATCCTTTTATGAAGCACATCGTAAAAGCAGCCGGATATATTCCCAATGAAGCACCGGATGATTTATTAGCACTTTGTGATGAACGATTTAACAAAGGCAACGTGTTGCTTATATTTCCTGAAGGAACAAGAACAACACCAGGTGTAGAGCCGAAATTACAACGCGGTGCAGCACAAATTGCGGTAAGAACAGAACGAGATTTAAGAGTTGTCCATATTACGGTAACGCCAAGTTTCCTCACAAAAGAGAAAAAATGGTATCAAGTACCGGCAACAAAGCCCTTTTTCAGGGTTGAAGTTAAGGATAAAGTTGAGATTACCCCCTTTATAAAGCAAACTACGTCGCCGACAATAGCGGCGCGACGCTTACAACAGCACCTAGCTGAAAACATTTTTCCAGAAAACTTTTATTAATAAGCAGGTCCCAGTGGAACAGTTACACAACGACATTAAGCAACTTATTATTGATGCTTTAAACCTTGAAGATTTAACCGTAGATGATATTGAAACGGATGCACCACTTTTTGGTGATGGACTTGGCTTAGATTCTATCGACGCGCTTGAGCTTGGACTCGCAATAAAAAAACAATACAACATCGTTATTGATGCCGACGACTCAAATACGCGCGAACACTTTGCGTCTGTAGCAAATCTAGCGAAATACGTTTCTTCTCAAACTAATGAATAAGTTGTAGGTATATTCATGACTGATGTAAATAAAGATCAAGTATTTGAACAAGTTAAAGATGCGCTTGTTGAGCTGTTCGAAATTGACGCAGCCGACATTCAATCAGATGCGCACTTATACCAAGATCTCGATCTTGATAGCATTGACGCCGTTGATTTGGTCGTACACCTACAGAATGTCACTGGCAAAAAAATCAAGCCAGCAGAGTTTAGTGCAGTAAGAACCGTTGACGATGTGGTTAACGCTGTCACTGAGTTATTGAAGGAAAGTTAATGCGCCAATTGCTGACTGGTCTGTCTGCAATTGTACTGTTTGCCTACCCCTTCGCCGTCTATTTCGGTATAGATAAATTTGGCTTGAACTTAGTTGGGGGCTTGTTAATTGCTGCGTTACTTTTGCGTGTTTTCGTCGCAAATAAGACCCCACTAAAAGAGTTTAAGTTCTTGGCGCTCGTTACGGGCGCTGTTGGCATTGTCCTAATTACGCTTGGCATGGTGTTTAAACAACATGGGTGGCTTCAGTTTTACCCTGTCGTTGTCAATGTATGTATGCTGTGCGTATTTGGACTTAGCTTAAAACAGCCGCAATCGATCATAGAGAGGCTTGCTCGCTTGCAAGAACCCGACCTTCCGGCTAGTGGCGTGGCTTACACTCGCAAAGTGACGATGGTTTGGTGCGCCTTTTTTACGCTCAACGCTGCCGTTGCACTCTATACCTGTTTCCTACCAGTAAAAATATGGACGCTTTATAACGGCCTCATCAGCTACTTACTTGCTGGTGGCTTGTTCGCTGGAGAATGGATCGTGCGTCAATTTGTTCGAAAGGAACACTAATCGTATGAATACAACGTATTCGAGCTTTACCTCCCTAGCGACCTTGTTCATCGCAGAGAGGTCTGAGCAATCCCCAGTCTCTTACGATCGCGACACGGTTATCACGTGGGGTGATTTCCAGCAGCACGTCGCAACACTTGCTCAGCAGTTAGAAACCCAACCAACGCAAAACATTGCGTTGTGTTTTGGCAACAGCTACCTGTTTGCCGTTGGCTTTTTTGCTTGTTGTTATGCAGGAAAATCCATTGTATTACCTGGTAATTACCAACCAGAAGCACTCAAAGAGCTCAGTGAGCACTACGATTTGTTGCTGCATGATGCCGATGTCTCGGCTCCAGAACTCGTGAGCTCGCTTTTGATCGAAGCTCAATCATTGCTAGAAACCACCGTGATTAACGAGCCAGAGGCCAAACAACCTTATTTTTGGCGTGAATTAAACCTGGCGGAAATACCGGTAACGCTATTCACTTCGGGTTCAAGCGGCACACCAAAAGCCATTGCAAAAACGCTGAAACAGCTCGATATCGAAGTTTCTATTCTAGATAACCTATGGGGCGACACGGTTGCCAGCACACGCATTGAAAGCACCGTTTCTCATCAACACATTTACGGCTTGCTGTTCCGCGTATTGTGGCCTTTGTGCTCTGCACGTCCATTTTCAGCACACAACCTTGAGTTCCCAGAGCAAATTGTCCATCACGCTGATGCTGACACCACGCTAGTAAGCAGCCCTGCGTTACTAAAACGACTCAGTGAAGAGCACAATCCGGTTGCGATTCGGTGCGTATTTTCTTCTGGTGGTCCCTTGCCAAACCAAGCGGCGCAGCACAGCCAGCAGTTGTTTGGGTCACTTCCTATTGAAGTTTTTGGCAGCACAGAAACCGGCGGCATTGCTTACCGTCAGCAGCACGAAGCCAGTACTCCCTGGACGTTATTCCCTGGTGTTGAAGCCGAGCTTAACCATGAAAATTGTTTAAAGCTCCGCTCGCCACACATTGATGAAAACACTTGGTACCAAACTGCGGATGAATGCTATTTCCATGATAGTATTTCTTTTGAATTGCGTGGACGCACTGACCGAATCGTCAAAGTCGAAGAAAAGCGTATTTCCCTTGTCGAAGTGGAAAAACGTTTAGAGCAATTGCCGTGGATTCAAGAAAGCGTGGTGATCCCAATGGAAGAATCTGGTCGCCTCACGTTAGTCTCGATCATCGTACTTAACGATCAAGGCAGCGATGTGCTTAATGAACTTGGTAAAGGCAAATTTTGGCTTGAGCTTCGCAAGGCACTGCGCAATTGGCTAGAACCGATCGCTATCCCGAGAAAATTCCGAGTGGTCGACGAAATTCCATTGAACAGCCAAGGCAAACGCCAAGTTGCTGAAATTGAAAAACTATTCCAATAAAGCTAGTAACATGGATAAAAGAAAACCAACTATTCAGAATATTGAAGTGAGTGACCATACCGCGGAGCTGTCGCTGCGAGTGGATGCTGACATCTTAGATTTCCAAGGTCATTTCAATCACTTCCCTCTTTTACCCGGCGTCACTCAAATTGATTGGGCGTTGTTCTACGCCGTTCAATATTTGAACACTCCCAAGGTATTTAAAGGAATGGAAGTCATCAAATTTCAAGAGCCGATTCTGCCAAACGCCGACGTTTGTCTCTCACTCTCTTGGGTCAATGAGCGCGAGAAATTGACCTTTAAGTACACATCGACAAACGGTGAAACCTTGGTGACTCACTCGTCAGGCAAAATGAAACTAGGTGAGTCACGTGAGTGATTATCGCCCCTGCTTTTTAATTCCTTGCTACAACCACGGCAGCACAATTGCAGACGTGGTGGCATCGTTATCCTCTTTCGCTTTGCCAGTGCTGGTCGTGGACGACGGCAGCAATGAAGACACCAAACAAGAGCTTTCTGCTTTGAGTGAACAAGGGCTGATAAAACTGATTAGTTTGAGTGAAAACCAAGGCAAAGGTGGCGCGGTGATGGCAGGCCTACATCAAGCTCACCAACTTGGTTTTACGCACGCCATTCAAATCGACGCAGACGGTCAACACGACCTAGAAGCATTGCCGAAATTGCTCAGCGCCAGCGAAACAAAACCAGATAACCTGATTTCGGGCCAACCGATATACGACGAGAGCGTACCTAAATCCCGTTTGTATGGTCGCTACGCTACGCACGTGTGGGTGTGGATAGAAACCTTGTCACTATCTATCAAAGACAGCATGTGCGGTTTTCGCGCCTACCCAGTGGCGAAAACGGTCGCCGTGTTGAACAAGTACAGCATCGGCAAACGCATGGATTTTGATATCGAAATTCTAGTGCGAATGTATTGGGAAGGCGTCGACATTGATTTTGTTCCAACGCGCGTGATCTACCCTGAAGGTGGCATTTCCCACTTCGACGCATTGTGGGACAACGTCAAGATAAGCTGGATGCACACTCGCCTATTTTTTGGCATGTTGCCGCGCATTCCTTCGCTACTCGCCAGAAAGCGCCAAAACACAGATGACAGTAATGCCCACTGGTCGAAACGAAAAGAACAAGGCACGATTTTAGGCATCAAAACCTTACTCGCGGTTTACCGCTTGTTCGGCAGAAAAGCGTTTGACCTGATTTTAAAATTAGTCATGCGCTACTACCACTTCTCGGGGAAATCTGCCCGTGAAGCGTCTGAGGTTTACCTGCAAAACTTGCAGTACTACGCAACGCAGCAGAGCATCGCACTACCAAAACAGTTGGACAGCTATCATCATCTGCTTTCTTTTGGGCGAACCATGCTCGACAAACTGGCTGCCTGGCAAGGTGACTTTAACGTCGATAACCTAACCATTCACGGCCAGCATCATTTCGAAGAGATGGCGCAGAAAAAACAAGGCGTGCTCATTTTAGGCTCGCACCTTGGCAATATCGAACTCTGCCGCGCGCTTGGTCGTCGACACTCTCATGTCAAAATCAACGCCTTGGTATTTACCCAACACGCTGAACAATTTAATGCGGTAATGAAGGCGGTAAACCCAAACTCGGAACTGAATTTGATTCAAGTCAGCTCAATGGGACCAGACACCGCGATTCTGCTTCAACAAAAAATCGAGCAAGGCGAATGGGTGGTGATCGTTGGCGATCGCACTTCTACCAGCAAAGAAAATCGGGTCGTTTGGGCAGATTTTCTTGGTAAACCAGCGCCATTTCCGCAAGGCCCATTCATGCTGGCCTCGGTATTAAAAGCGCCGGTTTATCTACTCTTCGGCCTACGCGACGATGAAGCGAACACTCCGCATTTTAATGTGTACTTTGAACACTTTAGTGACCAAATCACGCTACCACGCAAGGAACGTCAGCAGGCACTAGAACACGTTGTTCAACAGTACGCACACAGATTAGAACACCACACACTGCAAGCGCCGTTACAGTGGTACAACTTTTTTAACTTCTGGACTTTAAGTAATCAGCCACATGACAAACAACAATAATCACAACATCACTTTTGGTGCCCAATCTTTAACCATCGAAGATGTCGTTGCCATTGCTCAAGGTGCAAAGGCAAACATGAACACCTCGCCAGAATTTACCGCGAAAATTGATCGTGGCGTGGCGTTTCTGGAACGATTACTGAAAGAAGAAGGCGTTATTTACGGCGTGACCACGGGTTACGGCGATTCATGCACTGTGGCGATTCCACCTGCTCTTGTGGATGAACTTCCGTTGCACCTTACGCGCTTCCATGGCTGTGGCTTAGGTCAAATCCTTTCTCATGAGCAAGCTCGTGCGGTGTTGGCGACACGTTTATGTTCATTGTCGCAAGGCGTATCTGGCGTGTCTCACGGTCTGTTGAACCAAATCGTTACGCTTATCAATCACGATATTGCGCCGCGTATTCCACAAGAGGGCTCGGTGGGCGCAAGTGGCGATTTAACTCCTTTGTCTTACCTAGCGGCGACCTTAATTGGCGAGCGTGAAGTGCTTTACAAAGGTGATGTGCGACCAACACAAGAAGTGTTTGCAGAGCTGGGCATTGAGCCAATTCGCCTAAAACCAAAAGAAGGTTTGGCGTTAATGAACGGTACATCAGTGATGACTGCCCTCGCCTGTCTTGCCTACAAACGCGCAGAATATCTAGCGCAGCTGAGCACCAAGATTACCGCGATGGTCTCTGTGGGTATGCAAGGTAATGACTTCCACTTTGATGAAGCGTTGTTTGCGGTAAAACCTCACCCTGGTCAACAGCAAGTTGCGGCTTGGCTGCGTGATGATCTCAATGCTGAACGTCCGCCACGCAATAGCGACCGACTGCAAGATCGTTACTCGCTGCGTTGTGCGCCACACGTGATTGGCATGGTGCAAGACTCACTGCCTTGGCTACGTCAATTGATTGAGAATGAACTAAATAGTGCCAACGACAATCCAATCATCGATGGCGACAATGAGCGCGTTCTGCACGGCGGTCACTTCTACGGTGGTCATATCGCAATGGCGATGGATACGTTGAAAGTGAACATTGCCAACTTAGCTGATTTGCTGGATCGTCAGATGGCGCAACTGATGGATTACAAGTTCAATAACGGCCTGCCGTTTAACTTAACCGGTGCAGAAGGCGAGCGTAAACCTATCAACCATGGCTTTAAAGCGGTTCAGATTGGTATCTCAGCTTGGACGGCAGAAGCGTTGAAAAACACCATGCCAGCGAGCGTTTTTTCTCGCTCAACCGAATGTCACAACCAAGACAAAGTGAGCATGGGCACCATTGCGGCTCGTGACTGCCTACGCGTACTTGAGTTAACAGAGCAAGTTGCTGCGGCTTCACTCCTAGCAAGCGTTCAAGCGGTTGAGATTCGTCGTCGTCATAACGAATTGGACGAACACCACATGAGTCAGAGTTTGCGAGTAATTCGTGACGCCGTACTGAGCGAGTTTGAATTTGTGATTGAAGATCGCCCGTTAGAACAAGATTTGCGTCATTTCATTGAACGCATTCAGCAACGTCATTGGCCACTCTACGCGGAGGTATAATGCAAGAGCAGGTTCTCTACCCATTAGAAGCGGAGGTGACTATGGTCACCTCATTCCAAGATGCTGACCCGATGGGCGTGATTTATCACGGCAACTTCTTTCGGTATTTTGAAGAAGCGCGTCGTGTGCTGATGGAGAAGATCCAATACAGCTATAGCGATATGCAAGACTCTGGGTACATGTGGCCGATCATCGACACGCGCGTAAAATACGTGAAGGCGATTCCGTTTAATCACACCATTCGCATTACCTCGCAACTCACGGAGTGGGAAAACCGCTTACGTGTGGATTACGTGATTTACGACGCCGAAACGAATCAACGTATGTGCAAAGCGCATACAACGCAAGTCGCCGTATCCATTGAAAAGCAAGAGATGTGCTTTGTTTCTCCAGCAGTCTTTTTAGATAAAGTAGAGCGATGGCACAACCATGGGAGCCTGAACTAATGCAAAAGTGGTTACTCTCTTTTTTGTTGATATTTTCTGTTCCAGCACTGGCCACACCGACAGCAAACGTAACGGATTTGGCGTCGCTTCAACAGCAGTTGTCTCAGCATGAAATAGTACGCGGAGATTTTACGCAGCAGCGTCATCTGGAAATGTTCAGTCAACCTCTAACCTCTAAAGGTCAGTTCACACTGAGCAAAACACATGGCTTGTTGTGGCAACAAACAGAACCTTTCGCAGTCAATTTGGTATTGACGGAAAACAAACTTCGTCAAACTTTTGCCGACCAAGCACCGAAAACGATCTCTGCACAAGAAAACCCAATGGCGTTCTACTTTAGCCATGTGTTTTTATCCGTGTTCCACGGGGATACTTCTGCACTGCAAGAACAGTTCACACTCGATTTTTCAGTTGAGAACAATCAATGGCAGCTCGTTTTAGTGCCAAAACAGTCGCCATTAAATGCGGTGTTTCAATCCATCACTCTTTCCGGTAAAACGCACATTGATCGCCTAACCCTACAAGAGCTGCGTGGCGATAAGACCGAAATCACGTTTACGAACCAGACCTCTCTACCTCAGGAACTCACGGATGCCGAAGACGCTCAATTCCGTTTCTAAACTCAGTCTCGGCACTCACACCTTTGCTATTGTTTGGCTCAATCTCGTTGTTTTAGCGGGCGCGTTGCTACTCAAACAATGGGTTTGGAGTGCAGAGTCTCCGATTGAGACCAACATTTTAAAACTGCTGCCTAAGAACCAACAAAACCCGGTGGCTGAGCAAGCCTTTGAGTCGGTCTCGGCAAGTATGAGCGACAAAGTCATTTTCGTGATCACAGCGCCAGACAAAAACGCCCTTTTTGCAACGGCCGCTGAATTTGATAAGGGTTTGCGTCAGAGTAATCATTTTCGCGATGTGGTGGGGAAAATCTCACCTCAAGAACAGCAAGCTTGGGCGAGTTACTACTTTAAGCACCGTTTCCAATTGCTGACGCCTGAACAACGAGAGCGTTTAAGCAAAAATCCAGAACAGCAAGTGCAGCATGTGATTCAGTCTCTGTACAACCCGTTTTCTGGAGTGACTGGGCAAGAGTTACAAAATGATCCTTTCTTGCTATTTCGTGATTATTTAAGCCAAGTTACCCAGCAATCGTCCTCTTTCCGATTGGATAACGGCTATCTGTCCGTCGAAAAAGACGGTGCTCAATACTTGCTTATTACTGCTGAGCTAAAAGACTCGCCTTATAGCCTAACTGGGCAACTTGCAGTCCCTGATATTCAAGCGCTAGAGCAAAGCGTCGCGCAGAAATATGGCGCTGAAGTCGCACATACTGGCGTTCTATTTTACGCCGACTTTGGTACGCAAAGTGCAAAATCGGAGATCAGTACCATCGGTGTGTTCTCTCTGCTCGGTATCATTGCATTTTTCGTATTGGTCTTTCGTAGTGTGGTGCCACTGTCTCTCGCACTGCTTTCAATCACCATTGGCTTGCTCGTTGCGTTGTCCGTTACGACGTGGATTTTTGGAAAAGTCCATCTGTTCAGCTTAGTGTTTGGCGCAAGTTTGATCGGCGTGTCTATCGACTACGCATTCCACTACCTAACCGAACGCCTTGCGGCGGGAAATGAATGGGATAGCGAGCAAGGGTTAAAGCATATTTTCATAGCGATCACACTTGGCTTAATCACCAGTTTGATCGGCTATTTGGGCATGTTAGTGGCGCCGTTTCCTGGTTTGCAGCAGCTTGCGCTGTTTTCATCCATTGGTCTGATTGCCGCTTACATCACAGTGGTAGCTTGGTATCCGATACTGGCTCGTAACCCATCGCGCACCATTTCGAATTTACCGGGACAATCACTGTTGGCGAAATGGTTAACACTTTGGAATCAACCTCGAATTAAAGTCGGATTACCGATGTTATGTGTGGTTGCGAGTGGTTTTTTCTTGCTGCAATTGAACTACGATGACGACATTCGTCTGCTGCAAACGATGCCGAACGATCTCAAGCAGCAAGAAACCTTGATTACGACGCTCAGTGGCATGCAATCTTTGCAGCAAATGTTGGTCGTTACCGCCGACGATGACGAAAACCTAATGAAAAAGCTGGAGTCTTTGACACCAACTTTAGAAGCGTGGAAAGCGGACAGCACCATCGAAAGCTACCAGAGCCTGAGCCGCTACTTGAGCTCAGTGGAACGTCAGCAACAAGACTATCAATTGATTCGCGATCTTTACGCGACACAATCCAGCCCACTTACTTCCGGGCTGGGCTTAAGTAAAAAGCCCAAAATGGACGCCGACTTTATCCCTGTTACGGTTGAACAGTACTTGCAAAACCCGGTATCAGCGCCTGTACGTTTTCTTCATTTGGGTAAAATTAAAGAAAAATCGGCAACGGTAGTGGTGTTAAACCAATTGCAAGACTCCGCTGTTGTTAAGGCATTTGCCAAATCACAGTCTGATGTTGTCTACCTAAACAAAGCTGAAGAAATATCCACCCTATTTGGTGAATACCGAATCAAAATCATGGAGCTATTGGCAGCCGCCAGTGCTGTGATCTTTCTGGTATTAATCAAGCGGTACGGTCTGCAACACAGTTGCCGAGTTTTACTGCCATCATTGATTGCTTGCGCCTGCGGTCTTGCAACTGCTGTCGCGATGGGAACAACATTAAACCTGTTCAACTTGCTTGGCTTGGTGCTCATTCTTGGTATAGGGATCGATTACACTCTGTTCTTTGCCGAGAAAGCCCGCAGTGTGAGCACACTATTGGCGATCACCCTTTCGGCAATGACCACTGTGTTGTCATTTGGATTGCTGTCACTCAGCCAAACTCACGCGATTCACAGTTTTGGCATTACGGTGTTAAGTGGTATTTTTGTCGCTTGGCTGCTCTCTCCGATTGCAATTAAAACAGAGGAAACGACGTCATGATTTTCAATCACGCCTTTCGCTGCGCGACGTTATTCGCACTGAGCCTGTTTTTAAGTGCATGCAGCTTGGTCCCTCACCAATCGACGCCTCAGGTCGACATTGACGAGCACACCCAAGTTAGCTTACCCACTCCCGCAAGCTTGGGCTATCAGTTGTCTGCCAGTCAGTTAATTACGGCTTCTTGGGCAATAGATGGTAAAACCACATCTGAGCAACTTCCGGTACAACTGCAAGTGACCAACAACGAAGTGGTGCTGGCAGGCTTCTCACCCTGGGGGACAAGAGTACTCTCACTGTCTTACGATGGAGAACAAATTCAAACCGAAGTGCTCAACGGTTTACAAGGTTCGCTACCGCAGCCAGAACAGGTATTATTTAACCTGATGATCACGCTCTGGCCGAGTTCCGCTTGGGAAGGATCGTTAAATGAGGTAAGGTGGCGAATTATTGATAAAAATAATTCTCGCGCCATCTTTGATAGCGACGGTGAAAAGATCATTGAGATTCAATACAGCTCTTCTAACAAGTTAGAGGGTAAGATTGATTTTCATCACCTCAAACATCAGTTTTCAATTTCTATTCAAACACTGCAACATCAGATTAATTAAGAACAATTTAGAATAACAATATGCCTATTCGCTCTTCTCAACCTTTGTATATTCAGGCCTGTGGCTTTCACTCTGCCATGGGACAAGATGATGCGCTCATCCACCAGTGTTTATCGGGAGCGAAGCCATCCAACATGGTGGTTGACCGAGATATTTTAAATTCAGGCCGCCAAACAGTAATCGGTAGAATCGCACAGACGTTACCGCAATTACCACCCGCACTCAGCCAGTTTGATACGAGAAACAACCGCCTCGCACTTTCGGCTTTGCAGCAAATCGAAGGCGACGTGCGTGACGCCATTGCTAAATATGGTCGTGACCGTATCGCGGTCGTGATCGGCACCAGCACATCTGGCATTTCAGATGGCGAAATCGCATTTGGTGAAAAGCTGGCAAACGGTAATTTTCCTGTCGACTACCATTACACCAAACAAGAGCTTGGCAACTGCAGCGATTTTATTGCCGCCTACTTTGATTTGAGCGGCCCACATTACTCAGTTTCAACCGCCTGTTCTTCTAGTGGTCGTGTCTTTTTAACCGCGCAACGCCTGATTCGCTCTGGCATTGTTGATGCGGTCATTGTGGGTGGTGTGGATAGCATTTGTCGCCTCACACTAAACGGCTTTAACGGTTTAGAAGCTCTATCCGATACTCTTTGCAAACCGTTTGACCAACATCGTAACGGCATCAATATCGGCGAAGCCGCAGCATTAATGTTGCTAAGCAAAACACCTGCGCCCGTTGCTCTTCTCGGTGCTGGCGACAGCTCAGACGCACACCATATTTCCGCACCACATCCAGAAGGGTTGGGCGCAGAAGAAGCGATGAAAAAAGCGTTGGCCAATGCAGGACTTACAGCGCAAGACATTGGTTACATCAACGCGCATGGCACAGCAACGCCGTTAAACGATGCGATGGAAAGCAAAGCCATTCATCGCTGCTTTGGTGACTCCGTTCCCGTCAGCTCGACAAAGCCACTTACCGGACACACATTAGGCGCAGCAAGTGCAACGGAAGCCGCGATCGCTTGGCATATTCTCAAGTACAACCTTGATTTGCCAATACAGCACTGCGAAACCAAAGCAGACGATATCCATATATCGTTAGTTGAGACGCCAACCAAACTCGGTAACAAAGCGATTCTCAGCAACTCTTTTGCTTTTGGTGGCAATAATATTAGTCTTATTTTTGGTTACGCTCATGACTAAACTTCCTCCCATCGAACAACTTTTGCCACACGACAAACCAATGATCTTGGTCGATCGTGCTTTGGATGTTCAACAAGATACGATTCACTGCCAGGTTGATATCGCAGAACACAACCCGTTCTTCGACTCGGCCTCTCAAACTGTGCCAGCTTACGTTGGCATTGAGTTTATGGCGCAATCTGTCGCGGCGTGGTCTGGTTACCACGCATTAATGAAAGAACAAGCGCCACCGATTGGCTTTTTACTTGGTAGCCGTCGATACACGTCTGAATGCGATACGTTTTCTCGCGGACAGGTGCTCGATGTGTATGCTGAAAAAGTTATGGAAGATAACGGTATGGCGGTTTTTTCAGCCCGTATTGAGCTACAAGGAACTGTTGTAGCGACTTGCCAATTGAACGTTTACGTTCCATCAGAAGAAAAATTACAAGAAATGAAAATCAGGAGTCAACAATGACCCGACAAGTCCTCGTTACAGGTGCCAGCAAAGGCATCGGTAAAGCCATTGCCGTTCAATTAGCCAAAGATGGTTTCCAAGTCATTGTCCATTACATGGGCGATCAGCAAGGCGCGCAAGACACCCTAAACACCATCGAACAGCATGGTGGTAGCGGTCGTCTTATCCAATTCGACATCAGTGACCGTGCAGATTGTCGTGAGAAGCTCGAAGCCGATATCGCCGAACACGGCGCTTACTATGGCGTCGTAAACAACGCTGGCATCACAAAAGATACCGCTTTCCCTGCGATGACCGAAGAAGAATGGGATGGTGTGATTCATACCAACTTAGATAGCTTCTACAACGTTCTTCACCCTTGTGTTATGCCAATGGTGCAAAAGCGCAAAGGCGGCCGAATTGTTACGCTTGCATCAGTCTCTGGCCTAATGGGGAATCGTGGTCAAACTAACTACAGCGCAGCGAAAGCGGGCGTAATTGGTGCAACAAAATCACTCGCGCTTGAACTGGCAAAACGCAAAATCACCGTCAACTGCGTTGCTCCAGGGCTTATCGACACAGGCATGGTAGACGAACACGTGAAAGAACACGCGATGCCGCAAATTCCTTTGCGCCGCATGGGAGAGCCAGAAGAAGTTGCTGGTTTAGTCAGTTACCTTATGTCTGACATCGCAGGCTATGTAACTCGCCAAGTCATTTCGGTAAACGGAGGCCTAGTATGAGCCGTCGAGTTGTTGTAACCGGAATGTCAGGCGTGACTGCGTTTGGTAACGATTGGCAATCTGTCGAACCAAAACTGCGTGATTGCCAGAACGCGACGCAATACATGCCTTCTTACGAACAGTATGATGGTTTGAACACCAAGCTCGCGGCACCAATTTTAGATTTTGAACTGCCAAAGCACTACAAGCGCAAGCAAGTACGCGGCATGGGGCGTGTTTCCAAATTGGCGACCGTCGCAACAGAAAACGCACTAAGCCAAGCAGGTTTGATTGGTAACGACGTACTCACCAATGGTCAAACGGGTATCGCATACGGCTCATCAACAGGCAGTACTGACGCAATCGGCGCATTTGGTGTCATGCTGAATGAGAAAACCACTAAAGCGATCACCGCAACGACTTACGTGCAAATGATGCCGCATACTACGGCAGTGAACGTTGGTCTATTTTTCGGTTTGAAAGGCCGAGTGATCCCAACCAGCAGTGCATGTACTTCTGGCAGCCAAGCAATCGGCTATGCCTACGAAGCGATCAAACACGGCTACCAAACGGTGATGGTTGCTGGTGGCGCTGAAGAATTGTGCCCAACGGAATCTGCTGTCTTCGATACCCTTTTTGCCACCAGTCTGAAGAATGAAGACCCGAAAAGCACACCAAGACCTTATGACTCCGATCGCGATGGTTTGGTGATTGGTGAAGGTGCGGGAACGCTAGTTCTGGAAGAGTACGAACACGCCGTCGCTCGTGGCGCGAAAATCTATGCAGAAATCATCGGTTTTGCCAGCAACTGTGATGCCGCACACGTCACTCAACCACAGATGGAAACCATGCAAATCTGTATGGAAATGGCTTTGCAAAACGCGGGGATTCCTGCTGAGAAGATCGACTATGTATCTGCTCACGGCACTGCCACCGACCGCGGCGATATTGCGGAAAGCAACGCAACAGCGAATGCTCTGGGCAAAGTGCCAATCAGTTCACTCAAGAGCTACTTTGGCCACACACTAGGCGCCTGTGGCGCGATTGAAGCGTGGCTAGGTTTAGAAATGATGCACACAGGTTGGTTTAACCCAACGCTCAACCTAGAAAACCTCGACGAGCAATGTGGCGATTTAGACTACATCGCCGGACAAGGCCGAGAGCTGGACGTGAAATATTTGATGAGTAACAACTTCGCCTTTGGCGGCATCAACACCTCCATCATCTTTAAAAAGATGTAATGCCCTTAATAAATGCAAAAGCGCTGGTTAACCAGCGCTTTTTTGTTGGTGGCTATCCAGATTGCTAGAAATTGCAATGGCTAGAATGCCATTCAAAAGTTGTAGATAGAGTGGCAATTACAGCCAAAAACCTAAAAACGACAAAGCCCCGACAACTCAAAGAGTTATCGAGGCTTTTGAATAAATGGCACGCCCTATTGGATTCGAACCAATGACCACATCCTTAGAAGGGACGTGCTCTATCCAGCTGAGCTAAGGGCGCGCTACAGGGACAGGATTATACGAGTTCAAACGGGTAAATCAACGGGTTTTCATAACATTCTGATCTGAATGCCTAAAAAAAGTCCATTAAAACGCTTAATGTTCAAAAACACCACAAAGCAAACGTTTGCGTATGGATGTTAATAAGAAATTCTGCGACAATGCGCCGCAGATAATCTGCCTTCTTAATTTATAAGGAAAGTCATGACTGCTCAAAATATAGACGGAACTCTCATTTCCCAAACTGTTCGATCCGAAGTGGCTGCACGTGTTAAAGCACGTGTTGAAGCTGGGCTACGTGCTCCTGGTTTAGCAGTGGTTCTAGTTGGTGAAGATCCTGCTTCTCAGGTTTATGTCGGTAGCAAACGCCGCGCATGTGAAGAAGTTGGGTTTGTTTCTAAGTCTTTTGACCTTCCTGCGTCTAGCTCAGAAGAAGAGTTACTAGCTCTGATTGATGAATTAAACAACGATGATGAAATTGACGGCATTCTAGTGCAATTACCCCTTCCTGCGGGCATAGACACAACACATGTTTTAGAGCGCATTCACCCAGAGAAGGACGTGGATGGCTTCCATCCTTACAACGTTGGTCGTCTTGCGCAGCGTATTCCAAAGCTTCGCTCTTGCACGCCAAAGGGCATAATTACCCTACTCGACCGTTACAACATTGAGCTACGTGGTAAACATGCGGTTGTGGTTGGTGCATCAAACATTGTTGGTCGTCCAATGACACTTGAGCTGCTGCTTGCGGGCTGCACAACAACAACATGTCACCGTTTTACCAAAGACCTAGAGAGTCATGTGCGTCAAGCTGACGTTGTCGTGGTTGCGGTTGGTAAGCCTAACTTTATCCCTGGTGAGTGGATTAAAAAAGGCGCAGTGGTGGTCGATGTCGGTATTAACCGTCTTGATTCAGGCAAACTAGTTGGCGACGTGGAGTACGACAAAGCACGTGAAAGTGCGAGCTTTATTACTCCTGTTCCTGGTGGCGTTGGCCCAATGACCGTCGCAAGTTTAATTGAGAACACGATGCTCGCTTGCGAACAGTTCCACACAGACAAATAACGTAAAACTTCAGATACGAAAAAGGCTCCGCAAGGAGCCTTTTTGCTAATTGTTGATATCTATTTCAATTACAGACTTAAAATCACGCCCGCAATCGAAGCGCTCATTAAGTTCGCCATGACACCAGCGATAATCGCACGGAAACCATGCTTAGAAACAAATGCACGCTTTTCTGGTACCAATGAGCCCAACCCACCAATCAGCATCGCCATGCTTGAGATGTTTGCAAAGCCACACAAAGCAAACGTCACGATTGCTTGTGAGTGTTCACTAAGTTGAGACTTCACTTCTGCAAGCTGGATGAAAGCGACGAACTCATTCACCACAATCTTGTTACCAATTAGCGAGCCTGCTGTGGTTGCTTCTTGCCATGGTATACCCAACAACCAAGCGACTGGCGCAAACACAAAACCTAGGATGAGCTCAAAACTTAAGGGGGTCCCAATAAGATCACCTATCCAGCCTAACATGCCGTTTAGCATTGCAATGACACTAATAAACGCCAGTAACGTACCACCGACCGATACAGCAATGCGTACACCCGCCATGGCACCATCGGCTAATGCTTCTACTACGTTGGTTGCACGTGGAATTTCAACTTGGCTAATGTCGATATCTGCTGCTTTATCCGTATCTTCTGGCATTAAAATTTTTGCCATCAACAAGCCGGCAGGTGCTGACATAAATGCAGCAGCAATAAGATAGTTGAGGTCGACACCCAGTGATGCGTAACCAACCAACGTTCCGCCAGCAACTGACGCTAAACCACCTGTCATAACTGCAAAGAACTGCGAGTCAGTCATGTGTTTTAGGTAAGGCTTTACCATTAATGGTGCTTCAATGGTGCCAACAAAGATATTCGCCGTAGCAGACAAAGACTCAGCACGACCGATACCCAGCAGCTTTTGAATACCACCACCGATAAAGTTAATGATTTTTGGCATCACACCAATGTGATAAAGACCTGAGATAAGAGAGGAGAAGAAAACGATGATACCCAGAACATTGATCGCAAAGGTGAAGCCCCCTGTCGCCAAATTACCGAATAAAAACGCAATGCCCTCTTGACCATAGTTGATCAAATTCGACACAACACTGCTCACTGAATTCAGCGCATCTCGTCCTGCTGGTACATATAAAACCAACAACGCAAACAGTACCTGCAAAGCAAACGCAAACGACACCGTTCTCAGCTTTATATTTTTTCTATTTGTAGAAAGTAGCCATGCTAGGAATAGTATGGCTACGATACCAATAATTGAGTTCATAAAATGAATCCGACAGAAGGGGGATATGGAAGGCACCGGATTGTATAGCGGACTCAAAATGCTGCAAGTTGAGGATGTTAACAGTGTGAAAAGTTTAAGCGACCAATAACTGACCAACAAAATAACCAATTGAATTTATTAAAGATAAACGTTTGCTTATTTTAATTATTTCCATATGGAAAATATGTTTCTGGTTCAGGAAAAATTTTTGTGAAGTGAATCACCTTATGTGTCGTTCTACAACGTCATTGATCCTGTTATTTAGGAATAGAGATGTAAGGCGCCAAACGTTGGTCCCAATGACAAGGGTTGCCGATCTTCTGTTTGATAAAGTTAATCACTGCGGATATTTTTTTTGGCATATGCTGGCGGCTTGGGTATACCGCATAAAACGGCATCGACTGGCTGGCTTTCCAGTCAGGTAACAGCTGTATTAACTTACCCGTTCTAAACTCATCCCCCAGCAAGTAAGTGGCAAGGTAGGCAATACCCCAACCTGCAATAGCCGCATCCCGAACGGCTTCTGCCAGATCCACTGAATAGTTACCCGAGACTTTTACATTCAATTCTTGCTGATCTTTGGTAAACGCCCACCCCGTATAGTCACGCTCCCAGCTTCTGTATATGAGGCAGTTGTGAGCAGATAGGTCATCCGGTTCTGCTGGCGTGTCATGTTTCAATAAGTAATCTGGCGATGCCGCAACAACAAACTGGCAATCCGTCAAACGCTGCGCAATGTAACCTTCAGGCAAATGCTCGTTGTTGGTTACCCATAAATCGAGCCCTTCGGCTAACATATCGACCTTATAGTCAAACAGATGTACTTCCACTTGAAGTTGAGGATACAGTTCGCGTAACTCTTGAATCGCTGGAATAATGTGTAAGGTACCAAATGATTGCGACAACCCAAGACGTACCAAACCTGCTACTTCATCCCGCTGGGTTTCCATCTCTAATGTGGCGCTGCTCACCGCTTGTACCACTTGCTCACAGTGATGAAAAAAGGTTTTCCCTGCCTCAGTCGGCGTAAAGCTTCGCGTAGTGCGTTGAACAAGCTTGATACCAAGAGACGCTTCTAACTGACTCAACTGTTTGCTCACATGAGACACCGACACGCCTAAGCTCTTTGCAGCAGCTGTGAAGCTTTTGTGTTTAAGAAGAGCGGAGAAAATCACCATTTGTGCGGCACGTTCAGATAACACGCTTTACCTCGATTTGGTTATAGAAAAAACAAAGGGCTCCGAAGAGCCCTTGTATTGAAGACTGAATGCCAAATTGTTTGATGGCAGATCAGTATTTAATGCGGTCAGCCAAGTGACTCACAGCAAGTGCGAAGTAGTAAGAGCGGTTCCACTTCATCAATACGTTGTAGTTATTGTAAACCAGATACGTACGACCATTCTCGTCGTCCGGCATGATCAACCATGCTTTGATGTCTTCATCCAGTTTTGGCAAAGGGCTACCGTCATATTTTGTGATACCTAATTGGCTCCACTCTTGAAGGTATTTGCCTTTTTCAGCCGTGCGCCCTTCTAGGCTGCGATCAATATTTTTAGGAACCTTAACTTGGCGACCCCAAGTATATTTATCATCCCAACCAGACTTGCTCAAATAGTTAGCGGTTGATGCAAACACGTCCGCTTCAGATTGCCATATGTCTTTTTTACCATCACCGTTGCCGTCAGCAGCAAAACGAAGGAAAGAGCTTGGCATAAACTGGCATTGACCCATCGCACCAGCCCATGAGCCTTTAAAGTTCTCTAGCTCAATATGGCCTTGATCGAGGATCTGAAGTGCCGACATGGTCTCTTTACGGAAAAACTCTTCACGACGGCCTTCAAATGCCATTGTGGATAGTGCATCAATCACTTTAAAGTTGCCGGTAAACTTACCAAAGTTACTTTCAACTCCCCAAAGTGCCACAATAAAGCGCGGGTGGACACCGTACTCATCGCCTATACGCTTTAGCTCAGTGTAATGCTCTTTGTAGAGTTGTCTGGCTTGCTTCACCTTCCATTCAGGCACCGCGCGAGGAATGTACTCATCCAATGTCAGTTTCTTTTCTGGTTGGTTTCGGTCCGCTTTTACTGCTCGGGGCTTGTACTCAACATTAGCAAAAGCAGCACTAATGACCTGCTCTGAGATACCTTTATCACGAGCTTCAGCACGCAGCTTATTCAAGTATTCATCAAAACCCTCGCTACTTGCAAAAGCCGAGGTACACATACCAACGCTAAGCATGGTAGCCAGTATTTTTTTCATATTGCCCTCCTTGAGCAAGGCAGAAATCCCAGATGAAAAACGATGACGTTATTCGCCTTTCTGCTGGGCTTTTTGTTCTTTGTACTTTTCTAATAGGTTCTCCGGCGGCGGTGGAACCTGAAGAAAGAAGCCATCATTTTGTAATGAAGCCTTCACTTTTTCGATATCAACTTGTGCCAATTTACGGCCATCAAGTTTAATCGTCATGACAGCGATAGGCTTACCGAACATCTGCATTAAGGTGTCAGGAACCTGTGAAAAATCATCCTTTTTCGGAATATAGAGATAAGTACCTTCTTTTTTCGAGCTTTTATAAATAGAACAAAGCATGACACGCCTTTTATGCTGATTTAGCCGCGTTGAGTGCGGATTAGGTTGTAAACGTCAAATTCTCGCAAACTTAATAGCAAATTTGAGATTAATTCACCTATTTGCCCCCGAGAGAACTTGCTGCGTCAAAGGATGAAATATAACATGACATACCTAGTTTAAGGCAACGCTCTTTCAATAAAGGCAAGAAGTCCACGATGACCCATTCACCAGACCTTAAAGGTAGCAGTTTTACATTGTCAGTTTTACACCTTTCTGACAATGAGATCGCAAAAACTGTCGAATTTTTGCAAGAAAAAGTTTCTCAAGCACCTTCTTTTTTTGCATCCGCGCCTTTGGTAATCAATATAGCAAAAGTACAAGGCGACATTGATTTCCCTAAGCTTAAACAAGGCATCTCAGATGCTGGTTTTATTCCGGTCGGTGTAACGGGCTGTAAAGACAAGCGTGTACAAAACCTTGCTTCCGAAGCTGGCTTCGCCATTATGTCGGCGAGCAAATCGCCAAGCCAAGCACCTGCCAAAATGGCACCAACGAAAGTAGTTCGTACGCCTGTCCGCTCAGGACAACAGATCTACGCAAAAGATGGTGATTTGGTGGTGCTAGCGCACGTAAGTGCAGGTGCTGAAGTCATTGCTGACGGCTCTATTCATATCCATGGCACACTTCGAGGTCGTGCGATTGCAGGAGCAAGTGGTCAGCAGGAAGCGCGTATTATTTGCCACGATTTACAAGCAGAACTGGTATCCATTGCGGGTGACTACTGGTTAAGCGATCAAATTGAAAGCGAGTACTGGCAAAAGAAAGTAATGATCAGTAAAGCCGATGAATCATTACATTTAGAAGTTCTCGCGATTTAATCTAAAAAGGAAAAAAAATGGCACGCATTATTGTAGTAACGTCTGGTAAAGGTGGCGTTGGTAAAACCACTTCAAGCGCAGCCATCGCCTCTGGTCTAGCTCTTAAGGGAAAAAAGACCGCGGTGATCGATTTTGACATCGGTTTGCGTAACCTCGATCTAATCATGGGCTGTGAGCGCCGCGTCGTGTATGACTTTGTGAACGTCATTAACGGCGAAGCGACATTAAACCAAGCTCTGATCAAAGATAAGCGCACGGACAACCTATTTATTCTTCCTGCTTCTCAAACTCGTGATAAAGACGCACTGACAAAAGATGGTGTTCAGCGCGTATTCGGCGAACTTGATGAAATGGGCTTTGATTTCATTATTTGTGATTCACCAGCAGGTATCGAGCAAGGCGCGTTAATGGCCTTGTACTATGCCGATGAAGCCATTGTCACAACGAACCCAGAAGTCTCTTCTGTGCGTGACTCTGACCGCATTCTCGGTATTTTAGATTCCAAGTCACTGCGTGCAGAACAAGGGCTAGAGCCAGTAAAACAGCACCTTCTACTGACTCGCTACAACCCATCTCGCGTCACTCAAGGCGAAATGCTAAGCGTTGAAGACGTAGAGGAGATCTTACATATTCCACTACTGGGCGTGATTCCAGAAAGCCAAGCCGTGCTTAACGCGTCAAACAAAGGTGTGCCAGTCACTTTTGACGATAACACCGATGCGGGTATGGCTTATTCTGACACCGTTGATCGCTTATTAGGCAATCAGGTTGAATTTCGTTTCCTTACTGAGGAGAAGAAAGGACTCTTTAAACGACTCTTTGGAGGCTAGACATGTCATTATTAGAATTTTTCCGTCCACAGAAGAAAACTTCTGCGAATCTAGCTAAAGAGCGTTTGCAAATCATTGTCGCAGAGCGCCGCAGCCAAAATGATCCTGCGCCGTCTTACTTGCCTCAATTAAAAGAAGACATCTTGAAGGTGATCAGCAAGTACGTGGCAATTGATCCAAATATGGTTGACTTAACATTTGAGCACAAAGACGACGATATCTCAGTTCTTGAGCTGAATGTGAAGCTACCAGACGAAGAAAAGTAATCAGTTTCTCTCGCAAGACGAATGCTCTAATTAGAACGAAAAAGGTTGGCATCGAGGCCAACCTTTTTCATCTTTCATTACTTTAATGCTTTGTTCATCTTGTCGCCGAGTAAATCCAAACGCCACCCTTGCATCAAATCAGGCAATACTTCTGGGTCACGATCTTTTTTCCAAACCCAACTGATCAACTGATTGATCTGCTTTTTAGAGGCAAGGAACTCCGTGGCTAAACCTGACTTCTGCGAAGCCGATTTCACCAAGTCTTTCATATTTTTGAAGACCTGCTTGTAACCCGGATAGTCCATTAAACGCTCAATTTTCGCAGGATACTCTTCAGAAGGTGTTTGCTTCGCTTGTTTAACAATCGCGGCAATCTTCGCGCCATGGCGGTTAATCGCTCGGATATCAATATCTTCTGCTTCCATCTTCTTAAAGTTCGTTAAACCAAGACGAGCGACCGTTAATAGATCACCTTCTTTGAAGATAAAGTTCAGCGCTAAATCTCGTTTGATTGCTTCACGATAACGCCACGTCGCCAATGGCTTTAAAATCGCCAGCTCAGAAGGTTTTAATTGCCAAGCGCCCTTAATATCAAGGTAGGCATTCTCTTCATTGGTTACGCGAATACGTTTCGAAACGAGTAAATCACTTTCTTGCTGTACAGCTTCCCACCAACCTGCTTGCGTCACCTTATCGAACAGCTTTTCGTATAACGGTAACAAGTAATGAACATCTGCGGCAGCATAATCTAATTGCTTTTGTGTCAGTGGACGAGCCATCCAGTCGGTACGTGATTCACTTTTGTCGAGCTCTACGCCTAAATATTCTTCCACCAGCGATGCGAAGCCTGTCGATAGACCGTGACCGAGGAAAGCCGCCATCAGCTGCGTATCTACCATAGGGAATGGTGTACAACCAAAAGCGTTTTGGAAAACTTCTAAATCTTCACCACATGCGTGCAGCACTTTTAGCACAGAAGTATCTTTTAATAGCGCTACAAACGGCGTCATATCCGTTAATTCAGTCGGATCAATCAGCGAGAGGCGATTACCATCGAAAAGCTGAATCAGACCTAACTGCGGGTAGAAAGTGCGAATACGAACGAATTCAGTATCCAGCATCACTACGTCTGCCTCTCGGGCATGAGTGCAAACCTCTTCTAGGTCTTTGTTTTTAGTAATAATTTGATAGTTCACATACTTCTCGCTATAAAAAATGCCAGCAAAACGCTGGCATTCTATCATTTTTTAAATCTCTCGACTCGACGAAATCGGCTTATGCGCTTTTCTTCGCAAGTTCAGCGTCATTCTCTTCGCGTAAAACACGACGCAAGATCTTACCGACATTGGTTTTAGGTAAGTCTTCGCGGAATTCAACCAACTTCGGAACTTTGTAGCCAGTTAGGTGTTCTCGACAATGCGCGATCACTTCGTCTTTGGTCAAGCTCGGATCGCGTTTCACGACATAAATCTTCACTAATTCACCAGACACTTCATGTGGCTGACCAATAGCAGCAACTTCAAGTACTTTGCCGTGTAGTGCTACAACGTCTTCAATTTCGTTCGGGTAAACATTAAAGCCTGATACTAAGATCATGTCTTTCTTACGGTCAACGATATGCAGGAAGCCTTCGTCATCGAACTTAACGATGTCGCCAGTTGATAGCCAGCCGTCTTCGTTAATCGTATCTTTCGTTGCTTCAGGTCGTTGCCAGTAACCTTGCATAACCTGAGGACCACGAACTTGAAGTTCACCAGTTTCAGTATTCGCAAGAGCGTTGCCTTCTTCGTCCACGATACGAACTTCTGTTGATGGTACCGGCAGACCAATAGAGCCATTGTATTCAACAAGATCATGCGGATATGCCGCAACCAACGGAGAACACTCTGTTAGACCGTAACCTTCGAGCAAATAGCAACCCGTGGTCTTTTGCCATCTTTCTGCCACTGAGCGCTGCACTGCCATGCCGCCGCCAACGGCTAAACGTAGATTACTGAAATCCAACTCGTGGAAATCTTCATTATTGACCAATGCATTAAATAAGGTATTCACGCCCGTAATCGCAGTAAACGGATGCTTTTGTAGCTCTTTCACGAACCCTGGAATATCTCTAGGGTTGGTAATAAGTAAGTTACGACCACCCATTTCGACAAACAGCAGACAGTTTACGGTAAGAGCAAATACGTGATACAGCGGTAACGCTGTTACGACTAATTCACGCCCCGGAGATAAAACCGGTCCGTACGCGCCTTTTGCCTGTAGAACGTTCGCAATCATGTTGCGGTGAGTCAGAATCGCACCTTTCGCGACACCTGTCGTCCCCCCCGTATATTGCAGGAATGCAATGTCATCCCCAGACATAAACGGTTTAACGTATTGTAGACGACGACCTTTACGTAGAGCCTGACGCATTGAGATAGCACCAGGTAAATCGTACTTAGGCACCATGCCCTTAACGTACTTCACGACAAAATCGACAATCGTACCTTTCGCTCGTGGCAGCATTTGACCAAGACTGGTTAACACTACGTGTTTGACTGGTGTTTTATCGACGATTTGTTCTAGCGTATTCGCAAAGTTAGACACAATCACAATCGTCGTCGCACCTGAGTCATTCAATTGGTGTTCAAGTTCACGAGGAGTGTAAAGTGGGTTAACGTTTACGGCGATACAACCTGCACGCAAAATACCAAATAATGCTACTGGGTATTGCAGTAAGTTTGGCATCATCAGAGCAACGCGGTCACCCTTTTGCAGTTTTAACTCGTTTTGCAGATACGCTGCGAATGCGCGACTACGCTCTTCCAATTTACGGAAGGTCATAACCGAGCCCATGTTCATGAATGCTGGTTGGTCTGCATATTTTTGTACAGACTGTTCAAACATTTCTACCAAAGACTCATATTGCTCTGGATTAATGGTTTCAGGTACGTCACTTGGATAACGTGAAAGCCATGGTTTATCCACGATGTTACTCCTCGTTTATAACTGGCTAAAAAATAGCGTCCTTTTTATTTTGAAAGCTATTACAGCACAGCGAACGTGCTTGAGCACGCAACTCTCAAACACTTGTTTAAATTTTGTTAACTACACCAAGAATTCGCGTTGCGACCTCGAGTATTTGCTCTAAATGACAGTGATGACCACCCTTGACAGAAACCACTTGCGGTGGGTTCTCTCCCCAATCAGCTTGGTTAGATGGTAAATTCTGAAATCCTTGATCGCCTAATACAATCAAATGAGGACAACGTATTTGGCTGGTAATCGAGTTAGCATGCGCTTGCGCCATTCGGTAAAGCGACGCACATTTTAACTTGGCGTCATGCCGCCAATACCATTTATCTCCTCGCTGCTCTGTTCCACGCTCGACTATCGGTAGAAGCTGCTCAGCGGTTAATTGATTGGCTTGCATGCGTAATTTTAACGCCAGATCGAAGGAGGCAATGGCTCGCTCTGGCTTGTTTTGCTGTCTTATTCGACTTAAAACGCCATCGCGAAGACGAGGCAAACTGTTAATAGGCTCTTCAGTAAGAGGTCCTGCTCCCTCAATTTGCACAAGAGCTTCGACCTGCTCTGGAAACGCAGCACTATAGCAACTTGCGATTAAAGCACCAAGTGAATGCCCTACTAATATCAGTCTGTTTGGTGATAATTCGTCCAAAAACTGATACAAATCGGCAATATAGTCGTGAAAGGGGTAATAATTATCGTGAGATTTATGACTCGATAAACCGTGACCAAAATGATCGATGGCTAGGAGGTGTAAGTGAGGATTAAGTTGGTTCAACTGCTCCATGAGCGCTTTAAAGCTGCCCGCATTATCTAACCACCCATGAAGAAAAACGACTGACAAGTCAGCCGTTTTCTCGTTCCCTATCTCAAGGGCTGCCATTTTGCCGGCAGGAAGCTCGAATTGACGCTCATGCATCGCAGATTATTTGACCTGTTTTATCACTTTACCGTCTTGTGGGAAATCATTACGCCACATGCGGCAGTTAATCGAGTAACATGGGTAAAAGTAGGTTGGCGAGTCATACATGCGTACACGTTCTTCAATTTTCCATAAACGGTACCCTTCCCCCTTAATTACCGGGAAGATGTAACCGCGCTCACCGATCTTTCCTTCTTCTTCCCCTGCTCCTTTGCCTACAACCGTCACCAAACGGCCTTCACTAAAGGCGACAGGCTCTAAATAGCCATCAAAATAGGCGACAAAACGCCCCGTAGGCTCTTCATCAATATCAGGTTTACCAGACTTACTGATAGGAAGGTTTACAATCTCTAGACGCGTTTTATCTTTAAAGTTATCCACTTTAGCGATGATTCCACCAAGGCGAACATCTTCACTCACTTGCCCCTGAGACTCAGCAAAAGCTTTATAGTCTGTAACGACCAATTCTGTGCTTGCATTTAGCTCCTCTGGCAACGAGCTACACGCAGACAAACCAACCGTAGCAAATAATGCGAGAAAAAACCGTCCAAAAACCTTCATAAACCACCTTTCAATATTAGTAACCCCAAGCTGGGGAGATCTCACACGTAAATATCGACACCAAGTAATTGAGCCAGTTCCTCTTTTTTAGCTCGATTCATGACATCCATGTACTGCTCCATTGCTTTACGTGCGCCCCCTTCAGGAAGGTCATATTGCACTTGAGCTCGGTGAATTTGGGACTCATCCACGTGTTTTATGGAGTGCGCCACGGCGTTAGCAACCTTTGAAGGCTGACCTACAGGCTGCTTTGTTTGTGATTTATTTACCTGCTTCTTTTGACTGGCTTTATTAGTGCGATTTGCACCGGGAATCAAAGAAGGAGGCAAGCCATTAATCGACGCCATAGCACTCCATAAAAATACAGGGCAAACGCCCTGCTTTTTGTCAGGTTAATGAAAAACGGACTATTCGCGACCAGGAAGTTTTTTCCATGTCACATTATCACGTAAATAAACAGGGCTCGAATCTTCGACCGGCACGGTATTACCCTTTTTAAATTCTTGTTCAGCAAGAATCACAATGTCTTGTGAATCAGGGTACAGAACGTCACCATGCGTCAAATTAAACGGTAGGTCTGCTAATACTTCTTGGTAAGCATCCCAACCAGTACCTGCTGTCGTCCACGTTTTGTCGTCTGCTTGTGCTTCTTCAACTAGACGTGCTGGTGGAATTACGCACTCTGCATCCATCTCTGCCCACTCACCGTTTGCTTGGCGAGTGTAACGTGCCCAGTAAACTTCACCCATACGTGCATCAATGGCCACAGCGACATCGGTCACACTATGTAAGCGATAGCTACCTTGAGCCATTGCAGCCAGCGTTGAAACGCCGATCATAGGTAAGTCAGCACCGAACGCCAAACCTTGTGCGATACCAATACCGATACGAACGCCAGTAAAGCTACCTGGACCACGTCCAAACGCTAACGCATCCAGCTCTTGTAGAGTCAGGCCAGCTTCTTTGAGTACTTCATCAACCATTGGCAGTACTTTTTTGGTGTGATCGCGTGGTGCAACCGCGCTACGTGAAATCACTTGATCATTAGCCAACAACGCAACTGAACAGTTTTCAGTCGCTGTATCGATAGCAAGAATTTTTGCGCTCATTTAACTCTCTACAACTCTCATTTATTGGGTTATGCCTCAGCACTTGCGTCTGTGACAGATTGTTCTGCTTTCAGGAATGCTTTGATTCCATCTAAGTCTCGCGTCCTTGGGATAGGTGGTAGACTTCCGAGGAAAATACCACCATAGTCTCGCGTGACGAGGCGATTATCACAAATGATCAACGCACCGTGATCCTTCTGATCTCGAATTAATCGCCCGACTCCCTGCTTTAACGTAATCACTGCATCCGGGATTTGTACTTCAGCAAATGGTTCACCGCCACGTAATCGACAATCCTCGATACGGGCTTTGAGTAACGGATCGTCAGGGGCGGTAAACGGTAATTTGTCGATAATAACACAGCTCAGCGCATCACCTCTAACATCAATCCCTTCCCAGAAAGCGCCCGTCGCCACGAGTAAAGCGTTACCCAGTTCCATAAACTCCGCCAAGGTTTTCTGCTTACTCATCTCCCCTTGCATTAACACAGGCAGCTCAAGTACTTCTCGGAACTTCTCACCTAGTTCACGCATCATGCTGTGCGAGGTACATAAAAAGAAGCAGCGACCATCATTTTCTTCAATCACCGGAGCAAGCATTCGGACTAACTTATCCGCTAAGCCGTTACTGTTTGGCTCTGGCAAATACCTTGGCACACAAAGGCGCGCTTGCTTTTGATAATCAAAGGGGGACGGCAGAGAAAATTGCTTTGTAGGCTTGAGGCCAAGGCGCTCAGTAAAGTGCTTGAAATCGCCCGATACGGCTAGGGTTGCTGACGTGAAAATCCAAGCGCCTTGTTTAATCTCTATTTGCTCATGGAACTTGTCCGCGACAGAAAGAGGCGTAATGTGCAGAGCGAAATGACGAGGCGAGGTATCGTACCAGTATGAGTAACCGGTAATATCGACATCACATACCCGGTCGATACGGCCTTTGATCAAATTTGCTCGTTCAAAGGCGGTATCCAGTAATTGACTGCGCCCTAAGGCTATTTTGAGTACATCAATCGCCAATTCGAGGCTGTCAGTTAAGCGCAATAATTCTCGCTTAATAGAACCTGATTGCAACGCCTCACGCCAGTTGCCACGAAAGCCTGGCTCACCCAATACAATCCGCATGTCCATTGCGCTTTGCATGAGTTTGTCGCCCACTTTTTGCAATTGACGCATATCTTTGGCTTCGGTGCGATAGGCTATTTCAATGTCTTTGGCAAGATCGTGAATTTGGCGGCTTGAAACTGACTGGCCGAAATATTCGCTCGCAATATCTGGCAACTGATGAGCTTCATCAAAAATAAACACATCGGCTTCTGGAATCAGTTCACCGAATCCTGTTTCTTTGATCGCTAAATCAGCAAGAAACAAGTGATGGTTCACTACAACAATGTCGGAATCCATGGCTCGCTTACGCGCTTTCAATACAAAGCAATCAGTGTAGCTCGGACATTCTTTACCTAAACAGTTATCATTGGTTGAGGTGATAGTCGGAATGATCATGCTGTCTTCTGGCAGATCATCACAATCACCAAGGTCACCTGTTTTGGTTTCTGATGACCAAGCACGCACTTTAACCAGTTGAGTTAATAACGTCGGGTCAGATTCATTAGTGTGGCTTTCGACCATTTGGCGGCTCAAACGATCCAAACACAGATAATTAGAACGCCCTTTTAATAACGCCACTTGGCCATAAAAACCAAGCGCATTGACCATGAGCGGTAAGTCACGATGGTACAACTGCTCTTGCAAGTTTTTCGAGCCTGTACTGATGATCACTTTTTTACCGCTTAACAGCGCAGGGACTAAGTAGGCGAAGGTCTTACCGGTTCCGGTTCCTGCCTCCACCACCAACTGGGTTTGATCTTTGATCGCACTGCTGACGGCTTCCGCCATATCGATTTGTGGCTGACGAGCTTGAAAGCCAGGAATGGCCTTACCTAACGCGCCATCAGAGGAAAAAGTTTTTGCGATCATGCTTGGTATTGAGTTTGAAAAATTATCGAGAGTATATCAGAGGAATAGGAGTGACATCAGCCCACAATCTGACCAGCTTGCGGCGACACGCGGATATTTTGTTGAAACCAACGTAAGAATAGATTATTTATGGTGAAACATGGCAGTACAGTTACACCCGCCAGGGAATAATAACAAATTCGTACGCTAAAATATTAATGCATGGAAGTACCTGATTTATGGAAAAGAAAACACTGTTGACCCACTGTTCTGACGCCCCGGGTCTCATCTCGAAAATTACTAATATCTGTTACAAGCACCAACTCAACATCGTTCACAATAACGAATTTGTTGATAATACCAGTGGCCACTTTTTCATGAGAACGGAGTTGGAGGGGTACTTCAACGATCAAACGTTTCTTGCCGACTTGGACCAAGCTCTCCCGCAAGGTGCTAAGCGTAAATTGGTTGGCTCTCGCCGTAAGCGCATCGTCATTCTCGTCACAAAAGAAGCGCATTGTTTAGGCGATATTCTGATGAAAACCTACGATGGAAGCCTAGATGTTGAGATCGCCGCTGTGGTGGGGAATTACGACAAACTGCAAACTCTCACTGAGCGCTTCGACATTCCTTACCACCATGTGACCCATGAAAACCTTAGCCGTGAAGAACACGAGCAGAAGATGCTAGAAGTGATCGATCAATACGATGCTGACTTTTTGGTGCTAGCTAAATACATGCGCGTATTAACGCCGACGTTTGTTGAGAAATATCACCACAAAATCATTAATATTCATCACAGCTTCTTACCTGCTTTTATTGGCGCGAAGCCATATCAACAAGCTTACGATCGCGGTGTGAAAATCATCGGTGCAACAGCACACTTCGTGACTAATGATTTAGATGAAGGGCCGATCATCAAGCAAGACGTAATTCCTGTCGACCATACATTCAATGCCCAAGATATGGCGCAAGCGGGACGCGATGTAGAGAAGAACGTATTGAGTAAGGCTTTGAATAAAGTGATCAATGACCACGTCTTTGTTTACGGCAATAAGACGGTTATTCTTTAAATTCGCAGCTGATTGCTAGCTGCTAAAAACGCGTAATTTGAGAAGGCATTGTCTTTTCGTTACGCGTTTTTTATCTGTCGGTGGATGTTTTATTGAAGTGCTTGTAAGAGATTCCCGACTACGCTCCTTCGTCGCTTTCGGGAATGACGTAAATGAGGCATGAGCATGAAAGCTAATTAGTACGCATCACTTAACCAAACGCAAACAACTCAAGCGCGTCATTCCGACGAGCTTAAGCGAGATCAGGAATCTCATATCCGCACACTGTGAGTTTAAGTGACCCCTCTGACTAACAGCGCACGACGTAAAGCAAGTTACGCCTGCTCAGACTCCACAATACGCTTAAGTGAATGCGGGTGCAGCTTGATACAAATGCCTTGGTACTTAAACGCCACCGTTGGGTTATTCAAGCGTTCGCCATCCCCTTTCGGGCTCGACAGTTTGATCTTCACACCCAGCTCTTCCAACTCATTAAAACGCGCCCCAAACGCTGGGTAAGTGTGTTTCAAATCAGCAAGAAACTCATCTGCGGTTTCGGCATGAGACGGAATCACAAACTCCACATGTTCCCAGCTTTCAATTGGGTAGATTTTGCCTTCCGCAGGGTATGGCAGTTCCAGACACTCAATCTTCCAGCCACGACTTTCCAACGCTTTATCGAATTCGATAACGATGATTGGGCGACCGTTGATTTTCGCTTGTGAAATCACCTTACCGTATTGATTCCATGCTTCATGCGCGGCTTTTGCTGTTTCAGTATCATTAATTCGCAGCGCAATATGGTCAGCTTGAGCAAAGCTCAGATCCAGTTTTAACAGGGATGCAAGCTCTTCAATCTTCGCCATAAATGCATCCAGATCTTGGATCATCAATTTAGGCGCTAGGCGTTTTTCAACTAGTTGAGTCGTCATTGTGGCTCTCTTTTGGGGCGATTTATCTCATTACTCTGAGCGCAATAGTAAACTCAAACCAAACCACATTTCCATTCAATCGAAAAAGTATAAATTTCCCCAATTCCTCTCTGTATGAAAAGCAATAAAGTTGTTATCATTAGCCCCATTTTTGTGAACTCCAACAGAACTCGGCACTTACTTCGCCGAGTTCTTCGTCCTTGAATTGAAGGAAACGCGTGTGAATATCCAAGCACTTATTAATGACAAAGTATCTCAGGCTCTAGAAGCCGCTGGCGCACCTGCAGGCAGTCCTGCGGCAGTACGCCAATCAGCAAAGCCACAATTTGGTGACTACCAAGCAAACGGCGTAATGGGCGTTGCTAAAAAACTGGGTACTAACCCACGAGAATTTGCACAGAAAGTACTGGATGTTCTAGACCTAGATGGTATTGCAAGCAAGACAGAAATCGCTGGTCCTGGTTTCATCAACATTTTCCTAAGCGAAGAGTTCCTAGCAAAACAAGCGGAAGCAGCACTGGCTGACTCACGTCTTGGCGTTGCAGCAGACGAAGCTCAAACTATCGTTGCCGACTACTCTGCACCAAACGTTGCTAAAGAAATGCACGTTGGTCACCTACGTTCAACCATCATCGGTGATGCGGTAGTACGTACTCTTGAGTTCCTAGGTCACAAAGTGATCCGTGCGAACCACATCGGCGACTGGGGTACTCAGTTCGGTATGCTTATCGCAAACCTTGAGCGTGTACAACAAGAGTCTGGCGAAGTTTCTATGGAACTTGCGGACCTTGAAGGCTTCTACCGCGAATCGAAAAAGCTGTACGATGAAGATGAAGAGTTCGCAGTAAAGGCGCGAAACTACGTGGTAAAACTGCAAAGCGGTGACGAGTACTGTGCAGAAATGTGGAAAAAACTCGTTGATGTAACCATGATCCAAAACCAGCGCAACTACGACCGTCTAAACGTGTCACTGACTCGTGACGACGTGATGGGCGAGAGCATGTACAACGACATGCTTCCTAAGATCGTTGCAGACCTAAAAGAACAAGGTCTTGCCGTTGAAGATGATGGCGCGCAAGTTGTATTCCTAGATGAATACAAGAACAAAGATGGCGAACCAATGGGCGTTATCGTTCAAAAACGCGATGGCGGTTTCCTATACACAACAACAGACATCGCATGTGCAAAATATCGTTATGAAGAGCTAAGCGCAGACCGTGTGCTTTACTTCATCGACTCACGTCAACACCAGCACCTAATGCAAGCTTGGACAATTGTTCGTAAAGCAGGCTACGTACCTGAGTCAGTATCTCTTGAGCACCACGCGTTCGGCATGATGCTTGGTAAAGATGGTAAGCCATTCAAGACTCGTGCGGGTGGTACCGTTCGCCTTGCCGACCTTCTAGATGAAGCAGAAGTTCGTGCAGCACAACTGATCGAATCTAAAAACCCTGAACTAGATGCGGAAGAAAAAGAGAAGATATCTAAAACAGTTGCAATGGCAGCGGTTAAATACTCTGACTTATCTAAACACCGTACGACTGACTACGTGTTCGATTGGGACAACATGTTAGCGTTTGAAGGTAACACAGCACCATACATGCAATATGCATACACTCGCGTAGCTTCTATTTTCGCTAAAGCTGGTGTTGCTATGGACGCTCTCCAAGGTGACATCAAAATCACTGATGAGAAAGAGAAAGCACTTATTGCTAAACTTATGCAGTTCGAAGAAGCGGTTCAATCTGTCGCTCGCGAAGGCCAACCGCACATCATGTGTAGCTACCTATTCGAACTAGCAGGTCAGTTCTCTAGCTTCTACGAAGCATGCCCTATCCTAGTTGCTGAAGACGAAGCTGTGAAACAAAGCCGTCTGAAACTAGCAGCGCTAACAGCGAAGACCATCAAGCAAGGTCTGTCTCTACTAGGTATTGATACTCTAGAGCGTATGTAATCCGCTTTTACGTAGGTAGCTTAAGTAGCACAAGCTAAATGATGACAAAGGTTGACGTGAAAGCGTCAACCTTTTGTTTTATCTGGCGTATACTGATGTCATTCAATTCAAATCGGACAACATAATGAGTTTTGAACTGCACCCTCAACTGGCAAAAGACACTACCGTTATCGGTCACTTCCCTCTGTGTGTGGCGCTTCTGCATAAAGACAATGCTGTGCCATGGGTTATCTTGGTACCAAAACGTGCAAACCTAAAAGAGCTTCACCACTTGCCAATGAAAGAACAGCAACAGTTTTTGCTAGAGTCTCAAGCGGTAAGCCAAGCACTGGAAGCAACATTCCGTCCAGACAAGTTAAACCTCGGTGCACTAGGTAACATGGTGCCGCAACTGCACATTCACCATATCGCTCGCTTCAAAGATGACATAGCATGGCCGGGACCGGTTTGGGGTAACACCAAAGGTGAATTCCGTACAGAAGAAGAGCAAAACGAATTGCTTGGTCGCATTAAAAATGTGCTGTCACTGAGTTCTATTTTCCAAAAAGCATAAGCACTGCTAGCGAAAATAATTCGCCTTTGAATACGGCTGAAATAGACAGAGAAAGATTAATACGTATTTGTAACAATCTTTCTCATTTTTCTGGGATTATCACTAAAATAAAACTTGTTTAGACTACCAGCTCAGTTAGAGAGGGTCATCATGAAACAAGTCTTCAACACATTCCGATACGTCAGCTGGATCGCCATTATCTGTTCTATGGCTGCTTCATTCTTGCTTTTTCTTATGGGTGCAGCAAAAACCTATTCGGCATTTGCGGTCTTCATTCTCAATCAAACACCTCCAGAAGCACTCGCACATTTAGATAAAGCAGACATCGCGATCGCTTATTTGATCAAGTCACTGGATACGTTTCTTGTCGCACTAGTTTTGTTCATCTTTGCTCACGGCATCTACACACTATTTATTTCCAACAAAGCTAAAGCGAAAACACAAGAGCAGTCGGTTTTGCATTGGATCAGAACCCCAAACATCGGCCATCTAAAAAACATTTTGGCTGAAGTCATCATCGTGATCTTGTTTGTGAAGTTCTTAGAGCTCGTGCTGATTAACTTCGACAGCTTAGATTGGACGATCTTAACATTACCTATTTCGATTTTAGTTTTAAGTCTTGGTTTAAAGTTCCTAGAGTTAGGCGCGACTAAACACTCTGAAGAACATTAATTTCGCTGTATTCACAAACAATAACCAGCAAAATAAAAGCCGCATCATTGCTGATGCGGCTTTGTCGTTTTTACGTGATAATTTTTAGGTGACTAATTTTGATAGTCGCTACATGGTGACTGTCAGAGACAAACCATCTTGTTTAGTCACTGAGTAGCGAACACGAGTCACGTCATGAGCTTTATTAGTGTCGACTAGGCGGCTAATTTTGCCCTTCTTAATCCACACGTTTAACATCGCGTCGGCGCCATCTTCACTCATCCCAAACTGTTTAGCCAGATCTGACTGGGAGACGGTTCCTTTGTCTGCAATGTATTGATAAAGCTCTTTTAAAATCATGCTACTTGCGCCTCTAATGCACCGTTTTGTTTTTTACCAACTTGTTTGAACACACGGTATGTGCCAAAGAAGATAGCTACGATCACAGCCATCCAAATACCACTTGTCACTGGGCTATCTGCGAAATGCGTCAATTGGTTGTAGAACGTCGCACATAGGTAAGCCAAGCCCATTGTCCAAACCGCGATAAAGCGTGCGAACTTATGACCAAACTCACGTACGTAAGCCCCCATCGCCGCCACACAAGGTGTGTACAGTAGGATAAAGATTAGGTAAGCAAATGCGGCATTGCCAGAAGCAAACTGCGATTTAATGTTACCGAAGATAGAAGCATCGACTTCTTGTTCTTCGGCAACGGCATTTGAGTCAGTTAAGTCACCCACTTCAATGCCTAGTGGATCTGAGTAGCTCAAACCGGCTAGGTTTTCAGGGATACTCATTACTGCCTCTTCTAGGCTGCCCATTAGATCAAATTCTGCGTCTTCACCGTCGCTTGGCGTGGTGTATAGGCTGTTAAGCGTACCAACTACCGCCTCTTTTGCGAAGATACCGGTAATGATACCAACCGTCGCTGGCCAGTTATCTTCTTGAACACCGATTGGCGCGAATACTGGAGTAACAACTTGCGCAGCTTTAGAAAGCACCGAGTTTTCGCTGTCTTCGTTACCAAAACTGCCATCAGTACCCAATGAGTTGAAGAAACTCAGAATAGCAACAACGATAACGATGGTTTTACCTGCACCAAGTACAAAGCGCTTTAGCTTTTGCCAAGTTTTGATCACCACGTTTTGTAGCGTCGGAAGCTCATAGTCTGGCATTTCCATTACTAGGCTATCACTGCTACCTGGGTAAAGCGTATGCTTAAGGAAGAGACCCGTAAAGATCGCTGCCACAATACCAAGTAGGTAAAGTGCGAATACAATGTTTTGACCTGAGCCTGGGAAAAATGCCGCAGCGAATAGTGCGTATACTGGTAGACGAGCACCACATGACATAAACGGCGCCATAGATGCAGCCAGCTTACGCTCACGCTCTTGGTCTAGAGTACGAGTCGCCATGATTGATGGTACGTTACAGCCAAAACCAAGAACCAACGGTACAAATGCTTTGCCCGGTAGGCCGATTTTCTGCATGACTTTATCGAGCACGAACGCAGCACGTGCCATGTAGCCCGAGCTCTCAAGTACCGCTAGGAAGAGGTACAAACACGCGATAACCGGAATGAAGGTTGCAACCGTCTGGATACCACCACCGATACCATCAGCAAGAACCGTCACTAACCACACAGGCAAATGACCGTCTAACAAGTGATGCCCACCATCAACCAATAATGCGCCCACACCAATGTCAAAAAAGTCGATAAATGCACTACCGATGTTAATCGAGAACATAAACATCAGGTACATAACAACAAAGAAGAAAGGAATTCCAATCCACTTGTTCAAAATAAACTGGTCGAGTCTTTCAGTCACACTACGACTTAACTTGCCTTCGCTTCGGCGAACTTTTTTACACTGTTCATGCAGATGCGTGTACTTAGTATCCGCGACATGCAAATCGATATCCAAATCTAACGTCGTAATGACTTCCAAGACTTTGCTTCTATCAATATCAGAAAGACTATTGAGCACCATTGTGTCTTTTTCAAGCGCACGAATCGCTAGTGCACGATGAGCGACGTTTTGGTCGTTAAAAAGTGCGGAAACCGTTTGAATTGCCGACTCCATCTTCTCACCGTAATGCAAAGACAATTCTTTAAGTGGCACTCCTTGAACGATGGATTTATGGAGCTTTTCTTTAAACTCTGCCACTTGAGTTTTATTGGTTGCAGATAAACTGACAACCGGACAACCTAACGTTTTCTCAAGCTCTGCAACGTTAATCATCTGACGTTCACGCTTTAGCGCATCCATCTTGTTGAGGACAACAATCATAGGGCGACCAAGTTCGCGAAGTTGCAGCGTCATGTATAAGCTGCGCTCTAAACTTGTAGCATCCACCACGTTAATAATGAGATCAGCAGGATGAGTTAGAACCGCACGCGATGCGATGGATTCATCAATACTATTACTATCATTACCACTGTCTAATGAGTAAATACCCGGAAGGTCAGTGAGCAAAAACTCATCCCCAGCATGCTTGAATTGTCCCGTTTTCTTTTCAACCGTGACGCCTGCCCAGTTACCAACTTGCTGTTTTGCGCCAGTTAAACCATTAAATAGCGTCGTTTTACCACTATTAGGGTTACCTACGGTTAGCACTTGATATTGCATTACACTCGCTCCACTTCAATTTTCTGAGCAATTGTTTCTCGCAATGCGACAGACACACCACGGACTTCGACTTGTAAAGGATCGCCCATTGGCGCACGTCGAATCACTTTGACTTCTGTATTGGGAAGCAGCCCCATTACCATGAGTTTCTTTCTGATATCTGATGAAAGACCATCTAACAACCGAATCGTCACCGTATCGCCAGGATTAATCTCTGATAACTTCATAGTGGCCCTTAAGAGTATTGCTAATGAGAAATATTATTATTTAATAAGTTTAGGTTGCCAATATTACTCCCCTATACCCCTTCAATCCTTGTGTGAAATCAAAGATTCCGTAAATGTTTTCACGCTTTCAAACGTTAACTTCGTAAATTTCCTCTCGTTATTTACGTCAAAATTAACAATTACAAATGACACCTAACGAAACAAAAATGTCACAAACCAAGACAGAAAACAAAAAATTAAAATTAAAACAATGGCTTAAGTAAAAAACCAAACGTTGTCGCTTTTCTCATATAAACATGGCGTTATTTTTATAAGAAAAATAAGTAACCTCTCGTATAGTTACTCCATCGAGAGGGCAACCTCTCTAATAAATTCCAGAGGTGGCATGGCAACATGTCACTCCGGCAGCAAGCGAAGGTGTCCTTGACACCCGTGGTATAGTCCCCCCGGCTATACCACGATATTTTTTTTCACCTCTTTCAAAACTTCTTTACCTTATTCATCTTTTCAACACAGTTTTCGTTTTCACGAATGTCGCATGCCATCACTCCCCCAAATGAACCACGCTCTTTTGATACAGCAATACAACTGTCATTTATTTGTTGCAACTATCAGTAAATCATTCTCTTGAAGCCATTTATGCTTATTGCTATGAACATCGCGACTAACAGATAGAACGTGATCGTGCTTACGTGTTGAGAATGGATTTGTAGGCTAGATGTGATGAAGAAACAATGAAACTTACTTCGTTAGCAACTGCAGCAATAATAGAGCACTGTATGCAGCTCCCCAGCATCTTAACTATTAACTAGGGAGCGTATAATGAAGGTTTTCTAGTAAATTTCTTGGCTTTCTTGAGTCAAAGCAAACTTGGAAGGGGGCAAACCAAAATGCAGCTTAAACTTTTGGCTAAAGTAAGATGGATCATTAAAGCCACAGTTAAAGGCGACTTCACTGATTTTCTCACCCGCCAATAACTGTTCACACGCCGTTTCTAAACGAACCTCTGTGACATAGTCTTTTAACGTTCTTGACGAGGCAGATTTAAAACGTCTCTGCAAAGAGCGTTCAGACATATACAGCATTTTAGCGGCTGACGCAGTGCCAAATTCAGGATCATGGTAATGCTCTGCCACTAATTGATAGACTTTTTGCAACCACTCTTTCTCTGGTGTGACTTGATCTTCTGCAATAGTTACAGGATTGAGTTCTTGCTGCGGTTCATCCAGATAACTACTTTCCTTCGCAGATGGCCATGTAATCTCGACTTTGTTTTGAGCATCAGAAGAGAAGACAGCCAAATAACCACCACTCGTTGTCACTAGTTGGGCAAGGTGGTCAATACTCAACTCAGAGTGATTTAAGTTAGATGGAAGCCCAGTCGCGACTTTATTAGGTAATTGCGTCCCGTAATCAAGAAAGCTCAATGACACAATATCATGCCCCTTTTCTAGCATAATTCTAACCGTTTGACCCCGGAAAGAGCGCTTGATGATATTGGCAAAAATGCTATTGAAAATAACATCAAGATTAAAGCTTTCCAGAGCAACCCGGCTCTGCTTACTCTCATCTTCTAGCTCTACCAAAATACCCGCTTTTGCAAAGTCATCTTGCCATACATCAACCACTGACTGAGTTATCTGACTCAAGTTGTAGTTCTGACTCCCACCACTTACATCACTTGGAACGCTTTTGAGTTCATTTAACTGCCAATTCGTTTTAGCCAAATGATCCTCCGTCGCAGTATCGAGAGGCATAGGTAGTTTCGCCACAATAAAGTCGACGCTTGATTTTATGGATAGAGCTACATGGTCTACGAGTAGGTTTCTAACTTGAATCTGTTTACGTAATTGCTGGTTGCTCGTAAGCAACACTCTACTTTGATGTCTTAACTGATTCGTTTTGAGAGTCACTTGAGCTGCTAGATCACGGTTAGCCTGTACAACGTAGCGAGAGCGCCAGAAAACAAGTAATGCGACGACCGCAATACTAGCTACGACAAAGCCTAAAATAGCAAATCGCGATAGATACCAAGGATGAAGGACGATAAAGTGAGATTCTAAACCAACGACTCCAGTGGCAACTTGAGACTCATTACTGACCTGCAAGTGATATTCACCGGAACTAAGGTGCTCGAGTGTCAGTTGGCCCCCCTCTAACGTTTGCCATGGGTCATCGTTGTTCAATCGATAGTACAAATTTTGACTGTCTGGTTTTGGCATCACACCGAATAAAAAACTCAGCGAAGATCCATATGGCAGTGTGATCCCATTCAGATCGGCACTACCAACTTGCAGAACTTCATTTTCAAGCACAACTTGGCTAACAATAAACTTAGACTCTGGGGGATTAGATACAAGCAGCTTGGATGCTTCTGCTTTTACGAGTCCGTACTTCGACCCCAGAACAAGCTCTCGCTCACCAATTTCTGTCTGCTGTATAACGCTACAAATACCAGGGAGGAACTCATTGTTCATTAAGCCTGATGACGATGAGTAATGTTTCACTAACTCACCCGAAAGGTGGTAATAGCTTAAACCAACAGAGGAAGCTAACCATACACCTTGCCTGTCTCTGATCAAGCAAGCAGGTCTGGCGTTGGGCTCACTCATTTCAACAACACGTTTTTCATCGCTTCGTGTATCTGTTTTAAACACACCATAAGATGAAGCAAACCACTGGCTGCCATCAACCGCCGTGGTCATGTCTAATGATTCACCAAACTTTTCTGAAAAACGGATAAACTGGATGTTGTCATTACTGTATTGGTATACGCCATGATCGGTGCCTATTAATAGGGCATCTTCAGTATCATATAGGCGCGTA
The DNA here is from genome assembly GCF_033344395.1 of Vibrio sp. 1874. Lineage (NCBI taxonomy): Bacteria > Pseudomonadati > Pseudomonadota > Gammaproteobacteria > Vibrionales > Vibrionaceae > Vibrio > Vibrio sp. 1874. The sequence continues at coordinate 87,974 of NZ_JAWPOR010000011.1, forward strand.
ACCTTAGCAGGCAAATACTGACTTACTAGCCACTCACTTCCAAAGTTTCGTACGCTTTGTGCAGCAGTATCAACATTGTAAAGATGGTATCCGCTTGATACCCAAAGACGGTCATCACCATCAACGGTCACATGCTCTACTGCATGTCCAGCCATAACCTGTAAATAAGGAAATGTAATCTTGTTGAGACCATTTAGCTCAAATATTTCCAGCCCTTTTGAGGTTGCAAGCCACAGCATGCCGTTTTGAAACGCAAATTCATTGATCTGCGACTCCAACTCTAAGACTTGGTTAATCCCACTCTTTCCTGAACGATAAATCTTTCGGTCATCAGCAAACCAAAGCGCACCATCAGGACCTTCAATAGTTTGCCGAATTCGTCCTGACAGGGTGTGTGAGTCATAACTACTAAAGGTCACTCGTTCAAATTTTTTACTAAATAGCGAGTAATAACGAATACCTTGGTTAGTCGCAATCCACATCCCTCCCATATTGTCGCTCAACAACGAATAAATCTTCGTGTTATCTAACTCTAACTCAAGAAAACTTGCAGGCGCGACTTCGGTGACCTCACCTGAAAAAAATGAGTACAAATAAAGGCCATGCTCTGTCCCCACCCAATACTCTTGATTTGTCTCTGCGAATGTCAAAACATGTGAGCCGCCAATTCTAATCACTTCTTTATCAGGCTGGTAAATGTTGAAAATTAAAGCGCCACGCAATGTACCTATCAAAATTTCTCTTCGCGTGTGTGAATAATAGACTTTCTCAATGTAGTTTTGACCTGAGGCAGCGACATGGTCAAACTTATCACCTTCAGAAAGATAGAAGCCGGAAGTCGTTGCTAGTGCCCACTTCGTTTCAACTAGCACCGCATCATTAATGTAAACGTAGCTATTATTACTATGTTGATAGAGCTGCAATAGAGAGAAAGAGTTTAACTCGCTAGTGTCGATATTGTAGGTATAGAAATGCGCGCCATCACTCACCCAAATATAGTTCTTTGAAGACCCTATTTTTCTTATTTGTGAGCCTGGATTTAAACTAAAGACTAAACGTCGCTCCTGATTTGGATAAGTTCGATAGACCTCATTTTCAATAAAGGTCCAAAAAGCACCTTTATGATAGGCCAACTGCTTGGCCGACGTTTGTAGGAAGCTACCTGATTTAGGCAATATAGTTTGACCATCGTAAAACAGGACTCTCCCGTGTACGTCATGAATCCACAAACCGCCCTTTTCACCCAAGAACAACTTTTTAGCCGCGATAAAAGTACCCTTTGCCTGAGTTGGCAAAGGGTAAAAGATTGCATTTGCATTATGAAGCGCAAATGCTTGGTAGGATAAGACAAAGCCCAACAGAGCAAGGGCTAATTGGCGTAGCAAGACGAAAACCTTTTGTATCAATTTGTGCTCTGAAAGTGACCGTTCATCGTTTGTAAAACATGGATTGATACGGTTATTTTGAGCTGATAATTATTGGTAATGATATCTCAATTACTTTCTGAGAAAAGGCTCGCCTTACCAAAGGTTGTAATTCTTACTACTGGATCACGTTAAAAAGACTACTCCTACATTACGACAGCACTTAATCTGACTTTTTGTTCAAGCATTGCTCAAAACTATTCGCCATATTGTTGAGAAAAGTAAAGTAACTGCCAGGTTTTGCTTCAATTGTACTCCCTAACGGGTCAAGCTCGCCTTTAGCGACATCACTGCCTCTCATTACGCTCTGAACGACAGCCGGGGTAAACTGAGGTTCAGAAAATACACAAGCCACATCTCCACCACTTAGCTTTTGACGAATTTGAATTAAGGTCTTCGCTCCTGGCTTGCGTTCTGGGCTCACAGTAAAATGCCCCATTTGATTTAGTTCATAACGATCTTCGAAATAACCGTAAGCATCATGGAATACAAAGTAACCTTTGTTTTTTACTGGTGCCAGCTTCTGCTTTATCTGTTGGTCAGTGTCTTTTAGCTCGAGTTCAAACTTTTTGAGGTTCGCTTGATATTGAGCTGCATTTTCCGGATCAAGTGATACAAGTTGATTCACAACAGCCTTGGCCACTTGTTGTGCTTGGCTTACACCTAGCCAAAAGTGCGGATCATGTGAGCCATGATCGTGCCCATCATGGTCATGGTTGTGCTCACTATCAAATTCACGCAATTCTAGATTTGGAATTTGACTAATAGTCAAAGTATTCGATCTATCCGAAACAACTTTCTCTAGAAACGGTTCAAGATCATGTCCGTACCAGATAACCAAATCAGCCGAAGCGACCTTTTTAACATCCGATGGACGCAAAGCATAGTCATGGGGTGATGTGTTAGACTGCAATAGCACGTCTGGTGAAGTTACTCCTTGAGTAAGCTCTGTTACTAACAGCTGAATAGGTTTGATACTCGTCAGTACCGTTACCGCCTGTGCTGGCAGTGTTAACATTGCTGAGGCAGCAAGAATTAATGCTCTTTTCATAGTTTTACTTGGGATATGGCGTGGAAAGTGAGATAATGTTACATTATAACATTATTGATTTGCAAATGAGTTTCATTCATGTCTTCCTTAGTCCATCTTGAGCAGTTATGCGTCGAGTTCGATGGCCGCAGAGTTCTCGATAACATTAGTATGGAATTAGAAAAGGGCAAAATAACTACCCTAATTGGTCCCAATGGAGCGGGAAAATCAACGTTAGTCAAAGTTATCTTAGGTCTTCAAAAGCCGACTAGCGGCAAGTTGAACCGACAAAGAAAACTGAAAATTGGTTACGTTCCTCAAAAGTTGAAGCTCAATGACTCCCTTCCATTGAATGTAACCCGCTTCCTAAATTTAGCAGGAAAATACAGTAAGCAGGAGTGCATTGATGCATTAAGGCTTGTTGGCGCTGAACATTTACTTAATAGTAATATGCATCGCTTATCCGGTGGTGAAAACCAACGAGTGTTACTGGCGCGCGCTCTGCTTCAGCGTCCTCAGCTATTAGTATTAGACGAACCAGCTCAGGGGGTGGATATCCAAGGTCAAATCGATCTCTATGACTTAATTGAGAGCATTCGTCACCGCTTTGATTGTGGCGTATTTATGGTATCGCATGACTTACATTTAGTGATGGCGAAAACGGACGATGTTATTTGTCTGCATCACCATGTTTGCTGCTCAGGTTCACCTGCCACTATTACTCAGCACCCTTCTTACATCGCGCTATTTGGCAATGCAGCGAGAGAATCTCTCGCGTTTTATCATCACGACCATGAGCACCATCATCACGATTTATCCGGAACGCCAGTAAGCGGTGATGCGACATCATGCTCCCACCATAAACACGGACATCACCATCATGATTGAGTTTCTCCTACCTTCTATTCTTGCTGGTATTGGTATCGCGATCATTGCCGGTCCACTTGGGTCATTTGTCGTTTGGCGTAAAATGGCTTACTTCGGAGATACCCTAGCTCATGCATCGTTAATGGGCCTAGCGCTGGGCTTCTTGCTCAACGTAAATCTCTACCTTGCGCTACTCGTCTGCTGTTTAGCTCTGGCCGTTTTGCTTGTCACTCTGCAAAAGCAACAACTTGTGGCTACAGACACGTTGTTAGGTATCTTGGCACACAGTGCACTCTCTATCGGTTTAGTATCGGTTAGCTTTTTGGAAAACGTGCGCGTCGATTTAATGAGCTACCTATTTGGGGACTTACTTGCCGTCTCTCCACAAGATCTGATGTTTATTTACGCAGGTGTTGTTGCGGTAAGTGCGTGTTTGTACGTCTTCTGGCGCCCACTGCTTTCTAGCACTGTTAGTGAAGAACTTGCCGCTGTTGAGGGCGTGAATACAGACTTAGTTAGATTGGTGTTAATGCTAATGGTGGGTGTAGTAATCGCAGTAGGTATGAAGTTCGTTGGCGCGTTGATCATGACTTCGCTCCTAATTATCCCAGCAGCAACAGCACGTAAAGTCTCTTCATCACCAGAGCAAATGGCATTGTTCGCATCCATTATTGGCTCAGTGGCAGTACTGATGGGGCTTAGCCTATCATGGCACTTCGATACACCGGCCGGCCCTTCCGTAGTGATCAGCGCAACATCCTTATTTATGCTGAGCCAGCTGATTAAAAGCAAAGCATAATCGCATTGAGTATTAAACGCGAAAGACCTTGCTAACAACAAACATAAACCCACGGAAACGGAAAAAGAAAAGCCTGCGAAATCGCAGGCTTTTTAATACTTATTAAGTAGTGTGGTCGATTACCAACCCGTCACTTCACGTAGACCTTGGCCAATCTCTGCTAGAGATTTCACAGTTTTAACGCCAGCCGCTTCTAGTGCAGCAAATTTGTCTTCAGCAGTACCTTTACCACCAGAGATAATCGCACCAGCATGGCCCATACGCTTACCAGGAGGTGCAGTTACACCAGCAATGTAAGAAACCACTGGCTTCGTTACATTTTCTTTAATGTATGCTGCTGCTTCTTCTTCTGCAGTACCACCGATCTCACCGATCATAACAATCGCTTCTGTCTCAGGGTCTTCTTGGAACAGTTTTAGGATATCAATGAAGTTTGAACCCGGGATTGGGTCACCACCGATACCAACACAAGTAGACTGGCCGAAACCTTCGTCAGTGGTTTGTTTAACTGCTTCGTAAGTTAGAGTACCGCTACGAGATACGATACCTACTTTGCCTTTCTTGTGAATGTGACCAGGCATGATACCGATCTTACACTCATCAGGAGTGATAACACCCGGACAGTTAGGACCGATCATGCGAACGCCAGTTTCTTCTAGCTTCACTTTCACGTCGATCATATCTGTTGTAGGGATACCTTCAGTAATCGTTACGATTAGCTCGATACCCGCGTCAATCGCTTCTAGGATTGCATCTTTACAGAAAGGTGCTGGTACGTAGATGACTGTCGCTGTTGCACCAGTCGCTTCTACTGCTTCACGAACTGTGTTGAATACAGGAAGACCTAGGTGAGTTTGGCCACCTTTACCTGGAGACACACCGCCAACCATTTGCGTACCGTATGCGATAGCTTGCTCTGAGTGGAAAGTACCTTGACCACCAGTGAACCCCTGACAGATTACTTTAGTGTCTTTGTTAATTAATACAGACATTATTTAGCCTCCGCAGCAGCAACAACTTTCTGAGCAGCATCAGTTAGCGACTCAGCAGCAATGATATCAACATCAGAATTAGCAAGAACTTCGCGACCTAGGTCAGCGTTAGTACCTTCAAGACGAACAACAACAGGTACGCTTACGCCTACCTCTTTAACCGCACCGATAATACCTTCTGCGATCATGTCACAACGTACAATACCACCGAAGATGTTAACAAGTACCGCTTTCACATTGTCATCAGATAGGATGATCTTGAATGCTTCAGCAACACGCTCTTTCGTCGCGCCGCCACCTACATCTAAGAAGTTAGCTGGTTTGCCGCCGTGTAGGTTTACGATATCCATCGTACCCATTGCTAGGCCTGCACCGTTAACCATACAGCCAACGTTACCGTCTAGTGCTACGTAGTTCAGCTCCCACTGAGCTGCGTGTGCTTCACGCTCATCTTCTTGTGAAGGATCGTGCATTTCACGAAGCTTAGGCTGACGGTACAGTGCGTTTGAGTCGATGTTGATCTTACCGTCAAGACATAGCAAGTTGCCTTCACCAGTAATCACAAGTGGGTTGATCTCTAGCAGAGCAAGATCGTACTGAGAAAACATAGTGCCAAGACCCATAAAGATCTTAACGAATTGTTTGATTTGGTCGCCTTCAAGACCAAGTTTGAACGCTAGCTCACGACCTTGGTAAGCTTGTGGACCTACTAGTGGGTCAATTGCTGCTTTGTGGATGAGTTCCGGCGTTTCTTCCGCAACTTTTTCAATTTCCACACCACCTTCGGTAGAAGCCATGAAAACGATCTTACGGCTAGCACGGTCAACTACCGCACCTAGGTATAGTTCGTTCGCAATATTTGAAGCTTCTTCAACAAGGATTTTTGTTACTGGCTGACCATTTGCGTCTGTTTGGTAAGTTACTAGGTTTTTACCTAACCACTTCTGTGCAAACTCTTTAACGCCTTCTTTTGTATCGTGTAGCTCTACGCCACCCGCTTTACCACGGCCACCAGCGTGAACCTGACATTTAACTACTTTCTTGGCTGTACTAATACGGCCTGCGGCTTCAAAAGCTTCTTGTGGTGTATCACACGCGTAGCCTTCTGGCACAGGCAAACCGAATTCTGCAAACAGCTGTTTGGCTTGGTATTCATGCAAATTCATTTCGATATTCCGTTTGTTTTTCCCTTAAGGGATTTATTATTTCCATAACGCTGCAGTCTTGGCTGCTTGTACGTCTGTAGGGTCTTCTCAAATCAATCCTTCATCATGAGTTCTCATACTGAAGGATTCAAATGAAGGCCAAACGTTGAGCTAGTCTAGCCATTGAAATTTTTAACGTCTAGCTACCTACGATAACTAGACGTTTTAGCGATATTAAACGTCTAATAGGAGACGTGCTGGGTCCTCTAGTAACTCTTTAATCGTTACTAGGAAGCCAACTGATTCACGACCATCAATTAGGCGGTGATCGTAAGATAACGCTAGGTACATCATCGGCAAGATTTCAACTTTGCCATCCACTGCCATCGGACGCTCTTGGATCTTATGCATACCAAGAATCGCTGATTGAGGTGGGTTGATGATTGGTGTAGACATTAGTGAACCGAACACACCACCGTTTGTGATAGTGAAGTTACCGCCCATTAGCTCGTCTACCGTTAGCTTGCCATCACGACCTTTAATAGCCAGCTCTTTGATGCCTTTTTCAACATCAGCGAAACCAAGCTTGTCACAGTCTTTTAGGACAGGTGTAACTAGACCACGTGGAGTTGATACCGCCATGCTAATGTCGAAGTAGTTGTGGTAAACAATGTCATCGCCATCAATCGAAGCATTTACTTCTGGGTAACGCTTAAGCGCTTCTGTTACTGCTTTCACGTAGAAAGACATGAAGCCCAAACGAATACCGTGACGCTCTTCGAACTGATCTTTGTACTGCTTACGAAGGTCCATGATTGGTTTCATGTTCACTTCGTTAAACGTCGTTAGCATTGCCGTGTTGTTCTTCGCTTCTAGCAGACGGTTAGCGACTGTCTTACGAAGGCGAGTCATTGGAACACGCTTCTGACTGCGAGCCGCTGCCGGCACGTCAACCACTGCTGGCGAGTCTTCTTTTGACGCAGATTTAGCGTTCGCAAGATGCGCTTCAATATCTTCACGCGTAATACGACCACCAACACCAGTGCCTTTCACTTGGCTTGCTTCTAAGCCATGTTCAGCCAACAAACGGCGCACTGCTGGGCTTAATGCGTCATTACTTTCTTCGCTAAGCGCAGCTTTGTGACGCTTATCAGGAGATGCTTCAGTACCTTCTGTTTTGTCTGCAGTTGGTTCACCTGCAACTGCGCCTGGCTTCAATTTAGCAATGATTTGTTTAGAAAGTACTGTCGCACCTTCTGCTTCAACAATAGCTTCTAAAACGCCAGCTTCCGGAGCTGGAACTTCTAGCACAACTTTGTCTGTTTCGATGTCAACCAAAACCTCGTCACGCTCTACTGCGTCGCCTGGTTGTTTGTGCCATGTCGCTACGGTTGCATCAGCAACTGATTCAGGTAAATCTGGAACCAGAATTTCAATTGTCATATCTGTTTCTTCCTTTAACTTCTAATTCTTAATTCGAAGTTTTTGAGTTCACGTTCAGAGCGTCTTCAACCAACGCTTTTTGTTGTTTCAAGTGCACCGACATGTAGCCAACTGCTGGCGAAGCAGAAGCTGGGCGACCTGCGTATTTAAGATTTGCACCTGCAGGAATAGCGGCACGGAAGTTATGTTGGCTACAGTACCAAGCACCTTGGTTCTGAGGTTCTTCCTGACACCACACGAAGTCTTCAACGTTAGTGTATTGAGCAATTGCTGCTTGTACTTCTTCCATTGGGAATGGGTAAAGCTGTTCAATACGCACGATAGCAACATCGTCTTGCTCGTTGTTACGGCGCTGCTCTAGTAGGTCAAAGTAAACCTTACCAGCACAGAACACGACACGTTTCACTTTGCTTGGTTCTAAATCATCTACTTCTGGAATTGCAGATTGGAATGTACCATCCGCCAAGTCTTCAATCGTTGAAGTACATAGAGGGTGGCGCAGCAAAGATTTCGGCGACATAACAATGAGAGGTCGACGCATTGGGCGTACAACCTGACGACGAATCATGTGGTACACCTGAGCCGGTGTTGAAGGAACCACAACCTGCATATTTTGCTCAGCACAAAGCTGAAGGTAACGCTCTAAACGTGCAGATGAGTGCTCAGGGCCTTGACCTTCATAACCATGAGGTAGAAGCATAGTAAGACCGCACAAACGCGCCCACTTTTGCTCGCCTGACGAGATAAACTGGTCGATAACAACTTGTGCACCGTTGGCAAAATCACCAAACTGTGCTTCCCAGATAGTTAAACCACCTGGTTCGGCTGTTGCGTAACCGTATTCAAACGCCAACACAGCTTCTTCTGACAATACTGAGTCAAAGACTTGGAATGGCCCTTGGTTGTCATGAATATTCGCTAATGGAATGTAAGTGCTTGCATCGGTTTGGTTATGAAGAACCGAGTGACGGTGGAAGAAAGTACCACGACCCGAGTCCTGACCAGAAAGACGAATACGCTTGCCATCGTCAACCAATGTAGCATACGCCAATGTTTCAGCCATACCCCAGTCAATGGCTTTTTCACCGGTCATCATTGCTAGACGATCGTTGTATAGCTTATTAACACGGCTTTGCAGTTTATGGCTTTCTGGGTACTGACACAGACGATTGCCTAGCTCAATAAGGCGTGTCTTGTCGTATTTTGAATCCCACTCCATATCCCATTCGTGCCCTAAGTAAGGGGACCAGTCTACAGAGTGCAACGCCATTGGACGCCATTCTTTAACAACCACTTCACCGCGATCTAATGCATCGCGATACTCATTGACTAACTGAGTCGCTGTCTCGATATCTGATTCATTTTTATCGATCAGAACATCTGCATACAATTTGCGTGGTGTAGGATGCTTTTTGATTTTCTGGTACATCAAAGGCTGAGTCGCATTTGGCTCATCCGCCTCATTGTGGCCGTGGCGACGGTAACATACAAGATCGATCACGACATCGCGCTTGAACTCGTTACGGTAATCCAATGCAATGCGAGTAACAAAAGCAACTGCTTCTGGGTCATCTGCATTTACATGGAAAATTGGCGCCTGCACCATCTTCGCGATATCGGTACAGTACATCGTAGAACGCGTGTCACGAGGATTAGACGTCGTAAAGCCTACTTGGTTGTTGATGACGATACGTACCGTACCACCAACTTGGAACCCACGAGCAAGAGACATGTTGAACGTTTCGGCAACCACACCCTGACCAGCGATTGCAGAATCACCGTGGATGGTGATAGGAAGCACTTTGCTACCTTGATTATCACCCAAGCGATCTTGACGTGCTCGAACTGAGCCCATGACTACTGGGTTTACGATTTCTAGGTGCGACGGGTTAAATGCAAGTGCTAAGTGAACATCACCGCCAGGAGTCGCAAAATCAGCAGAGAAACCTTGGTGATATTTCACATCACCCGTACCCCAAGTTTCGTCGTGTTTACCGGCGAACTCATCAAACAGGTCTTGAGGTTTCTTACCAAGTACGTTCACCAGCATGTTCAAACGACCGCGGTGAGCCATACCGATAACCACTTCACGCATTCCACTTGTACCCGCATGACGGATCAACTCTTTCGTCATCGGAATCAGCGCATCACCACCTTCTAAAGAGAAACGTTTTGCACCTGGGAATTTCGCCCCGAGGTAACGCTCCAAACCTTCAGCGGCTGTTAGCTCTTCTAGGAATGTGCGCTTCTCATCTTTGTTGAATGATGGCTGGCCTACGACAGACTCAAGGCGTTGCTGAATCCAACGCTTTTGCTCTGTGTCAGTCATGTGCATGTATTCAGCACCGATGGAACCGCAATAAGTTTTGTTGAGGGCTTCATAGATATCTTTCAACTTCATGGTTTCTTGCCCAACAGCAAAAGAACCTACGTTGAAAGTTTCTTCGAAGTCATCTTCGGTAAGATTATGAAAAGCAGGGTCTAACTCCGCCACTGTTGGGCGTTGCCATAGACCTAGTGGGTCTAATTCTGCAGCTTCATGCCCGCGGAAACGGTATGCGTTGATTAGCTGTAGAACTTTTACTTGTTTTGCATCGACATCTGGGTCACTAACTTGGACATTGTAATGCTTTGTTTCTCTAGCGAGTCGTCGGAAGTAGTCACGGACACGTGAATGTGGTTGTTCTGCCACTTCTTCTGATGGCTTAGGCAAGCCTTCAAAAACACGTTTCCACTCCTCACTTACCAGATCGGGATCACTTAGATACAGTTCGTAGAGGTCCTCTACATACGTTGCATTGGCGCCAGCCAAGTGTGAAGACTCGAGCCATGCCTTCATCACGCCGTTGTGCATATTTTCCCTTAACCAGTAGTTTTCACGTTTGCTTCGGTCTTTGCCGAGCTATAAGAGCCGACTAAAAATACGGTCGGCAATTTTTGTATTCTTTACTCGAATATTACTGAAGCAGTGAAGCGGTCATATCGGGTGATCCGCAACACTGCGACATTCCTAAGAGCGAGTAAATTAAACCGAACGATTAACCAACATCGACTTAATGTGACCGATGGCTTTCGTCGGATTTAATCCCTTAGGACAAACACTTACACAATTCATGATGCCATGGCAACGAAAAACACTAAATGCATCATCAAGATCAGACAAACGTTCATCTGTTGCCGTATCGCGGCTATCAATTAGCCAACGGTACGCTGCGAGAAGACCAGCTGGGCCGATGAATTTATCAGGGTTCCACCAGAATGATGGGCAAGACGTTGTACAACATGCACACATGATACATTCGTACAATCCATCTAAATGCGCACGATCATCAGGCGATTGTAGGTTCTCACGTGATGGTGGTAATGCACCATCATCAATCAAGAATGGTTTAACTTTCGCATAGTTATCATAGAACTGCGTCATGTCAACGATAAGATCGCGCACGACAGGTAACCCTGGTAGTGGACGAATAACTATCTTATCGCCTTGTAGAGCAGATAACGGTGTGATACACGCTAGGCCGTTTTTACCATTCATATTCAAACCATCAGAACCACATACCCCTTCACGGCATGAGCGACGGAACGCGATGCTTGGATCTTGCTCTTTTAGCAGAATCAATGCATCAAGCACCATCATGTCTGAGCCTTCGTCTACCTCAAGGGTATACTCTTTCATGTAAGGCTTGGTATCCACATCCGGATTGTAACGGTATAAAGAGAAGTTTAATTTCATAGTCGTATCCTCCCTTTAGTATGTACGTACTTTCGGCGGGAAAGCTTCACGATGCGTTGGCGTCATGTTCACATCACGCTTAGTCATCGCTTCTGTTTCCGGATTGTAGATAGAGTGGCATAGCCAGTTCTCATCATCACGCTCAGGGAAATCGAAACGAGCATGTGCGCCACGACTCTCTGTACGGTAGTTTGCTGCAACGGCAGTTGAAAACGCGGTTTCCATCAGGTTATCAAGTTCTAGACACTCAATACGCTGCGTGTTGAACTCTGAAGACTTGTCCGCTAGATGCGCATCTTTCAAACGTTCGCGAATCACTTTCAACTCTTCTAGACCGGTTGCCATCGCATCGCCTTCACGGAATACCGAGAAGCTGTTTTGCATGCATGCTTGTAGGTCTTTACGAATCTGAACTGGATCTTCACCACCAGTGCTGTTTTCCCAACGCATAGTACGCGCTAGAGACGCTTCAATATCAGATTCTGTTGCAGGACGAGCTTCTGCTTGCGCTGCTAGCGTTTCGCCAAGGTGCAAGCCAGTAGCACGACCAAATACGACCAAGTCTAGTAATGAGTTGCCGCCCAGACGGTTAGCACCGTGTACCGATACAGAAGCAATCTCACCACATGCGTAAAGGCCTTGTACTTCCATCTCGCTACCGTCGGCCTTCTGCTTAATTGCTTGGCCAGAGACTTGAGTAGGTACACCACCCATCATGTAGTGACAAGTTGGAATTACTGGAATTGGCTCTTTCACTGGGTCAACGTGTGCAAATGTACGAGACAGTTCACAGATACCTGGTAGACGTGATTCAAGTACTTCTTTACCAAGGTGATCAAGTTTCAACTTGATATGTGGACCCCAAGGACCATCACAGCCGCGGCCTTCACGAATTTCAATCATCATTGAACGAGCAACCACGTCACGACCAGCAAGGTCTTTCGCGTTTGGTGCGTAGCGCTCCATGAAGCGTTCACCATCTTTATTTAGAAGGTAACCACCTTCACCACGACAACCTTCCGTCACTAGAACACCCGCGCCAGCAATACCTGTTGGGTGGAACTGCCACATTTCCATGTCTTGCATTGGAACGCCTGCGCGAAGTGCCATACCAACGCCATCACCCGTGTTGATGTGCGCGTTAGTGGTCGATGCGTAAATACGACCTGCACCACCTGTAGCTAGAATGGTTGCTTTCGATTTGAAGTAACAGATTTCACCCGTTTCCATACAAATCGCAGTACAACCCATGATTGCGCCGTCTTGGTTTTTCACAAGATCCAAAGCGTACCACTCCGAGAAGATGGTTGTTTTGTGTTTTACGTTTTGCTGGTAAAGCGTGTGAAGAAGTGCGTGACCAGTACGGTCTGCAGCAGCGGCTGTACGAGCAGCCTGCTCACCACCAAACTCTTTAGATTGGCCACCGAATGGACGTTGGTATATGGTACCGTTATCAAAACGAGAGAATGGAAGACCCATTTTTTCAAGCTCGATAACTGACTCAGGACCATTTTTACACATGTATTCAATCGCGTTCTGGTCACCGATGTAGTCGGAACCTTTAACGGTATCGTACATGTGCCATTGCCAATCGTCTTTGTGCGAGTTACCCAGAGCAACGGTAATGCCGCCCTGTGCAGACACAGTATGAGAACGTGTTGGAAATACTTTTGACAACAAAGCACATGATAGGCCTTGCTCTGAAATTTGTAGTGCAGCGCGCATACCTGCACCACCAGCGCCGATTACTACGGCATCAAACTCACGAACTGGAATAGACACTTACGCACCCCACAGAATAAATAGACCAGAGAAGACATAGCCGAATAGCACGGCAATAACACCAAGTTGTAGTGCGCCACGTAGTTTCGCGCACTTAATGTAATCAGTTAATACTTGCCACAAACCAACCCAAGCGTGAATCAGGATCGAGACAAGTGCCAACATGGTGAATACTTTAGTGAAGGTACCACCAAAGAATTGGGTCCAAGATGCGTAAGAGATATCTGAAAATGCACAGAAGCTAATCAGATAAATCGTGTATAGCGTCATAATGATTGCAGTTGCACGAATTAGTAGGAAATCGTGTACACCATTACGACCAAATGAAGATACGTGTTTTACCATACCAAGATCCCCGCCAATAATGATAATACTGCTGTTGCACCAAACGCGACTTTAGCGCTCATCGTGCCTGAATCTAGTTCTTCAAAGTGACCTAGATCCATCAATAAGTGACGGATACCACCTGCGATGTGGTAGGCAAGTGCAGTAAGAATTCCCCACAGGATGAATTTTACGAAGAAGCTATCGACGATGTCAGCGGCTTCCATAAAACCCATTGGGGATGACAGAGAAATGGATAGTAACCACAGTAATATACCCACCGCAACAAACGTAATTACCCCAGACACACGGTGTAGGATGGATGCGATTGCTGTGATAGGAAAGTGGATGGTCTGTAAATCTAAATTAACAGGTCTTGACTTTCTTTCTTTCACGGGCTTGCTCACTCAGCTCCATTGAGCATTTATTGTTATAACCAATTTCAGCTTCCAAACGTACAAAAGTTAACATCTATTTAACAAATATCGCGAGTAACCACTCAGATAATTGTAAACAAGTTGTTAACAAACGGAATCCAGCAACAAACCTCACTCTTTGTTTCTAGCCCCGAATTTATAAGGATTTAACTAAAATTTTCTTTGCCAATATACGGCGAGCAACATTCTAATACAATTGGTGTAACAAATTATGCTACATAGAACAGATTTTTAACGATTTTCATGAGAAAAATCATAACAAGTGCACACAAAGATGGAGAAAAATTGACTTTAAGCTTTAACAACAGTACAAAAATGGCACATAAACATCCTGGACGGATTAAATAATAAACAAAGGAGATTGTTATGGCGGATAAGAAAGCGACCCTTCATGTTGAAGGTCAAGCGCCAATCGAACTGCCAATTATGGACGGTACGCTAGGTACACCTGTAATTGACGTTCGTAAGCTGGGAGCCAATGGTTACTTTACTTTTGACCCAGGTTTTCTTGCCACTGCATCTTGTGAATCATCAATCACGTACATCGATGGCGGCAAAGGTATTCTTTTGCACCGCGGTTTCCCGATTGATCAATTAGCCAATAACGCAGATTACTTAGAAGTATGTTACATCCTTCTTTATGGTGAAGCCCCTACCCGAGAACAATACGAGCAATTCAAAACGACCGTTACTCGTCACACAATGGTACACGAGCAAATCGCAAGCTTTTTCCATGGCTTCCGACGCGATGCTCATCCAATGGCGGTAATGTGTGGTGTAGTTGGAGCACTTGCAGCCTTCTATCACGACTCTCTTGACATTAACAACGACGAACACCGCGAAATTGCAGCGTACCGTCTGCTGTCAAAAATGCCAACACTGGCGGCGATGTGTTACAAATACTCTATCGGTCAGCCATTTATTTACCCTCGTAACGACCTTAGCTACGCAGAGAACTTCTTGCATATGATGTTCGCAAACCCTTGCGAAGAGTATGAAGTAAATCCTGTGGTTGCCCGTGCGATGGATAAGATTTTCACTCTACACGCGGATCACGAACAGAATGCGTCGACATCAACTGTTCGCCTAGCTGGCTCTTCTGGTGCGAACCCATTTGCATGTATTGCCGCTGGTATTGCATCCCTTTGGGGGCCTGCTCACGGTGGCGCAAACGAAGCCTGCTTGAGAATGCTAGAAGAGATTGGCAGCGTCGATAACATCCCTGAATATGTAGACCGCGCGAAAGACAAAGATGACCCATTCCGCTTAATGGGCTTTGGTCACCGCGTTTACAAGAACTACGACCCACGTGCGACAGTAATGCGCGAAACGTGTCATGAAGTTCTCAAAGAGCTAAACATTCAAGACCCTCTGCTAGACGTTGCAATGGAACTTGAGCGCATTGCACTTTCTGATGAGTACTTCGTGTCTAAGAAGCTGTACCCGAACGTAGACTTCTACTCAGGTATCATTCTTAAAGCGATTGGTATTCCAGTTTCTATGTTTACGGTTATCTTCGCGATTTCTCGTACCATCGGCTGGATTGCTCACTGGAACGAAATGCACAGCGATCCACTGAACCGCATCGGTCGTCCTCGTCAGCTATACACTGGCGAAACACAACGTGAGTTTTCTCCACTTCACGAACGTGAATGATCTTTTAGTACGAAGATAGACAAACAAAAGGGTTGAGATTTTCGTCTCAACCCTTTTTTCTTTTTTGCGTTTAACGTTATTAATGGAGAACGCTAAACCGGATTATCAATATCGATAAACTCCACATGTAGGCCATATTCATCCGCTAGCCATTTGCCTAAGGCCTGAACACCATAACGCTCAGTAGCATGATGACCTGCAGCAAAGTAATGAATGTCCATTTCACGAGCAGTATAAGTGGTGCGCTCTGAAATTTCTCCAGAGATAAATGCATCCAGCCCGTGCTGTACAGCAAGTTCAATGAAATCCTGCCCTCCA
This sequence comes from Vibrio sp. 1874, assembly GCF_033344395.1. NCBI lineage: Bacteria > Pseudomonadati > Pseudomonadota > Gammaproteobacteria > Vibrionales > Vibrionaceae > Vibrio > Vibrio sp. 1874. The sequence goes on from NZ_JAWPOR010000011.1 coordinate 103,927, forward strand.
CCAGTACACCAGCCGACTGTCTCAATCATCTTATCAGTATTCTCTGGAGCGATATGCAGAGGCTCTCTTTCAAGAACTTGGTTGATCTTACTCGCAAATTCAACACCAGACATCGGCTTTTTCAAGCGCCCAAACATAGCAACTGACTGAGGGTGCCCTTCAAGCCCACCTTCTACTTCGATTTCAAGTAAGCGAGCTAATTCAGCGTTGTTGCCTAGCTCTGGATGAATATCTAGAGGAAGGTGATAACCATATAAGTTGATATCATTTTTGATCAGGCTACGAATTCGTTTACCTTTCATGCCACGAATTGGCTCAGGCTCACCTTTCCAAAAATAGCCATGATGAACAAGCAATGCGTCTGCATTAAGCTCAATCGCTTTATCGATTAAGGCTTGAGAGGCGGTTACGCCAGTGATAATACGCTTTACGGCTGGCGTCCCTTCTACCTGTAACCCGTTTGGTGCGTAATCTTTAATTAACTGCGGTGACAGTTTGTCATTAAGAATCTGTTCTAGCTTTAAGTTATTCATTATTACTTCCAATTTCTAGCGCATGTAAACCTAAATAACCTCTCGATGAAATCAGACCGAGAGTGTGCAACCTAGTTGATACAACAACGTTTTGACATCTGGCACCTTGATATCATTTAGGTATTTAAAGTGTATCTCGAACCCTAATATCGATGCTAGCCACCCTACCCTCAAAAGCAAATTTAGTTACAATAACAAAGCTTGTCGCCTCACCATACATTTAGGGATACGGATGAACCAACTGCAACGCTTTTACCAATGGATCGCCACTTCACCTCCTCTTTTCAAGTTACGCCCTCCGTTTGCAACCTTAGAGGATCTTACGGTAACGCCTTTAAAGAACACTGAGCAATACAATGGTAATCCAAGATTGGGCTTTTTATATCAGCACTTATGCACTGCAGTTCTCTCTAGTTCAGAACGATATCAGGTTATCGCGGAAGAGGTTCAGTTAAACGACATCGAAGGTAAGACCATTGGTGCTATAGATTTGGTGTTGCGGAATACAGAATCAAATCAAATAGAACACTGGGAAGTGGCGATTAAGTTTTATCTTCTTTATAACGGCGTTTGGTATGGTCCGAATGCTCACGACCAGCTGCATACAAAACTGAATAGAATGCTTACTCATCAATTGAAAATGAGCGATCGCCCGGAATTTCAAAAAATAATTCCGTTAAACGACGCCCCACAAGAGCATCTATTGATGCAAGGACGACTCTATATTAATCCGTTTACTCCAGAGCCAACTCCTAGCGAGTGCTTGGGTTATGAACTAAATCCAAGTCAGATTAGTGGTTACTGGTGCTACCAGAGCCAATGGGAGTTAATCGGTAAGCCACTTTATCATTTACACAAACCATGCTGGGCGATTGGTATGGACGATTTATCTCGACCCATTGAAAAGCCTTCAGACCGATTTGTACATGCACAAACGGAGGACGGTCAATTCTGGTTTGTGGTACCAGATTCATGGCCCGGAGATAAAGCGGTTCGGGGCACTTAAACATGAAAGGGTTGATGTTTTCACATCAACCCTTTGCTAGATACATTGACCATTGGATGTTTTACAAACCAGCGGCTGCAAACACTTGATTAACGATCTCTTGTGCTTCAGCTTCGATTTGTTTCAGATGTTCTTCACCTTTGAAGCTTTCACAGTAAATCTTGTAGATGTCCTCTGTGCCTGATGGACGAGCAGCGAACCAACCGTTAGCTGTCGTTACTTTAAGGCCGCCAATCGCAGCACCATTGCCTGGTGCATGCGTTAGACGAGCAGTGATAGCATCACCTGCTAGAGTTTCAGCCGCAACCATTTCTGGTGACAACTTCTTCAATACGTCTTTTTGTGGGCCATTTGCTACAGCTTGAATACGGTTGTACTTCGACTCACCGTGCTTCGCCGCTAGCTCTTCATAGTAATCTTGAGGGTTCTTACCCGTTACCGCAGTGATCTCTGCTGCTAGAAGGCATAGCAAGATGCCATCTTTGTCTGTTGACCAAGGCGTGCCATCTTTACGAAGGAAAGACGCACCAGCACTTTCTTCGCCGCCGAAACCAAACTTACCAGTGTACAGACCGTCTACAAACCATTTGAAACCAACAGGCACTTCACATAGCTCACGACCTAGATCCGCAACAACACGGTCAATCAGCGCACTTGAAACTAGTGTTTTACCAACAGCGACGTCTTTACCCCACGCGTCACGATGACGGTACAAGTAGTCAATACAAACGGCTAAGAAGTGGTTCGGGTTCATCAAACCTTTTGGCGTAACGATACCGTGACGGTCGTAGTCAGGATCGTTACCAAATGCTAAATCGTATTCGTCTTTCAGTGCCAATAGACCCGCCATTGCGTAAGGAGAAGAACAGTCCATACGCACAACGCCGTCTTTATCTAGCGACATGAATTGGAAAGAAGGATCGATCGATTCACTTACTAGCGTTAGGTCTAGGTTGTATGCCTGACCAATTTGACGCCAGTAATCGATACCGCTGCCACCCAATGGATCTACACCAATCTTCAGGTTCGCTTTTTGGATTGCTTCCATATCGATAACGTTCACCAGGTCATCAATGTATGGCTTCACCAAGTCCATCTCTACAAACAGATCCGATGCTTTTGCTTCTGCTAGTGGTAGGCGTTTAACACCTTGTAAACCTTCAGCAATCAATTCGTTCGCACGATCTTCGATAGCTTGAGTCAACTCAGCTTCTGCAGGACCACCATGTGTCGGATTGTATTTGATACCGCCGTCTTGTGGTGGGTTATGTGATGGAGTAATAACGATACCGTCTGCTTTTTCATCGTGTTTGATGTTGTAAGTCAGAATCGCGTGTGAAATACCCGGTGTTGGCGTGTAACCGTTGTCTTGCTGGACAATCACTTTCACACCATTTGCAATCAATACTTCAATCACACTTGAAAAAGCAGGCTCAGATAGCGCATGCGTGTCTTTACCCACAAACAACGGGCCAGTTGTGCCTTGCTCAGCACGAACTTCTGCTACCGCTTGAGCGATCGCTAAAATGTGGTTTTCGTTAAAAGTGTGCTTGTCTGCAGTACCGCGGTGGCCAGAAGTACCAAATTGAACTTTGTGTTCTGCGTTTGCCGCGTCTGGTTGAAGTAAGAAGTAGTTAGCAACGAGTGCTGGGATATTGTGAAGATCTTCCTGCTGCGCTTTTTGCCCAGCACGAGGGTGCATAGCCATGTTTGACATCCTTTCTTTCAATACAAATAAAATTAAAAAAGCCTCATAATATCCGCTCACTGCGACGCATTATGAGGCTTCTATCAGGTTTCTTAGATTGAACCTGTTACTTTTTCTATTAAGTCAGGTTGGAACCCCATGTGTGCCATCACTTGTTCAACCATCTGTCTTTTACGACTTGTATTGTTATTCGTGATAACCCAAAACGGTGTGCCAGGAATGGCTTTTGGCTTGGTCGTATTACCGTTTGCTAGCAAGGTTTCTTCATTATCTGCAAAGTACACGCGTTTGCGTCCTTTTACATTCGTAGCCTGGGCGAAACCTTCTGGATTCAATTTATGTAAGGTCGATAATACCAACATAAAGCGATCAATCGCTTTTTTTAGACCGGCAAACTCATCAGAAATAAGCAGCGAACGCATTTCTTTCACTACATCAACAGATTCCGTTTTACCCGCATCTTTACTTACTACAATCCCTTGTGGCTTCTCTACTACAGGCGCGGCTTTAGCTTCCTGCAACTGACCATCAAGGTTTAAAAGGCGTCGCAAAATATCCGAGGCGCTTTCACCGATATGCTTAGTTTGACTAGCTATATAACGGTATAGATCCTCATCAACCTCAATTGTTTTCATTCGCTTTTCACATTCTCAATGTTTAAACTCTGGGGGATTATAACGAGATCCACGCGGATACTCCACGTTAAACCCATCACGAATAAGATAAAATGTCAGCATTACTCAACTATAAGCAGGAAGGCCAAGGCCAAACAGTTGTTTTGATTCACGGATTGTTTGGTAGTTTAAGTAATCTGGGTCTACTCGCCCGCGATCTTATTAAAGATCACACGGTGATCAGTATTGATCTGAGAAATCACGGCCTCTCTTTCCACTCCGAAGTCCATAACTATACCGATATGGCAAAAGATGTGGCTCAGCTCCTTCAGCACTTAAACGTTGAGCCATCTATTGTTATTGGTCACTCCATGGGCGGAAAAGTCGCGATGGCTCTTGTGGACATTGCTCCAAATGTAGTCAAGCAGTTAGTCGTTCTCGACATGGCGCCTGTAGCCTACACTACGAACCGTCACGATAATGTTTTTAACGGCTTACATGCTGTTATTAATGAAAAACCAGCAAATCGACAGCAAGCCATGGATATCCTAGCTCAACATATTGAACTCGATGGTGTAAGACAATTTCTCTCTAAATCACTGTACAAAAATGGCGATAAGATGGATTGGCGGTTTAACGTACCGAGCCTTTTTGAGAATTATGACCAAATTATTGGCTGGCAAGAAATCACACCAACAGATATCCCAACTTTATTTATCAAAGGCGGCGACTCTGACTACTTAATGCCAGAACATCAGCCGGCAGTGAAGCGACAATTTAACCATGCTAAAGCACACATTATCGCTGGCACTGGTCACTGGTTACACGCCGAGAAACCGACAGAAGTAATGAGAGTCATTCGAAAATACATTTCGAGTTAACAAATTCGAAAAGCAACACTAGATTATTGAAATAACCCTTCTTGTAGTGCATTAACTTTACCGTTTAACAGTGGTATAGTGCGCCCAAGATTTTTCGGCATGAAGGGCTAAAATGCTTTACGACTATATGGATATGCTCGAGTCTATTGGGCTCGATCTTCTTTTTGCTGCTATCTTTTTTTTCATCGGGATGGCGATAAAAGATGTGCTAAAGCAAGGCAATGTACCTGTTTTTGGTCGTCGTATTGTGTGGTTAGTCCTTTTCCTAGGCTGTGCTGGCTTTATTGCAAAAGGTGTAATTCAGCTAACTTGGGAAGGCTCAGGGTTAGGTTAAACCCTTAGTAGCATCGCCAATAACAAACAATGTAAAGGTATAGACTCTATGGCAAGTGTAGGTATCTTCTTCGGTAGCGACACAGGTAATACTGAAGCCGTTGCAAAGATGATTCAAAAGCAACTAGGTAAACATCTAGTTCACGTTCAAGACATCGCGAAAAGCAGCAAAGAAGACATTGATAACTTCGATCTTCTTCTTCTAGGTATCCCAACTTGGTACTACGGCGAAGCACAATGTGATTGGGATGACTTCTTCCCTGAACTTGAGCAAATCGACTTCTCTACTAAGCTAGTGGCTATCTTTGGCTGTGGCGACCAAGAAGACTACGCAGAATACTTCTGTGACGCGATGGGCACAGTCCGTGATATCGTTGAATCTAAAGGCGGCACAATTCTTGGCCATACCTCGACAGAAGGCTACGAATTTGAAGCGTCTAAAGCACTTGTTGAAGGTGACGAAAGCCAATTCGTAGGTCTATGTATTGATGAAGACCGCCAACCAGAATTGACTGACGAGCGTGTTGAAAGCTGGGTTAAACAGATCTATGAAGAGATGTGTTTAGCTGAGCTAGAAGGCTAATCAAATTGAATGATGCAAAGACCTCCACTTGGAGGTCTTTTTGTATGTATTGTCACACAGCATCGGTAAGTACTTCCTCTTCGCGATACTGAGGTTTCTTTCTTACATAAAGCTTGCGTTGAACCTCTGAAACCACATTCCCCTGTTTATCTTTTACATGAGTAATAAACTCAGGAAAGCACTTTTCTCCATTCCGTGTCATTTGATAAATGTTTTCCAGCATCCCTTCAGTGACCTCAAATTCTGCAAACAAATCACTTTGCCCCGGCTTAATAAAGTTAATGCTTGCCTCTTTATCCCACACATAATATTCCTCTCGTAGAATCCCCATCAGCATCAACGAGTAAATAGGATCAGTTAAAGAGAAAATACTGCCGCCATATTGGGTGCGATTGGCATTTTTATTCCACCAGCGAAGCTTTAAACGTACCTTTACAGTACGGAAGTCTTGAGAAATATGTAAGATTTTAATACCCGCCCCCCAAAAAGGAGGCCAAATATTGAGTGCGAACTTTACAATTCCTGGTTTGTATATCTTCGCTAGTCGCCTATTCATCGCTATCCCTGCCCTCTCCAAGCTTAATGTTACACAATTGTAACTGGTCAGAGCTGTAATATAATGGACCTGTTTCTAATTTACAAAAAGATTCTATTAACCCTTTGAAGTTCGTGGTTTAATGTTCCGAACGCTTATCCTATAATGGTAGGAAGATTGAATTCTGTTAAATCGCTGCAGATGATCCAACGGGAAAGTATATGTCAGATAATAATCAGGCGCTGAAGGATGCGGGTTTAAAAGTAACCCTTCCGAGGCTAAAAATTCTAGAAGTACTTCAGCAGCCAGACTGCCAGCACATCAGTGCTGAAGATTTGTACAAAAAGTTGATTGATCTAGGTGAAGAAATTGGCCTAGCAACTGTTTACCGAGTTCTAAACCAGTTCGACGATGCTGGTATTGTAACTCGTCACCACTTTGAAGGTGGAAAGTCAGTCTTCGAATTATCGACTCAACATCACCACGACCACCTAGTGTGCCTAGACTGTGGTGAGGTAATTGAATTTTCTGACGATCTTATTGAAGAACGTCAAAAAGAGATTGCAGCTAAGTACAATGTCACACTAACAAACCACAGCTTATACTTGTACGGCAAGTGTAGCGATGGTGGTTGTAAAGACAATCCAGATGCACACAAACCGAAAAAATAAGGGTTTGTTAATTTAAAAAGTAAACGTCAGCACATGCTGGCGTTTTTTGTTTCTAGAAGTCAGTACCTTAGACGTCAGTACTTTGGTTACAGAACAAAAGCTACTAAACACCCATCTTTTTTCTCCACAGTTTTGCACATCTATATAGCACTCTGTGGGATTAGGTATAAAAAATGCCAGCGTTTGCTGGCATTTTTTCATCGTTCTCAGCATTAATTGAGATTATTGATTCTCAATTTTTGCCCAGGTATCACGTAGACCAACCGTGCGATTGAATACTAGATTATCTGCTGAAGAGTCTTTCGAGTCTGCACAGAAGTAACCCATACGTTCAAACTGGTAACCTTTTTCTGCTTCTGCAGAAGCTAGGCTAGGCTCGACGAAGCCATTGATCACAACTAATGATTCAGGGTTGATAGTAGAAGCAAAATCTTCCGCTGCGCCTGGGTTTGGCACCGTAAATAAACGATCGTACAGACGAATTTCCGCTGGAAGAGCTTTATCAGCTGACACCCAATGAATAACGCCTTTCACTTTACGACCATCTGCTGGGTTTTTACCTAGCGTATCTGCATCGTAAGAACAGAAGATCGTTGTGATGTTGCCTTCGGCATCTTTTTCAACGCGCTCAGCTTTGATCACGTAAGCACCACGTAAACGAACTTCTTTACCTAGCACTAAACGCTTGTACTTTTTGTTCGCTTCTTCACGGAAGTCTTCACGCTCAATCCACAATTCACGCGTGAATGGCACTTCACGCACGCCCATTTCAGGTTTATTTGGGTGGTTGGCAACTGTCAAGTTTTCTACTGCGCCTGCTTCAAAGTTTTCGATAACAACTTTAACAGGATCCAGTACAGCCATTGCACGCGGAGCGTTCTCGTTTAGGTCATCACGAATACAAGATTCTAATGAACTAAACTCGATCATATTTTCTTGCTTCGTTACACCAATACGCTTACAAAACTCACGAATAGATGCAGGTGTGAAGCCACGACGACGCAGACCTGAGACAGTCGGCATACGTGGATCATCCCAACCATTAACCAGTTTTTCAGTAACTAGCTGGTTAAGCTTACGCTTAGACATCACTGTGTATTCAAGGTTTAAACGACTGAACTCGTATTGATGTGGACGGCTTTCGATCGTGATGTTGTCTAGAACCCAATCGTACAGACGACGGTTATCCATGAATTCAAGCGTACAAATAGAGTGCGTAATGCCTTCTAATGCATCAGAAATACAGTGCGTAAAGTCGTACATTGGGTAAATGCACCACTTATCACCAGTTTGGTGGTGCGTAGCAAAACGCACACGGTATAAAACTGGATCGCGCATGACCATGAATGAAGAACCCATGTCGATTTTAGCACGAAGACACGCTTTACCTTCTTCAAATTCACCAGCGCGCATTTTTTCAAACAACGCCAAGTTCTCTTCAACAGAACGGTCACGGTATGGACTTGGTTTACCTGGCGCCTTTAGTGTGCCGCGGTATTCACGAATTTGCTCTGGACTTAGCTCATCTACGTACGCTAAGCCTTTGTTAATCAATTCAATTGCATATTCGTAAAGCTTATCGAAGTAGTTTGATGAGTAACATACTTCACCACTCCACTCAAAGCCCAACCAGTTTACATCTTTCTTGATAGACTCAACGTATTCGATGTCTTCTTTTTCAGGGTTTGTATCGTCGAAACGCAGATTACATTGACCCTGGTAGTCCTGAGCAATACCGAAGTTCAAACAGATAGACTTAGCATGACCGATATGCAGGTAGCCATTTGGCTCCGGCGGGAATCGAGTATGCACGCTAGTGTGTTTACCATCCGCTAGATCTTTATCAATGATCTGGCGAATAAAGTTTGATGGACGAGCATCAGCTTCACTCATCTATAGCACCTCAAAAATATTAGTATTGTCAGAGAAAACGGAACCCTGTATCCAAGTATGGTTTCACAGAGTACATTGTTCCTAATGATCCACAATTCTAAGCAATTAGACAACAAGAACTCGCTCTAAAACGACAATATTTATTGAGTTGGCGTGAAAGCAAAGCAGATTCAAAGGGCCTAAACGAAAAAAGGCCTCCTGCGGAGGCCTTTTGCGATGTTGTAGTATCAATTGTTTGCAATACCAATAACAAACAATCGCACCACTATTAAACAGTTAAGCTGGTAACTGAACACCACTTAAGTCTTCATCTTTAGATACATTCTTCATCTCACCAGCAACAATCTCTGCTAGTGGACCAAGGATAACTTGTAGGTTGTTTGTACCTAGCTTCACAACTCCCATAGCTCCAAGATCTTTCAGAGTTTTCTCATTGATAACGCTCATATCTTTCACAGAAAGGCGCAAACGAGTAATACAGGCATCGATAGAACTTAGGTTGTCATGACCGCCAAGTGCTTTCAAGTACTGACGAGCAAGCTCTGAAGAATTGCTTGATCCAGCCACGTTAGATGAAGCTTCTTCATCATCTTCACGTCCCGGTGTTTTAAGGCCAAACTTAACAATCACGGTACGGAACACGAAGTAGTAAACCGCAAAGAAACCAAGACCTTGTACAATGAGCATGTACCAGTTTACCGCTAGCGGGTTACGAGTCGACAATACTAAGTCGACTAAACCAGCAGAGAAACCGAAACCTGCAATCCACTGCATTGATGCCGCGATATAAACTGATAGACCAGTCAGCGCTGCGTGAAGAACGTACAGTCCTGGAGCAAGGAACATGAATGCAAATTCAAGTGGTTCTGTTACACCTGTAAAGAATGAAGCAAACGCAGCCGCAATCATGATAGATGCCACTTTCTCTTTATTCTTTGATTTCGCAGTATGGTACATCGCTAGAGCAGCGCCTGGTAAACCAAACATCATGATTGGGAAGAAGCCCGCTTGGTACATCCCTGTAACACCTACCGTTGCCGTGCCTTCAGCTAATGATTTCGCACCGCCAAGGAAGTTTGGAATGTCATTAATACCAGCAACATCAAACCAGAACACTGAGTTTAGTGCATGGTGCAGACCAACAGGAATTAGAAGACGGTTGAAGAATGCATAAACACCTGCACCTGCTTCACCCATACCTTGAATGCTTTCTCCAAAACTGACCAGACCGCCGTAAACTGATGGCCAAACGTACATCAGGATGAACGCAATAACGATACCAGCAAAAGACGTTAGGATAGGTACAAGACGCTTACCAGAGAAAAACGCCAGTGCTTTGTGCAGCTCTACGTGAGAAAAACGGTTGTACAACTCAGCAGAAACAATACCAACCAAGATACCTACGAACTGGTTATTGATTTTACCAAATGCAGCAGGTACTTCACTTGGGTCAATGCCTTGAATTTGTGATACTGCACCAGGGGCCAAAAGCGTTGTGACAACTAAGAAGCCCACGAAGCCTGAAAGTGCAGCGGCGCCATCTTTGTCTTTAGACATTCCGTAAGCAACACCAACAGCGAACAATACTGACATGTTGTCAATGATCGCTGCACCAGCTTTAATAAGAAATGCAGCAAGTGCACTGTTTGCGCCCCAGCCATTTGGGTCGATCCAGTAGCCAATACCCATGAGTATTGCTGCTGCAGGAAGTGTGGCAACCGGCACCATAAGCGCCTTACCCACCTTCTGGAAGTATCCGAGAATGTTCACCTTAAGTTCCCCCTATAGGATTAGATGTTATGTTGAATGACTTATTTCAGCCGTCCAATTTAGTCATCCTAAGTTTATGATATTAATTTTGCTCCGCAAATTAAAAGCTCACCGTTTGTGATCATAATCACCACAATTTGCCCTTTCGGAAGGTTTTTGCTAGCGAGATCATAAAACTTATTTTATTATACGAAAAAATGGCGTTTTAAAGATAATATTCTCGCACTTTATGCAAGGCAGAATCAGTGTTATTTTGGTATCTAGGCGGGTAAATCACTGTAACTTTGCTCTGAAAAAGAATCATAAAAAACCATACAATTATTACTTTTCAGTTAGTTACTATGACAATAACATCGATAAAACGCGACTTGCTGTATGTGACTCGTTATCTAATTCAGTGATACAAACTAAGTACCCATATGACTGAAGCAGTCTCTACTTAGATAACGATATAGAAATTGAATTCTCATCTATAAGGACTAGCTGACTATGTACGCGCTAAGTAACTGTAAAATTTATACCGGTAGTGATGTTCTTACCGATCATGCGGTCATCATCGAAAACGATCTTATTCAATCTATTGTGCCGGTTTCTGAGCTACCTCAAAGCATCGAACTAAAAGACCTTGCAGGCGCTAATCTAAGTCCAGGCTTTATCGATCTGCAGTTGAACGGTTGTGGCGGTGTAATGCTAAACGATGCAATTACCCCTGAAACCATGCAAATCATGCACCAGGCAAACCTCAAATCTGGCTGTACTAGCTTCCTGCCAACACTCATTACGTCATCTGATGAAGATATGCGAACTGCAATTGCCGCAGCTCGTGAGTACCACAACAAGTATCAAAATCAATCGCTTGGTTTACACCTCGAAGGTCCTTACCTTAACGTCGCGAAAAAAGGCATCCATAACGTAGATTTTATTCGCCCATCAGACGAAAGCATGATCGACCTTATCTGCACAAACGCCGATATCGTAGCGAAAGTAACACTAGCACCTGAGCATAACGACCCAGAGCATATTGCGCGATTAAAGGCTGCTGGCATCGTAGTTTCAATTGGCCACACAAATGCAACCTACGCCGAAGCACGTAAAAGCTTTGAAGCAGGCATTACTTTTGCTACACACCTCTTTAATGCAATGACACCAATGGTTGGTCGTGAACCAGGAGTTGTTGGTGCAATTTACGATACTCCTGACGTATATGCTGGCATTATTGCTGATGGTTTTCACGTCGACTACGCAAACATCCGAATTGCTCATAAAATCAAAGGTGAAAAGCTTGTTTTGGTGACGGATGCCACAGCTCCAGCAGGTGCTAACATTGATCACTTTATTTTTGTCGGTAAGAAAGTATATTACCGAGATGGTAAGTGTGTTGATGAAAATGGCACGCTAGGCGGCTCAGCTTTGACAATGATTGAAGCAGTTCAGAATTCAGTTGAGCACGCGGGGATCGCTTTAGACGAAGCTCTACGAATGGCCACGTTATACCCAGCAACAGCAATTGGTGTTGAGGATCGCCTTGGCCGAGTTCGAAAAGGGATGGTTGCAAACCTGACTATTTTCGATCGTGACTTTAAAGTAAAAGCGACGGTTGTTAACGGACAATACGAGCAAAATTAAGCATGAATGGCGGACAGATTGGTAATGTAGATTTAGTAAAACAGCTTAACAGCGCTGCGGTATATAGGCTGATTGATCAGCAAGGTCCTATCTCCCGTATTCAAGTCGCGGACGTGAGTCAGCTCGCGCCTGCTAGTGTTACCAAAATAACCCGCCAACTTTTAGAGCGCGGCCTTATTAAGGAGGTCGCCCAACAAGCTTCAACTGGTGGTCGTCGTGCGATCTCTTTGACTACTGAAGTCAAACCTTTTCATTCGATTGCCGTTCGCTTAGGTCGAGATTACGTACAGTTCAGTTTATACGATTTAGGTGGTACCGCGCTGGCAGAAGATCAGCATGAACTGCACTACACTAACCAAGCAGACTTAATCGCAGGACTTATCGATTTATTAAAAGATTTCGTAAACCGTTGCGAAGACAAAATTGATCAACTCATCGCTATCGGCATCACTTTACCGGGCCTTGTTAACCCAACAACTGGCGTGGTCGAATACATGCCTAATACCGATATCGATAATCTTGCTCTCGGTGAAATTGTTGGAGAGAAGTTTAATACAGCATGCTTTGTTGGCAACGACGTACGTGGCATGGCGTTGGCTGAGCACTACTTTGGAGCAAGCCAAGACTGCCAGGATTCTATTTTGGTTAGCGTCCACCGCGGTACTGGCGCAGGTATTATCGTTAACGGCCAGGTTTTTCTTGGTTTTAACCGCAACGTCGGTGAAATTGGTCATATCCAAATTGACCCGCTTGGTGAGCAATGCCAATGTGGAAACTTTGGCTGTTTAGAAACCGTAGCTGCAAACCCAGCGATTATTCAACGAGTGAAGCAACTGATTACTCAAGGATACGAATCAAGCTTAACCGACCTTGAAAACATCACAATTGAAGCGGTATGTCAGCACGCAATGAATGGTGATGAACTTGCGAAACAGAGTTTAGTGCGAGTGGGCAACCAGCTAGGTAAAGCGATTGCGATTACGGTTAACTTATTTAATCCACAGAAAATTGTAATTGCTGGCGATATTACTGCAGCACAAGATATTGTTTTCCCTGCAATTCAACGCAACGTAGAGAATCAATCTCTTAAAACTTTCCATAACGACCTCCCTATCGTGGCTTCTCACATTGATAAGCAGCCAACGATGGGCGCATTTGCGATGATTAAACGCGCTATGCTAAACGGAGTTTTGTTACAAAAGTTACTGGAAGACTAAGTTTATACAACCAATTGAGTTACAATCTCGGGCTGTGTTTTCACAGCCCGTTTTTGTATATCAGGAATACAGCTCAACAGTATGGAAATTATTCTAATTACAGCCGCTTTTTTAGCTGGTTTTATTGCGCTTAAATGCAGCCTCCCTCCCCTCGTTGGTTTTCTACTAGCTGGATTTGGCTTGCATGCATTTGGTTACCAAAGCAATGACGTTATTGTCACTCTCGCAGATCTTGGTGTTACTCTTCTTCTGTTTACTATTGGACTCAAACTCGATGTAAAAACCCTGCTGTCCAAAGAAATATGGGGAGGGGCAACCGCCCACAACATACTCTCTACCGCTTTTTTTGCCCTAGCGTTATCCGGCTTAAAACTACTGGGCTTGACTTCGCTAGCCAGTATGGACGGCAGCCAAATCCTGCTTTTAGCTTTTGCACTATCGTTCTCTAGTACCGTTTTTGCCGTAAAAGCATTGCAAGAAAAAGGCGAAATGAACGCGACCTACGGCACACTCGCGATCGGTATCTTGGTTATGCAAGATATTTTTGCCGTAGTATTCCTGACTGCTTCAACCGGAAAAGTCCCAGAATGGTATGCCATCGGTTTGTTCGCACTGCCTTTCCTTCGTCCCCTATTCTATAAGCTGCTCGATAAAGTTGGCCACGGCGAAATGCTGGTGCTATTCGGTATTTTCTTCGCGCTTGTTGTCGGTGCTGGGCTATTCGAGTTGGTCGGGATGAAACCAGACTTGGGCGCGCTAATTTTAGGCATGCTACTCGCAGGTCACCCAAAAGCCTCAGAACTATCCAAGTCATTATTCAATATGAAGGAGCTCTTTTTAGTCTGCTTCTTTTTAAACATTGGTTTATCCGCCTCATTGAGCGTGAATGGCGTCGTTCTCGCCCTGCTATTTATCTTACTGCTACCAATCAAAGGACTCTTGTACTTCGTCACTATTAATCATTTTAAGTTTCGAGTACGTACCTCTTTGCTCGCCTCTTTATCACTATTTAACTACAGTGAGTTTGGTCTTATTGTTGCAGGGTTGGCCTATAAAATGGGCTGGATGCCAAGTGATATGCTTGCTGCGATTGCGGTTGCGGTGTCGGTATCCTTTGTAATTTCCGCGCCACTTAACCGCCTTAGCCATAAAATTTATCAACATTCAGGTAAGTGGCTGCAAGAGACAGCGGTAGAAAAGCTCAATCAACGCGACCAACTCATCAACCCAGGTCATGCCCAAGTATTGATCTTAGGTATGGGGCGTATTGGAACGGGCGCTTATGATGAGCTACGCTCACGCTATGGCAAAATTTCATTGGGTATAGAAATTCGTGAAGACGCTGCACATCATCATCGTTCAGAAGGAAGAAATGTGATTTCTGGTGATGCCACCGACCCGGATTTCTGGGAGCGAATTTTAGATACAGGTCATGTAAAACTGGTTCTGCTTGCAATGCCACATCATCAAGGTAACCAAACAGCACTTGAGCAGCTTAAACGCAGAAAATATAAGGGGCAAATTGCCGCTATCGCCGAATACCCAGATCAATTGCAAGGCTTACTTGAAAATGGCGTTGACGCAGCATTCAATATATATAGTGAAGCTGGTAGCGGTTTTGCTCGACACGTCTGTAAACAACTTCAGCCTAAATTCACACCAATTAAATAAGCAACAGCACTGATATTTTTTGAAAGGCTTTCTATTGATAGAAAGCCTTTTTTGTATAGTTTTTATACCAAACCTTGATCTCATTCACCAAAACAACGGTTGAGTTAAATATTTTCCATACAACAAGGCCTTTTATCATTTTTTTAATCACAAAACGTTGCTTTTTTTATTAGTAATGGCAAATTTAAACCATACCGATTAGAAATTGTTTAGTTTAGTAAGGATGTAGTATGTGTTCAGTATTTGGCATTTTAGACATTAAAAGCGATGCAGCCGCATTGCGCCCTATCGCATTAGAGATGTCGAAAAAACTTCGTCACCGTGGCCCAGACTGGTCTGGGATTTACTCTTCAGAGCGTGCTATTTTAGCGCACGAGCGCTTGGCGATTGTTGGTCTAAATAGTGGTGCACAGCCGCTATACAGCCCTGATAAGAAGCTCATCCTTGCCGTCAATGGTGAAATCTACAACCATAAAGAAATTCGTGCTCGTTACGAAGGAAAGTACGAATTTCAAACCGATTCAGACTGTGAAGTCATTCTTGCACTTTACCAAGATATGGGTGCAGATCTCCTTGAAGAACTAAACGGTATTTTCGCTTTTGTGCTCTACGACGAAGAAAAAGATGAGTATTTAGTCGGCCGTGACCATATTGGTATTATCCCTCTTTATCAAGGTCACGATGAACATGGTAACTACTATGTGGCATCAGAGATGAAGGCTCTTGTTCCAGTATGTAAAACAGTAAGTGAATTCCCTCCTGGTAGCTACTACAGCTCTAAAGATACTCAGCCAACACGTTACTATGTTCGTGACTGGAACGAGTACGCAGCAGTACAAGGTAACAGCACTAGCAAAGAAGAATTGACGGAAGCGCTAGAAGCGGCTGTTAAACGCCAACTAATGACTGACGTGCCTTACGGTGTGCTTCTTTCAGGTGGTCTAGATTCTTCTATTACATCTGCGGTAGCAAAACGCTTTGCAGCGATGCGTATTGAAGATGATGAAAAGTCTGAAGCTTGGTGGCCTCAACTGCACTCTTTTGCTGTTGGCCTAGAAGGCGCGCCTGACCTGAAAGCAGCTCGCGAAGTTGCCGACCAAATTGGTACCGTTCACCACGAAATGACGTACACGATTCAAGAAGGTTTGGACGCGATTCGTGACGTGATTTACCACATTGAAACGTATGACGTGACGACTATCCGCGCATCAACACCTATGTTCTTAATGGGTCGTAAGATCAAAGCGATGGGTATCAAGATGGTATTGTCTGGTGAGGGCGCTGACGAAATCTTTGGTGGCTACCTTTACTTCCACAAAGCGCCAAACGCGAAAGAGTTCCACGAGGAGACTGTGCGTAAACTGCTTGCTCTGAACATGTTCGACTGTGCTCGTGCTAACAAGTCGCTGGCAGCATGGGGAGTTGAAGGACGCGTACCTTTCCTAGATAAAGAGTTCATTGATGTAGCAATGCGCTTGAACCCAGCAGACAAGATGTGTGGCAACGGTAAAATGGAGAAACACATCCTTCGTGAGTGCTTCGAGCACTACCTGCCAGAATCGATCGCATGGCGTCAAAAAGAGCAGTTCTCTGATGGCGTTGGCTACAGCTGGATCGATACGCTGAAAGAAGTAGCAGAACAGAAAGTGACAGACCAGCAGATGGAAACAGCTCAATATCGATTCCCATACAACACGCCAACGACAAAAGAAGGCTACGTGTACCGTGAAATCTTTGAAGAGTTATTCCCACTTCCATCAGCAGCAGAGTGTGTACCAGGAGGCCCTTCAGTAGCGTGTTCTTCAGCGAAGGCGATTGAATGGGATGAATCGTTCCAAAACTGTGTTGACCCATCAGGTCGTGCAGTACAGACCGTTCACAACGACTCATACTAATTCTCTACGATAAAGATAAGGGTTGGTTCGTCCAACCCTTTTAAAACAGACAAAAAATTAGATACGATCAAAAAGAGGTGCTTTTGCACCTCTTTTTATGTTTGATGGAATTAGGCTATTTTAAATCTAAATCACTATTGTCTATGCTGACAGGCACACGCTTGGTGATCATCTGAACTAGCATAATTGAGCGTTTCTCACCATCTTGTTCTTGGAAGATGGCATCTATGCCCGCAAATTGACCGCTTTTAACTCTAATTTGATCGCCTGGTTTTGGCATGCATTCAGAAACGGTATTGTCATTACAACACTTTTCTAGCTGCATCAATTCGAAGACCAAGTCACCTTGAACTTCTTTCGGTTGAGCACCAAAACGCACAAAGTCAACAACACCTCGAGTAGAGCGGACTGAGGTGAAGTTTGGCCCTTGCTCATAATCAAAGTAAGCGAATACGTAACAAGGAAACAGCGGTTCCTCGACTTTTTGTCTTTTACCGCGCAAAATCTTCTCAACTTCTACAGTTGGATAAAAGCATTCTACACCTTGGTTTTCAAGGTGTTGTTTCGCCCTAACCTGCTCCCCACGTTTACAATAAAGTAGATACCAACGTTTCATCTTTTTACTAGCCAATTCTATTTTGTTTTTATCCTAGCATTAAGCCAAAGTTGAGTCATTGATATTCAGTTTATCTATAAAAGTATGATTATACATCGCTCGCATTAACGACATTTTTCAGCAACTTACGATAAAGAAGTCCATAGGCAAAAATGGAAATTAAGTTTGTGACACAACCAATACACCATCATATAATCTGCAAATCTAATCAAAAACAGCCACTTAACAAACAAAAATAGTTGAATGGCAAAATTTTATTATTTGTCACTCGTTGAATTGCATTGTATACGTAGAAGTCGTTAAAAAATGTAATAACTATTATTAGAAGAGCTTATGTCAAACCAACATCAATATTTTGGTCATCCACGTGGCCTGTTCTTATTGTTCGGTACAGAACTGTGGGAACGCTTTTCTTACTACGCAATGCGTGCCATTCTCGTGCTTTACCTTACTGATACAACAATGAATGGCGGCCTTGGCTGGTCAACCAAAGACGCATTAGACCTATACGGCATATACACAGGGCTTGTGTATATCACGCCTCTTATCGGTGGTTACCTAGCAGATAACTATTTAGGTCAACGTCGCTCAATTTTGCTTGGTGGCGCGTTAATGGCCATCGGCCAGTTTACTCTTGCACTTCCTGCTGATGCTTTAGGTATTGGTTCGCTACACAGTTTCTATTTAGGTCTTGGCCTACTTATCACTGGTAACGGTCTCTTTAAGCCAAATATCTCAACCATGGTTGGCGACCTTTATCAAGAAGGTGACAACCGTCGTGACGGCGCATTCACTATCTTTTATATGGGTATCAACTTAGGTGCATTACTTGCCGGCGTCGTTTCTGGCTCTGTGACAACCTCTTACGGTTGGAAAGCTGGCTTTGTTGCCGCTGGTGTGGGTATGCTGGTTAGCCTAGTGATGCAAATGGTACTGGCTCAATCATGGCTTGGTGATATTGGCCGCGAACCAGCGGCGAAACGAGATCTAAATAACAAAAACGCCACCACGAAGCAGCCACTCACCAAAGAAGAAGTGAATCGACTAAAAGTAATTCTGGTCATGAGCTTATTCACTATTGTCTTCTGGGCAGGCTTTGAACAAGCAGGTGGCCTGATGAACATCTACACTCAACAATATACTGATCGCATGATTGGTGGTTTTGAAGTTCCTGCTGCGTGGTTCCAATCACTAAACCCATTTTTCATTATTACTCTAGCGCCAGTTCTGGCTGTCCTTTGGGTAAAATTGGGTAAACGTGAACCCACTTCGCCAGTGAAATTTGCAATGGCACTATTTTTCTTAGCGATTGGTTTCCTTTGTATGGTTGGCGCAGTGCTAGAACAAGGTGGAGATACAACAGTAAAAACATCGATGTTATGGTTGGTCGGCGCTTTCTTCTTCCACACATTAGGCGAGCTGTGTTTATCTCCAATTGGTCTTTCATTGGTGACTAAATTAGCACCGCTTCGCTTAGCTTCACTTATGATGGGTGCATGGTTTGGCTGTAATGCGATTGCTAACTATGTTGCGGGCTATGTGGGTTCTCACGTAGGCGAGTTAGGCGCTATGGCTATCTTTAGTGGTATTGCGGTCAGCGCAACCGTAAGTGGCGTAATTTTGCTCCTATTCTCTAATACACTCGTTCGCTGGATGCATGGCGCTGAAAATACGCACAGCACGGCAGAGCAAGTAGAAGAGCAGCAAGTACAAGTTGCTTGATCGCTCAACTAAACGTAGAAAGGGTCGCTATTGCGACCCTTTTTTGTATCTAAAGTTTAGATTGAACTAACTCAACCATCATCTCGATATGAAGTTCACTATCGTTCAAACAAGGGATGTAGGTAAAGTTTTCACCACCTGCTTCAAGGAAAATCTCTTTACACTCTTCCGAGATCTCTTCCAACGTCTCTAAACAATCTGAAGAAAATGCAGGGGTCACAACATTAATATTTTTCACACCCTTTGCAGGAAGTGCCTCTAGGGTCTTATCGGTATAAGGTTGAAGCCACTCTTCTCTCCCAAATCGGGACTGATACGTCATGCCAATTTGTTGTTCGCTTAAACCTAACGCTTTCCCAAGCAAGCGAGTCGTCTCTTCACAATGCTGTGGGTAAACATCACCATTGTCAGCATAACGTTTTGGAATACCATGATAAGAACACAGCAGGTAATCTCCCTGACCATTCTTTTGCCAATGTTCACGAACTGAATGCGCTAACGCTTCAATATATTTCGGGTGATTGTAATAATCACGAATAAAGCTAAAGCCTGGCATCACAGGCAGGTTCTTAAATGCTTTAGTGATTCCGTCAGAAACCGCTGCCGTTGTTGTGCCCGAGTATTGCGGATACAACGGTAAAACAATGACTTCATCAACGCCTTGCGCCAATAGGGCTTCAAAGCCTGATTGCAAACTTGGGTTACCATACGTCATACCAAGCTCTACAGGTATATCAAGCTTTTGTGCCAACTTTTCCGTTTGGCGTTTAGAGTACACCATCAACGGCGAGCCCTCTTCCATCCATACTGATTGATAGAGTTTGGCAACTTTAGGAGCTCGGATAGGAAGGATAACGCCGTGCAATAGTGGACACCAAAGCCATCGAGTCATGTCTACCACTCGGTGATCATGAAGAAACTGACTTAAAAAGCGCTTTACGGCAGGAGCGGTTGGTGCGTCAGGAGTTCCCAGGTTAACTAGGAGTACACCCTGTTTATTATTCTCTTTCATAACATCCTATTCATGGTAAACGGCTTGGTTCATATATTTAAGTAACCTCGAAGTAACGAATAGCCGAGCTGAAGTTAATTAGATATATGTTTACGAGTAAACTAAAAAAAGCGACCACTTGGGCCGCTTTCAATATATCAAAATATTAAATTTTTGACTTCAGCAAATTAAGATAGTGCTTTCTCGATATCCGCACTAACTTCAGCTACTTGCTTAGTACCATCAAACTTAAGGTACTTAGTCTTGCCTGCTTCAGCTTCTTTGCCGTAGTAGTTGATTAGCGGCGCAGTTTGCTCGTGGTAAACACCTAGACGAGCACGTACTGTTTCTTCTTTGTCGTCATCACGAACAACAAGATCTTCACCAGTTACATCATCTTTACCTTCCACTTTAGGCGGGTTGTAAACCACGTGGTAAGTACGACCAGAAGGAAGGTGAGCACGACGACCAGCCATACGCTCAACAATTACATCGTCTGCAATGTCAAATTCGATAACGTAGTCTACGTCTACGCCCATTTCTTTTAGGCCGTCAGCTTGAGGGATAGTACGTGGGAAACCATCTAGTAGGAAACCGTTTGCACAGTCTTCTTGAGCGATGCGCTCTTTGATAAGACCAAGGATGATTTCATCAGAAACTAGCTGACCAGCGTCAATAACAGCTTTAGCTTGTTTACCAAGCTCTGTACCTGCTTTGATAGCAGCACGAAGCATATCACCAGTAGAGATTTGTGGAATACCGTATTTTTCCATGATGAAGTTTGCTTGTGTGCCTTTACCTGCACCTGGAGCACCTAGAAGAATGATGCGCATGATTTATCCTCTTTAATATTTAAGATTTATACCGAAGCTCACAATAGCTGACCTCTTAGACATCAAACCTGAGAAGCACCTGCAACGATAAGTTTCGGTATAACGTATATAGGCGAGCAAAAATACACGCCTTATTACTCACATTCAAGTCGCAGATTCTATCACAGGTTCTCTGAGCAAAGAGTGTATTAAGACTAAAGAATGTTAACAGTACCCTCTTTCACGCCCTATTGATTATTAACTCAGCACTTGAGATGCAAAATTTTGCGACAACAAACAAAAAGCTCGCGAAATGCGAGCTTTTTGATTTGCAGAGGTTATTACACCTTAGTCAAAAGTTGATTAACGGCTCCTAAGAACTCTGTTGGATCCTCAATAGAGCCTCGCTCCGCTAGCATTGCCTGACCAAGCAGAACTTCAACCCAGCGACCAAACGCTTCTTCATCGGCTTCGTCAGCCATACGCTTAACCAATTTGTGCTCAGGGTTTAGCTCAAAGATGTATTTCACTTCCGGCACAGCTTGACCAGCTGCCGCAAGAAGCTTCGCCATTTGAGTACCCATTTCGTAATCGTCCGTTACCACAACAGCAGGCGTAGATGCGAGTTTGAAGGTGGTACGAACTTCTTTCACACGATCGCCTAGGTAAGACTTCGTGCGCTCTACAACCGACTTAAACTCTTCTTCGGTTTCTTTTTGCTTCTCTTTTTCTGCTTCATCTTCAAACTGACTTAGATCAAGCCCAGCTTTAGTGATTGACTGGAACTGTTTACCATCAAACTCAGTTAAGTAGTTCATCAGCCACTCATCAATGCGGTCGTACATCAAGATAACTTCAATGCCTTTCGCTTTGAACTGTTCTAAGTGAGGGCTGTTTTTCGCAGCTGCATAGCTGTCTGCCGTCAAGTAGTAGATCTTATCTTGACCTTCTTTCATGCGCTCAACGTAAGACGCCAAGCCCACAGTTTGCTCAGAAGAGTCCACTTCAGTTGAGGCAAAGCGCAATAAACCTGCAACTTTCTCTTTGTTTGCAAAGTCCTCCGCAGGGCCCTCTTTCATCACAAGACCAAACTCTTTCCAGAATGATTGGTATTTCTCTTCGTCATTCTTGGCCATACGTTCAAGCATCGTTAGCACGCGCTTAGTACAAGCATTACGTAGAGACTGAGTCACTTTATTGTCTTGTAAGATCTCACGCGATACGTTTAGCGGTAAATCGTTTGAGTCTATTAAACCACGTACGAAGCGTAAGTATGACGGCATAAATTGCTCTGCATCGTCCATAATGAATACGCGCTGTACGTACAGTTTCAAGCCTGATTTGTGGTCGCGGTTCATCATATCCCAAGGTGCTTTCGATGGGATGTATAGTAAGCTCGTGTAGTCGTTTTTACCTTCTACACGGTTATGACTCCAGACCAAGGGATCGGCAAAGTCATGTGATACGTGCTTGTAGAACTCTTGATACTCTTCTTCTGAAATATCAGATTTGTTACGCGTCCACAGTGCCTGGGCTTTGTTGATTTGCTCCCACTTTTTCTCATCTGTTTCCTTGCCTTCGTCATCACGAACGACAGTTTGGATTGAAACAGGAATGCCGATGTGATCAGAGTACTTACTGATAACGTCACGTAGACGCCACTCATTCAAAAACTCTTTACCCTCTTCACGCATATGAAGAATGATGTCGGTACCACGTGACTCTTTGGTAATGTTTTCGATGGTGTACTCACCTTCACCCGCTGAGTGCCATTGTACCGCTTCATCAGCGGCTAGACCCGCAGCGCGAGTGCGCACGGTAACGGCGTCAGCAACGATAAATGCCGAGTAGAAACCAACACCAAACTGACCAATAAGCTGAGAGTCTTTGCTCTGCTCTTCAGATAGCTTTGAGAAAAACTCGGCTGTTCCAGATTTTGCGATTGTTCCTAAGTGCTCAATCACATCATCACGGCTCATACCGATACCGTTATCAGAAATGGTTAAGGTATTTGCGCTTTCATCAAACGACAGTTTCACGCAAAGGTCTGCATTACCTTCGTATAGATCTGGGTTAGATAACGCCTGAAAGCGCAGTTTGTCTGATGCATCTGATGCGTTAGAGATCAGCTCGCGCAAAAAGATCTCTTTATTTGAATAAAGAGAATGGATCATTAAATGCAGTAGTTGTTTTACTTCTGATTGAAAACCACGAGTTTCTTTATTTTGAGATACGGTTTCGCTCATGTGTGCTCCATAACATCTAAACTAATTGGCTTTTTCATAGGGACAAGTTTGTGACTTTCCCCTTGAAATCACCTTACCGAGATGTCATTTAACATGTGGCTGACAAATGTAAATTCAAGGTCAATATTGCTAAAAACGGTGTTTTTTTAGAAAATTTTAATTATCCTACCCGTCTAAAAGCATCTAAAATGTCGTGCGCACTCCAAGCGCCCCGGTAATTTTGTGACATAAATCACCATAATTACAACATCATCCATCTAAGAAGAACTAAATGACTAACATTGGCACCAAATTTCTACTTGCTCAAAGGTTCACCTTTGATCCAAATAGTAATTCGCTCGCTGACCAACAAAACGGCAACGACGTTGTACGATTAGGAAGCAACGAAAGCCGTATACTTCTGATGTTGGCAGAGAGACCAAACGAAGTTTTAACCCGTAACGAGCTTCACGAGTTTGTTTGGCGTGAGCAAGGTTTTGAGGTGGATGACTCAAGCCTGACTCAAGCGATTTCTACTCTGCGTAAGATGTTGAAGGATTCAACAAAATCTCCAGAGTTTGTTAAAACGGTACCTAAACGTGGCTACCAACTCATTTGTTCAGTGGAACGCTTGAGCCCATTTTCTACTGACTCTAACACTGACGTTGAAGAAACCGCTTCTGAACACGAAGCGCCAGCAGTGGAGTTAGAAGCGAGCGATACACCACCAACAGAGATAGTGACCGATACTACTGCTGATCTTGAGCCTCAAGTAGAGCCGACTAAAACTCAGCCGAAGCCAGCATCTAACACGATTAACTGGCTACCGCGTGTCATTATCTTTTTGTCTCTGCTGCTTCCTGTTTGCGTATTGTTATTCACGAACCCTGCGGAATCCCAATTCCGTCAGATTGGTGAGTATCAAAATGTACCAGTGATGACACCTGTAAATCACCCTCAAATCAACAACTGGTTGCCTTCAATAGAGCAATGCATTGAGCGCTACGTGAAGCACCATGCAGAAGACTCGTTGCCAGTTGAAGTGATTGCCACTGGTGGACAAAATAACCAGCTGATTCTGAACTATATTCATGACAGTAACCACTCTTACGAGAACGTAACACTGCGTATTTTCGCAGGTCAAAACGATCCAACAGACATCTGCAAATAAAGGAGGCCAATATGAAGATTAAATTAGCATCTGCGGTTTTGGCCGTATCCGTTCTTTTCAGCAGTTGGTTGTATTGGGGAAGTGACCTAAAAGTGGAGCAGCTCCTCACAGCAAACGAATGGCAGTCGACCATGGTGACAGTCATTACAGACAGCTTGCCTGACGATACTGTCGGCCCACTACGCCGAGTTAATGTTGAATCAAACGTGAAATATCTCCCTAATGGTGACTATATTCGCGTAGCAAATATCAAACTATTCGCTCAAGGTTCAACCGCAGAATCAACGATAAATATCTCGGAAAAAGGCCGCTGGGAAGTAAGTGACAACTATTTGTTGGTCTCGCCTTCGGAGTTTAAAGATATTTCATCTTCTCAATCAAAAGACTTTTCCGAAGCACAGCTACGTTTAATTACTCAAATTTTTAAGCTAGATGCGGAGCAAAGTCGTCGTATTGACGTCGTGAACGAAAAAACACTATTGCTCACTAGCTTGAACCACGGTTCTTCGGTACTGTTTAAAAACTAATTTTGATTGGATGATAAGGGGGCAAGACGCCCCCTTTGTTTTGCTTATGGATTGGCTAGATACCACTACTCTCTTTTTCGGTTCACTAATCGCCAACACGCTGGCTTCACTTTCTGGTGGCGGAGCAGGCTTGCTTCAATTCCCTTTACTCATCTTTCTCGGCTTACCGTTCTCCGTTGCGCTAGGCACACATAAGGTGGCTTCGGTTGCTTTAGGCTTAGGCGCAGCAAGCACGCATTTAAGATCAGGCACTATTAAATGGAAAATCGCGCTCTACCTTATCTTGTCCGGTAGTATTGGCGTGATTTTAGGGGCTAACTTAATTGTACAGATCCCTGATGGTATCGCGGAAAAGATGCTCGGCACGATGATCCTAGCGCTAGGTATCTACTCGCGATTTAAGACATCGCTAGGCCAAGCTGAAGTAATACGTAACCGTCATCCTATCGGTTGGGTTATTGGTGGAATTGGCTTACTGTTTATCGGCATCATTAACGGATCTCTTACCGCAGGTTCTGGTTTGCTCGTGACACTATTTTTGGTGCGCTGGTTTGGTTACGACTACAAACAAGCCGTTGCTTACACCATGATTTGTGTCGGCCTGTTTTGGAATGGCATTGGAGGCATTGCCGTCGTACAGGCAGGGGCCCCTATTCACTGGGCTTGGATGCCTGTTTTATTGTTAAGCTCATTTCTAGGCGGCAGTTTAGGCGCATGGGCCGCGACTCGATACAGTAACAGAGTGATTAAAGTTGCATTCGAAATTCTCACGTTTGCCGTGGGCATCAAGTTGCTGGTTTAAAAAGATTAAAAGGAAAGTTTCATGGATAAAGCAATCATTGATATTTATTACTGCCGCCAGTGCAACTGGATGTTGCGTTCAACTTGGCTATCGCAAGAATTACTGCATACTTTTAGCGAAGAAATAGAAACAATCAGCTTACACCCGGACACAGGTGGTCGCTTCGAAATTTTCTGTAATGGCCAGCAAATTTGGGAACGGAAAAAAGACAGCGGCTTTCCTGAAGCCAAGGTGCTAAAACAGCGCGTAAGAGACATTATCGACCCAGAACGCGATTTAGGACATTCAGACACAAAATAGGGAGCAATTCGCTCCCTATTTTTTACTTAGTAAAACCGTTAAATCATGGTTTGTGCTAATACTTCGCCTTCTGGCGTTTTTACCGTTAGCTTATTGCCTTCTAGAGTACCAAAGCTTCTCGGTAAGCCATTACGTGGGAATGTCATCGAGCCTGGGTTGAATATAATGGCTCCATCTTGCATCTCTGCGACGGGAACATGTGTATGACCGTGGGCGATGATATCACCTTCACGCAGTGGCGGCCGTTTTTCAGAGTTGTACAAGTGACCATGAGTCAAAAAGATTCTCTTGCCAGATTCAAGTAGCACCCATGAGTAATCCATCATCATTGGAAACTTCAATAGCATTTGGTCTACTTCACTATCACAGTTGCCACGTACAGAAATAATTTGATCACTGTATTGGTTCAATAAGTCTGCTACCTGTGGAGGGTTGTAGCCTTCCGGAATAGGGTTTCGCGGCCCATGGTTTAGCGTATCTCCTAGCAAAATCAGGTGGTGCGCACCAGAAGCCAAAAATAGATCAATGGTTTCTTTAGTTGCTGGCAAAGAGCCATGCAGGTCTGAGGCAAAAAATAGTTTCACGACATCGTCTCCTCAAAAAGTATGAGGTCATTCTACGGCATTTTTTTAGCAGCTCAACCTACGACGGTTTGAATACTACTGATAGCGCAATGATTCAATGACCATAGGCAAAACATAGAACCATGCTGCATACGCTGTTCCAACCAACACCAGTATCCAAAACACCATCGACATAAATTTTGATTTGGCTAGATGGTGCAGCGGATCGGGCTCTCCGCATCCTGGACATGCATGAGCGCGTTTTGAGATTTGTTTCTCACACACGGGGCAAGAGACTAAAGGCATGATACAGATTCCTCGACATTAGGCTTAGGGCGCAAAGAATAATGGTGAATTAACACATATGCAACCTAACATATATTAAATATTTTAGTTCTTTGTAACAGTCGCTGACTTGAGAAAAAATTCGTTGATTTTTCATTTATATCAACCTATTACACTTCTTCTCGCACCATACCATTGATGACAATATTGTTATAACTCACCATCCCAATGACCTCGCCACTTTCAATGACCGGCGCTCTGCTTATGCCAAATCGCTCAAACAAACGGGCACAATATTTTACGTTCATATCTGGTTCGACACACAAAGCGGGCTTGGTCATGATTTCATAAATATTTGTGCGCTGAGGAGAACGATTATTCGCCAGCACCTTTTTGGCGATATCATTCATCAACACGATGCCATATTCATCATTATCATCTCGCTTTTTCACCACCAGCGCTTTGACTTGGTATTTTTTCGCTAGCGTTATGCCTTCGTATACGGTCATCAGTCCATCAACCATTACATACGTTGCCGCCATAACATCTCGAACTCTAATTATCGTTTGATCACTCATAATTCATCCTCGACTACTTTGGTCAATGTCTCGACTTGATGCGCGACACCGACTGCATCTTCAATATCGATCTGAACAGCAATCCCCTGTCCCGACTCTCTGTCAAATTCACCAACCTCATTAATGGTCTCTAATATGTGTCGAGATAGATGTTCCTCGACCACAAACAGCAGCACATCTTTTTGCACTTCTAGCGTTAAACCAAAAAACGTTCGCTTTTGATTTAAACCTTGCCCGCGAGCATTGTTAATCACTGTTGCACCGGTCGCACCAGCATCGCGTGCAGCGTCCAACACCTTGTCTGTTTTGCTGTCTTCAACAAACGCAAGTATCAATTTAAAGCGCATTTTCTTCTTCCTCCGAGACGTTTTTATTCAGCCACTGGGTTATTTGCGCATAGCCCATCACAGAGATCATAGGAAATAGACTGGCAAACGCGATCAAGCCAAAGCCATCAATCATTGGGTTTCTTCCAGGGACGGTCGAAGCAAGCCCTAACCCTAATGCAGTTACAAGTGGGACAGTGACGGTAGAAGTTGTTACGCCTCCAGAATCGTAGGCGAGTGGAACAATAAGCTTAGGAGCGTAAAACGTTTGAATCACAACGACGATGTAACCCGCGATGATGTAATAATGAATGGGATCGCCCACGACAATCCGGTAACTCCCTAATGCAATACCAATTGCCACCCCAAACGCAACGGCTACGCGCAAGCCGTTAATACTGATACTGCCTCCAGAGACTTGGTTTGCTTTTATCGCTACAGCGATTAAAGAAGGCTCTGCAATCGTGGTACTAAAGCCTATAAAAAAGGCGAAGGTGTAAACCCAATAATAGTCGACCCACATTAAGGCTTTCCCTACCGATACTTTGAACTCTTGTAAAAACTCCGGCGCCGTTAATTGCACAGCCATCGTCTCCCCAAGTGGAAACAACGCCATTTCTAATCCAAGTAAAAAAAGAGCTAACCCGAAAATCACATAAACGAACCCAAGCAAAACTTTCTTAAGGTTGCTAACAGGACGCCTTAACACCGCTAACTGAAAACCAAAAATAATGCTGGCGATGGGAACGACGTCTCGAACGGTCGATAACAAAGTGTCTAGGAAATGATCAATTGAAATCATGTTACGACCATTCCGTAAACCATCACAAACATCATCGGTAACAGCGAGGCAAAAGCGATTAAACCAAAGCCATCCACCATAGGGTTACGCCCTTTAATAGAAGACGCTAAACCGACACCCAGTGCAGTGACCAAAGGTACTGTTATGGTGGACGTGGTTACACCTCCGGAATCGTAAGCGACGCCAATAATGGCTTCAGGTGCAAACCACGTCAGTATTACAACGCCTACATAGCCACCAATGATCATGTAATGAATCGGCCACCCTTTTAAGATACGCAAAACGCCGATAACGATGGCTATCCCCACAGAGAGAGCTACTGTTACTCGAAGTCCTTCTCCGTAATCCTGCATGGACTGCTCTGAGTTAGCGATCATTCCGCCCTCAGCCGCAACTTCTGAGGCTTCTTCCGCTACCGCGGTTAATGCAGGTTCAGCTATCGTGGTGCCAAACCCCAAACAAAACGCAAAGACTAATAACCAAAACACGCTGCCTTTTTTTGCAAAGGCTTGAGCCATACTCTCTCCGATAGGAAAAAGACCAAGTTCTAGGCCAAAGATAAAAAAGGTTAATCCTAAAACGACAAGCAACAAGCCAAAAAGAATGGAGACCAGGTTGGGCAGCGGCTCTTGCAAAACGACTAATTGGAAAAAAGTGATAACAATGATGATGGGTAATAAGTCACGAGCACTATTGAGGAGCGCTCGAAAAAGCGCAACAAATGCTTCCATGCCTATCCTCCTTGATTGTGCAAACTGATTACGCTCGTTCCAATGAGCGATAACTTCTAGTCTGGCATAGATTTCACTCTTCTACCGTGAATGCACTAGCGCCATCTATAACATTTAGTTACATATTTTCTAATATGTGAAGTTAATAGCCTCTCTGTCAGCTTGTCACTATCCTAGAAATAATGGTGTTGAGATGATCAAGCTAAGCACAAAACGACTATAATGTTCTAATACGTGTACATTCAAAGAGATAACATGAAGATATTACTCACAGGTGGCACTGGGTTTATTGGCTCGGAGTTGCTCAAGCTGCTATCAACTCACCAAGTTATGCTACTTACACGCTCTCCAGAGCGAGCAAAACAACGCCTACAGCATGCTGATCTGGGTAATATCGAATACCTTGACTCGCTCGAATCGTTCGCCGATCTCAATCACGTTGATGCCGTCATTAATCTTGCAGGTGAGCCTATTGCGGATAAAAGGTGGACCAGCGAGCAAAAAGAAAAAATCTGCAAAAGTCGTTGGAAAATTACCGAGCAAATTGTTGAGCTGATCCACGCAAGTACCGAACCTCCCTCTGTTTTTATTAGTGGCTCGGCAGTTGGCTACTATGGTGATCAACAAGATCATCCGTTTGATGAGTGCTTACATGTTAATAGCGACGACTTTCCTCACGAGGTTTGTGCAAAGTGGGAGCAAATAGCCAAGCGCGCAGAGTCGGAGCAAACTCGGGTTTGTCTAATGAGAACTGGCGTGGTACTCGGCCTCAATGGTGGTGCGTTGGCAAAGATGCTATTACCTTACAAGCTTGGCGTAGGCGGCCCACTTGGGAACGGTAATCAGTACATGCCTTGGATTCACATCCTAGATATGGTCCGCGCCATCATGTACTTGCTTGAAACACCACATGCCCACGGTGCATTCAATATGTGCGCCCCCCATCCTGTGACTAATCGTATATTCAGCGGTACACTAGCTAAAACGCTCAAACGTCCGCATATCTTGTTCACGCCTAAATGGGCGATTGAACTCCTAATGGGAGAATCTTCCTGCTTATTGTTCGATAGCATGAGAGCCAAACCCAAAAAACTCACCGAACTGGGCTTTAAATTTAGCTACTCCAGAATAGAGCCAGCACTCAAGCACTTGCTTCATGACCGGAGCTGATGAATGATGGCTCTAATCAATGTTTCTGAGTCTTAAATTAAATTATGAAAAAGTCGATTCTTATTACGGGTTGTTCAACCGGCATCGGTTACGTGTGCGCTCACGCCCTACAAAACAAGGGATTTAATGTCATTGCATCTTGTAGGAAAGAACAAGATGTCCAGCGCCTAATTAATGAAGGGCTAACCTGCATCAATCTAGACCTAAATAGCCCAGAAAGCATTTCTTCGGGCGTGAAGCAAGCGCTAGAGTTAGCAGAAGGTAAGCTTTACGCAGTGTTCAATAATGGTGCCTATGGTCAGCCCGGAGCACTGGAAGACTTACCCACCGAGGCTCTTCAAGATCAATTTCAGACCAACTTTTTTGGTTGGCACCAGTTGGTCAGAGAGGTGCTTCCTCATATGCGCCAGCAAGGCGAAGGACGCATCATACAAAACAGCTCTGTTCTTGGTTTTGCCGCAATGAAATACCGTGGTGCCTATAATGCATCAAAATTTGCCTTAGAAGGCTGGACAGATACGCTCAGGCTAGAGCTTGCGGATACGAATATCAAAGTGGCATTGATAGAACCAGGACCGATCGAAACTCAATTTAGAAACAATGCATTACGAGCCTTTGAGAAGTGGGTTGATATTGAATCTAGCCCCCATCGTCATGCTTATGAAGGACAAAGAGAGCGACTCAACAACGACAAGTCTAATAATCGATTTGTTTTGCCTGCAGAGTCTTGCATCGCACCAGTTCTTCATGCATTAACTAGCGTTTCACCGAAAATTCGTTATCGAATTACTACACCGACTAAATTATTCGCAGTCTTGAAAAGACTATTACCAACCCGTGTACTTGATAAAATTTTGCGACAGGCTGCATAAAAAAGTTTTGTCGAAATGTAATTTCACCGTAACAATGTGATGTCATTATGAACATGTAGGTTAAAAAAACCTCAACTAAACGAATCAATTTCTACGCAATTCAGCGGGGATTCTTTCGCCCAAAGTGATTGAGTTGCTTAGATTTGGTATCGCCACCCATTACGTTTTGTAGCAATGTTTATACTACTGCGAGGCAACAATGACATTAAATCAGCTTAACTGGCTTAGTGTGGGTGTAGTGTTGACCATGTTCATCCTATTTTGATACCGCACTAACAAATAGCATTAGAATTGCGCTGCTTCGGCAGCGTTTTCTTTTTATCTAACACCTGAGCAGCAATAACCTCACTCTATTACCTCACGTTTTCTCAAAATAGAATGATTCATTATTGATGGTGAATGTCGCTTGAATTTCACCTAAATCAACTCCATATCTAATATCAACGACAAGACACAAGGCAAGGATACTCTGATGCAATCCCCATTTATCGTTGAGATAACAGAACAGAACTTTCGCGAAACGCTTGAAGGATCAATGAACACGCCCGTTTTGATCCACTTTTGGGCCAACGCTCAGCCAGAAAGCGCACAGATACTCCCTGAGTTGCAATCTCTTGCTCAACAGTACAACGGTGCATTTACGCTTGCTCTACTAAATTGTGAAGATCAGCCCGCTTTAGCGTCTCAATTTGGCGTGCAAGTATTGCCAACTATCGCGCTGTTTATAAATGGTCAAGCCGTCGATGGTCTGGGAGGCCCCCAGCCAATTGATGCCATTGCTACCATGCTACAAAAGCATTTGCCAAGCCCAGATGAACAACTATTAAAACAAGTCAGTGAACTTCTTCAGCAAGGTGAGCATGCTCAGGCTTTGAGCATCATCCACACTTTGCCGCCAGAGCTGCAAGAGCGTGGTGATGTGAAACTCGCGATGGCTGATTGTTTGCTAGAAACCAAACAATTTGATATTGCCCAAGAACTACTGAACGCTATCCCTCTCGAGTATCAAGATAACTACTACAAGAGCCTAATAGCCAAGCTCGAGCTGCATTTGCAGGCTGCAGATAGCCCTGAGTTACAGCGACTAGAACAAGCATACGCAGCAGACATGGCAAACTTCGAACTCGCTTGTGAATTGGCGGTACAATACAACCAAGTTGGTCGGGATGAAGAAGCGTTGGAACTGCTGTGGAATATTCTTAAAAAAGACTTGGGCGCCCAAGACGGTGACGTGAAGAAGACTTTTATGGATATTCTCAGTGCGCTAGGTCAAGGTAACGCATTAGCAAGCAAATATCGTCGCCAGCTTTACTCAATTTTGTACTAAGCGCAGCATTCTTCTAGGAATAAGACAACAAAGGCCGGGATTTCCGGCCTTTGTCATATAAAAAACCAATAACCTCTCAAAGGTCTCAGAACTTCAATTGTCTATTGTCTATAAATAGGTAAAAATGGATCGAATATTATGCACTTAAGGGAATAACTCATGCCAATTGATTCACTGATCACCATCGGTATTTTCGTCGTTCTTGCTGTCGTTATCTTATCTTCAGCCATTAAAACGGTTCCGCAAGGAAACAACTGGACAGTTGAACGCTTCGGACGCTACACCCACACATTAAAGCCGGGTTTAAACTTGATCATTCCATTCGTTGATAAAGTTGGTCAAAAAGTAAACATGATGGAGCGCGTTCTCGATATTCCTGCGCAAGAGGTCATTTCAAAAGATAACGCTAACGTGGTTATTGACGCTGTCGGATTTGTTCAAGTGATCGATGCTGCAAAAGCGGCTTATGAAGTCAACGACTTAGAACACGCTATTAGAAACTTGACCCTTACGAACATTCGTACCGTTTTAGGTTCAATGGAACTGGACGAAATGCTGAGCCAACGCGACATGATCAACTCTAAGCTGTTGGCGATTGTTGACCAAGCAACAAACCCTTGGGGCGTAAAAGTCACACGAATTGAGATTAAAGATGTCCAGCCACCAGCCGATCTGACCGCTGCAATGAATGCGCAAATGAAAGCCGAGCGTAATAAGCGTGCGGAAATTCTTGAAGCAGAAGGGGTTCGCCAAGCTGAGATATTAAAGGCCGAAGGTCATAAACAATCAGAGATATTAAAAGCTGAAGGCGAAAAGCAGTCTGCTATTCTCCATGCAGAAGCACGTGAGCGTGCCGCGCAAGCAGAAGCAAAAGCGACTTACATGGTTTCCGAAGCCATTGCAAAAGGTGACATGCAAGCCGTCAATTACTTCATTGCACAGGGTTATACCGAAGCGATCAAGAGCATTGGTCAAGCCGAAAATGGTAAAATCATTATGCTTCCATTAGAAGCAACCGGACTAATGGGCTCGGTTGCAGGGATAGCAGAAATGTTTAAACAGCAAGATAAAGAATAATTTATGGACTTTTTTAGTTTGTTGGAAGGTATCTCTTTCTGGCATTGGCTAGCGTTTGGCTTTGCTCTTTTAGCAGTTGAGCTACTTGGTACCGCAGGGTATTTTCTCTGGCTCGGGATGTCTGCACTTATCGTTGGAGCCATCATGACCGTTTTGCCAATGAGCTGGCAATTGCAATGGCTTTGCTTTGCAAGCTTCAGCTTAATCACCACCTGGCTTTGGTGGCGACGACAATGGTCTAAAGACAAGCAAGAAGACCAAGAAAGAGATCTGAACCAAAAGTACAAGCAGTTAATTGGGCGTACTCTTATCCTTGAAGAAGACTTTTCCGTCGGGCTCAATCGCATCAAGGTAGCCGATACCACATGGTCCGCACAATCGGATCAAGCACTTCCAGCCGGTACCCGCGTAAGAATCACCGATGTGGAAGGTATTATTTTAATCATTGAGCCTGATTCTAATTAATTTATGCCAAAGTAATGGGGCAAATCATGCGCCATTACTTTAATCTAAACAACTGCTTTCTTTTCATTACCTTAATTAAAATCGAGAAAAAAATAAGTAGTAGTAATATTATTAATACCCTACCTCCCATTCCCTATCATTTAATTATTCAACACACGACAATCAATAAGATAGAAATATATCTAGGTAAGTTATTGCTCTAAATTTATTTTAAAAAATAAAACTTTATTGAATTATTTTTTGATCTTTTTATCCTCGGATACATACTTAACGCATAAGCATTTAAGTTGAGTGCTTTTTATTTGGTAAGTAAGAGGATGTACTATGAATAAACTTCTCTTTTTAATGTTGTGCGGTATTTTTTCTTTTTCTTCCTTTGCCTACAACAACGGAAACGGCGGTACAACTAATTTGGGACCTATAGTCGAATGTAAGATGCCAAGTGGCGACGTTACGAATATTCCAAGTGAAATGTGTCGATTTAGAGGTGGGGAATGGGAATAGTAAAGAAGTAAGAGCTTAGTTTGATATAAGAGCCCTATTCAACCTTGCCTTTCTGCGTAGTCACGGTTTATACAAGTACGTAGATATTTAAAGTTTATATTAAGGTGATGATTATGAGATTTTTATCTGGTCTATTAGTAATATCTTTTGCCATAATTCCGTTAACCACTCATGCTAATGGTGCATCCGGTGGTCGTACGTTAGGCCCAGAGATAAAGTGTGAGTTGCCAAACGGTAATGTACATATGTTGCCACCGTTATATTGCAAAATATACGACGGCCGAGAAGTGAAATAGAAAAGGAGCCTAGCGGCTCCTTTTATTATTTCACTAAGTATTAGTGGAAGCTGTAAGGGATAAGAACTTGTAGACGTAAGTCTGTCTCATCCGCATCGCCTGCACCTGCGTACTCATCACGTTCTAGGATTGTACCGTGTAAACGAATGGTAGAACCTTTAAGCGCGCCACTTTGTAGTGAGTAAGATACTGTTGCGTTAACTGCGTATTCGCTTTCGTAATCCCAGTCACCTGATGCTCCGCTTGCTGCAGAGTCAGCGCCAGTACCGTAACCAAAGCCTAGGTAGTAGTTCCAGCCGTTACCTTGGTTGTAAGATAGACGGTTGTACCATGCTAGCTCACCCGCTTTGTTCCAGTCAGATAGCGCATCCCACCACTGAGACCAAGTACCATTGTTCATACCATATGTATGAATAGTACGAGGAACGAAGTCCGCACGGTTATCTGTGTCTGTGTAGCGCAACTCAGACATCCAAGCTAGCTTGCCGAAAGATTGGTTCAAAGACAGACCAGTGTGGAAACCTAGACCATCGTATTTCACATCGTCATCAACACCGTAGAAATCAAATGCTAGAGTTGTACGATCGCTCACTGTGTACTTCAAATACGCTTTGTAAGATGTGTTATCAGTCTCGTTGTGGTAGCTAGTCACTTGACCTGCACCCCAGTCAACACCATTTGCATATTGAACGCCAGTTGCTTGGCCTAGGCCAAGTTGCATAAACAGGCTGTCAGTTAGGTTACCATTTAGACCTAGAGAGTGTAGGTAGCTCCATGACGTGTCAGACCAAAGCGCTGGTGCGTAATCATCTTCGTGAAGCAGCCAAGGTGCTGTAAATTGGTCTGCGCCAAAGTAGCTTAGGTTGAAATCACCAAGTTTAGCGTTCAGTTCGAAACCACGGTAAGTACCAGGTACAAAGCTCCAAACGTTACCGATTGTACCGTTACCACCAGCCTGTAACATACCGAAACGAGCATTAAAGTTTTCGTTTGCTTTGAATTTCAGCGCTGCTTTGTAAACTTTAAGCTGCTGACCATCACCTGCACCCCAGTCTAGGTTGTTACAAGTTGAGATTTCGTTACATAGGTAGCCTTCGTTTGAATTGTAAAGACTATCGTTGTAAAGATCGCCAGAGTAGTAAGCCGCAACATCTGCGCCCACCCAACCATCGTGGTAGCCAGAAGTGAAGTCTAAAATTGCGTTGTAAGAAGAGTAGTTTAGACGACTCCAACGGTCACCATTTTCACCGCCGGGCTTACCTGTTGTACGAGTTCGTGAACGAGTATCAACTATGAATAATGCATTTAGACTTGAGTCTTGCATAAATTCGTTCACTTTCTCTACGTACTCGCCACCTGCTGCACTTTCAGTAGACGCTGTAGCTGGAGCGACAGCAACAACACCAAACATTGCTGCGGTTAACGCTGAAACCTTAAAAAATTTGTCCATGGAAAAACTCCTAAAAATGGATATAGCTGTATTTTTCTATCTCACCTTTAGTTGGCCGCCGAAGGAGAGAAGTAAATTCCTGATCAAACCTCATTATTTCTAATTTGGCTTTTTTTAGTTCCTGCATACACACCGTGTATCCACGTGATTAAGACTAACTTCGCAGCTAAAAACATCCAAATGGAACTTATTTTTTTTCTAAAAAAATATGAGCCACTCCAAAGTTCCATATAACTTATTGATCCAGATCTTATTTTTAACAACATCAAAACAACACAATAAATTATTATTTAAAATCAAACACTTAAATTGAACTTAAAAGTATCAACTTGAAGTCACTCGCAGACTAAAAAAGCCAAAAAAACCAATAACCCAAGGTTCGATCTTGATCACTGAAAAGAACAAAGGCACCAATTACTCAATAAAAAAACACTTAATTATGAACAATAAAAAGCCCCGCATGCTTACCATACGGGGCTTTTAGTTATTTTTTAGCTTTTTTGAGAAGACTTAATTCATCAGTTCGAGTAAGTCTTGTTCTGTTTTAATTTCGATACCCAGTTCTTGTGCCTTTGCGAGCTTCGAACCTGCATTTTCACCAGCAAACAAAATATCGGTTTTCTTAGAAACACTACCCGTCACTTTAGCCCCCAGTGCTTGGAGGGCTTCTTTGGCTTCTGTACGCCCCAGTTGAGAAAGTGTTCCCGTTAATACTACTGTTTTACCTTCTAATGGTAATTCCCCCACCTGCTCAGTAGTATTAATCTCTGGCCAATGAATTCCTTGTTCAAGCAAATCTTTAACCACCGCTTGGTTCTGTTCTTCACTAAAGAAAGTCGTAATATGTTGAGCAACCACAGCACCGATGTCTTGCACTTCAATCAACTGCTCTTCGGTAGCATTTTGGATCGCTCCCAACGTTTTAAAGTGCATTGCTAAGTTTGCTGCGGTTGCCTCGCCAACTTCACGGATCCCCAGTGAATACAAAAACCGAGGTAAAGTTGTTTCTTTGGATTTTTCTAACGCATTCACAATATTTTGCGCAGACTTTGGCCCCATGCGATCTAGTACGGTTAAAATCCCCGCAGATAACTTAAATAAGTCAGCAGGAGTTTTCACCATCTCACGATCAACAAGCTGCTCGATCACTTTATCGCCTAAACCGTCAACGTCTAACGCTTTACGAGAAACAAAGTGTTTTAGCGCTTGTTTGCGTTGGGCTTGGCAAACTAAGCCCCCCATACAACGTGTTACCGCTTCTCCTTCGATCCGCTCAACATGCGAACCACAAACAGGACACTGAGTTGGGAAAACAATATCTCGAGCTGTTTCTGGTCGACGCTCTTTGATGACAGATACGACTTGGGGAATAACATCGCCAGCACGGCGGATCACAACGTGATCACCAATCTTGACTTGCAGACGTTCTATCTCATCTGCGTTATGAAGCGTCGCATTACTTACCGTTACCCCGCCAACAAATACAGGCTCTAGTTTAGCAACAGGTGTAATCGCACCAGTGCGACCGACTTGGAACTCCACTTCATTCAGTGTCGTCATTTCTTCCTGTGCTGGGAATTTGTAGGCAATCGCCCAACGTGGAGCGCGAGCAACAAACCCCAGACGCTCTTGCACGGCAATATCGTCAATTTTAATAACGACACCATCGATCTCATAAGGGAGGGCATCACGACGCTGCAATATATCTTGGTAGTAAGCTTTTACATCCGCCAAGCTTTCAACTCGCTTAGTTTCCGGACACATTGGCAGTCCCCAAGATTTGATTTGCAAAAAGCGTTCGTAATGACTTGCTGCCAATTCTGCACCTTGCACCACGCCTACACTGTATGCATAGAAGCTAAGCGGACGAGAAGCCGTAATACGTGAATCCAATTGTCGTAAGCTACCTGCCGCAGCGTTACGTGGATTAACAAAGATTTTCTCGCCTTTCTTCCTTGCTAATTCATTGAGCTTTTCAAACCCAGCTTTCGGCATAAAGACTTCACCACGAACTTCAAGACGATTTGGCCAGTCATTACCTCTGAGTTTTAAAGGAATAGCTTTAATCGTACGCACATTCTCTGTGATGTTTTCACCCGTAGTACCATCGCCTCGAGTGGCCGCCTGAACTAAAACGCCATTCTCATATAACAAACTTACGGCGAGTCCATCCAATTTAGGCTCACAACAGTATTCTTTCACACTCTGGCTGCCCACGCGCTCTTGTGCGCGCTTGTGGAAACTATCGAGTTCACTATCATCAAACGCGTTATCAAGCGAAAGCATCGGTACTTCATGTGTCACTTGGCTAAACGCAGAGAGAGGTTGCCCACCGACACGTTGGCTTGGCGAGTCTACGGTTATTAAGTCAGGGTTCTCAGCTTCAATATCCAGTAACTCTCGCATTAAACGGTCGTACTCGGCATCAGGGATCTCTGGGTTATCTTCCACGTAGTAACGCACAGCGTGGTAATGCAACGACTCTTTTAGTTCTTCTAGTCGCTGAAGTACTGATTCAGACATAGTAAAGCCCCGTGTATTTTCAATCGGTGAGGTTGGGAAATCCAAGAAAAAGGGCTCCATCCGGAGCCCTATTATTATTTGCAGTTAAGATTATGCGTTAGCGGCATTAAACTCAACTATTTGACGTCGATAAGATGCTAAACGATCTGGCGTCATTAAGTTGCGCTGGTCATCAAGTACGTTACCACCTAAATCATCAGCAATTTGCTGCGCAGTTCGGAGCATTAAGTTGAAGTTCTGTTCAGCCTCGCCATAACAAGGCAATGTCATGAAGAATGAAATACCCTTCGTTGTAAACTCAGCAGGATCAGCATGTTCAAACGTACCAGGGTGCATCATATTAGCGACGCTAAACAGCACTTTGCCGTTACCGGACAAGTCGACATGACGGTGGAAAATATCCATCTCGCCATAAATTAGACCGTTTTGTTGCATACTTTCAAATAAAGCAGTACCAACAAATGGCTCTTCACCCGCACAGTGCACATTCAATACAATCACTTGCATTTCAGGTTCTAGCTTTGGCTCTTCCTTAGGCTCTGCAACGACAGGCTCACTAACCGTTTCGACTTGCTGTTCTTTCTCCGTAATATCAAACGCGGCGGGAATAGCGTCTTCTTCCACAGCGGGCTGGAATGGCTCTTCAGCTACTGTTGCTTGAACAACAGGCTCAACGTCCTCTTTTTTATCTTTTTCTGCACCAAATGAAGGGATGTCATCCGGCTCCTGCTGCGTCTGTTTGACTTCAGATGGGCCACCGAATAACGGGTCAGATTCAAACTTGTTGTCGAAAGAATTCGCCATCCCAAAATCTGGTTCTTTGCGATCTTTGCGAATGATCTCAAAGTCATCTTCAGGAGCGGGAGCGAAGTCTCGTTCTTTCTCAACAAGATCATTTTTGTCTTCTTGGTTAACATCCAGCTTACCAAGTGGCTTGTTACCAAACTTTGCTTTGCCTTCTTTTTTACTGCTCCATAAACCATGAAACAGTAATGCCGCGATGGCTAATGCGCCAACAACAATGAGTACGAATCGCAATTCCTGCATTATTTACTCTCAATATACTTGTTTTTACTACTCGCAGTTCCTTGAGCAGCAACCCAAGTGCAATAAATCTGAATGATACGTTTACTTTACCAAAACTATATGTAGATTTAGAACAACTTAATGCAAGAAGTTCCGTTTTTTGTTGTGATTCTTGCCACGATTCCACTTAACAAGACGTCATTTGTCAGGGCATTGAAAGAAAAGTCCTCACAGGTACAATGAGTTTTCATTTACACGAAGCCAAAATAGACATGAAGCAAAACAATCAGCAGAGAACCGGGTTCGGTTATTTTCTATACGGGATACAATTGGCACTTGCCCCTAAAATCAGGCGCTTTGTCATCTTACCTCTACTTGCAAATATCTTGCTTGTAGGTGGTGCCATCTTCTATCTATTTTCAAACCTTAATATATGGATAGAAGGCTGGATTGGGCAGCTGCCTGAGTTTTTATCCTGGTTAACTTACATTCTTTGGCCTTTACTCGCTCTGACGATACTCGCTACCTTCTCCTATTTTTTCAGCACGCTCGCGAACTTTATCGCCGCGCCATTCAATGGCCTCTTGGCTGAAAAAGTGGAAGAGTACTTAACGGGACAAAAAGTAAATGATGATGGTTTCACTGCCGTCCTGAAAGATGTTCCTCGCGTTTTAGCTCGTGAGTGGAGAAAGCTCCTTTACATTTTACCTAAAGCAATAGGCCTATTCCTGTTATTGCTCATCCCTGCCCTTGGACAAACAGTAGGCCCATTTTTATGGTTTATCTTTACCGCCTGGATGCTCGCGATTCAATATTGTGACTACCCGTTTGATAACCACAAAATCCCATTTAACGACATGCGTTACAAATTGAAACAAAAGCAAGGTAAGGCCTATGGCTTTGGGGTATTGGTGTCTGTATTTACGACGATCCCAATTTTGAACCTCATTGTCATGCCTGTAGCAATATGTGGTGCAACCGCTATGTGGGTCGCGGAGTTTAAGCACCAACGATAGTCGATTAGAGATTAAGGAAAGGGATCAGCGTCAGCTTTTCCCTTTTCTTTTATCAAGTTCTGGGCCAACCTAATAAGATATAACTTTTTAATCCTTTTCCCTTTTTTTCATACCGCATATTCTTCTATCCATATTCACACAACGTGTAATGAAGGAACATCACTATGAGCAAAATCTACGAAGATAACTCTCTTACTATTGGTAATACACCTCTCGTTCGTCTAAACAAAGTAAGTAAAGGCAAAGTTCTCGCGAAAATTGAAGCGCGTAACCCTAGCTTCAGTGTTAAGTGCCGTATCGGTGCAAACATGATTTGGGAAGCAGAGAAAGCGGGCCTTCTTAAGCCAGGTGTAGAGCTTGTAGAACCTACCAGTGGCAACACAGGTGTTGCTCTAGCATTCGTAGCGGCTGCTCGCGGTTACAAGCTAACATTGACCATGCCTGAATCAATGAGCCTAGAACGCCGTAAGCTACTAAAAGCACTAGGCGCGAACCTTGAGCTGACTGAAGCGGCGAAAGGCATGAAAGGGGCGATTGCTAAAGCAGAAGAAATCGTAGCAAGCAACCCTGAGAAGTACCTACTTCTTCAACAATTTGACAACCCAGCGAACCCAGAAATCCACGAAAAGACTACGGGCCCTGAGATTTGGGAAGCGACAGACGGTGAAATCGACGTATTCGTTGCTGGTGTTGGTACGGGCGGTACTATCACAGGTACAAGCCGTTACATCAAAGGTGAAAAAGGCAAAGCCATCACTTCTGTTGCAGTTGAGCCAGCAGAGTCTCCGGTTATTGCACAAGCACTTGCTGGCGAAGAAATCCAACCTGCCCCACACAAAATTCAAGGTATCGGTGCTGGTTTCATCCCTGGTAACCTCGATTTAGACATTATTGACCGTGTTGAGCAAGTTACCTCAGAAGAAGCGATTGAGATGGCTCGTCGCCTAATGGAAGAGGAAGGTATCCTAGCTGGTATCTCATCTGGCGCAGCGGTTGTTGCAGCGAACCGACTTGCGGAACTACCTGAATTTGAAGGAAAAACAATTGTAACTGTCTTGCCAAGTTCCGGTGAGCGTTACCTAAGTACAGCACTCTTTGCAGGTATCTTTACCGAAAAAGAGAACCAACAATAATATGTGTTCAAATCAATTTTTAGTTTAAAAAAGCCCCGTTTAGGGGCTTTTTTGTTGATCCCTGCCCTACCTTTGGTAATATCAGGGTGTTTTATTTCTAGCTTCAAAATAAAGAAGCAGAACACAAAAAGGTTTCAAAGTGATTACGCACGCAAACAGTTGCGTAGTTACCAAACTTTTGACTAGTATCAGAACTGACGCGCTTTGAACTCTTCCCGTGCTAGCGCACAAGATGTAAAGCAGTTAAGCTAAAATCTGGTCACAAACTAACAAAAAAATACATTTATTGGGGTATATCACATGTACGAGAAGCAAGTAGAAATCACAGCAGAAAACGGCCTTCACACTCGTCCAGCTGCACAGTTTGTTAAAGAAGCAAAAGCATTCGACGCAGACATCACTGTGACTTCTAACGGTAAAAGCGCTAGCGCTAAGAGCCTGTTCAAACTACAAACACTAGGCCTAGTAAAAGGTACTCAAGTTACTATTTCTGCTGAAGGCCCACAAGCTCAGCAAGCAGTTGACCACCTAGTTGCTCTAATGGACCAACTACACTAATCCGGTCTCCTACTCCAGAAGCCATTTTGTGAAAGCAAAATGGCTTTGTTGGAAATAGGCTCAAAACTAAGCTAAAACTATTCGTTAGCGCACCCATTATTCTCCCGTTTTATAAAGTTGACCAAACTTAAGGTAAGGCTATGATTTCAGGCATCCTAGCATCTCCTGGTATTGCAATCGGTAAAGCACTACTACTTCAAGAAGATGAAATTGTCCTAAACACAAACACTATTTCTGACGATCAAGTAGAAGCTGAAGTTCAGCGTTTCTTTGACGCTCGTAACAAATCTGCAGCTCAGCTAGAAACTATCAAGCAAAAAGCGCTTGAAACGTTTGGCGAAGAAAAAGAAGCGATCTTTGAAGGTCACATCATGCTTCTTGAAGACGAAGAGCTAGAAGAGGAAATCCTAGCACTTATCAAAAACGACAAGATGACTGCTGATCACGCTATCCACTCAGTGATCGAAGAGCAAGCATGTGCTCTTGAGTCTCTAGACGACGAATACTTAAAAGAGCGTGCAACTGACATCCGCGATATCGGTTCTCGTTTTGTTAAGAACGCACTAGGCATCAACATTGTTTCGCTTAGCGATATCAACGAAGAAGTAATTCTTGTTGCTTACGACCTAACGCCATCTGAAACTGCACAAATTAACCTAGACTACGTGCTTGGTTTTGCTTGTGACATCGGTGGTCGTACATCTCACACTTCAATCATGGCTCGCTCACTTGAGCTTCCAGCTATCGTTGGTACTAACGACATCACGAAGAAAGTTAAGAATGGCGACATGCTGATTCTTGACGCAATGAACAACAAGATTGTTGTTAACCCATCAGAAGCTGAGCTAGAAGAAGCGAAAGCGGTTAAAGCAGCATTCCTAGCTGAAAAAGAAGAGCTAGCGAAACTGAAAGACCTACACGCAGAAACGACTG
This sequence comes from Vibrio sp. 1874, assembly GCF_033344395.1. NCBI lineage: Bacteria > Pseudomonadati > Pseudomonadota > Gammaproteobacteria > Vibrionales > Vibrionaceae > Vibrio > Vibrio sp. 1874. Next base: position 147,664 of record NZ_JAWPOR010000011.1, read on the forward strand.
ACGGTCACCGTGTAGAAGTTTGCGGTAACATCGGTACAGTGAAAGACTGTGACGGTATCCTTCGTAACGGCGGTGAAGGTGTTGGTCTGTACCGTACTGAATTCCTATTTATGGACCGTACTGCGCTACCAACTGAAGAAGAACAGTACCAAGCGTACAAAGAAGTTGCGGAAGCAATGAACGGTCAAGCTGTGATCATCCGTACTATGGATATCGGCGGCGATAAAGATCTCCCATACATGGATCTTCCAAAAGAGATGAACCCATTCCTAGGCTGGCGCGCTGTACGTATCAGTCTAGATCGTCGTGAGATCCTTCGTGATCAGCTACGTGGCATTCTACGTGCTTCTGCACACGGCAAACTGCGTATCATGTTCCCAATGATCATCTCTGTCGAAGAAATCCGTGAGCTTAAGAAAGCGATCGAAGAGTACAAAGAAGAGCTACGCGCTGAAGGCCACGCGTTCGACGAAAACATCGAAATCGGTGTTATGGTTGAAACTCCTGCTGCTGCTGCGATCGCACACCACTTAGCGAAGGAAGTGTCTTTCTTCTCTATCGGCACAAACGACCTAACTCAGTACACGCTAGCGGTTGACCGTGGTAACGAGATGATTTCTCACCTATACAACCCACTATCACCAGCTGTACTTACAGTGATCAAGCAAGTTATCGACGCTTCTCACGCAGAAGGTAAATGGACTGGTATGTGTGGTGAACTTGCAGGTGACGAGCGTGCAACACTTCTACTTCTAGGTATGGGTCTGGACGAGTTCTCAATGAGCGGCATTTCAATCCCTAAAGTGAAGAAAGTAGTTCGTAACTCTAACTTCGCAGAAGTGAAAGCAATGGCTGAAGAAGCCCTTTCTCTACCAACAGCAGAAGAAATCGAAGCCGTGGTAGAAAAGTTTATTGCTGAGAAAGCTCAGTAATCGGTAGTACCAAGTAATTCAATACTTAATGGCCATTAGACGGCGAAAAAAGTCGTCTAATGAGCTATATTGGTATACTATAATTCGACAGAATAAAACCAAACCTTAGGAGCATGACACAATGGGTCTGTTTGACAAACTTAAGAAGCTTGTATCTGATGACAGCGCTGACGCTGGTGCTATCGAAATCATCGCGCCACTTTCTGGTGAGATTGTAAACATCGAAGACGTGCCAGATGTTGTTTTCGCTGAGAAAATCGTTGGTGACGGTATTGCTATCAAGCCAGCAGGCAACAAAATGGTAGCTCCTGTAAACGGTACTATCGGTAAGATCTTCGAAACTAACCACGCATTCTCTATCGAGTCTGACGACGGTGTTGAGCTTTTCGTTCACTTCGGTATCGACACAGTTGAACTAAAAGGCGAAGGCTTCACGCGTATCGCTGAAGAAGGTCAAACTGTTAAAGCTGGCGACACTGTTATTGAATTCGATCTAGCTCTTCTAGAAGAGAAAGCGAAGTCAACGCTAACTCCAGTTGTTATCTCTAACATGGACGAAATCAAAGAGCTGAACAAGCTTTCTGGTTCTGTGACTGTTGGTGAAACTCCAGTTCTACGTGTAACTAAGTAATTTTTACTTAGCCGAACACGAAAAAACGCTGCCATTGGCAGCGTTTTTTATTACCTGAAGTTTATACTTTCTTACCGGATTCAACTGAGTAGACCAAGTGCCGAACTCGGCCTTTGCTTTGCCTGAGCCAATAACGCAGTTGTCGCATCTTGGAGCACTTGAGAACGCACCATTTCCGTAGATTCTCTTGCGAAGTCTGTATCTCTTATTCGACTCTTGGATTCTGTAACACTCCGATTCACAGTATTTAAGTTATCCATCGAGCCGTTTACACGGTTCTGAAAGCTGCCAATTTCACTCCGGTGCGAATCAACATACTTAATTGCTGCATCAATCACCCCAATTGAAAGCTGCGCCTTACCTGCCGTCGACATATCGATGTCATCCATTGTGACTAATTGACCAGCGCTCACATCAAGCTCATCCGCTAAACTCCCATCGAGAACCACACCCTCTGGCGCCTTCATCGTAGAAGCGAAGAATTGCAGTTCGTTGTTTTCCGTTACTGAAGCATTCACTATCGATTGTTGAGCATTGATGTAAGTGGCGACCTGTTCTATACGGTCACCCAATTTGAGTCCAATGGATTCCGTTTGGGTTTGCCCTTTACTGTCTTGGTATTCGACTTTTAGGGTTTGGTTATCTTTAGTGACTCGCCAATCTTTATCGACCGCATCACCAACATAATGCTGCCCTCCCATCTCTGGGATATGGCTACGCATGTTACGTAACGTCAAAGAGATTGAATTAGCGTTCGCGCCAATATGGAAACTTTGTGAACCGTAAGATCCATCAAACAGGTTTTTATCCGCAAATGTTGTCGTGATCGCGACACGATCAAGCTCATCTTGCAGCGCTACGACCTCATATTGAATACTTTGCCGATCACTTGAGTCATAACTGCCGTTTGCTGCTTGAAGCCCCAGAGAGCGTAAGCGTTGCAATATGTCACTGCTTTCGTGCAATGCTCCCTCCGCTGTTTGAGCAACAGAAAAAGCGTCGTGCGCATTTCTTAAGGCGACATCAAGCCCTCTCGTTTGTACATGGAGAGTATTCGATATCTGTAAACCTGCCGCATCATCGCTCGCCGAGTTGATTCGAAACCCCGAAGTTAGGTTGCGTTGTGACTCAACATTTTGCGCAGCTGCTTGACTCAGGTGTCTCTGCGCCACCATCGCAGAAACATTGGAATTTAAAGAGATCATCTAATCGATATGAATGCCTTATCGAACATACTGTCAGGACACATCTGAATCGTTATAGCCAATAAGCAAAAAGCCAGGGATGAGCCTGGCTTTGGTTTCTTGCTTTGTTAAATTGATTAACCTAGCAGACTTAGCGCTGAGTTAGGCGCTTGTTTCGCTTGCGCAAGGATTGAGCTTGACGCTTGCGATAGAATTTGTGATTTGGTCATTGCCGTCGTTTC
>NZ_JAWPOR010000120.1:0-1201 GCF_033344395.1 Vibrio sp. 1874
TGCCACAGCTTTCGACATTTCTTCATTGTCGCTGTTCAAACCAAGACTTAATAAGCGGTTACGCACCAATACGAGCTCACCCACCATGTTCATGATGGTATCTAGCGTTGAAGTATCAACACGTACCGTTGCTTCTGCTTGTGGCTTTTTCACCGCTGGTGCAGACGCTTTTGGCTCCTCTTTCACCGCCACAGGTTTTGCTGCTGGCTTAGGAGCAGAGGCTGGCGTTGAAACCGGAGCAGGCTGCGCAACAGGTGCTGGTTTTGGCGCTTCTGGTGCTAGAGCGGAAGCAGGCTTAGTTGCCATATCAAGCTCTTCAAGCGTTGGGCCTTTGCCCGCACCGTGTAGCTCGTCAAGCAGCTTCTCAAACTCTTCATCGGTCATCAGGTCGCTATCGCCTGAAGCAGCTGAAACCGCAGGAGCAACAGGTTCTGGTGCTTTAGGCGTCTCTACAGGAGCGGCTGTTGCTGCTGAAGGGCTCTGACCAACACCATGCAATTCATCGAGAAGACGTTCGAATTCGTCATCGGTGATATCGCCATTGTCCAGAACAGGCGCACTTGCTTGAACAGGTGCAGCCGCTGCTGGAGCTGATGTCGATGCGCCTGGTGCAGCACCTTTACCGTGCAGCTCATCAAGAAGCTTTTCAAACTCGTCTTGAGTAATTTCGTCGACAGAACCTATAGAACCCGCCTCCGTTATGTCGGCTGCAGGGGCAGCTGGCACTTCGTTAGCAGGTTCTGGGATAACTGGTTCTGGAGTAACGATAGGTTCTTCAACCACTGTAGCTACTTCGTCTTCAGACTCAGGCTTACATAGACGGTGCAGTTCATCCAGCAACGCAGGGTCTGCAGCTTCTAACGCTTCTCGATCTTGCACAGCTTGGAACTGGGTATTTACCGTATCCAACGCCTTCAGCATGGTATCCATGAGACTTGGCGTTACAGAACGTTGGCCATTTCGCAACACGTCGAACACGTTCTCTGCACCGTGGCAGGTGTCGACCAGTTCTGCTAAGGATAGGAAACCGGCACCACCTTTCACGGTATGGAAACCGCGGAAGATAGCATTAAGTAAGTCTTTGTCTTCTGGATTGTTTTCTAACTCAACCAGCTGCTCAGAAAGCAGCTCTAGGATTTCTCCGGCCTCAATTAGAAAGTCCTGAAGGATATCTTCGTCTAAATCGTAGCTCATACGTTAC
>NZ_JAWPOR010000121.1:0-1199 GCF_033344395.1 Vibrio sp. 1874
TTGGAGCAAACGCAGAGGTTGGGTTTACAGGTGGGCGTGTTTTCTGAAGTAAAACCAGACCCAACTTACGATCAAGTGGAAGATGGATTACGTGTTTACAACGCCTCTCAATCGGAAGCCATTTTGGCGTTAGGTGGCGGATCTGCCATTGACTGTGCAAAAGTGATTGCTGCAAGAGTAAGTAACAAACGCTCAATCAAAAAGCTCTCAGGACTTTTCAAAGTATGGCGAACCCCAGCGCCTCTGTTTGTTATTCCAACCACTTCTGGCACTGGTTCTGAAGTGACGATCGCGGCAGTGGTTTCAGACCCAGACACACATTTAAAAACGCCCTTGATGGACCCGAAACTGGTGCCGATTATGGCCGCGCTCGATCCCGACTTGCTTATCGGTTTGCCAGCCAAAATCACTGCTGACACAGGGATTGATGCGTTAACTCATGCGGTAGAAGCCTACATTTCGCGCAATGCGACACCAGAAACTCAAGCGTATTCAGTCGCTGCAATCAAATTGATATTTCATTATCTACCCAAAGCTATGGCGCAGGGGGGAGATATTGAAGCTCGATACAAAATGGCCATGGCGTCTTACTACGCAGGGCTAGCTTTTACCAAGGCAAGTCTAGGGTACGTGCATGCTTTTGCGCACAACTTAGGGGCAAGGTATGGTTTGCCACATGGCATGGCAAATGGATTAGCGTTGCTACCCGTCTTAAAGTTCTCTTTGCCTGAAATTGAAGATGAGCTAAGAACGCTTGCCGAGAAGACCAATATCAATACGAAAGACAAACCAAGTGCTGAGCATTTCTTGGAACAGATTGAATCCTTGTACGACGCTATTGGTATCGAAAAATGCACAACAGCCATAAAACAAGATGATATTGAAGACTTGGTTGACCTGATTCTGAAAGAGGCACATTGGAATTACCCCGTTCCCAAGTTTATGAATTCTGAAGAATGCGCTCGCTTATTGATAGAAATAAGCGCTTAGATTGTATTGTGTAAACATAATTTTACGGTCGTGGTTTTTTATCCTTACACTTTGCTTGATCTTCTCTCAAAGATCCTACAATATCGTGTTTATTACAAATATGGTGTCAGTTTTGGTGCGCCGTTGCCCGATCTGATGCTGATAACTCCCAATAAGATGTAAAGATAAATATACAATGAGTCGTTCTAAAGTGTTTGGTAGTACCCTAA
>NZ_JAWPOR010000122.1:0-1194 GCF_033344395.1 Vibrio sp. 1874
AAATCTACCTTCACTATGTTTACATGCCGATGCTCTAGTCAATTCCTGTAACCTTTGCTAGTTTGTCACTAGAACTAAGATAGTAGGAACCGTTATGCGTATTAGTCCGACTCGCCGTCGCCGTTGGAACAATATTCTAATATTGGGCATTATCGCGTTTATCGTGATCTTAAATGCGCCGATGTGGATCAAAACGTACTTGTTGTCAGAGAACGTTGATCCTTATCCGCATTTACTTCGAACTGATCATTCGGTTAGCGCTATTTATTCCAATAGTCTTGAATTGGAGTTTCGCGATGGGCGATGGCATGCGAATGCAGATGTTCCTCTCCCTCTATCTGAACTTATTGCTCGCTGGCAAGCGCTCGAAGGTACGGAGTTATCTGCGCAGCAATACGACACTCTTAAAGATAAGTTAGGCACACCAGAAACCATCGAAGTCTGGTATCAAGGCGTCGAAGAACCGCAGCGAATTACTCTTTATCGTCTTCATGATTTTTGGTTGTTCAAGAATTGGCAAAACAAGTGGATCGCGATTTCTGTTGAGAGCAATTACATCATGCCTAAGTGAGAGGTGGTCAATAACCTCGTAGGTAAGCAGTGTTTACGCTTGTACTTTTCGATTATGTTAACTGCCTTTCAGTAAGGCTTTGAGTGTTTTAAGGAGAATTAAATGCCTGAATTACCAGAAGTTGAAGTAAGCCGGATGGTTATTAGTCCACCTATGGTTGGACAAACGATTAAGGCATTTGTTCTTCGCACACCCAAACTGCGCTGGGATATCCCGCAAGAGCTGAAATTGCTTGAAGGGCAAGTGATTCGAGCTATTCACCGCCGCGCAAAGTATTTGCTCATAGAAACGGATACAGGGACTGCCATTGTGCACCTTGGAATGTCCGGCTCGTTACGTGTGTTGGATGCTGATTTTCCTGTGGCTAAGCACGATCATGTCGATCTCAAACTTACAAATGGTAAAGTGCTGCGTTATAACGACCCTCGACGCTTTGGAGCTTGGCTATGGTGCGCTCCTGGTGAGTCCCATGCGGTACTTGAGCATATGGGACCAGAGCCTCTAACTGATGCGTTTAATAGCGAGTACATTGCTGATAAAGCGCAAGGTAAGCGTGTCGCGGTAAAGCAGTTTATCATGGACAACAAAGTCGTGGTCGGTGTGGGGAATATTTACGCCAATGA
>NZ_JAWPOR010000123.1:0-1190 GCF_033344395.1 Vibrio sp. 1874
TATGAATTAGTCGAAGATCTTAGCAACAACACCAGCACCTACTGTACGGCCACCTTCACGGATCGCGAAACGTAGACCTTCGTCCATTGCGATTGGTGCGATTAGCTCTACAGTCATCTGTACGTTGTCGCCTGGCATTACCATTTCTACGCCGTCTGGTAGCTGGATGTCACCAGTTACGTCAGTTGTACGGAAGTAGAACTGTGGACGGTAGCCTTTGAAGAATGGAGTGTGACGACCACCTTCATCTTTAGACAGTACGTATACTTCTGATTCGAACTTAGTGTGTGGAGTGATTGAACCAGGCTTAGCTAGTACTTGACCACGTTCAACTTCGTCACGCTTAGTACCACGTAGAAGTGCACCAACGTTCTCACCTGCACGGCCTTCGTCTAGAAGCTTACGGAACATCTCAACACCAGTACATGTAGTTGTAGTAGTGTCTTTGATACCTACGATAGCAACTTCGTCACCTACAGTTAGGATACCACGCTCGATACGGCCAGTTACTACTGTACCACGACCTTGGATTGAGAATACGTCTTCGATAGGCATTAGGAATGGCTGATCTACCGCACGCTCTGGCTCAGGGATGTAAGTATCTAGAGCTTCTGCTAGTTCAACGATTTTCGCTTCCCACTGCTCTTCGCCGTTTAGTGCGCCTAGTGCAGAACCTTGGATAACTGGTAGGTCATCACCTGGGAAATCGTATTCAGATAGAAGTTCACGAACTTCCATTTCTACTAGTTCTAGTAGCTCTTCATCGTCAACCATGTCACATTTGTTCATGAATACGATGATGTATGGGATACCAACCTGACGGCCTAGTAGGATGTGCTCACGAGTTTGTGGCATTGGGCCATCTGTCGCAGCAACAACTAGGATACCACCGTCCATCTGTGCAGCACCAGTGATCATGTTTTTAACATAGTCAGCGTGTCCTGGACAGTCAACGTGTGCGTAGTGGCGTGATGGAGTGTCGTACTCAACGTGAGAAGTTGCGATTGTGATACCGCGCTCACGCTCTTCTGGAGCGTTATCGATAGATGCGAAGTCTTTAGCTACACCGCCGTAAACTTTAGCAAGAGTAGTACAGATAGCTGCAGTTAGAGTTGTTTTACCGTGGTCAACGTGGCCGATAGTACCAACGTTAACGTGCGGTTTCGTACGTTCAAATTTTTCTTTAGACA
>NZ_JAWPOR010000124.1:0-1174 GCF_033344395.1 Vibrio sp. 1874
TGCGTACAAGGCCATTAAACGCTGATCTTCCTCTATGAAGTTTGATTGAGTTGCTATGCCTTTTTCAACCAAAAACGCATTCCAAATCATCGCACAGTCGGCGTTGATTAGAGTTTCGTCCATATCAAAGACGTACAAAGGTTTGGACATGTTAGGCCCCCACTGGTTGAATTTCATTAAGGTTAAACAGCAGCTCTAGTTGACTGCCGTTAGCTAGCAAGCGTTCGGATGAACGGTTGAGCAAATCGACTGTAAGATCGCACTCTTCGACGCACACTTGGTAGCGAATTACATTGCCAAGCAGTTGGTGATTTTTGATGGTTCCCATCTGCGGTGCAGATATATGGTTTCCGTATTGGCGACCATGCTCTTTCACGTAGATGGACTCTGGACGAATTGCCACCTTCCATTCGGTATCGATATTAAAGAGTTGTTTGGCTTTGTTAGCATCGACCAAGTTGTAATGCCCCATAAACCCAGCCACAAATTCATTGGCAGGGTGAGTGTAGATCGCTTCTGGTGTGCCGGCTTGAACAATCTCCCCTTTGTTCATCAAAAAGATTCGATCAGACATGATCATCGCTTCTTCTTGGTCATGAGTCACAAAGATGGTAGTTAGGTTCATCTCTTTTTGTATATCGCGGATCTGTTGGCGAAGATGCTTACGGATCTTTGCATCCAGTGCCGAAAGCGGCTCATCAAGTAAAAGAATACGAGGTTTAACCACGAGCGCTCGGGCTAATGCCACACGCTGACGTTGGCCTCCAGAAAGTTGGTGTGGGTAGTGTTTTTCTTTGCCTTTTAAGTCAACTAACTCTATGACTTTTTTCACTTCGCGTTGAATTTCATCAGAGGCGAGTTTCTTCATTTTCAAGCCAAAGGCGATGTTGCCCTCAACCGTCATGTTTGGAAACAGCGCGTAAGACTGAAAAACCATACCGATGCCTCTTTCTTGTGGCACTTGGTGGGTGATCTCTTCGCCATTTACCCAAATTTCACCACCATCAACCGGATTTAAACCCGCAAGACTGCGAAGTAGGGTGGATTTACCACAGCCGCTAGGCCCTAAAAGCGTGATGAACTCGCCTTGTTCGGTAGCGAATTGAATGTCTTCAAATACCGTATTGTCACCAAAACGTTTGGTAAGGTTTTTTGCGGTTACGTAACTCATTAT
>NZ_JAWPOR010000125.1:0-1174 GCF_033344395.1 Vibrio sp. 1874
TAAACATACGGTGATATTTGAACCGAAAGGCAATGCGGTGTTCAACGACGATTACAGCATGTTGCAAGCTGCTATTCAGGGGGTGGGACTTATCAAGCACATTGATTTATGGGTATTGAAGTATCTTGAAGAAGGGAAACTGGAGCGCGTTTTTGTTGATTGGTGTAAACCGTTTCCGGGCTTTTATCTCTATATCCCTTCTCGTGAAAACATGCCCAAGAAAATCCGCGTCCTTATGGATTTTCTGATTGAAAAGCGCGCTGAGCTTTAGGTTTGCAAGTAAATCATACGCGCTTTCTGCAGACGTATCCGCGCTAGAAATGTTAAATCAACCTGAGTTTTATTGAGGACAAAGCAACGTACTTTGCCCTTTGAATAAAGCTATCTTTGAGTACCATCAGATTCCAATGACGCCAGCCAACGGAGCACTTCTGCCGTGGCTTCAATTAACTCGCTTGGGATGTATTGGTCAACGTTGCCGTCGGCATAAAGCGCACGCGCCAATGGCACTTTTTGCATTACTGGCACGCCTTCTTCTCGTGCAATTGCAATCATGCGTTTAGCCATCGCATCGGTTTCCATCAGAGTGATGACAGGTAACGGTGTTTCGCCTTTTTTGTAGTACAGACCAACCGCGATGTGAGTCGGGTTCGTTACTAATACGTTGGAGCGCTTAACGTTTTCGCGTTGATTAGAAGCTTGAAGTTCTTGATGAAGCTGACGGCGTTTACTTTTGATTTCAGGGCTGCCTTCCATCTCTTTGTATTCACGTTTCACTTCGTCCTTGCTCATTTTGAGCTTCTTCGTGTGGTCAAACTTCTGGTAGGCAAAATCTGCCGCAGCGATCACGACAAAACCAACCGATGAAATGATCATCAATTGTTTAATCATAACTCCCGTCACCGCAGGGACACATTCCAATCCACAAGTTGGAATTTGCATTAAGGTGTTGATGTTGCCCCGCAGCGTAACCCAAATGATGCAGGAAAGCAGAGACACCTTGAGTATCGACTTGATGAACTCAATGACGCTTTTTAGCGAGAAGATGCGCTTTGCGCCCTCGACAGGGTTGATTTTCTTAATGTCGGGTTTGATGGACTCGCCACTAAAAAGAAAACCAAACTGTCCCATGTTAGAAAAAATAGCGATAAGCGCGGCGACCAAAATAATTGGC
>NZ_JAWPOR010000126.1:0-1172 GCF_033344395.1 Vibrio sp. 1874
ATTCGCTTCGTAGACGCTTGGAAGTACGATACTTAGAGGCGCATCATCACGGATGAATTTTTCGAATCGGTTAATTTGAGCCACAAGGTGGCGGATCTTACCCATATCTTCCGCAGGAGTAAGTAGGAACAAGATAGAGTTCAAGTCACACTTCTCAGGGATGATGCCGTTTTCACGAAGGAAGTTCGCCAATAGCGTTGCAGGAATACCGAAATCTGCGTAGCTGCCGTCTTCTGCAATACCCGCAGTAGTTAGCAACAATTTACATGGGTCAACGAAGTATTGACCTTCACCGTAACCTTCAAATTTGTGCCAGCTTGCGTTTGGCTCAAACATGAAGAATTTCTTATTCGTTGCGATCACGTCAGTGTCGTAGCTGCCCCAAGGTTGACCTTCGACTTCGTCTGGAATGAACGGACGAATCAATTCACAACTCTTAAGGATTTCTTTACGCGCTTCGATACCAGTCTTAACCGCATCGCGCCATAAACGCAGACCTGCTTCGCCATCGTGGATCTTCGCGTTCACATCAAGCGCAGAGAACAGTGCGTAGAATGGTGAAGTCGATGCGTGCATCATAAACGCGTTGTTAAAGCGTTTGTGGTTACAGTAACGAGCTTGACCTTTGATATGGCGGTCTTTTTTGTGGATTTGCGATGTTTGAGAGAAGCCAGCTTGTTGTTTGTGAACAGATTGAGTCACGATCACACCTGCGTCTTCTGGTTTCAAATCCAGCAGCAGTGGTGAACAGTCTTTCATCATAGGGATGAACTGCTCATAACCAACCCACGCAGAGTCAAACAGGATGTAGTCACAAAGATGACCGATCTTATCCATCACGTAGCGAGCGTTATAGATAGTACCGTCGTAAGTACCAAGCTGGATAATAGCAAGACGGAAAGGACGTTCATCGCGTGCACGTTCTGGATCCACTTTCGCGATTTGAGCACGAATGTATTCTTCATCGAAACAGTGCTCATCCATACCACCGATGAAGCCCCAAGGGTTACGCGCCGTTTCTAAGTAAACTGGCATACCACCCGCTTGGATTAACGCACCGTGGTGGTTCGATTTGTGGTTGTTACGGTCGAACAGTACCAAATCACCTTCAGTTACCAGCGCGTTACACACTACTTTGTTTGAAGCAGAAGTGCCGTTAAGTACGAAGTAAG
>NZ_JAWPOR010000127.1:0-1169 GCF_033344395.1 Vibrio sp. 1874
TAAAATTAGCTTAGTATCAAGTTTGAAGTGCGACACTTTTTACAGATGCGCATGAATATACTCCGTTGGTGTTCTATACCCAAGCCTTTTGCGTGGGCGTGTATTTAATTTGTGTGCAATTTCATTGCAGAGCTTCTGTGTTACGTGTGACATAGAAGTTCGTTTTGGTAAGTATTGTCGTATCAAGCCATTGGTGTTTTCATTAGTCCCTCGTTCCCATGAGTGGTATGGATTTGCAAAGTAAAACAGACAGTTATGGTGTTTTTCTAGTTGTGCGTAACCATGAAACTCAGTGCCATTATCCGCAGTTATCGTCTTAAAAGGTAAGTCAGAGCGGGTCATGATTTTGCTCATTCTTACGTTGAGCGACTCGCTTGTCCTATCGTCCATTTGCCCAATAAAAGTGTAGCCAGTCATTCTGTCGACTAAAGTCACGATACAGTGCTTGGTTCCGCGGCCAACGACGGTATCAATTTCCCAGTGACCAGGCTCTTTTCGATGTTCAGCTTTTGCTGGTCTTTCGGTAATATGACGCTTTGCTGCCAGCCGACCTCGGCTGTCTTTTGAGTTATACCTTTTACGCCTTTTCTTGGTGGATTGGCGTAGGTGTTTCCATAGTGTTCCACCGAGAGTTTTGTCATTCCAAATGTGCTGATAAATGAGCTCGTGGCTCATTGTTGGATAGCCTCTTCCCCTTAGGTATCCGACGATTTGGTCAGGACTCCAGTCCAGTCGTAGCAAGGCCTCAGGTAACCTAAAGTCGATTTCGCTGTAGCGCTTATTTCTGCGCGAGCGACTCAGCCGGTTGCGAGCCATTTGTTGGGCTCTCCATGCCTGATAGGAGTACCTTTTAAAGTGTCTGTTGTATCGGGAGTTGCGTTCAATTTCTCGATAGATAGTGGCTTTGTGACGCCCCAGTTGTTTAGCTATTTTAGCGGTACTAATCCCTTGCTTTCTGAGCGCAGAAATCATATACCTTTCGTTCTCAGTGAGGTGCGTGTATCTCATGTTTTTTACTTCTTGGCGGGAGCAAACTTCATGATTATCGCATTTCACTGTTTTTATGTTCAGAGGTGTCGCACTTCGTACTTGAATCCAAGTCACATAACAAGCAATTTAAGAGGGATTCACAACGCTTGGCGCTCTCACTTCAAGTCAGCTAAGTGTTT
>NZ_JAWPOR010000128.1:0-1168 GCF_033344395.1 Vibrio sp. 1874
CGCAACGTGACCACCGTCCCTGGTGTCAACAACCCAAGCTTGGTTGAACAAGCAATGGAAATGGGGCTGCGTACGCTGAAGTTTTTCCCAGCAGAACCGTCAGGCGGCGTCGCGATGCTAAAAGCATTATCTGCGGTTTATCCTGTAAAATTCATGCCAACCGGTGGCGTGAGCCCAAGCAATGTTAAAGATTACTTGTCTATTTCTTCAGTCTTAGCGTGTGGTGGTACTTGGATGGTACCCGGCGATTTGATTGACAACGAGCAATGGGATGAACTGGCGAAGCTGGTTCGTGAAGTTGCGGGAATTATCGAATAATTCCTCACCCCGGTTAGCGCCGAGAACTATCGTAGATAGTCGAACGATCTTTTGAGCAATTTGCCAACGCCTGCGGCTCCACCGTAGGCGTTTTTTTATGTGCAGTTTTGGCGAGTTAAAAAGCCAGCTTTCCACTAGGCGCGACACAAAACAACGCGCCCAATACGGTTTACTTACCCATTTACTTACTTAGTTTTTTGTTTCTGCCAAGCACGTTTAGAGTGCTGGGTAGGTTGTAGTAGGAACAAGCTAAACAGCAACACGATGCAGCCAATTGCGACAAAGATGGATTGAGAAGAGCCCGCTAACACGACGCCGGCAAGAATCAGTAACATGCCCGCCAACGCTGTGATGGAGCCGACATAAAGTCCTTGCTTATGATTGATAGGGGACTGCTCCTCGTCGCTGATCGGTGTGGCTAGTTGAATCGCAAGTGCAGTGCGACTTTGCTGGATTGATGGTGGCTCTTTGGCATAAAAGACCCGCGTAAACAGGAAGAAGCCTCCCGTCACCAGTAAATGAACGGCAAGCGTTGCGACCACGGACAGGTCTTTGCTTTCTCTTGGCGTTAATGGCGAGGAAGAGAGCCACTGTACATCAAAGATAAATATCATAAAGAGCGATACTGCGCATCCGACCATAACGGTGGCCCACCCCGACCAGTTTGGTGTTTTCAAACTGACAAGCGCAAGCAGAGATGGGATGTTGATTGGCATCTGAATGAACGCCGCGAACACAATCATCATGTCGAACAAGCTGTACGACTCAACAGACGCCAGCAGTAAAGCTGTGACCGTGGCTAATACGCCAGATACTATCGTCGCAATTTTTCCAACCATCAACTGCTGAC
>NZ_JAWPOR010000129.1:0-1164 GCF_033344395.1 Vibrio sp. 1874
GTTTGCGTTTTTTAGATCAAAATTATCTGACAAAGTTCGGCGAGATTGATTTAATCTTCCAACAAGATGAAACTATCGTCTTTGTTGAAGTCAAATATCGTAAGAACGATCATTTTGGCTCAGCGGCAGAAATGGTCACAAACGCTAAAATGCGCAAACTGATCAAAACAGCACAAGTTTGGCTCTGCCAACAACGCACAATGAACACCATAGATTATCGGTTCGATGTCATCGCCATTCATGACAGTGGTCGCGACATCAACTGGATACAAAATGCAATATCTGAAGGATAAGCGATGCTAGACAGCATTAAAGATAGCTTTACAGAAAGTATGCAAATTCAAATCGCAGCCGCAGAAGCTCTGCCTGATGCGATCACGCACGCCGCTCAAGCCATGGTTTCGAGCTTGCTGAATGGCAACAAAATTCTTTGCTGCGGCAACGGTGGCAGCGCCTCAAATGCACAACAGTTTGTTTCTTGTCTTTTAAATCGCTTTGAGACCGAGCGCCCTAGCCTTCCCGCTATGGCGCTGACTGCGGACAACACCACACTAACGGCAGTTGCAAACGACTACCACTATCAAGAGATTTTCTCTAAGCAAGTTCGTGCATTTGGCCAACCAGGCGATATTCTTCTGGCGCTTTCTACCAGTGGCAACAGCAAAAACATCATCAAAGCGATGGAGGCGGCCGTAACTCGCGACATGACCATTATCGCCCTAACAGGTAAAGATGGTGGTGAAATGGCAGGATTACTGGGCGAAAACGATGTAGAAATTCGCATTCCATCCCATCGCACGGCTCGCATTCACGAAGTGCATATGGTCACTCTTCACTGCTTATGCGATTTGATTGACCAAGTACTTTTCCCTGCTCACGAAGAATAACAGATTTGAGAATCAGCATTATGATACGTAGCCTTGTCATTTTATGTACCATCTTAAGCTTGAGCGGATGTGCGGGACTGTTCATTGCTGGAGCTGCCACCACGGCAAATATTGTGACAGATACTCGCACCACGAAGCAGATCTGGCAAGACAACAATATTGAATTTGAAGTCGCAGCGATCGGTAATAAAGAACCATTTAAAGGGCATGTTCGAGTTGTTGCGAGCTCGTACAATGGTACGGTTGTTTTAATGGGCCAAGCTCCAACTCAAGATTT
>NZ_JAWPOR010000012.1:0-12927 GCF_033344395.1 Vibrio sp. 1874
GTTAAAGGAAGAGAAGTAATGAGTAACCCACATGCTGACAGGTTGATAGCGTTTCTTATCTCCAGTGGCATCAAAGACCAAAGAGTTCTGGATGCTATCCAACGCTTGCCACGAGAAAGCTTTGTTTCTCAAGCGATGATGCACCAAGCCTATGATAACAATGCGTTACCAATTGGTCAGGGACAAACTATTTCTCAGCCTTATATCGTTGCTCGTATGACCGAGTTGCTTGAGCTAGAGCCGGCGAGTCGTGTTCTGGAAATCGGAACGGGATCGGGTTATCAAACCGCGGTACTGGCGCAAATTGTTGATCATGTATACTCCGTTGAGCGAATTAAATCGTTGCAATGGGAAGCAAAGCGTCGCCTGAAGCAATTGGATATTTACAATGTTTCAACTAAGCATGCTGATGGGTGGCAGGGCTGGGAAGCGAGAGGTCCTTTCGATGCTATCATTGTTACCGCTGCCGCTGAAGTGATTCCCCAAGCTCTTCTCTCACAATTAAGAGATGGCGGCAAAATGGTCATTCCTGTTGGAGATACGGAGCAACAGTTATTAAAAATAGAGCGTAAGGGAGACGAATATCTCTCTACCGTTGTAGAAATGGTTCGGTTCGTACCTCTGGTTGCGGGTGATTTAGCTTAAGGGTTAGGGATAGGTGAATAAGTTACTACGTCATATTGGTATTAGCTTTGTGTTTGCTGCAGGACTAGTTGGTTGTGCAGCGCATTCCCCTGCACCTGTCTCTAGTCTAAAAAAAGACTATTCAAGCCTTGAAAGAGGGAGTTACAGAGGGAGTTATTATGAGGTAAAAAAAGGCGATACGCTTTACTTCATAGCTTATGTCACAGATAAAGATGTAAATGATCTTGTTCGTTACAATGAGTTAACTCAGCCTTACACTATCTACCCAGGACAGAGGCTAAAACTTTGGGCTCCGAAATATGTCGCCCCTAAATATGGTCAAAAAGTTGAACCCGTTGTGGCTCCTGTTGTTACGACACCCCCAGCTCCAGTGACGAAAACATCAACAGCCTCTAAACCTAAACCTTCGAGTAAAAACTCTAGTCAAAAACCTACAGAGACTAAGCCTAAAGTCGTACAAAAACAGCCTCCAAAGAAGGTTGAACAATCGAAAACAAAGGAGTATGTTGGTTCAAAAGATAACCAAAAAGTGAAGCAAAAAGCGCCAACTACCACAGCAAAGAGTGATAAAGTCTCAAAGTGGTTGTGGCCAACAAAAGGGAGAGTAATCAAGAACTTTTCGGCGGGAGAACAGGGAAATAAAGGTATCGACATCGCAGGACAGCGTGGTCAACCTATCGTTTCAACCGCAGCCGGCACAGTCGTTTATTCAGGCAATGCGCTACGAGGTTATGGCAACTTAATTATAGTAAAGCATAACGACAATTATTTAAGCGCATACGCACATAATGACAAACTGCTGGTCACAGAAGGACAAAGCGTGAAAAGCGGACAAAAAATCGCCACCATGGGTAGTTCAGGTGCAAAGTCGGTCAAACTACACTTTGAAATTCGCTATCAAGGTAAATCAGTGAATCCAAAACGCTATTTGCCTTAAAACTTTGAAAAACAACTTGCGACATCATTTAGCGACATATTGAGTTGTCATGTCTTGCTAACTCGCCAGGGGGAGGCGTTATGAGTATCAGCAACACAGTAACCAAAGTTGAAGAGTTTGCATTTGACAATGCGTCAGTGAAGACCATTGATAACGAACTCGAAAGATCATCATCCACAGAAAGCAAAGCGACTGCGCGTGAAGAATTTGACGCGAGCAGTAAAAGCTTAGATGCAACTCAGTTGTATTTGGGCGAAATTGGCTTCTCACCTTTACTTACTGCCGAAGAAGAAGTGCTTTACGCAAGACGCGCCCTACGTGGCGACGAAGCGGCACGCAAACGTATGATCGAAAGTAACCTACGTTTGGTTGTTAAGATTTCTCGTCGATACAGTAACCGTGGTCTAGCACTACTCGATCTGATTGAAGAAGGTAACCTCGGCTTGATCCGAGCGGTCGAAAAATTCGACCCAGAACGTGGTTTCCGTTTCTCTACTTACGCAACATGGTGGATCCGACAAACGATAGAGCGAGCGTTGATGAACCAAACTCGCACGATCCGTCTACCTATCCACGTAGTGAAAGAGCTGAACATTTATCTGCGTACTGCGCGTGAACTTTCTCAAAAGCTCGATCACGAACCGACCGCAGAAGAAATTGCTGCTCAATTAGATATTCCAGTCGAAGACGTAAGCAAAATGTTACGCCTTAATGAGCGTATTAGCTCTGTCGACACGCCAATCGGTGGTGACGGTGAGAAAGCGCTGCTGGATATTATTCCTGATGCAAACAACTCTGATCCAGAAGTTTCGACTCAAGATGACGACATCAAATCATCGTTGATTCATTGGTTAGAAGAGTTGAATCCGAAACAGAAAGAAGTGCTTGCACGTCGCTTCGGCCTACTAGGCTACGAGCCTTCGACGCTGGAAGAAGTTGGTCGAGAGATTGGTCTGACACGTGAGCGAGTACGTCAAATACAAGTGGAAGGTTTACGTCGTCTTCGTGAAGTCCTAATCAAACAAGGTTTGAATATGGAAAACTTGTTTAACGTAGAAGACGATTAAGTAATCCGTATTTCACTAGATACACAAAAGGCTATGGTTCCCCATAGCCTTTTTTCTTTTTTGCTCGTCGGTGTGAGTCTGTTTACAGCATCTTCTTCAAGCGATACAGCTCTTCAAGAGCTTGGCGTGGCGTTAAGTCGTCAGGATCAATACCTGACAGAGCTTGTTCGACCTCGCTAGGCTCTGGAATCAGGCTCAACTGGTTGGCCACATCTACTGCACTTGGACGCGGTGTGTCACTGTTTTGCCCCAGTTGCTCTAGCTGAGATAGCTTGTTACGCGCATTTTTGATGACCGTTTTTGGTACGCCAGCTAAGCCCGCAACAGCCAAGCCGTAAGACTTACTTGCCGCACCTTCTTGAACTGCGTGCATAAAGGCAATGCTGTCTCCATGTTCTACGGCATCCAAGTGAACGTTCGCTAAGCTTGGCAGTTGGTTCGGTAACTCTGTTAATTCGAAGTAGTGAGTTGCAAATAGGGTCATCGCACCAATTTGTGTTGCGAGCCATTCCGCACTTGCCCAAGCTAAAGAGAGACCGTCGTAAGTACTAGTACCGCGTCCGATTTCATCCATTAGCACCAAACTGTTCTTAGTTGCGTTGTGAAGAATATTGGCTGTTTCGGTCATTTCTACCATGAAGGTCGAGCGGCCAGATGCAAGATCATCTGACGCACCAATACGAGTAAATATACGATCTAAAGAACCAATCTGTGCGGATTCTGCCGGTACATAAGAGCCGATATGTGCCATCAATGCAATCAGCGCAGTTTGACGCATGTAGGTTGATTTACCACCCATGTTTGGACCGGTGATGATCAACATCTTACGGGCTGGGTTAAGCTCAATTGGGTTCGCGATGAACGGCTCTGTTGTTACTTGTTCTACGACTGGATGACGACCAGCTTGAATGTGAATTCCTGCGTCTTTCACAAGCGTTGGGCGGCAGTAATCTAACGAATCTGCACGCTCTGCTAGGTTTTGTAATACATCCAGTTGAGACAGAGCAGAAGCTAGGTTTTGCAGCTTCTCAAGGTTTGGCATCAATAGATCAAACAGTTCTTCCCACAACTGTTTCTCAAGTGCTAACGCTTTAGATTTCGAGTTAAGTACTTTGTCTTCGTGTTCCTTAAGCTCTGGGATGATGTAGCGTTCAGCGTTTTTGAGTGTTTGGCGACGTACATAATGCGGTGGAACCAAATGGCTCTGGCCACGGCTCACTTGGATAAAGAAGCCATGAACGTTGTTATAGCCTACTTTAAGCGTATCGATACCGTGTCGTTCACGCTCATCTCGCTCAAGCTGCTCAAGATATTCTGTTGCACCGTCTGCCAATTTTCGCCATTCATCGAGCTCCGCATTGTAGCCTTCAGCGATGACGCCACCATCACGAATAACAACCGGCGGATTTTCTTTAATCGCGCGCTCTAACAGGTCACATACTTCGTCAATCGGAGCTGCATACTTCGCCAATTTCGTTAGGTACGGATGGGTCAAAGAAGCGGTGACAGATTCTAGCTCTGGTAGCTGTTGCATGGCATTGCGAAGTCTAGCCATATCGCGGGGGCGAGCAGAGCGTAATGCAAGGCGCGCTAAGATACGTTCAATATCACCAATTTGCTTTAACGTTGGTTGAAGATCGGCAAACAGAGCTTGTTCTTTAATCTCACCAATCGCATCAAGGCGATTGTTTAACGTTTCAATGCAACGCATAGGCTGATGCAACCAACGCTTCAGCATTCGGCTGCCCATCGGAGTTGCACAATGGTCGAGTACTGCAGCGAGCGTGTTATCGGTTCCGCCTGCTAGATTTTGAGTAATTTCCAGATTACGTCGGGTAGCAGCATCAAGGATGACGGATTGATCCTGATGATCAAACGTTAAAGAGCGAATATGAGGTAAAGCCGTACGTTGAGTATCTTTTACGTACTGGATCAAACAACCAGCAGCACATAACCCTAAGGACGCATGTTCTACACCAAAACCAACCAGATCTTTTGTGCCAAATTGTTGATTGAGTTGTTGCTTAGCCGTATCAAGCTCAAACTCCCAGACTGGGCGACGACGGTTACCATTGCGGCCCGCCATTAAATGTACAGGTTCAAAATCTTCTGGGAACAGTAGCTCACGTGGTGCAGTGCGTTGAAGCTCGGCTGTCATCGCTTCTTCAGTTTCTGGTTCTGTCAGTTGGAAGCGACCAGAGGTGACATCCAGCGTCGCATAACCGAACTTACCGTTGTGATGGTAAATTGCTGCGATTAAGTTATCGACACGCTCAGAAAGCAGCGCTTCATCCGTCACAGTACCTGGTGTCACGATACGCACAACTTTACGTTCTACCGGTCCCTTGCTGGTGGCCGGATCGCCAATCTGTTCACAGATCGCCACAGACTCACCAAGCTGAACAAGTTTTGCCAGGTAGCCCTCTACGGCGTGAAATGGCACACCCGCCATTGGGATAGGTTCACCTGCAGACGCACCACGTTTGGTCAATGAAATATCAAGAAGCTGAGAAGCTCGCTTGGCATCATCGTAAAAGAGTTCGTAGAAATCGCCCATGCGGTAGAACAGCAAAATCTCTGGGTTCTCAGCTTTTAGCTTGAGGTATTGCTGCATCATCGGAGTGTGTTTTTGTTCAGCTTTCACAGGTAAGTTCTTTTGTTTATTTCCGTAGCGGCTTAGGATACGTGAATCCCTATCAAGTAAAAAGAGACAAAGGGCATTTTGGCTATGGAAAAAACAACAAAATTGAGTGCCGATTTAGGCACATTATTGGCTAAACACGGGCATGTTTTAACAACCGCAGAATCATGCACAGGTGGTGGTGTTGCAACCGCCATTACTGACATTGCTGGTAGTTCAGCTTGGCTTGACCGTGCGTTCGTCACCTACAGTAATGAAGCGAAAATGGAGATGCTTGGTGTGCAAGCTTCAACGTTAGAAGCGCATGGTGCAGTGAGTGAGCCAGTTGTGATTGAAATGGTGCAGGGTGCAATTAAAAACTCCAATGCCACCATCGGTGTGTCCATCAGTGGTATTGCAGGGCCGGGTGGTGGCAGTGAAGAGAAACCAGTCGGCATGGTCTGCTTTGCTTTTGCTGATAACCAAAGTTGGCAGCAAGTCGAAACCATGCATTTCTCTGGTGACCGTGCAGAAGTTCGCAAAAAAGCGGTCGAGCACGCGCTGACTCAATTGTATCAACATCTGCTCTAGAATTTCTTAACTTGTTTTAGCCCAGCATTGATAAGGGCTAGAGCAAATCATGACTTTAGGTCAGCCAAATTTTTTTCATACAGGTATGGACACTGTATGAATCAACAGTATAATAACTTTCATTGCTGAGCAGTTCTTCTGCTTAAGAAAAATGAATTACTATTCGTCGCCCAAAGAAGATGAATAAATCGGAGAAAGTAATGGACGAGAACAAACAGAAAGCGCTCGCCGCTGCGCTAGGTCAAATTGAAAAGCAATTCGGTAAAGGCTCTATCATGCGCCTTGGTGATAACCGCGCAATGGACGTAGAAACCATCTCAACGGGTTCTCTTTCTCTTGATATCGCTTTGGGTGCTGGTGGTCTACCAATGGGTCGTATCGTAGAAATCTACGGCCCAGAATCTTCAGGTAAAACAACATTAACGCTTGAGCTTATTGCTGCTGCGCAACGTGAAGGCAAAACGTGTGCGTTTATCGATGCAGAGCATGCTCTAGATCCTGTATACGCGAAGAAACTTGGCGTTGATATCGATGCATTGCTAGTTTCTCAGCCAGACACAGGTGAGCAAGCTCTAGAGATCTGTGACGCACTTGCACGTTCTGGTGCTATCGATGTTATGGTTGTCGACTCTGTTGCAGCACTAACACCGAAAGCAGAAATCGAAGGCGAAATGGGCGATAGCCACATGGGTCTGCAAGCACGTATGCTTTCTCAAGCAATGCGTAAGCTAACGGGTAACCTAAAGCAGTCTAACTGTATGTGTATCTTCATCAACCAAATCCGTATGAAGATTGGTGTGATGTTTGGTAACCCAGAAACAACAACAGGTGGTAACGCACTTAAGTTCTACGCTTCTGTTCGTCTAGATATCCGTCGTACTGGTGCAATCAAAGAAGGTGACGAAGTCGTAGGTAACGAAACGCGCATCAAAGTTGTTAAGAATAAGATTGCAGCACCATTTAAAGAAGCAAACACACAAATCATGTACGGCCAAGGCTTTAACCGCGAAGGTGAACTTGTCGATCTAGGTGTGAAGCACAAGTTAGTTGAAAAAGCCGGTGCTTGGTATAGCTACAATGGCGATAAGATTGGTCAAGGTAAAGCGAATGCATGTAACTACCTGCGTGAGCACCCTGAAGTGGCTAAAACTATCGATACAAAACTGCGTGAAATGTTGCTAGCGCCAGCACTTGCGGAAGCGCCTGAAGCTGGTGAAGCGCCAGAGCAAGCTGAAGAGTTTTAATCTCTCATAGATTAATAAATGACAAAGCCCTGCAATGCGGGGCTTTGTTGTATCTATTGAAATCAAAAATCGAATTATCACAAAGGCCATTGAGAGCCTGTACAGCAAAAATACTTTTAGGATCATCATGTACCAAAAACGCCAGGCGCCAACATTATCGAGCAAAGAGGCTGCTATACAATTGCTTAGCCGTCGCGATCATGGTCAGTATGAGCTTTACCAAAAATTATCGATGAAGGGCTATGAAGAATCAGACATCGACATCGCAATTAATTTTTGCCTAGACCATAACTATTTAGATGATTTACGTTACGCGAAGAGTCAAATTAGACAGCATGTATACAAAGGACATGGAGAGCGTCGAATTCGTCAAGAGTTAAACCAGAAGCGTGTTGCGGAATCGGTGATTGAGCAAGCTATGGCTGAAGAGCCGCAAGATTGGTTTGAACTGGCTAAACAGGCGGCAGAAAAGAAATTCAAAGGTATTAAAGCCAAAGACCAAAAAGAGTACGCAAAACAAGTTCGTTTTCTGCAGTATCGCGGCTACAGTTTTGACCAAATCAGCTACGCGCTGAGCTTTGAGGATGAAGATTAACGGTCAGTCGTCCGCACTGATTTTTGTTTTGCTTCAAATTTTTTCTCCTACTCCCTCTTTTCCTCAAGAAAACTAGTCTCAGCTGTTTGCATGATCTACAATACGGCAAAATTCTAACTCGACTATTTTCAGGAAGAGCTGCATGTACATGAGCACTGATGAGGTTCGTAACGCGTTCCTCAAGTTCTTTGAGAGCAAAGGACACCAAATCGTAGAAAGTTCATCGTTAGTTCCACATAACGACCCAACCCTGCTGTTCACAAACGCAGGTATGAACCAATTTAAAGATTGTTTCTTAGGCTTAGAAAAACGAGTCTACACTCGAGCGACTACGGCTCAGCGTTGCGTACGTGCTGGTGGTAAACATAACGACCTAGAAAATGTTGGCTTTACTGCTCGTCACCACACATTCTTTGAAATGTTAGGCAACTTCAGCTTTGGCGATTACTTCAAAGAAGATGCGATCTCCTTTGCTTGGGAATTCTTAACTGAAGTTCTTAAACTGCCAGCGGATCGTTTATTGGTAACTGTTTACGAAACCGATGACGAAGCGTTTGACATCTGGAACAAGAAAGTTGGCGTGCCCGCTGATCGTATTGTTCGCATTGGTGACAAAGAAGGCGGCAAGCCGTACGAGTCTGATAACTTCTGGCAAATGGGCGACACTGGCCCTTGTGGTCCATGTACTGAAATCTTCTACGATCACGGTGAGCACATCTGGGGTGGCCGTCCTGGCACGCCTGAAGAAGATGGTGACCGTTTCATCGAGATCTGGAACAACGTATTCATGCAGTTCAACCGTCACGCAGACGGCACTATGGAACCGCTACCAAAACCATCGGTAGATACTGGTATGGGTATCGAGCGTATCTCTGCAATCATGCAGGGCGTTCACTCAAACTACGAAATTGATGTATTCCAAGCTCTTATCAAAGCAGCAGCAGAAGTGATCGGTTACGAAGACCTATCAAACCAATCACTACGCGTTATCGCTGACCACATCCGTTCATGTTCATTCCTGATCGTAGATGGCGTTATGCCTTCAAACGAAGGTCGTGGTTACGTATTACGCCGTATCATCCGTCGCGCAGTTCGTCACGGTAACAAGCTGGGCGCACAAGGTGCATTCTTCCACAAGTTGGTTGGCGTACTGGCAGACATCATGGGTACGGCTGGTGAAGAGCTGAAGCGTCAACAAGCTGTGGTTGAAAAAGTACTGCGTATCGAAGAAGAAAACTTTGGTCGTACACTTGAGCGCGGTATGGCGATTCTAAACGAAGCATTAGATAACCTAGACGGTAAAGTACTGGACGGCGAAACCGTATTTAAACTTTACGACACTTACGGCTTCCCAGCTGACTTAACTAACGACGTTGCACGTGAGCGTGAGTTCGCAATCGACGAAGAAGGTTTTGAGAAAGCGATGGAAGAGCAGCGTCAACGTGCGCGTGAAGCGGGTAATTTTGGTACTGACTACAACGCAGCAATCAAAGTTGATACGCAAACAGAATTCTGTGGTTACACAGGTACTAAAGGCTCTAGTTCTGTAGCAGCGATGTTCGTTGAAGGCAACGAAGTAGATTCTCTATCTGCGGGCGACAAAGCAATCATCGTACTTGGTGAAACACCATTCTACGCAGAGTCAGGCGGTCAGTGTGGTGACGCTGGTGAAATCCGTACTGAGTCTGGTGTATTCCGCGTTGAGGACACTCAAAAACTAGGTAACGCAATCGCGCACCACGGTGTAATGGCAGAAGGCGTTCTAGCGAAAGGTGATGAAGTAGCAACTATCGTTGACGCAGAGCGCCGCGCAGCTATCTCTCTAAACCACTCAGCAACGCACTTGCTACACGCAGCACTACGCCAAGTTTTAGGTGAGCACGTAACGCAGAAAGGCTCATTGGTGAAGGCAGACAACCTACGTTTCGACTTCTCACACCTAGAAGCCGTAACTGCAGCAGAACTGAAAGAAGTTGAGCGTCTAGTTAACGCGCAAATTCGTCGCAACCACACGATTGAAACCAACGTGATGGACATTGAGTCTGCTAAGAAGAAAGGCGCAATGGCACTGTTTGGTGAGAAGTACGATGACGAAGTACGCGTACTGTCTATGGGTGACTTCTCGACAGAGCTTTGCGGTGGTATTCACGCATCAAGCACAGGTGATATTGGCCTATTCAAAATTACTTCAGAAAGCGGCATTGCTGCAGGTATTCGACGTATTGAGGCGGTAACAGGCGAGGCTGCATTAGACGCGATTGAAGCTCAAAACGCGAAGTACGAAGAGAAACTGGCAGAATCTGCACAGAAAGCAAAAGCGCTAGAGAAAGAAGTGCAGAAGCTAAAAGATAAGATGGCGGCAGCAGAAAGCGCTAACATCATGGGCAAAGCGGTTGAAGTCAATGGTACAAAAGTTCTAGTCGCAGCTCTTGAAGGCGCTGACAGCAAGAACCTACGTACTATGGTTGATGACATTAAGAACCAAATGGGGTCTGGTGTCGTACTGCTTGCTAACGTAACAGGTGACAAGGTTGGCCTGATTGCTGGTGTGACTAAAGATCTAACTGGTAAAGTAAAAGCTGGTGATCTAGTTAAGATGATTGCTGAGCAAGTCGGTGGTAAGGGCGGTGGTCGTCCTGACATGGCTCAAGCTGGTGGTACTGATGTAGCCGCACTACCAGAGGCAATTAAAACAGTTCAGCCTTGGTTAGAAGAGCGCTTATAAGCTTTTAACTACTAAAATTACGCTCAATCAAGTTTCTTTGATTGAGCGTAATTTTTTTTAGCAGCCAAGTGGTTTAATTGACTAAAAGTTAACCGAGTCATTTAGGCTATTTGGTTTTTGTTGTAACTACTGCTTATATAATTTTTCTAAAAGGAAATACTGACGATGTAAGCAGTTCTAAAGAGACTTCGGTCTTGGGAAGGTGAAGACTGGTGAAAAAGCCCCTTATCGTGCAAAAGTTTGGCGGAACCTCTGTGGGTTCAATTGAAAGAATCCACCAAGTTGCTGAACACATCATTAAGGCGAAAAATGATGGCAATCAAGTTGTTGTTGTCGTGTCTGCAATGTCAGGCGAAACAAACAGACTGATGGACCTCGCTAAACAGATAGATAGCGTGCCTACAGCTCGAGAACTTGATGTTTTGCTCTCTGCTGGTGAGCAAGTGTCAATGGCACTGTTAGCAATGACACTCAATAAATTGGGTCATGCTGCACGCTCGCTTACCGGAGCACAGGCGAATATTGTGACGGATAATCAACACAATGACGCAACGATTAAACACATTGATACTAAGACAATTCTGGGATTGCTGGAGCAAGACCAAATAGTGATTGTTGCAGGCTTTCAAGGTGTGAATGAGAACGGGGATATCACCACATTAGGTCGAGGTGGCTCAGATACGAGCGCAGTGGCACTGGCAGGCGCATTGCGCGCGGATGAGTGTCAAATCTTTACCGACGTTGATGGTATTTATACTTGTGACCCACGTGTAGTGAAAAACGCGCGAAAATTGGCGGTTATCGATTTTCCTTCCATGGAAGCGATGGCAAGCCGAGGCGCGAAAGTATTACATTTACCTTCAGTGCAATTTGCATGGAAGAATAATGTGCCACTGCGCGTGCTTTCGACATTTGATGTTAATGAAGGCAGTCTGGTAAAGGGGGAGTTAGGCAATCAAGCCGTCTCTGGTATAGCCATTCAACGTGACCTTGCCATAATCGAAGTCGATAAAGAACATTTATCTAGTGCTACAAAACAATGTCAGATGTTGGGTATCGACATTTGGAATGTGATCGAGGAAACAGAACGGGCAGGTATCATGATAAAACAAGATGCATGTGCCAAGTTCGATCTGGTGTTCAGCGACAAAATCCGTAATAGTGAAGTGGTAAGCCTGTTGACCGCAGTGGGGCTTGAGGCCAATGGAATGGTAGAGCACGCATGCGATTTGTTGGCAAAGCGAGATATTGAGATCAATTTCAGCGCAACGAATGCACTCACTATGATGCTAGTTTTAGCACCCGAATGTGTGGATACAGCAGCAAACATTCTGCATGATGCTTACATTACGTCTAGTGAAGCATTAAACATTCAACAAAAACATGCCTTTTTAGGCTGATTTTCGCTAACAAGGTAGTTTACGAAAATATAACTTTTGTTGGATAATAGCTTTGTAGCAAGAAAATTTAGAGATTACTCAAGGAGCAAAGAATGCTAATTTTGACTCGCCGCGTAGGCGAAACACTGATGATTGGTGATGAAGTGACTGTAACTGTACTAGGTGTTAAAGGTAACCAAGTGCGTATCGGCGTTAACGCTCCGAAAGAGGTTTCAGTTCACCGTGAAGAAATCTACATGCGCATTCAAGCTGAAAAAGGCAATGGCAACGTTGCTTCAGGTAACTACTAAGTCGCTCCTGTTTACAGAGCTTAGTTTGAATGAAAAAGGCTAACCGAAGGGTTGGCCTTTTTAGTTTTTACTGTTTTTGAAAATTTGCAGAAACTATTGTGTTGAGTATGGCTGTGAATTCATCAATAATGTTGATTCGAACTTCAGAAAGTTATTTGAAAATAAATGTCTTTTTTTCAGAGAAGACTCTCTTTTTTTCATCATAATAGAGTGATAAAGTTCGTTTAATAGTCACTTTGATTAAATCAGCAACGGTTAAGCCAGTTTCGTAGATTTTTTCAAAGAAAGTGTTTGACATATTTTCGGTAAAACGTAATATGTGCCTCCGCAAGACGGTGAGGTGGCCGAGAGGCTGAAGGCGCTCCCCTGCTAAGGGAGTATACGGTTTATCCCGTATCGAGGGTTCGAATCCCTCCTTCACCGCCATTCTTGCAACGTTGATTTATCAACAA
The DNA here is from genome assembly GCF_033344395.1 of Vibrio sp. 1874. Lineage (NCBI taxonomy): Bacteria > Pseudomonadati > Pseudomonadota > Gammaproteobacteria > Vibrionales > Vibrionaceae > Vibrio > Vibrio sp. 1874. Next base: position 12,567 of record NZ_JAWPOR010000012.1, read on the forward strand.
AAAGTGCGTCCTTAGCTCAGCTGGATAGAGTACCTGGCTACGAACCAGGCGGTCGGAGGTTCGAATCCTCCAGGACGCGCCATATCTCTTTTGAGATATAACAATGAAAACGGTGAGGTGGCCGAGAGGCTGAAGGCGCTCCCCTGCTAAGGGAGTATACGGTTTATCCCGTATCGAGGGTTCGAATCCCTCCTTCACCGCCATTCATTGACTGGCCCGATGGCCTTTTTTTTGTTTCGTAAGAAATGAATGTGATTTACTTCACAACTTCTTAGCAAGAAGATCTGCGCGTCCTTAGCTCAGCTGGATAGAGTACCTGGCTACGAACCAGGCGGTCGGAGGTTCGAATCCTCCAGGACGC
>NZ_JAWPOR010000012.1:13027-147203 GCF_033344395.1 Vibrio sp. 1874
GCGTCCTTAGCTCAGCTGGATAGAGTACCTGGCTACGAACCAGGCGGTCGGAGGTTCGAATCCTCCAGGACGCGCCAGTCATTGAAACAGCCTCGCAATTGCGAGGCTTTTTTGTATCTAGACATCTGAAATATGGCGTAGGATCACTAGAGCCTATGTTCCTCTTTTTTAAAAGCGAATATGTGCGTATCTAAGCAATTTGCTATCAAGCTTCTGTCGCATCGTGTGAAATCATCCTGATTATCCCTCCTATACACTGACTTCCATTTTTCATTTCAATTACTCTTATGTAGTTACTTTGTTTGTTATTTGTTTGTTAATTGTTAATTTTATTCATCTTTTTGTTTTTGTTGGTTTTTACTGCGTGAGTACCGATTTGATTTTGAAATCTAAATCGCAGTTTTTATTTATGTCCTCCTTTACTCTGTTCATAAGGTGGTAGCGATTTGAAGTGATTATTTTGTCATGAACTGTGATCTGGGTAGTGAATAAATAATCATTTATCAGGATTACTACAAACCTTCCTTAAACAAAATTGACAAAATTTAACCAATCGAGATAATCCATGGGTCGGGATTTGACACTATTAAAGTCCTGCACGTTGTCAGGATGACAAAGAAAGGAAGCAACATGACTAATATAGGAAGCCTGCTAGTAGATGCGGCCACCCTGATGCTAACGGGGATGGCGGTCGTATTTATTTTCCTCACTATTCTTGTTTATCTCGTTCGGTTAATGTCGAAATTGGTACCAGAAGAAGTACCAGAGCCGATCGCAGCACCAAAAACAAACACTAATATTCAATCAACCTCTTCAGCTGTTAGTCCACAAGTAGTGGCGGCGATCTCGGCTGCGATTCATAAACATCGCGCCTCATTCGCGAAGTAGCCGAACTAGGATTAAAAAGGAGTTTAAGAGCATGTCTAAACCACTAGCTATTACTGATGTGGTCCTTCGTGATGCCCATCAATCACTATTTGCTACGCGTATGCGTATTGAGGATATGCTGCCTATCGCAGCTGAGTTGGATAAGGTTGGTTACTGGTCTCTAGAGACTTGGGGTGGTGCAACATTTGATTCTTGTATTCGATTCTTAGGAGAAGACCCTTGGGAGCGTCTACGTGAACTAAAAAAAGCGATGCCTAATACACCAATGCAAATGCTACTGCGTGGTCAAAACCTTTTAGGATACCGCCATTATGCCGACGATGTAGTAGAGAAGTTTGTTGAACGCGCGCATGCTAACGGCATGGATGTATTCCGTATTTTTGATGCAATGAATGACGTGCGAAACTTCCAGAAAGCCGTGAAAGCAACGGTTGATGTTGGTGCGCATGCTCAAGGTACGTTGTCTTACACAACGAGCCCAGTGCATAACGCAGACACTTGGGTTGACTTGGCAAAACGCCTAGAGGATTTAGGTTGTCACTCGCTGTGTATTAAAGATATGTCTGGCTTACTTAAGCCTTATGAAGCGGAAGAGCTTATCACGCGTATCAAAGCGTCTTGTGATGTGCCATTGGCACTTCATTGTCATGCAACAACGGGGCTGTCTACAGCAACAGCGGTAAAAGCAGTAGAAGCCGGTATTGATATTCTCGATACTGCGATTTCTTCAATGAGTTGTACTTACGGTCATACACCGACTGAAACGGTAGTCGCTATGCTAGAAGGCACCGAGCGAGATACCAATTTGAAACTCGAGCAACTGGAACCTATCGCCGCATATTTCCGTGAGGTACGTAAGAAGTATGCGAAGTGGGAAGGCCAGTTAAAAGGAGTCGATTCACGCATCCTGATTGCCCAAGTGCCTGGTGGTATGTTGACCAATATGGAAGGCCAGTTGAAAGAGCAGGGCGCTGCGGATCGCATTGATGAAGTATTAGAAGAGATCCCTCGTGTACGTAAAGATCTTGGTTTCATTCCATTGGTGACTCCAACTTCACAGATCGTCGGTACGCAAGCGGTGATTAACGTTCTTACTGGCGAGCGCTATAAGAGTATTACCAAGGAAACCGCTGGCCTATTGAAAGGTGAGTACGGTCAAGCGCCAGCCGAGTTAAATGCAGAACTGCAAGCGAAAGTGCTTGATGGTAAAGAGCCAATTAGCTGTCGTCCTGCCGATTTACTTGAGCCTGAAATGGAGACGCTTACGGTTGATCTGATGGAGAAAGCGAAATCAGAAGGCATTAAGCTAGCAAGTGAGCGTGTTGATGACGTACTCACTTATGCACTTTTCCCTCAAGTTGGGCTTAAGTTCCTTAAGAATCGTGAAAACCCAGAAGCATTTGAGCCAGCACCAACGCTAGAAGCTGCGAAGCCTGCTGTACCTGCAGCTCAACCAGCAACTGGTGGTGTAGAAACTTATAGTGTACGTGTTGACGGGCAGGTGTATGAGGTGGAAGTTGGCCCTCAAGGTGAACTGACATCTGTTGCTCCTTCTAATGCACCGGCAAAATCGGCTACACCTAGCACACCTTCTAATGCTTCAGCTGAAGCGGTGCCTGCTCCTCTTGCAGGTAACATCTTCAAAGTGAATGTTCAGCCTGGTGCTGAGGTAGCTGAAGGCGATGTATTGCTCATCCTTGAAGCGATGAAAATGGAAACTGAAGTACGAGCGGCGCGTGGTGGTGTGGTTCAAGAGCTGAACGTTAAAGAAGGCGATGCTGTCACAGTAGGTGCGCCTCTGTTGAGCCTAGCGTAAGGGAGTATCATGGACGGATTGTTAACCCTTTGGGCAGAAACAGGGATCGCTAACTTCGAGTTCGGCCAAATCTGTATGATGCTGGTTGGTTGTACTTTGCTGTTTTTGGCAATTAAAAAAGGATTTGAACCTTTACTGTTATTGCCGATTGGTTTCGGTGCTATTTTGGCGAATATTCCAAATGCTGGCTTTACTGAGCCTGGTGGCTTGCTCTACTACGTTTACTACATTGGGATTGAATCGGGTGTGTTCCCGCTATTGATCTTCATGGGTGTGGGCGCGATGACCGACTTTGGTGCTTTGATCGCAAACCCAAAAACGTTGTGGTTAGGTGCGGCTGCGCAGTTTGGTATTTTTGCAACACTGTTTGGCGCTATTTTGCTCAACTATGTACCTGGCATGGAGTTCTCCATGGCAGATGCTTCGTCTATCGCGATCATCGGTGGTGCTGATGGGCCGACAGCGATTTTCTTAGCGAGTAAGCTCTCTCCAGATCTGCTAGGTGCGATTGCAGTCGCGGCATACAGCTATATGGCATTGGTGCCGATTATCCAGCCACCAATCATGAAAGCACTGACAACCAAGGAAGAGCGTCAAATTAAGATGGCTCAGCTTCGTCATGTTGGTAAATGGGAGAAAGTCATCTTCCCGCTTGCTGTATTACTGATGACGATTCTGTTCTTACCTTCAGCTACGCCATTGGTTGGTATGTTCTGTTTGGGTAACTTGATGCGTGAAGCTGGTGTGGTCGATCGTTTATCGAAAACTGCTCAAAATGAATTGATCAACATAGTGACTATCTTTTTAGGTCTTGGTGTTGGTTCTAAGCTGCAAGCTGAGCAGTTCTTGAACCTAGAAACGTTAGGTATCTTGGGGTTAGGCGCAGTTGCATTTAGTATCGGTACTGGTGCGGGCGTCCTGATGGCGAAACTGCTTAACAAGTTCTCGAAAGAAGACATCAACCCACTTATTGGTGCGGCTGGCGTTTCTGCGGTACCAATGGCCGCGCGAGTCGTAAACAAAGTTGGTTTACAAGCTAACCCGCAAAACTTCTTGTTAATGCATGCGATGGGACCAAACGTTGCTGGTGTGCTGGGTTCAGCCGTTGCGGCTGGTATATTGTTAGCACTTGTTGGTTAGACATTATTGAAAATGGAATGATCAACCAATTTACAAAATCACGATTAACTTAGGTTAACAAAATGGTTTATAGTCAAAGGGATGCTTTCGCATCCCTTTTTGTTTTCTTGCAGGGAATGGTTTATGGAACACAAACAGATCGTTATCACTGAGTTTGGTGATGCCAACGTACTCGCGATTCAACATGCTTCTACACCATCACCACAGCCTGGTGAAGTCTTAGTAAAAGTCGCTTTTTCAGGCGTAAATCCTATTGATGTCAAAACTCGAGCTGGGCTCGGTTGGGCGGCAGCGCAGAATAAGGATAATTTACCTTGGGTGCCAGGTTACGACATCTCAGGAAAAGTGATGTCTTGTGGAGAGGGGGCATCACGCTTTAATGAAGGTGATGAGGTGGCTGGATTTATTGGTTTCCCAGTTCGAGGCGGTGGATACAGTCAATACATATGTGTTCCAGAAACTGAGTTAAGTCATGTTCCTAGCTCTGTCACTTTAGAGGCAGCTGCTGCATTACCGTTGGCGGGACAAACTGCGGCACAAGCTCTCAGTAAGGCTAATGTGACGGAAAACGATCGCGTACTTATCCTCGCTGGAGCCGGTGGTGTTGGACACCTCGCGGTACAAATTGCGATCGCGACGAAAGCGGAAGTCTTTACAACCTGCAGTGAACGAAATCTAGACTACCTTGCGACGCTCGGTGCTCATGCAGTGAACTATCAATTTGCACCAGTGTCAGAACGTGTGGAAGATGTTGATGTTTTGATTGATTTAGTAGGCGGAGATTCTGCGTTAGATGCGCTTAAATGCTTGAAAGACAATGCGAGAGTCATCACCGTTCCAACCATCACAGCTGAGCTGATTTGTGAAAAAGCCAAACTCCTAGGCTTTGAGGCTAGTGGCATGTTGGTTGAACCAGATCCTGCGCAGTTAGATACCTTGTTGTACATGGTCGGCGTTGGCTTACTGAAGACTGAAATTCAACAGGTTTATCCTATGAGTGATGTCATTGGTGCTCACCAGCAGGTCGAATCAGGAAGAACCAGAGGCAAGGTGTTGCTTGATATGACATGCTAGAAGCATTTAACACGAGTTTTGAAAGTTTAGCGCTTTGGTTTTCAGATTCAGCATTATGGGTGCTTTTCATGACCGGTTTTCTCAGTGCCACGTTGTTGCCTGGTGGTTCTGAGGCGGGCTTAGTTGCCACTCTCTCATTAAATCAATACTCCGTTTCTTCAATTGTTATGGTCGCTACTATCGGTAATACGCTTGGTGGCTTAACAAATTATTGGCTTGGCTTGTGGATTCCCAACAAAGCACAAGAGGAAAAGCACGGTCATACCGCATTAAAGTGGCTCTCTAAGTATGGCTATTGGGGGTTATTTTTTAGCTGGTTACCTGTAATAGGAGACCCGCTGTGTTTAGCCGCAGGGTGGCTAAGAATGAAGTTTCTGCCTTGCGTGATTTTAATATTTTTAGGAAAGGCTGCTAGGTATAGCTTACTTGCGGCCATCTATCTCGGATTATTTTAAGGAAAGTACATGAAGATGTTTTGGGTTGGCGCGTGTTCACTGTTGGTGATCACGGGCTGTGCATCAAATACGCCAGTTTCATCACTGCCGAAAGGGGTAACTTTCGTTGAGTCATCGAAAGCTGAAGAAGGCAAAGTTAAGATTCCATACCAAAAGTATAAACTCGATAATGGTTTAACGGTGATCTTAGCTCCTGAAGATTCTGACCCATTGGTCCATGTGGATGTGACTTACCATGTTGGTTCAGCTCGTGAAGAAGTGGGTAAGTCTGGTTTTGCGCATTTCTTTGAGCACATGATGTTCCAAGGTTCAGAGAACGTTGGTGACCAAGAGCACTTCAGAATCATCACAGAGGCTGGCGGCACGTTAAATGGTACAACAAACCGCGATCGTACTAACTACTTTGAAACTGTCCCTGCTAACCAGCTCGAGAAAATGCTGTGGTTAGAGTCTGACCGTATGGGCTTTTTGTTGGATGCGGTTTCTCAACGCAAATTTGAAATTCAGCGTTCGACTGTAAAAAATGAGCGAGCTCAGCGTTACGATAATCGTCCTTATGGCTTAATTTGGGAGCGCATGTCCGAAGCGCTATATCCTGAAGGTCATCCGTATTCGTGGCAAACCATTGGTTATGTTGAAGATCTTGATCGTGTTGATGTGAACGACCTCAAAGCGTTTTTCTTGCGTTGGTATGGCCCAAACAATGCGACTATCACGATCGGTGGTGACTTAGACGTTGAACAAACTCTAGAGTGGGTAAATAAGTACTTCGGTTCGATTCCTCGTGGTCCTGAGGTTGAAAATGCGCCGAAACAACCTGCAAAACTGCAAGAAGACAAATACATCACGCTAGAAGATCGTATTCAACAACCTATGGTGATGATCGCGTGGCCAACAACCTACAACGGCGAAGAAAGCCAAGCGTCTCTCGACACGTTATCAGAAGTATTGGGTGGCGGTACCAACAGCGTGCTCTATCAAGACCTAGTGAAGACTCAAAAAGCGGTCGATGCTGGTTCATTCCATGACTGTGCTGAACTGGCGTGTAACTTTTACGTTTACGCAATGGGTGATTCTGGAGACAAAGGCGACCTATCAAAACTGTACGACGAGCTTTTACAATCACTGAATCAGTTTGCGGAAAAAGGCGTGACAGAGGATCGCCTTGAGCAGTTGAAGGGTAAAGCGGAAGCGGATGCTATTTTTGCGCTAGAAAGCGTTAAAGGTAAAGTGACTCAGTTGGCTTCCAACGAGACATTTTTCGGCGATCCTGATCGTCTTGAGCAACAGCTTGAGCAAATCCGTGCAGTTACGCCGACTTCGGTAGAAAAAGCGTATACGGACTTTATCCAAGGTAAGAACAAAGTGACCCTAAGCGTGGTCCCAAAAGGAAAAACAGACCTTGTCGTAAAACCTGCGACCTTTGTGACGCCAAAGCGTACGCTGCCAGAATATGAAAAAATTTCCGATGACCAATTGGCGTATCGTCGTGCGACCGATAACTTCGATCGCTCAGTGCAACCGCCAGTAGGAGAACCAGTGAAAGCGACGATGCCAGAGCTGTACGAGTTACATTTCAAGAATGGCTCGGAGCTGCTTGGTGCAGTTAGCGATGAAACGCCGACGGTGATGATGCAATTTAGTCTACCTGCCGGGACACGTTTTGTTGAAAAGGGTAAAGAAGGTCTTGCCCAATTGACCGCTGCGATGTTGCAAGAAGGTACAACGAAACGCAGTGTCGAAGAGATTCAAGCTGAGCTTGATAAACTGGGTAGTGTTATCTCTGTTAATGCCACAGGTTATACAACAAACATCAGTGTTTCTGCTCTAGAAAAGAACTTAGAGCCGACGTTAAAAATTGTCGAAGAGATGTTGCTGTCTCCTGCATTTAATCAAGATGATTTCGAGCGTGTAAAAATGCAAGCGCTAGAAGGCCTGGTATATGAGCACCAAAATCCAAGTTGGATGGCGTCACAAGCGAGTCGCCAGGTGCTCTATGGGGATTCGGTTTTTGCTCGACCAAAAGACGGCACGCAAGCAGGTGTCAGTGCATTAACGTTGGATGATGTCCGTGAATTCTACTCGAAGCATTACACGCCACAAAGTGCGCAAATCGTCGTTGTTGGTGACATCAATAAACAGGAAATTGAGCAGCAACTGACGTTCTGGAAAAACTGGCAAGATGAAGCTGCGCCATTGTATGCACCGCAAAGCATTGCTGCATTAGGTGAGCAAAAGATCCATCTTGTTGATAAACCAGGAGCGCCGCAAAGTGTGGTCATGATGGTTCGTCAAGGTATGCCTTACGACGCAACGGGCGATTTTTACCTAAGCCAACTGGCAAACTTCAACTTAGCTGGGAACTTCAATAGCCGCATTAACCAAAATCTACGTGAAGACAAGGGTTACACATACGGTGCTTACGGATATTTCTCTGGCAATCCAGAAACAGGCTCGGTGGTTTTCACCGCGCAAGTACGAGCGGATGCAACGGTTGCTTCGATCATTGAGATGGAAAATGAGCTAAATGAATACTCGCAGTCAGGTATTACTGATGAAGAGATGAAATTTATGCGTCAAGCGGTCGGTCAAAAAGATGCACTGAAATATGAAACGCCAACACAAAAAGCGGAGCTCATCAGTGATATTCTTAAGTACAACCTCGATCATGATTACTTGCAGCAAAGAAACGCTATCGTAGAAAAAGTCGATAAGCAGACGTTGAATGCGCTGGCTCAGAAATGGTTTGATCCAAATGACTATCAAATTATCGTCGTTGGTGATGCTAAATCGTTGCGTCCTCAATTAGAAAAGTTGGGGAAAGACGTAGAAGAGCTTGAAATCATTCGATAGAGTACACATTTAATAGCGGAGAAACGTTTCTCCGCTATTCATCTAGATAAGCAACTTTTCGTGGGTTATTTATCTAGATGCATTAACTATCAATAACTTAGCTTACACTTGTGTTATGTAACAAGTGTCCTGCTCCCAATATAAGCGAACCTCATTTTGACTGATTTTGCTGCGCGACTAAAAAAAGTTGCATCAAACCCCGAAGTATTTAAGCAGTTTGGACGCGGTGTTGAGCGAGAAACTTTGCGCTATCGTCAGGATGGACATCTAGCTACAACTCCTCATCCTGAAGGGTTAGGCTCTGCGTTCACAAATCAATGGATCACAACGGATTTTTCGGAATCATTGTTAGAGTTCATTACGCCTGTGTCACATGAAATTCCAGAACTGATGGCACAGCTGAAAGATATCCATCATTTCACTCAAACCAAAATGGGTGAAGAGAAAATGTGGCCACTATCAATGCCTTGCTACGTAGGCTCAGAGGATGATATTCAGTTAGCCCAGTATGGCTCTTCGAATGCAGCGAAAATGAAAACGTTGTACCGAGAAGGCCTAAAGCGTCGTTATGGCAGCCTGATGCAAATTATTTCAGGTGTCCACTTTAACTTCTCGTTTCCTGAAACATTTTGGGATGCGCTCTATGGCGAGCAAGATGAACAAGCCCGCCAAGATGCTAAGTCTGATACGTACTTTGCGTTGATCCGTAATTACTACCGCTTTGGCTGGATGATTCCCTACTTCTTTGGTGCATCACCAGCGTTATGTGGCTCTTTTATTCAAGGTCGTGAAACCGATCTGCCATTCGAGAAGATTGGCGGGACATTATATTTGCCGAAGTCGACGTCTTTGCGTTTGAGCGATCTTGGCTATACCAATAGTGCGCAAAGTGTGCTGAAAATTGGTTTTAACAGCATTGACCAATACCTCGATGGTTTGAGTGATGCGATTCGCCACCCATCAGAAGAGTTTGCGAAAATTGGGGTAAAAGTGGATGGTGAATACCGCCAGCTTAATTCCAATATCTTACAAATTGAGAATGAACTGTACGCTCCGATTCGTCCAAAACGTGTATCGAAAAGTGGTGAGAAGCCTTCAGATGCGTTACGACGCGGTGGTGTCGAATACATTGAAGTTCGTTCTCTAGATGTTAACCCATTCAGCGCAGTGGGCTTAAATGAAGATCAAGTACGATTCTTGGATCTCTTCCTTACCTGGGCGGCCTTGTCAGACTCAGACCCTATGGATAACTGTGAATTAGAGTGTTGGCGCGATAACTGGAATAAAGTCATTGTTTCTGGCCGTGAAAAAGGTCTAATGCTGCAAATTGGTTGTCAAGGTGAACGTCTATCTCTACAAGATTGGGCACACCGAGTTTTCGTCGAGTTACGTCAAATAGCACAGCAAATGGATATGACCGCTGGTGGCAGTGCATACCAAGATGTGTGTAATCAACTCGAGACATGGATTGATAACCCAGAACTAACGATCTCTGGTCAACTATTAGAGCTAACGAAAGAGCTGGGTGGGCTAGGTAAAGTCGGTTGTACTCTTGGTATGAAGTACCGTGATGAAAACCTAGCTCACGGTTATCAGTACTATTCACAAGATACGATGGAAACGGAAGTTGCGTCGTCCGTGGAAAAACAAAAGCAAGCAGAGCAGAGTGACATGCTTTCTTTTGATGATTTTTTGGAAGATTACTTTGCTTACCTGAAGCAGTAATGACTAACTAAGGATTGGTGGGGTTGAACATTAAGTCGTTAGTAGTAGCGGTACTTGGAAGCGTGTTACTTGCAGGTTGTGCTACGGCACCGCCAAAGCAGCAGAATAACTTATGCGAGATATTCCGAGAGAAATCCGGTTGGTACGATGATGCCAAAGATATGGAAGATGAATGGGGTACCCCTATTCATGTCGCTATGGCCATCATTAAACAAGAAAGCAGCTTTCGGCACGATGCAAAACCACCTAAAGATTATTTGCTAGGGTTTATTCCTTGGGGACGAGTCAGCAGTGCGTATGGTTACGCTCAAGCTCAAGACCCTGCTTGGGAAGACTTCCAAGATGCGACAGGTCAGGGTGGCTCTCGTACCAACTTCGATGATTCTATGATGTTTGTCGGTTGGTACACTCATGAAACACGGCGTCAGCTAGGGATTTCATTATGGGATCCCTATAACCAGTATCTGGCTTATCATGAAGGGCGAGGTGGGTATAAGCGAGGTACTTATAATCGAAAGCCTAGTTTAATCAAAGTCGCTCGACGTGTTGAACAAACAGCGAAAACTTATGGCTGGCAGCTGAAGCAATGTCGTCAGGAATTAGAAGACAACAGCAGCTGGTTCTTTTAGCCCACAGTCTGTTCATGTGCTGTAGGGATGAATGACATTTATCCATTACCGAAAGGTACTGGAGTTACAATCAGGAGAGATGTAATGCCTTTACTCGATAGTTTTACCGTGGACCACACTCGTATGAATGCACCCGCTGTACGAGTGGCGAAAACCATGCAGACCCCAAAAGGGGATACGATTACTGTTTTCGACTTACGCTTTACTGCGCCAAACAAAGACATTCTTTCTGAAAAAGGTATTCACACCCTAGAGCACCTTTATGCAGGCTTTATGCGTAATCACCTAAACGGTGATTCTGTTGAGATCATCGATATTTCGCCTATGGGTTGCCGCACAGGTTTTTACATGAGCCTGATTGGCACACCATCAGAGCAGCAAGTCGCAGATGCTTGGATTGCAGCAATGGAAGACGTGCTGAAGGTAGAAAGTCAGAATAAGATCCCTGAACTTAACGAATACCAATGCGGCACGGCAGCAATGCACTCTTTAAAAGAAGCACAACAGATCGCAAAGAACATTTTGGATGCTGGTGTTTCGGTGAACAAAAATGATGAACTTGCTTTGCCTGAGTCGATGTTAAAAGAGTTGCGCATCGACTAGGTGCTCATTAAGAAGCATATTGCCCCAATAAGTAAAAAGCCTGACATGAGTCAGGCTTTTCTTTTGGTTATTTGGATGTCGATTTTTTCTTCTTCGGATAAACACGAACGAGCTTGATTCGGTTCTCTTCAATCTCAACAAGTTCCATTGGGTGACCCGCTACTCTCACACTTAGATGGCTCTCAGGAATATCTTCCAGGTGCTCCAAAATAAGACCGTTTAACGTTCTTGGGCCATCCGTTGGTAAATCCCATTTCAGGCCTTTGTTAATATCTCGGATATTGGTGCTGCCTTCAATAAGAAAGCTTCCGTCACCTTGAGGACTGATTTCATCAGAGAGGCTTGGAGAAATTGACGTCGTGAACTCACCAATGATCTCTTCCAGAATATCTTCAAGAGTAATTAGACCGATGATATCACCGTACTCATCCACGATCAGACCGATACGTTGCTTGTTGCGTTGGAATTTCAACATTTGCACGTTCAGTGGTGTGCCTTCTGGGATGTAATAGACCTCATCAGCAGCACGTAATAGCGTTTCTTTGTTGAATTCGTTCTTTTCCAACATCAGACGATAAGCTTCACGCAAGCGCAGCATGCCAACCACTTCATCAATTTGGTCACGATAGAAAACTATGCGCCCATGTGGTGAGTGGGTTAGTTGACGAACAATGGATTTCCAGTCGTCGTTAATATCGATACCAGTAATTTCATTGCGTGGGACCATAATGTCGTTCACGGTGACGTGCTCAAGATCCAAAATAGACACCAGCATGTCTTGGTGTCGGCGAGGGATCAAACCGCCAGCTTCATTTACTACCGTACGCAGCTCATCGGAGCTAAGATGATCTTCTGCTGAGTGATCCGCTCTTACACCAAGTAAGCGGATAAAGCCATTCGTAATAAAGTTAACAAGCATCACTAAAGGCGACAGTAACTTCATCAGTATGGTCAATAATATACTGCTCGCGTAGGACACACGTTCAGGGTAAAGCGCTGCAATTGTTTTAGGGGTAACCTCGGCAAAAACCAATACAACCATAGTTAGTGCACCGGTTGCGATAGCGACACCTAAATCACCATACAAACGCATACCAATAATGGTCGCGATCGCGGACGCGAGAATATTAACGAGGTTGTTGCCGATAAGAATAAGACCAATCAAACGATCTGGACGGTCTAATAGTCTTTCGACTCGCTTAGCACCCTTATGCCCGTTTTTGGCTAAGTGTTTTAAGCGATAACGATTCAGAGACATCATCCCTGTTTCTGAACCGGAAAAGTAACCTGATATGACGATAAGACACGCGAGTAGCGCAAACAAGATACCCGTAGAGATGTCGTCCAAAACGTTGCTGTTCCTTGTAAGTATTGGGTTATATAACGGTTGAGTAAGTCCGTTAAGTCAAAGAGTTAAGGCGTACTGTATTTTATCTAGCCTAAAATATAAAGGATAGGAGCCCTAGAGCTCCTTAATTCAAGATGATTTCTTTTACAAAGCGACTGCCAAAATATGCCAGAGTTAACAGTGTTGCTCCTGCAACAGCGAACCATGTGACTTTTCTACCACGCCAGCCTTTTTGATAGTGACCCCAAAGCAGTATTGAGTACACCACCCAAGCGATGAAAGAAAGAATGCCCTTATGTGCCTTACCTTGGGCAAACATATCCTGCACAAAGACAAAGCCAGTAATGAGCGTGGCAGTTAACAATAAGTTACCGATCAAAATAATTTTGAAGAGTTGACGCTCCACCATTAATAGAGGCGGCAGGTTTGGGTTAATCGCCAAAGATTTTTTTGCTTTCAGTTTGTGATCCAGCCAAGCCAACTGAAGCGCATATAGTGCCCCGATAGTTAAAGTCGCGTATGAGAAGAGCGCAAATGAAATATGAATGAGTAGCTTAGGGTCATTCTCTAGGTGCTTTATAAACGTGCTTGGCAAAAATGTGGCAGCAGATAAATTGATGGCAGCAAAGCTATAAACGACAGGCAATAAAAACCACAGTCGGTTTTTCAACATAGCAAGGCTCATGACCAGAGAAATAATAAAACTGATCAAAGAAGCCACGTTGAGAATACTCAGGTTTTGACCTGAACCATCAAAGATCAGATCACTCAAAATCCACGCATGAAAAACAAGCGCACAGGCAGCACTAGCAAACACTGTTTTTGCTTTGATTCCTGACTGTTGTGAGAGTCCGGGTATGATGGTCGCAATCGCCAAGACATAAAGTATGGCGGCCGCGATGGCTATTAAGCTATCCATGAATCCTAAATATTATTGTGCACGATGGAGAAATTATACCTTGCATTACACTTTGGGGCTACGTTATATCCGACATCAATCGTGAGAGATGAGATATTGAAATTAATAAGTTACCGCACCATATATAAATAGAGACAAGAATAGGACAGCGGTACGGGTATGACTCAGACCTTGGCTAATGTATACTCACACTAATTAATCGCCATTTTAGCGAAGAGACAAAGATGTTTGAGAATTTAACGGATCGATTATCCAAAACGCTGAAAAATATCAGTGGTAAAGGTCGTCTGACCGAAGACAACATTAAAGAAACCCTACGTGAAGTCCGAATGGCTCTACTTGAAGCTGACGTTGCGCTTCCGGTCGTTCGTGAATTTGTGAACCGCGTTAAAGAAAAAGCGGTGGGCGTAGAAGTTTCTAAATCTCTGACTCCAGGTCAGGAATTTATCAAGATCGTTCAAACAGAACTTGAAGCCGTAATGGGTGAGTCGAATGAGGCGCTAAACCTTGCTGCTCAACCACCTGCTGTGCTTCTTATGGCTGGTCTACAAGGTGCGGGTAAAACCACATCGGTAGGTAAGTTATCTAAGCTTCTAAAAGAACGTGACAAGAAGAAAGTTTTGGTTGTGTCTGCCGACGTTTACCGTCCTGCGGCAATCAAGCAGCTTGAAACACTGGCATCAGACATCGGTGTTGACTTCTTCCCATCATCACCAGACCAAAAGCCTATTGATATCGCCAATGCAGCGATTGACCATGCGAAGAAAAAATTCTACGACGTATTGATTGTCGATACCGCAGGTCGTTTGGCAATTGATGAAGAGATGATGGGGGAGATCAAAGATCTTCACGCAGCTATCAACCCAGTAGAAACGCTATTTGTTGTTGACGCCATGACGGGTCAAGACGCAGCAAATACAGCAAAAGCCTTTGGCGATGCGCTACCTCTTACCGGTGTAGTTCTAACTAAGGTTGATGGTGATGCTCGTGGTGGTGCGGCACTTTCAGTACGCCATGTCACGGGCAAGCCAATCAAATTCTTGGGTGTCGGTGAAAAAACTGACGCGCTAGAACCGTTCCACCCAGATCGTGTTGCTTCACGTATTCTTGGCATGGGTGACGTTTTGTCTTTGATTGAAGACCTACAACGCAACGTTGACCAAGAAAAGGCAGAAAAGTTAGCGAAGAAGTTCAAAGAGAAGAAAGGTTTCGACCTTGAAGATTTCCGTGAACAGCTAGGCCAGATGCAAAACATGGGCGGCATGATGGGGATGATGGATAAGCTTCCAGGAATGTCCCAGCTACCAGACAATGTAAAAGACAAAGTCGATGACAAGATGTTCAAACAGATGGAAGCGATCATCAGCTCCATGACAATGAAAGAACGTCAACGCCCAGAAATTATCAAGGGCTCGCGCAAGAAGCGTATCGCGGCTGGTTCTGGTGTGCAGGTTCAAGATGTAAACCGCTTACTAAAACAGTTCACCCAAATGCAGAAAATGATGAAAAAGATGCAAAAAGGTGGCATGAAAGGCATGATGCGCAACATGCAAGGCATGATGGGCGGCATGGGTGGTGGCGGTGGCTTCAACCCATTTGGTCGTTAATTAATCGATCACGCATAGATTCAGGGTGTTAGGTACGTCACAAACTTTAAATTCAATTTATGTTGGTGAAAAAGTAACTAAACTCCTTGCATTGCTCCGGGAGAAGAGTAAAATTCCGGAGCTTTATTTTGGCACGAGACCCCAAACTGTTTAATTTCTTGAATGGTTTTTGGGGTTAATTTTATTTTTGAGAAAGCAAAGAGGACGACATGGTAACCATTCGTTTGGCACGTCACGGCGCTAAAAAGCGTCCATTTTATCAAATCGTAGTAGCGGACAGCCGCAACGCTGCAACTGGCCGTTTCATCGAGAAAGTTGGTTTCTTCAACCCAACTGCTAAAGGTCAAGAAGAAGGTCTACGTCTAGACCTAGACCGCGTTAACCACTGGGTTGGTCAAGGCGCGTCAGTATCTGACCGTGTTGCTAAGCTAGTTAAAGACGCTCAAAAAGCGGCTTAATTTTTTACTTGAAAAGTAGAAACTAGTTTATGTCGATGAAAGGTAAAGAAACAATGAGCAACGAAAAGATTGTTGTAGGCAAGTTTGGTGCTACTTACGGCATTCGTGGTTGGCTTAAAGTTTTTTCCTACACAGACAATGCTGAAAGCATTTTCGATTACAGCCCTTGGTACATTAACCAAAAGGGCAAGTGGGTTGAGTACAAAGTAGAAAGCTGGAAGCGCCATAACAAAGGTATGGTGGCTAAGCTGGAAGGCATGGATGTTCGTGAAGACGCGCATCTAATGACGAACTTTGAAATTGCTATTGACCCTGCGGTACTTCCTGAATTGTCAGAAGATGAGTTCTACTGGCGCGAATTGTTTGGGATGCAAGTTGTAACTACTAAAGGTTACGATCTAGGTGTCGTTACTGACATGCTAGAAACTGGCTCAAACGATGTTCTGGTTGTTAAAGCAAATCTTAAAGATGCTTTCGGGCAGAAGGAACGATTAATCCCGTTCCTTGAAGAGCAAGTGATCATTAATGTTGATCGCGAAGCTCAACGGATCGAAGTTGACTGGGATCCTGGATTCTAATCTCCAAAATTACAGAGCGAGATAAACATGTGGGTTGGCGTTATTAGCCTTTTTCCAGAAATGTTCCGTTCTGTTACTGATTTTGGAGTAACAGGTCAAGCGGTTAAAAAAGGTCTTTTGTCGATTGAGACTTGGAATCCTAGAGATTTCACTCACGACAAACATCGCACAGTCGATGACCGACCTTACGGTGGTGGCCCTGGTATGTTAATGATGGTTCAGCCTTTGCGCGATGCCATTTATACCGCGAAAGCAGCCTCACCGGGCAAGACGAAAGTCATCTACCTTTCTCCTCAAGGTCGCAAGCTCGACCAGAAAGGAGTGGAAGAACTGGCAACGAATGAGAACTTGCTTCTGATTTGTGGTCGTTATGAAGGGGTAGATGAGCGCATCATTCAATCTGAAGTCGACGAAGAATGGTCGATTGGTGATTTTGTGATGACGGGTGGTGAGATACCAGCCATGACGTTAATCGACTCTGTCTCTCGGTTTGTTCCGGGTGTACTAGGGGATTTCGCGTCAGCAGAAGAAGACTCTTTTGCAAATGGCTTGTTAGATTGCCCTCACTATACGCGTCCAGAAGTATTGGATGACAAAGAGGTACCAGCTGTACTGATGTCAGGCAATCACAAGGACATTCGTCAATGGCGACTCAAGCAGTCGTTGGGCCGTACTTGGCTAAGAAGACCAGAGCTCCTGGAAAACCTAGCTCTGACTGACGAACAGGAACAATTACTTGCTGAGTTTGTTAATGAGCATAAAGCCATTAAAGAACATAACGCAAAGTAACCTAATTTATTTAGTATCAGTTTATTCTAGGAATTTAAAAAATGAGTAACATCATCAAAGCTCTTGAAGAAGAGCAAATGAAATCAGACCTACCTAAATTTGCACCAGGTGACACTGTTGTAGTTCAAGTTAAGGTAAAAGAAGGTGACCGTGAGCGTCTACAGGCTTTCGAAGGCGTTGTAATCGCAATCCGTAACCGTGGTCTACACTCTGCTTTCACTGTACGTAAGATCTCTAACGGTGAAGGTGTTGAGCGTACGTTCCAAACACACTCTCCAATCGTTGATAGCATCGAAGTTAAACGCCGTGGTGCAGTACGTCGTGCCAAGTTGTACTACCTACGTGAGCGTTCTGGTAAGTCTGCTCGTATCAAAGAGAAACTTGCTAAGAAGTAATGCTATAACTAGCGTTCTCATCTTAAACGGAGTCCTTTTAGGGCTCCGTTTTTTTATTTGTGTAATTAGCTTGCTCGTTTCTTTTCACCCGACCTGCACTGTCGATGCTCATGCACTGACGTACACTCCACGCCTCTGTCTTGTTGTGAATAGATTCCTGATGTCGCTATGGCTCCTCGGAATGACGGGAAACAATGATCAAATATTACTGGGTACTGTGGTTAAAATTCGTCATTCTGGATAGCGACGAAGGAGCGTGATTCAGAATCTACTAGTTGAGAATGTAAGTGTTTAAGTTGTTAGCTTCATCCTTGCTGTTAGTAGATTCTTAATGTCGCTATGGCTCCTCGGAATGACAGGTAATGATGGTCAAAGATTACAGAGTACCGTGGTTAAAATTCGTCATTCTGGACAGCGACGAAGGAGCGTGATTCAGAATCTACTAGTTGAGCATGCAATTGTTTACGTTGTTAGCTTCATCCTTGCTATGCGTAGATTCCTGATGCCGCTATGGCTCCTCGGAATGACAGGAAATGATGGTCAAAGATTATAGAGTACCGTGGTTAAAATTCGTCATTCTGGACAGCGACGAAGGAGCGTGATTCAGAATCTACTAGTCGAGCATGCAAGTGTTTAAGTTGTTAGCTTCATCCTTACTGTGAGTAGATTCCTGATGTCGCTATGGCTACTCGGAATGACGGAAAATGATGGTCAAAGATTATATAGCACCGAGGTTCAAATTCGTCATTCTGGACAGCGACGACGGAGCGTGATTCAGGTTCCCCAAGAAGGAACCTAGGGTATTCCTTTACCCTAGGTCTCAATTTAATACTGGTCTTCAGACCAGCCATCACTATCGGACATATCGGGTGCGCCTGGGATGGTGTTTTCTTCATCTGCCCATTCACCAAAATCAATCATTTGGCATTGTTTACTGCAGAAAGGGCGATGAGGACTTTGTTCTCCCCATTCTACGTCGGCGCCACATTGTGGACATTGAACGATGGTAACTTTAGACATAGTTGAGCGTCCCATTACTAATTGGTGTTAAAGGGTAGTATACCTAAACGAATTAAAGATGGCTTATTCAACGCGCTATTGCTGCTACGAAATTTTATCAAATATAAGCGCAATAAAGCGTTGAATTTTAGATTATGGAGGCGAGGCTAAGTGTCGTCTTAGCTGCACACAGCAAGTTCAAATTCAATATCTTGTGTGCACGCTTGACCGTTTTCAAACGACATGAACTTGATCGCAAAGCGGTTTTTATGGCCTGAAATCATAGGATACACGCCATATTCCATTGGGATGTGAAGTCTTAGAATGTTGGCTTCATCAGCGTCACTTTGGAAGAAACCTGCACGACCGATTTGAGCTTTGAAATGTCCGGTCTCTCTAGTGAGCTTTAACCATAACGAAAGCGCATCAGATAAGGGCTTTAAGCTTGCTTGCCACTGTTGTGCATCACGCTTTTTACGTTCAATAGGTAGATGAAGCCAGTAGTGTAATGCTGGCAGATCAAAACAGCATGAACCACCCGGTAGATTAAAGCGTTGACGGATAGAGCTTAGGAAGCGATCTTCTTTTAATGCTTGGCCAAAACGTTCTGCACCCATCAGTTGGCTATGAACGACATCTATCTCTTGTAGTAGGGTATTTAATGCGTCTTGATCGACGCCATCAACATTTAGCCAATGGCGGTACGACAGCCGTTGCTTCTCAAGATCTTTAGCCAGTTCACTTTTCAACTGGATCTGTTCGAAGATCTCAACCATATCGAATAACGCACGGAAAAACAGTTGATACTGATGATTTTCGCTAAACCCAGAGGCCAAGTGAGCCTGACGCAGCAGAGACTCCACTCTTAGATAAATACGAGTTTTCTCATTTAACGGATGTTCAAATTTGTGCGTGGTCATCGACATAAGCCTTTGTGAGTTTCGTTCCTATTTTCGCAGATTTTTCTTACACATGGCTAGGTACTTTTCGTGCAAATCTGTGATTTGAAGCAAAAGATCAGGGTCACTTGGATTATTCTTAACCACATCGTCTGCAAGCGCGAGCCTTTGCTCTCTTGATGCTTGAGAGGCAAGGATGGCGCGAACTTGATCTTCACTCACATTGTCTCGTTTCATCGTGCGAGATATCTGTGTATTCGGTTCTACATCGACGACAAGAACGCGATCACACAAACTATCTAGCTTGTTTTCTACGAGCAACGGCACCACAAGTAACGCATACTCTGAAGTGACTTGCTGCAAATCTTCGATCATCTTTTCACGAATTATCGGGTGCAACAGTGCGTTGAGCCATGCTTTTTCATCTGAATTCGAAAAGATTTTTTCTCTCAGCTTTGCGCGATCTAAAGTTTGGTCTTCACGAACGATATCGTGACCAAAGTGTTCAATAATCGCGTTTAGGCCGGGAGTACCTGGTTCGACAACTTCTCTTGCTACAATGTCGGCATCAACGATATCGATTTTAAATTGTTGTTTGAACAGATTCGCGACGGTTGTTTTTCCACTAGCGATACCACCTGTTAAACCAATAACCAAAGCCATTTACACTCCTAGAACTGAAGTAAAGTACCAGTTTAAAATCTGCTCGCCCCAAATTAAGCTTATCCAACCAGCAATTGCTAAGTAAGGACCGAAAGGGAAAGCTTTTTCAATTCCCTGCTTTTGCAAGCGTAGTTGAATGATGCCAAATACGATGCCAACCACAGAAGAAAGTAGAATGATCATCGGCAGTGACTGCCAGCCCAGCCAAGCCCCTAGTGCTGCTAGTAGTTTAAAATCACCATATCCCATTCCTTCTTTACCAGTAAGTAGCTTAAAGCCCCAGTAAACGGACCAGAGACATAGGTAACCAGCAATAGCACCAATGACAGAATCTTGTAGAGTAACAGGACTTATTTCGACTAATGCTAAGGCAATGCCAGCCCAAGTTAATGGTAATGTTAATTGGTCAGGTAACAACATAGTATCGAGATCGATAAATGTTGCAGCGATTAAGATAAAAGTGAAAAAGAGTAGTGCAACGGTAAAGTAACTAAAACCAAAGTGGTAAGCGACAAAGCCTGAGCAGAATGCAGTGAGCAGTTCAATCAGTGGATAGCGTGTGCTAATGGTTGTCTGACAGTTGTGACATTTGCCTTTTAAAAGCAGCCAGCTAATCACAGGAATGTTGTCGCGAATACGTATCGGTGTTGCGCATTTCTGGCAGGAGGAGCGTGGGACGCTCAAGGTCAGCACTTCTTTAGGAGGTTCTATTTTGTATTCAGGAAATGACTCGGCACATTCGCGTCGCCATTCTAGTTCCATGATTTTAGGTAGTCGATAAATAACCACATTGAGGAAGCTACCCACGATAAGACCGAAGATGGTGGCAAACACAACGAATAGCCAAGGGTAGTACTGGAATACTTCCATATTTGTCTCTTGAGCGATGAGTGAAATCAGCAAGATGCTGTTTTAAAGGAGTTAACAGCTCATTCTAGCCCAATACACTCATTAAGTTAAAGATTGGCAAGTACATTGCTGTCACTAATCCGCCAACAACGATACCTAAAAAAACGATAATTAGTGGCTCTAGAATTTTACTAAGGTTGTCGACGGTGTTGTCGACTTCAAACTCGTAGATTGTTGCAACTTTATTGAGCATATCGTCAAGTCGACCAGACTCTTCACCGATCATAACCATTTGTAACACCAATTCAGGGAACACATTACAGTTGCGCATGGCTACATACATTGGCATACCTGCGGCGGTATCACGGTAAACTTCTTCTATGGCGAGTTGATAGTGCAAGTTTCCTGATGTTTTTGATGTAGTTTTTAAACTGGTTAGAATTGGAATGCCCGCTGTAAAGCTTGTGGCGAGTGTTCGACTAAATTTGGCGATAGCGGCTTTTGATAATACAGGGCCCAGGACAGGAAATTTAAGCACAGAGCGGTTGAGCATTAAGCGAAAAGAATCTGAACGCTTAGAGAGGATTCTCGCCGAAATGAATAAACTAATGGAGCCTAGTGCGATAAACGGACTCCAGTTTTGTGTCCAGGCGGAAAGATCTAATACTTGCCTGGTAAACCACGGTAAGTCAGCACCAAAACCAACAAACATTTTTTCAAACTCGGGAATGACTTTGGTGAGCATGATAAACGACACGCCTAACGCTACTAGCACTACCATCGCTGGGTAAATCAGTGCTTTGATCACTTTCGCACGGAGTTGTTCATTTTTTTCTCGGTAGGTGGCTAAGCGCTCGAACACTTCTGCTAAGTTACCGGATTGCTCACCTGTGGCGATAAGATCGGTATAGAGTGGGTCAAAGTGTTCACTTGCAGTGCGCATGGCTTTTGACATGGGCGTCCCCGCTTCAACGGCGCGTGTCACGCTCATCAAAATGGATTTCATCTCTGCTTTTTTATGATTTTCTGAGACCAATTTTAAAGCCTGAACTAAGGGTACACCGGTTATCAACATCGTCGAAATCTGACGGGTAAACACCGTGATGTCTCTGCCTTTCACGCGATGGCTGAGTTTAGTGAGAAACGAGATACTGCTTTTCTTTAACTTCTTGATCTTGATGTGCTGTGCGTCTAGACGCTCGCGTACTTCAATTTCTGTCATCGCGAGGGTTTGTCCAGACGTCTTTTTGCCAGAACTGTTGATGCCTTTCCAGCGGAAGTTTTTAAGTTGTGGTGTAGTGCTTTTCATAGAGGTGACTGCTGATTAAAGGATTAAAAATAAAGTACGCGCTGTAGTTCACTAAAACTTGTGATCCCTTGTTTGAGTTTTTCTATGCCCGACATTTGTAACGTGCTCATACCATTTGCGATGGCGAGTTTTTCTAGTTCATGTACTGAGGCGCCTTTAATAAGCGCTTCGGAAAGAAATTCATCAAAGCGCATCACTTCATAAATTCCCGTTCGGCCGGAATAACCATGGGTACACTCATTACATCCATCGGGATTGGCTTTAAAAATGTTGTCGCTTGCTTGAATTCCAAGATGTTGTAGCTGAACGGTAAGCTCTTGTGATTGTTTACAGTGCGAGCACAGTTTACGGGCCAAGCGCTGGGCAATAATCAAATTAAGAGATGAGGCCAAGTTAAAGCTTTCTACGCCCATGTTTGATAAACGAATAACCGTTTCAGCCGCAGAATTGGTATGTAAGGTTGAAAGTACTAAGTGACCGGTTTGCGATGCTTTTATAGCGATTTCGGCGGTGTCTAAGTCACGAATCTCACCGACCATTACCACATCCGGGTCTTGACGTAAGAAAGAGCGCAGGGCTTCGGCAAAACCAAAACCAATCTTAGGCTGAACTTGAACTTGGTTAATGCCCGATAAGTTAATTTCTACTGGGTCTTCTGCCGTGGAAATGTTGATTTCTGGCTTATTGAGGATACTCAGCCCAGTGTACAGAGAAACGGTTTTTCCGCTCCCGGTTGGGCCTGTCATCAGAATCATGCCTTGTGGGCGACGCAGCGCATCCAAGTACAATTGTTTTTGTTGTTCGCTATAACCAAGCTTGTCGATATCCAATGACGCAGAGCTGCTGTCGAGCAGTCGTAGTACAATTTTCTCTCCGAATAGAGTCGGTAGCGTGGATACACGCATATCAATTGCGGTGTCTTGATTCAACTTGAGCTTAATACGCCCATCTTGTGGTAAACGTCGCTCTGCAATATCAAGTTTAGAGAGGATTTTGATACGAGCGGATAAGCGGCGACTTAAGTGGCTTGGTGGCTGCTGTGTTTCAATTAAGATGCCATCACAGCGTAGGCGCACACGGTACATCTTTTCATAAGGCTCAAAGTGGATATCGGATGCGCCTTTGCGCACAGCGTCCAACAGAATTTGGTTGATGTAACGGCTAACAGGAGACTCATCTTGGCTCAAGTCTTCAATGTTGTCGATTTCATCTGCGCCCACATCAACCAGATTGGCTAACTCTTCTTGGTTGATCTCTTTTAACCCGGACTTCTCATGACTCAATGAACGACCATATAAGCGTCGAATTGCCGCGCTGAGTTGACGAAAATCCGCCAACACCAATTCAATCTGTAAACCAGTGGCAAAGCGGAAATCGTCTTCTGCTTGTTGGTTCGTGGGGTCGGCAACGGCTAATAATAACGTTGAAGGTGTACGCTGGAGTGGGAGTGCGTTATGCCGTGTGATTAATTCCCTAAGGCCAAGTTGCTGACAAAGCGAGGCGTACTCGTACTGAGATAACTCGGGCTGATTTAATCCAAAAATAGAATTTAAATGTTCAGTGAGTTCGCGTGATGTAAATAACCCTGAACTGAGCAAAGCTTCCGGCATCGAAATGCCAGAAGCTTTGACTTGCTCAAGCAACGATTCTTCTTGGGAAAAAGCCAATAGTCCTTTTTGACGAAGAATCGTGGAGAGGTTGGTTTGCATTATGGGCAGCTATCAATAGATACTTTTGGGTTAGTATTATTTGTACAGCCCCAGGGTGTGTTTGGTGTCCTAGCATATTCGATGTCACCTGCTGCAGCATTGCCAGTATTAAATACAAATTTGAGTGTAGATTTTGCGTTTGAGGCTGCTCCAGCACCTTCAATTGATGCGGTAATATTGCCAAGGGCGTTCATAGTAGCGTTCCCACCGATGTCTCCTAAGTCGGAAGTAGCTGTGGTGTTGTTCTGAGTATATAAATCAGCATTAGTAAGTAATGACTTTAAAGTACCCACAGCAGAGGTTACAGCTGACTTTGCGACATAGTCTTTATATGCAGGGATTGCGACTGCTGATAACACACCAATAATTGCTACCACAATCATCAATTCAATTAACGTAAAGCCTTGCTGTTTTTTCTGTTTACTGTGTTTCATTTTCTTTCCTTCTTAATGAAATAAATAATGCCCTTGCATTAGCGAAGGATTATGGAGACTTCATAAAGGTTGAAAATGGGGAAGGGATGGGCTCTCGAGTGAGATAAAACTCTTTGGTGAAAAGTTGCATCTCGCATGCAGAGTTTTGCGAGTAGTACTATTTTTTTAGTGGATAAAAAGAAAGGGCCAATTGGCCCTTTTAAATGATGAATTACTCACAACTCACTGAGTTAGTTGAAGTAATTTCAGATTTGTTGCTTTTATTATTTGAAGCGCATCGAAAGATCCATCGCTTTTAAATGCTTAGTCAACGCGCCTACCGAAATGTAATCGACACCGGTTTCTGCGTATTCTGCGATGGTCTCTAGCGTAATGTTGCCGGAGTTCTCTAAAGCGGCACGACCTGCGTTAATCGCTACGGCTTCACGCATCATTTCTTTTGTGAAGTTATCGAGCATGATGATGTCGGCACCAGCCTCTATCGCTTGCTTCAACTCTTCTAAGCTTTCCGTTTCTACTTCTACCGGTTTGCTTGGGTTAAGCTCTTTCGCTTTTTGGATGGCTTGGGTGATGCCACCACAAGCAATAATGTGGTTTTCTTTAATGAGGTAAGCGTCGAACACGCCGATGCGATGGTTAAAGCCACCACCACACGTCACGGCGTATTTTAGTGCGCTACGCAGACCAGGAATGGTTTTACGTGTGTCGAGTAGACGACACTCAGTATGCGCGATTTTTTCAGCGTACTCTGCGGTAACTGTTGCGCAGCCAGACAGCGTTTGGATGAAGTTCATTGCGTTACGCTCACCAGTTAACAAGTCACGAGCAGGGCCTGTCAGCGTGCAAAGGGTTTGGTTAGGCTCGACTTTATCGCCGTCCTTTACGTGCCATTCAATACTGACCTTGCCACCGAGCTGTTTAAAAACTTCATCAGCCCATGCTTGACCACAGAACACACCATGCTCACGAGTAATAATCGTTGCGGTATTAACCGCCTCGGCAGGGATCAAAGATGCAGTAATGTCGTTATCTACGTCGACACTGCCACCTAGATCTTCTTTTAAGGTATCAGCGACAGAGCGAGTGATCTCTAAAGGGAGTTGTTGTTTAAGGTATTCTAGGCGTTCTTGAATGTTGTGTGTGTTCTTCATCGCAAATCTTGTCTTGAAAGGGAGATGGCAACGAATGATACTCTCCGGTGTCAATAATTTCAGCAGTTAATTTGCAAAGTAGAGAGGTTGATATGCGCCCAATTATCGAGAATGGCTGGCTGACACAGGCAAAGCATGTTCCGTCACCATTTTTTGATGCCCGCTCTGATATAAACGACATCTCTCTGCTGGTGGTACACAACATCAGTTTGCCTCCTGGGCAGTTTGGTGGACCATATATAGAGGACTTCTTCACTGGCAAGCTAGACCCAAATGAACATCCATTTTTTGAAGTTATTCACAAAATGGGCGTTTCTGCACATTGCTTGATTAAAAGAAACGGCGAGGTTGTTCAATTTGTTTCTTTTCTTGATAGAGCATGGCATGCCGGTCAATCCAGTTTCGCGGGCAGGGAGCGTTGTAATGACTATTCCATTGGTATCGAGCTTGAAGGGACAGAATTTACTGCCTACACAGAAGCGCAATATCAATCACTTGCAGAGATTACTGAGGTGATTATGCAGTCTTATCCTCAAATCACCCCGCCACGAATTACCGGTCATCAATATATTGCGCCCTTGAGAAAAAGCGATCCTGGTCTAAGCTTTGATTGGGTGAAATATAGACTGCTTATACAGCGTTGATTTGTAGCGAAAGTGTAAATTCAAAAAAGCGAAATAAATAAGGCATACGATCAGGTATGCCTTTTTTTGATACCAGAAATATTAATGATTGTTAAAAGTTAACTACACTTTTACGCTCGTACATGCCGTTTTGGTGAATAAATAGACTGATAATTTTGTCATTTTCTGTATTTCTTTTCCAAAACTGCTAGCACGTCGACTTCCCATTTGTATGCTTTATGTAATTGGTCATACCAATTCTATTGCTGTTTTAACAGTCGATTGTTATCAGAGTGTTGGAAGTAAGCTCGTTCTATGATTTAGGTCAATTTTCGGCTGGACAGTGGCGTTTTAATTATGTTAATTTCTGCACCAACTTAAAATTGGTATTACCAATTACCTGCAAGAGTAGAAGAACAATAAATTATGGCTTATCAAAGGATTCGTCAGCCAAAACTCTCTGATGTTATAGAACAAGAGTTAGAAAGGTTGATAGTGGAAGGAACATTGTCTCCGGGGCAACAACTGCCTCCAGAGCGTGAACTGGCAAAACAGTTCGATGTGTCTCGTCCTTCAGTCCGAGAAGCCATTCAACGCTTGGAAGCGAAGCGTTTGTTGACTCGTCGCCAAGGTGGCGGAACATTCGTAAGTGAGAATATCTGGAAGAGCTTTTCAGATCCCTTGTTGAATTTGTTGTCTAGTCATTCTGAAACCCAGCTTGATGTGCTTGAGTCTCGTCATGCGATGGAAGGAATTTCAGCCTACTTTGCAGCTTTACGTGGTACCGAAGAAGATTTTGCGCGTATTCAAGGTTGCCTTGAGCGCATTAGCCAAGAGCAAGCAAACAACGATATCGAAGCTGAATCTGCGGAAGTAATGCAATTTTTGATCGCTTTGACAGAAGCCGCGCACAACGTGGTTTTGTTGCACATTGTTCGAAGCTTAGCACCTTTGCTTGAGCAAAATATTCTACAAAATTTTAAATTACTACGTCGCCGCCCAGAAGCGGTCGAGAAAGTCAGTAAACACCGAGCCAATATCGTGGATGCGATTGTTTCTGGTCAGCCTGAAAAGGCGCGAGAAATGTCCCACTCGCACTTGGCTTACATCGAAGAAACATTGTTGGATTTGACTCGAGAAGAGTCTCGACGAGAGCGTTCTCTACGTCGAATTCAGCAGGGTAATGACTCGTAAGAGCGTTACTTAAATAAGTAGATCCAACCAACAGAAGGATAGATCGCCATGTCTGATATGAAGCATGACGTAGATGCACTGGAAACTCAAGAATGGCTACAAGCGCTTGAGTCAGTTGTACGTGAAGAAGGTCTAGAGCGTGCTCAATTCCTATTAGAGCAAGTTCTAGATAAAGCACGTCTAGACGGTGTTGATATGCCAACAGGTATCACAACTAACTACATCAACACGATTCCTGCAGACCAAGAACCAGCATACCCAGGTGACACAACACTTGAGCGTCGTATTCGCTCAATTATTCGTTGGAACGCTATCATGATCGTTCTACGTGCATCTAAGAAAGACCTAGAGCTAGGCGGCCACATGGCGTCTTTCCAGTCTTCTGCTGCGTTCTACGAGACATGTTTCAACCACTTCTTCCGTGCACCAAACGAGAAGGATGGTGGCGACCTAGTTTACTACCAAGGTCACATTTCACCAGGTATCTACTCACGTGCATTCGTTGAAGGTCGTCTAACTGAAGAGCAGCTAGACAACTTCCGTCAAGAAGTAGACGGCAAAGGTATTCCTTCATACCCGCACCCTAAATTGATGCCTGAATTCTGGCAGTTCCCGACAGTATCGATGGGTCTAGGTCCAATCGCTTCTATCTACCAAGCTCGTTTCCTTAAGTACCTAGAAGGCCGTGGTCTTAAAGATACTTCAGAGCAGCGCGTTTACGCGTTCCTAGGTGACGGTGAGATGGATGAGCCAGAATCACGTGGTGCTATCTCTTTCGCTGCGCGTGAGAAACTAGACAACCTATGCTTCCTAATCAACTGTAACCTACAGCGTCTAGATGGCCCTGTAATGGGTAACGGTAAGATCATTCAAGAACTTGAAGGTCTGTTCAAAGGTGCTGGTTGGAACGTAGTGAAGGTAATCTGGGGTAACAACTGGGATTCACTACTAGCTAAAGATACGACTGGTAAGCTTCTACAGCTTATGAATGAAACGATCGACGGCGACTACCAAACATTCAAATCAAAAGATGGCGCGTACGTACGTGAGCACTTCTTTGGTAAGTACCCAGAGACAGCTGCACTTGTTGCTGACATGACTGATGACGAAATCTTCGCACTTAAGCGTGGTGGTCACGAGTCTTCTAAGCTATACGCGGCATACAAAAACGCGGCAGAAACTAAAGGTCGTCCAACAGTAATCCTAGCTAAGACTGTTAAAGGTTACGGCATGGGTGAAGCGGCTGAAGGTAAGAACATCGCGCACCAAGTTAAGAAGATGGACATGACTCACGTACTACACCTACGTGACCGTCTAGGTCTTCAAGACATCCTAACTGACGAAGCAGTGAAAGAACTTCCGTACCTGAAACTTGAAGAAGGTTCAAAAGAGTACGAATACCTACACGCTCGTCGTAAAGCGCTACACGGCTACACGCCACAGCGTCTACCAAAATTCACTCAAGAATTCATCGTTCCTGAGCTAGAAGAATTCAAGCCACTACTAGAAGAACAGAAGCGTGATATCTCTTCTACTATGGCATTCGTACGTGCGCTAAACGTTCTACTTAAGAACAAGAACATTGGTAAGAACATCGTTCCTATCATTGCTGACGAAGCACGTACATTCGGTATGGAAGGTCTGTTCCGTCAAATCGGTATCTACAACCCGCACGGTCAAACTTACACACCAGAAGACCGTGGCGTTGTTTCTTACTACAAAGAAGCGACTTCAGGTCAGGTTCTACAAGAAGGTATCAACGAGCTAGGTGCTATGTCTTCATGGGTTGCTGCTGCGACTTCATACTCGACAAACGACCTACCAATGATCCCGTTCTACATCTACTACTCAATGTTCGGCTTCCAACGTGTTGGCGACATGGCGTGGATGGCTGGTGACCAACAAGCACGTGGTTTCCTACTAGGTGCAACTGCGGGTCGTACAACGTTGAATGGTGAAGGTCTACAGCACGAAGACGGCCACTCGCACATTTTGGCGGGTACGGTTCCTAACTGTATTTCTTACGACCCAACATTCGCGTACGAAGTAGCAGTAATCATGCAAGACGGTATCCGTCGCATGTACGGTCCAGAACAAGAAAACGTGTTCTACTACCTAACGCTAATGAACGAAAACTACGCAATGCCAGCAATGCCAGAAGGCGCTGAAGAAGGCATCCGTAAAGGTATCTACAAGCTAGAAACTTACACGGGCGACAAAGCGAAAGTTCAGCTAATGAGCTCTGGTACTATCATGAATGAAGTACGTAAAGCAGCTCAAATCCTAAGCGAAGATTACGGTGTTGCTTCTGATGTTTACTCTGTAACGTCATTCAACGAACTAACTCGCGATGGCCAAGATGCAGAGCGTTTCAACATGCTTCACCCAGAAGCGGAAGCGAAAGTACCTTACATCCAAACAGTAATGGGTACTGAACCTGCTATCGCAGCAACTGACTACATGAAGAACTACGCAGAGCAGGTTCGTGCATACATTCCTGCTGAGTCTTTCAAAGTTCTTGGTACTGATGGCTTCGGTCGTTCAGACAGCCGTGAAAACCTACGTCGTCACTTCGAAGTGAACGCAGGTTACGTAGTAGTAGCAGCGCTAACTGAACTAGCGAAACGTGGCGAAGTTGAGAAATCTGTAGTTGCAGAAGCAATTAAGAAATTCGACATCGACACAGAGAAAACAAACCCGCTATACGCTTAATTAAGAAGGTAGATAAGAAATGGCAATCGAAATTAATGTACCAGACATCGGTGCGGATGAGGTTGAAGTTACTGAGATTCTTGTAAGCGTTGGCGACAAGGTTGAAGAAGAGCAATCTCTGATCACAGTTGAAGGCGATAAAGCTTCTATGGAAGTTCCTGCTTCTCAAGCGGGTATCGTTAAAGAAATCAAAGTTGCAGAAGGCGACAAGGTTTCTACTGGTTCTCTAATCATGATTTTCGAAGCCGAGGGTGCAGCTGACGCTGCACCTGCTCCTGCGGCAGAAGCAGCTCCAGCAGCAGCTCCAGCTCCAGCAGCAGCGGCAGAACTAAAAGAAGTTCACGTACCAGACATCGGTGGTGATGAAGTAGAAGTTACTGAAATCATGGTTGCCGTTGGCGACAGCATCGAAGAAGAGCAATCTCTTCTAACAGTTGAAGGCGACAAAGCTTCTATGGAAGTTCCAGCGCCATTCGCAGGTACTCTAAAAGAGATCAAAGTTGCAGCAGGCGATAAAGTATCGACTGGCTCACTTATCATGGTATTCGAAACAGCAGGTTCAGGCGCTCCAGCAGCACCAGCGGCAGCTGAAGCTCCTGCGGCAGCAGCTCCAGCAGCGTCTGCGGCAAAAGAAGTGAACGTTCCAGATATCGGCGGCGACGAAGTTGAAGTTACTGAGATCATGGTTGCGGTTGGCGACACAGTGGAAGAAGAGCAATCTCTAATCACTGTTGAAGGTGACAAAGCTTCTATGGAAGTTCCTGCACCATTCGCTGGCACAGTTAAAGAAATCAAGATTGCAGCTGGCGACAAAGTGTCTACTGGCTCACTAATCATGGTATTCGAAGTGGCGGGCGCAGCACCTGCTCCTGCAGCAGCTCCAGCTCAAGCGGCAGCACCTGCAGCTCCAGCTCCTAAAGCAGAAGCTCCAGCGGCAGCAGCTCCAGCAGCGACTGGCGATTTCAAAGAAAACGATGAGTACGCTCACGCGTCTCCAGTTGTTCGTCGTCTAGCGCGTGAATTTGGCGTTAATCTTTCTAAGGTTAAAGGTTCTGGTCGTAAGAGCCGTATCCTAAAAGAAGACGTTCAAGCTTACGTGAAAGATGCACTTAAGCGTCTTGAGTCTGGCGCAGGTGCAGCAGCATCTGGCAAAGGCGACGGCGCAGCTCTTGGTCTACTACCATGGCCAAAAGTGGACTTCAGCAAGTTTGGTGAGACAGAAGTTCAACCGCTATCTCGCATTAAGAAGATCTCTGGCGCAAACCTACACCGTAACTGGGTAATGATCCCGCACGTTACACAGTGGGATAACGCAGACATCACGGCTCTTGAAGCATTCCGTAAAGAGCAAAACGCGATTGAAGCGAAGAAAGACACTGGAATGAAGATCACACCACTTGTGTTCATCATGAAAGCGGTAGCTAAAGCGCTTGAAGCGTTCCCAGCGTTCAACTCTTCTCTATCAGAAGACGGTGAGAGCCTAATTCTGAAGAAATACGTGAATGTTGGTATCGCGGTAGATACACCAAACGGTCTAGTTGTTCCTGTATTTAAAGACGTGAACAAGAAAGGCATCTACGAGCTATCTGAAGAGCTAATGGCGGTTTCTAAGAAAGCACGTGCAGGTAAGCTAACTGCGGCTGACATGCAAGGTGGCTGTTTCACTATCTCTAGCCTAGGCGGTATCGGCGGTACGGCGTTTACTCCAATCGTAAACGCACCAGAAGTTGGTATCCTAGGTGTGTCTAAGTCAGAAATGAAACCGGTATGGAACGGTAAAGAGTTCGAACCGCGTCTACAACTTCCACTGTCTCTATCATACGACCACCGTGTGATCGATGGTGCTGAAGGTGCGCGCTTCATCACTTACCTAAACTCATGTCTATCTGACATTCGTCGTCTAGTTCTGTAATAGAAATTAGATGAATGAGAGGCGGCAACTTAGCCGCCTCTGCTAATCATAATTACCGACAATTTGGTTATCAGCCTTGCTTCGTTCAGGGTTTTCACAATCGAATTGTTGTCTAGCTCACAGGCTAAATTGATTTACTTTTCACACCATTAACATCTCTGTAAACTGTTAGCGGTCTGAAAATAACTGTTTAAAACAAATCTCTCTTAAACATAAAAAATCGATACCCACTCAGCCTGTTAGGGATAATGACTACAAGAGGTCAAAATGAGCAAAGAAATTAAAGCCCAAGTTGTTGTACTTGGTTCTGGTCCTGCTGGTTACTCCGCTGCATTCCGTTGTGCGGACTTAGGTCTTGAAACTGTACTAGTTGAACGTTACAGCACGCTTGGCGGTGTATGTCTGAACGTGGGTTGTATCCCATCTAAAGCACTGCTTCACGTTTCTAAAGTAATTGAAGAAGCGAAAGCGATGGCTGACCACGGCGTTGTGTTCGGTGAGCCTCAAACAGACATCAGCAAAATCCGCATCTGGAAAGAAAAAGTTGTTAACCAACTAACTGGCGGCCTAAGCGGTATGGCTAAGATGCGTAACGTAACAGTAGTTAACGGTTACGGTAAGTTCACTGGCCCTAACTCTATCCTTGTAGAAGGCGAAGGTGAGCCAACAGTTGTTAACTTTGACAACGCAATCGTTGCGGCTGGTTCTCGTCCAATCAAACTGCCATTTATCCCGCATGAAGACCCACGTATTTGGGACTCTACTGACGCTCTTGAACTAAAAGAAGTGCCAGAAAAACTGCTTATCATGGGCGGTGGTATCATCGGTCTAGAAATGGGTACGGTTTACCACTCTCTAGGTTCTAAAGTTGAAGTTGTTGAAATGTTTGACCAGGTAATTCCTGCAGCAGACAAAGATATCGTTAAAGTATTTACTAAGCGTATCAAAGACAAGTTCAAGCTAATGCTAGAAACGAAAGTAACAGCAGTTGAAGCAAAAGAAGACGGTATCTACGTTTCAATGGAAGGCAAGAAAGCACCAGCTGAAGCTGAGCGTTACGATGCGGTTCTAGTTGCTATCGGTCGTGTACCAAATGGTAAGCTAATCGACGGTGAAAAAGCGGGTCTAGAAATTGACGAGCGCGGCTTCATCAACGTTGATAAGCAAATGCGTACTAACGTTCCTCACATCTTCGCGATCGGTGATATCGTTGGTCAACCAATGCTTGCTCACAAAGGTGTGCATGAAGGTCACGTAGCTGCTGAAGTTATCTCTGGTAAGAAGCACTACTTCGACCCTAAAGTTATCCCTTCAATTGCGTACACTGAGCCAGAAGTGGCTTGGGTTGGTAAGACTGAAAAAGAAGCGAAAGAAGAAGGCATCAAGTACGAAGTAGCAACATTCCCATGGGCAGCATCAGGTCGTGCAATCGCATCTGACTGCGCAGACGGTATGACTAAGCTAATCTTCGACAAAGAAACTCACCGCGTAATCGGTGGTGCTATCGTTGGTACTAACGGTGGTGAACTACTTGGTGAAATCGGCCTTGCAATTGAGATGGGCTGTGATGCAGAAGATATCGCTCTGACTATCCACGCTCACCCAACTCTACACGAGTCTGTAGGTCTAGCTGCTGAAGTATTTGAAGGTTCAATCACTGACCTGCCAAACAAAAAAGCAGTTAAGAAGAAGTAAGCTTTTTCTGACTGAATGATAGAAGCCGCTGCAGTGCAGCGGTTTTTTTATGCTTGTTATATAGAAATATAAATGTGTGCTGATCTGACAGTAGACAATAAAAAGCCCACCAAACGGTGGGCTGACATATATCACGAGTTAAGCTTTAGTGTTCACGGTTGTAAATGCAAAGCATATCTAAGTATGAATTCACTAGATGTTTCAGTTCCGCTTCACCTTTAGCGCGGTTCGCTTGGACAAACAGTGAGTAACAAATACCGTGGAACAGGTTTGCCAAGTGTTCTGAATCGTGCTGGTCACACACCTCACCGCGTTCAATTGCTTTAATGAACATGTTTTGTACTAGCAGCTGGTTAGTGCGGTTAGTTG
This sequence comes from Vibrio sp. 1874, assembly GCF_033344395.1. Lineage (NCBI taxonomy): Bacteria > Pseudomonadati > Pseudomonadota > Gammaproteobacteria > Vibrionales > Vibrionaceae > Vibrio > Vibrio sp. 1874. The sequence continues at coordinate 46,823 of NZ_JAWPOR010000012.1, forward strand.
AAACAAACAATGGCCATACTTCGTCACGTGTTGAAGCACTCCACTCGAACCATACTTTTAGCCAGTGACAGTCTTGGCTGACAAGCTCGATCATCGCATTAGTAATATTGGCGATGTTTTCACGTGCGTGTAAGTCTAGGTCTATGTTATCAGATAGGAAGTTTGAGAACTGACGTACGACGTGATTGAGAACTTCATCCACCAAGTCTTCGCGTGTAGGGAAGTAGTTAAAAACAGTCGCCACAGAAACTTGAGCAATTTCTGCGATATCTGCGTGACCACCACGACCGATGCCGCGGCGCGCAAATACTTCCAATGCGATTTCCATTAACTGTTGCTTACGCTTAATTGGAGAAAGCCTAGTTCTAGGTCTCTTTGCAATTGAGTCCATATCCATTTTCCTTGCCATTTGAGTTGATATTGGGGGTAACCCCCTAATTGATTATTTTAATAGTTGCTTAAAGCAGTGATGAGTGTAATGGTGCATATGCACAAGGTCAACATCTGTAGAACAATTTATATACAGTAATGTCATTATTATTGATAAATTTAGCTATGAACTTTATAAAACTAAGACCTTCTTCCAAGATTTTTTGGCAACAGGATGCGACTTTCAACCCAATGAACGTGGTGATACACTACACGCCGTAAGATTAGGTGATCGTTTGCGTGCGACTTACCTCAACCCACAAATTTAGATTGAGCACAGTATGAAACATACAATAGAAGTCATGATTTCTGAGCAAGAAGTTCAGGAGCGAGTTCGTGAATTAGGCAAACAAATTACAGAGCGTTATCAAGGTAGTGAAGATCTTGTGTTGGTAGGCTTATTGCGAGGCTCATTTGTATTTATGGCAGACTTGGCACGTGCTATCGAACTGACTCACCAAGTTGATTTTATGACTGCGTCAAGCTACGGCAATACGATGGAAAGCTCACGTGACGTTCGTATCTTGAAAGATTTGGATGATGACATCAAAGGTAAAGACATTCTGCTTGTTGAAGACATCATTGACACTGGTAACACACTAAATAAAATCCGTGAGATTCTTTCGCTACGTGAGCCGAAGTCTATCGCTATTTGTACGCTCCTAGATAAGCCATCTCGTCGTGAAGTGAATGTTCCTGTGGATTGGATTGGTTTCGAAATTCCAGATGAATTTGTCGTTGGGGTGGGTATTGATTACGCGCAGAAATACCGCCACTTACCATACATCGGTAAAGTTGTACCTCAAGAATAATCATTGAGTTCAGCATTAAAAATAAAAAAACGCCCAATCAAGATGGGCGTTTTTTGTTCAACTTTTAGATATGACTTAGCGACAAAGCAGCTTGTTGTCTGTATTTAGAATCGTCGAAAGAGCTTTCTGGTAAGACGCTTCTACGGTTTCCTTAGAGTTAGAACGAATGCCTAAGTACTCTAAGCGACCATCTTCAATTCCGTATACCACACCATGAATTTCAACATCTTGCCCACGCTCCCAAGCGTTTTGCAGGATTGTTGAGTTACCCAAGTTGTACACTTGTTCTGCAACATTAAGCTCGCCTAGTTTATCCGCTCGATCTTGTTGCGGCATTTGATCTAGGTAAGTGCGGTGTTTGAAATAGATATCTCTGATATGTAACAGCCAATTATTAATAAGACCTAGCTTAGGGTTATCAATGGCTGCGTTTACGCCACCACATCCATAGTGTCCACAGACAATGATGTGTTTCACCTTAAGCACGTCTACGGCGTACTGGACGACCGATAGACAGTTGAGATCAGTATGGATAACTTGGTTTGCAACATTCCGATGAACAAAGAGTTCACCTGAGTATAGTCCGGTTAGTCGCTCGGCAGGAACGCGGCTATCAGAGCAGCCAATCCAAAGAAAATCAGGCTTTTGACCCTCTGCGAGTTTTGCGAAGTATTCAGGTCGATCAGATTTGATCTCTTGAGACCATTTCGAATTGTTTTCAAATAACTGTTTTATTTCCGGCATTTTGCAAACTACTTCCCTTAAAAGACAAAATCGCTGCCGCTGTTTGTGTGCACATGCAAGCGATCAGTGTTGTAACTATACACAATGTTACAATTTCGATCTCGTTAAATATTCGTCAGATAGGACTCATCTGACTAGTTTTCATTAAGAAAAAAGTAAAATCTGGTGAAACTATTTGTGGTGTGAATTTAGCCTTAATCTATTTATGGTTTAAATTTTCGCCTAGCTCGTTAAAGTAGTGATATTTTACTTTTTAAAATTGAATGCAGGGAAAATCAGCAGTGTTCGGTAGTCGTTTTGAAGATATCAATTTCAAAGGGGATGTATTTGGCGGGGTAACCACGGCGATTATCTCTCTCCCTCTGGCGTTAGCGTTTGGTGTTGCATCCGGAGCCGGTGCTGAGGCCGGCCTTTGGGGGGCAATAATGGTCGGTTTGTTTGCCTCGTTATTTGGTGGTTCTAATACGTTAATATCAGAACCGACAGGGCCAATGACGGTAATCATGACCGCAGTATTAACCAGTATGATGGCGAAATACCCAGAAACGGGCATGGCTATGACTTTCACGGTTGTCATGATGGCTGGAGCGTTCCAAATCCTATTGGGGACGTTAAAACTGGGTAAATACGTTACCTTGATGCCTTACAGCGTTATTTCTGGGTTTATGTCTGGCATAGGTGTGATTCTTATCATTCTGCAGTTATCGCCTTTGATGGGGCATGCTGCGCCTTCAGGGGGAGTACTCGGAACGTTATCTGCTTTGCCGGAGACCATTTCTAACCTTAAGTTCAGTGAGTTGTTTTTGGGACTACTGACTTTGGGGATTCTTTTTTTCTTCCCTAAGCAATATCGTAAATACGTTCCTGCACAGCTCGTGGCATTGGTCGCGGTGACTTTATTGTCTGTGATTCTCTTTGATACAGAAGATATTCGTCGTATCGGTGAAATTCCTGCTGGGTTACCTTCTCTCGTCGCCCCTTATATTGACACAGATATGTTTGTCGAGATGGTCATTGATGCATTAGTGCTCGGCACGTTAGGTTGTATTGATACTTTGTTAACGGCGGTTATCGGTGACTCATTAACTCGTAAAGAACACGACTCAGATAAAGAGCTGCGAGGTCAAGGGTTAGCTAACATGATCTCTGGCTTGTTTGGTGCGCTGCCGGGGGCGGGAGCTACCATGGGGACGGTAACGAATATCCAAGTTGGGGCTCGTTCGCCATTATCTGGTGTGATTCGCGCACTAATGTTGGCGTTGGTTGTACTGGTTGCTGGTGGGCTAACAGAGCCAATCCCGATGGCTGTGTTAGCAGGCATTGCGGTGTATGTTGGCTTTAACATCCTAGACTGGAGCTTTATTCAGAGGGCACATAAGGTAAGCTTTTCCGGAATGGCGGTGATGTATGGCGTTATGTTGCTTACAGTATTCGTTGATCTTATCGTTGCGGTGGGTTTAGGCGTCTTTATCTCGAACATTATCATCATCGAGCGTTTGAGCCGAGAGCAGGCGCGACAAGTAAAAGCGATCAGCGACGCGGATGAAGATGATGTGCCGCTGACTGACAGCGAGCGTGGTTTGTTGGATCGTGCTAATGGTAAAGTGCTGTTCTTTTATCTTTCCGGTCCGATGATCTTTAGTGTTTCTAAAGCCATTTCACGTCAGCACTCTAGTATTTCGGACTATGACGTGATGATTCTCGATCTTACGGATGTACCAATGATTGATGTAACCGTCGGTTTGGCGTTAGAGAATGCGATTAAGGATGCTCTCGATGCCAATTGTGCCGTGTATTTATTATGCCCGAATGAGCGAACACGAGAACAGCTAGAGAAATTCCATGTGATTGACCTTGTCCCGGATGAAAATATGTACCAATTCCGTTACGAAGCATTGAATGCGGCGGTGGCACATGTTGAGGCAGACCAGTATCAGCGCATAACGGCGTAATCATTCTGACAGTTAAAAACGCAACAGTTTCCTGTTGCGTTTTTTTATGCTCTATTTTGTCTTACTTAGAGATAACCTTTACGAGGTAAGGGTTATATTTCCAATATTATCGAAAGGTTTATTTGTAATCATCGTTATTCAACGATAAACTGATGGACCTCCAGTACGATACCCAAGGCGATTTTGTAGTAAACCGCTGCTAAATATGAGTCGGTATTAGTAATCACAAACAAACGGCAATCAAGACCTTATGTACGCATTAGAAATTGAACAATTGCGCAAGACGTATGCAGGTGGCTTTGAGGCGTTAAAAGGTATAAGTCTCCAAGTGAAAAAGGGTGACTTCTACGCGCTTCTGGGTCCCAATGGTGCAGGAAAATCGACCACGATTGGCATCATTTCCTCCTTAGTGAATAAAACCTCCGGAACGACGAAAGTTTTCGGTTATGACATTGATACCGACCTCGAATTGGCCAAGCAGAATTTAGGCTTGGTGCCACAGGAGTTCAACTTCAACCAGTTTGAAACCGTTGAGCAAATTGTGATGCAGCAAGCTGGCTATTACGGTGTGTCTAAAGTATTAGCCAAAGAAAGAGCAGAAAAATACCTGAAAAAATTGGATTTATGGGAAAAACGCCAAGAGCGTGCTCGTAACCTATCCGGTGGGATGAAGCGTCGTTTAATGATCGCAAGAGCTTTGATGCACGAGCCGCAATTACTCATTTTAGATGAACCAACGGCTGGAGTGGATATTGAACTACGCCGCTCAATGTGGGGGTTTCTGAAAGAGATCAACCAAGAGCAAGGAATTACGATTATTTTAACGACACACTACCTAGAAGAAGCGGAGATGCTGTGTCGAAATATCGGCATTATTAATCGTGGTGAGCTGATTGAAAATACCACCATGAAGGCGTTACTAGGTAAGCTAAGCGTCGAGACATTTATCTTGGATATTGAGTCAGAAGTCGAGGTGCCTGAGCTTGAAGGTGTTAATCGACAAAGTATTGTTGATGGCTCTTTAGAGATAGAACTAGATAAGAGCCAAGGATTGAATTCGGTATTCAGTCAGTTAACAGAGCATGGCATTAAAGTTCTCTCAATGCGTAACAAAGCCAACCGACTTGAAGAGTTGTTTGTCAGCATTGTAAGAGAGGGGAGTAATTAAATGTACGGTTTATATTGGACGGCATTTCGCAGCTTGCTGAGCAAAGAAGTCACTCGTTTTACACGTATTTGGGTGCAAACCTTAGTGCCGCCAGCCATTACGATGACGTTGTACTTCATCATTTTCGGCAATCTTATTGGCTCTCGAATTGGTGAGATGAGCGGCTTTAGTTACATGGAGTACATTGTTCCAGGTTTGATCATGATGTCGGTGATCACTAACTCATACTCGAACGTGGCGTCGTCATTCTTTAGTGCAAAGCTACAGAAGAATATTGAAGAACTGCTGGTGGCACCGGTACCAAACTATGTGATTATTGCTGGCTATGTGATGGGCGGCGTGACTCGAGGTTTGTTGGTCGGTGCAATTGTTACTTGTGTGTCACTTTTGTTCGTTGATTTGCAAGTGGAGCACTGGGGCATTATTGTCGCGACTGTCTTCATGACGTCGGTGGTATTTGCTCTCGGTGGCTTGATCAATGCGGTTTACGCAAAAACGTTTGATGATATTTCGATCATCCCTACGTTTGTATTGACTCCTTTAACTTACTTGGGAGGAGTCTTTTATTCGATCAGTCTGCTGCCTGAATTTTGGCAAGGCGTTTCTAAGATCAACCCAATCGTCTACATGGTGAATGCGTTCCGCTACGGCTTTTTAGGTGTCTCGGATGTGGGCATTGTCACTTCATTTAGTGTACTTGCAGTGTTTGTTGTTGCACTGTATGCCATTGCGCATTATCTAGTAACCAAAGGGATTGGGCTAAGAAGCTAAGCCATTCTCATAAAGCAAAGAGCGGCGATTCACGCTGCTCTTTCGCGTGCATAACAATACATACCCATACAATTTTTCGGTTTTTATCATGGTAGGTTTCAATCATTTGTAATAAATGAGTGATCCTATGAATATTGTCCCGCCGCCGCCTTTCTCCTATCAGTTACTTAAGCCCAAATATTGGTCTGTATGGCTGGCATTTGGATCTTTAGCGATTCTTGTTAATGTACTGCCATACGTAGTATTGCGAATCTTAGGTAGAAGCATCGGCTGTATTGCGATGCATGTAATGAAGCGCCGACACAAGATCGCTCTGCGTAATCTCCAGCTGTGTTTCCCTGATTTTACGGATTGGCAATGTAAGGACGTAGTACGAAAAAACTTTCAATATACTGGAATGGCGATCATCGAAACCGGTATCGCTTGGTTTTGGCCAGATTGGCGGATACGTCGGATAACCTCTATTGTTGGAAAAGATCGTTTACTCGCTGAGGAAAATAATGGACGTGGTGTGTTGGTGGTGTGCAGTCACCATTTAAACTTGGAGATAACCGCTCGTATTTTTAGCCAGTTTGCCCAAGGTTATGGCGTTTATCGCCCAAATTCGAATCCTGCTTATGAGTTTATTCAACATCGAGGTCGAACTCGTTTTGGACATCAAATGATTGATCGAAAAGACGTGAAATCAATGCTCAAAGTTCTGAAGAATGGTCATCGACTTTGGTATTTGCCCGACCATGATTATGGCGTTAGCCATTCTGTTTTTGCGCCGTTTTTTGCTGTTGAACAAGCGGCGAGTACCGTCGGGTCTAGTGTTCTCATTGATGCAACAAAGTGCGCGGTTATATCTGGCGTTACAGTGAGTAAAAATCACCATTACACGCTGTACATTGGAAAAGACATTAGCGAGCGTTTCGAGAGACGTAATGCGGTTAAAGCGGCAAGCATCTTGAACCAAGAGCTTGAGAAAATGATAAAACGTGATATTCCAGCGTGGATGTGGCTGCACAAGCGGTTTAAAACTCGCCCTGAAGGGTTAGATTGCGTCTATACGTAGAGTATAAAAAAGGTCGACTAAGAGTCGACCTTTTTACTTTTATGACTCAGAGCTTACTCTGCGCTCTCTGAGTTTGTATTGTTAGATTCAGCTTCTTCCTTCGCTTCGACAACCATATCTACCGTTTGGTTATCGATAAGACGAGCTTTGCCTAGGAACGCAGACATCAGAATGACAGCTTGTGTCGTTTCTGGTGTGATCACTTGTAATGTACGAGCATCACGAATGAAGATCTCATCAGGGTGCAGACCTGCAGCTCGAAGTTGGTCGCTTGCATCTTCGATGATCGATGCGTAGTCATCGCGGCCACCGCGAATGGCACTACTGATCCAACGCATTGTACGAGCAAGTACAGGAGCACGTTGACGCTCGTCCAGCGTAAGCAAGCCATTGCGTGAACTCATTGCTAAACCGTCCATTTCACGTACGGTTGGTACACCGATGATTTCAATGTCCATTGCTAGGTCATCAACCATCTTGCGGATAACAGCAAGTTGTTGGAAGTCCTTCTCGCCGAAGCACGCGACATCCGGTTGTACGATGTTAAACAGCTTATTCACAATCGTCGTCACGCCACGGAAATGACCTGGTCGAGACGCGCCTTCGAGAATTGTTGATAGGCCAGGGACATCGACGAAGGTTTGCTTATCCAGACCTTCTGGGTAGATAACTTCTGGTGTTGGCGTAAATACCACATCGACCCCTTCAGAGGTTAACTTGCTTAAGTCTTCCTCTAGCGTGCGTGGGTAATTATTTAAATCGTCTGCACGATCAAACTGCATCGGATTAACAAAGATGCTTACGACAACGATATCAGCGTATTCGCGTGCTTTACGCACTAAAGTTAAGTGGCCTTCGTGAAGGTTGCCCATGGTAGGGACAAACGCCACTTTACGACCTTCACGTTTAAAGGTTTTAAGGTGTTCACGAACTGCTGAGATTTCCGCAAAAGTTTGCATGCATTTATCCTCTAGGCAATGGTATGAGCGTCGTCTGGGAATACACCGTTGGCTACATCTTCAATGTATTTAGTAACGGCTTTGCGCATATCACCTGTTTCAGCAAGAAAGTTTTTGGAGAATTTCGGCATGTAGTTGGCAGAAATACCAAACATATCATGCATTACGAGAATTTGACCATCTGTTACGTTACCTGCACCAATACCGATAACAGGAACGTCAAGCACTTGCGTAATACGTTCAGCAAGCTCAGCTGGTACGCATTCTAGTAAGACGATTTGAGCGCCTGCTTCTTGCAGCGCTAATGCGTCTTTTACCATGCGGTCTGCTTTTTCTTGATCGCGACCTTGGATTTTGTAACCACCAAAAATATTAACAGCTTGAGGAGTTAAACCAAGATGAGCACAAACTGGAACTGATCGTTCAGTGAGCATTTTCACCGTGTCGAAAAGCCAGTCACCACCTTCAATTTTTACCATATTGGCACCAGCACGCATCAGTTTAGCCGCATTTTCGCAAGCTTGCTCTGGGGTGGTGTAGCTCATGAATGGCATGTCTGCCATCAACAAACAATTTGGGCTACCAGCGCGTACGCAACGAGTATGGTAAGCGATATCATCGACCGTTACTGGTAGAGTATCGTTGTGACCTTGCAAAACCATACCTAGAGAATCACCGACAAGAAGTACTGGCATTTCTTGGCTTTCAAACAGTTGGGCAAAGCTCGCATCATAAGCGGTTGAAGTAGCAAATTTACGACCTTCTTGCTTCCACTTGATTAGGTCGTTGATGGTCATTTTTTTCATGGTTTTATCCTTACTAGGAGTTGGCTATGACTGCCAGATACTGAGGCCGTTTCTATCTACTTGTTCCAGTAGTTTAGAGACCTCGGTCCCATCAGGGAGTTGTAAACTTGGTGCAATTTCCGCAAGAGGGTAGAGTACGAATTCACGCTCTTTCATTCCATAATGAGGAACGATCAGCCTCTCGGAATTAATCACCTCATTGCCATAAAGCACAATGTCGAGGTCCAAGGTTCTTGGTCCCCAGCGTTCGTCTTTACGGACACGCCCTTGTTCTTGCTCTATAGCTTGTGTGCAATTGAGCAATTCAATAGGCGTCAAACTGGTGTTAATAGACACAACCGCATTGATGTAATCCGGTTGGTTTTGTGGCCCCATTGGCGTGCTGCTGTATAGCGAAGAAGCTTGAACAAACTCTGATTTAGGCAGCGTTTTTAATGCTTCAATCGCTTGCTTCGCTTGGCTGACAGGATCAGCCAAGTTACTGCCTACCGCAATGTACGCTGTAATCATGATTTGGGCTTACTCTTTTTCTTGCGATAAGTTTTACGGCGGCGCTGGCCTGTTTTCGGTGATTGACCGTCTAAGTCGGCAGCCATTGCTTGACGCATTTCTCGGCCTGCATTTTGAAAAGTTTCCCACCACTTGGCAAGCTTCTGAGTGTCACCACCTTCAATTTCACCGCGCATTTCAAGAAAATCAAAGCCAGCTCTAAATTTATTGAGCTCCATAAGACGGAATGCGCGTTTACCGTTACGTCGTGGAAGACGAAGCTGTAACTGCCAAATCTCGCGAATGGTTGCGGTGTGGCGTCTTGGAATGGCAATTGTGCGAACTTGCTCGTCAAGAATGATGTTGCTCGCTTCCATAATGGCGTCGTAATGGCCTAAGTTGCGCTCTTCCATCAGTTCATCGGCTTTCGCACACAGTGGGTACCACAGCATTGCAGCAAACATAAATGCTGGATTGATGCGTTTCCCATCTTCGATGCGCATGTCGGTAGAATCTAGGACAAGATCCAACATCTGCTCAGTGTGAGAGGAGTAATCTTCTGTAAAGTGCGCTGCAATCGTCGGGAATAGTTGCTGGAATAGGTTGTACTCACGCAGTAGGTGGTAGGTTTCTAAGCCATGACCGGATTGCAATAATTTGAGTGACTCTTCAAAAAGACGCGCTGACGGAATGTCACCGAGCAACGGTGCCATGTGTTCGATTGGCGCTGCGGTGTCTTCTTCAATATCAAAGTCTAGTTTTACCGCGAAACGAACCGCACGCAGCATGCGCACAGGGTCTTCACGGTAGCGTGTTTCTGGATCACCAATCAGTCGAATTAGGCGATCTTCTAAATCTTCAATACCACGTGCGTAGTCGTGAATCGAGTAATCTGCGATGTTGTAGTACATCGAGTTAATCGTGAAATCACGGCGCTCAGCATCTTCATCGATGGTGCCGTAGACGTTGTCACGCAGCAGCATACCCTCTTTTGATTGCTGAGAAATGCTCTTATTCTTTTGCTCTTGGTGGTGACCACGGAATGTCGCAACCTCAATGATGTCTCGGCCAAACATAATATGAGCCAAGCGGAAGCGGCGACCAATCAAACGGCAGTTACGAAATAGCTGTTTGATCTGTTCCGGAGTTGCGTTGGTCGCAATGTCAAAATCTTTTGGTTTTTGTCCAAGCAGTAAGTCTCGAACCCCGCCACCCACAAGAAAAGCATCGAAACCAGCACCATTTAGGCGGTACAGTACCTTCAGCGCATTATCACTGATCTGCTTACGCGAAATGTTGTGCTCTTCACGAGTTATTACATTGAGAGCGAGCTCTGGAATTGTGGCAGGTTCGCTTGGTGTATAGTCGTTTGTATTCATGTGCATCTGGCAATAACTGGGTTTAATCCAATCTTGCTTTGGTTAGTTTTATACGCCTCTAGGGCCTAATTTGCGGCTAATGATAGCCTACACAATGCCATTTGAGAATCACGGTGTGATCTCGATCTCTGCTGGAAGCTGTTCCAAGCGCCAGTTTTCGCAGCCCCAACGAAGAATATCTTCTATGTTGGCCGCCCTTACGGTTTCAGGTATCTCGAAACCTAAAAATGTCATGGCGCGCAATAGAGTAGGTTTTGGTGTATCTATATCAATAGCCGTCGCGTGATTTTGTTTCGACAATTTATTGCCGTTGTTGTCCATCGCCAATGGTAAATGCAAGTAACTAACTTCAGGCTGACCAAGTATTTGGTACAGGCTAATTTGACGCCCAGTCGGCTCGATTAAGTCTGCACCTCGCACGACTTCTGTGACGCCTTGGTCGATGTCGTCCAATACTACCGCAAGATTATAAGCAAATAATCCATCTCGACGTTTAATAATGAAATCTTCATTAACGAGTTGCTCTGGAATAGTAATGGTTCCCCGCTTTTGGTCGAGGAAATGAGCGACAGGCTTGGTCATTTTTAGGCGAATCGCGCCGTCTTTCAAGTTTTTATCGCGGCAAGTGCCAGGATAAAAACCGCCATGCTCTTTAATTTGCTTACGAGTACATTGGCAATAATAGGCTTCTCCATTTTCGAGCCATTTGTTTATTTGAGCTTGGTAAAGGTCGTGACGTTCGCTCTGGTATACCACTTCTCCATCCCAATGCAGCTGATAGGCCTTGAGTGCCTCTAGGATAAGTTGCGCTGCACCTGGCATTTCTCTTGGTGGGTCTAAGTCCTCAATACGTACTAACCAAGCTCCGTTTTGTGCTTTCGCTTGAAAATAACTGCCAAGAGCGGCAATCAGTGAACCAAAATGCAGTGGACCAGAAGGAGACGGGGCGAATCGACCTACATAGCGTGTCATGCGTGTATCTCGAATTTAGTAAACAAATAGGGTGCGAAGATAGCCAAAACAAAAAGGGAGCCTGAGCTCCCTTCAACAATCATAATGCTGGGTGATTAACCTTGCATTTGCTTCTCTTTGATTTCTGCAAGTGTTTTACAGTCAATACAAAGGTCAGCGGTTGGACGTGCTTCAAGACGGCGAACACCAATCTCTACGCCACAAGACTCACAGAAGCCAAAATCGTCTTCTTTGATTTTATCCAAAGTCTTTTCAATCTTCTTGATCAAACGGCGTTCGCGGTCACGGTTACGCAGTTCTAGGCTGAACTCTTCCTCTTGAGAGGCGCGGTCAACTGGATCTGGGAAGTTTGCTGCTTCGTCCTGCATGTGGTGAACAGTACGATCCACTTCAGCTCTTAGCTGGTCGCGCCAAGCTGTTAAGATTTTCGTAAAGTGTTCAACCTGCTCTGGTGACATGTACTCTTCACCAGGTTTTTCCTGATATGGCTCCACGCCGGCAATGGCTAGGATGCCTATCGTTTTCTTCTTTGATTCTGGCATACAGCATCTCCTACTTACACCTAGTCAACTGCTACGCAGTCAATTTAAGGCGGGTATCTATAGCAAAAAGAGGCGGTGCAAGCAAATACTGAATCGCAAAGTTATCGTCAATGTGAAGACGACATCATTTTTTCTCTTAATTGATAAAATCAATAGCGGAAATCAGCTTCATTCCAGTATCGCTCAGTTCAGCTTTGTAGCAGAGAACTTCCACTCCAGCGTCTTGTGCTTGTTTGAGTAATAGTGAATATTTCGCGTCTATATGGTGCGCCGCGGATACTTTTTCAATACCTGAATGTAAAACAGTGAATAAAAGTATGGCTCTACTTCCATTTTGTGCCATTTCTGTGAGCTCTCTCAGGTGTTTTTGTCCCCGAGTCGTGACCGCATCTGGGAAGTATCCTTGTCCAGTAGAGTCGGTCTCATCAAGAAGAGTGACGCTTTTCACTTCTATATAGCACTTTGGCTTGTCGTCTGCGCTGAGCAAGATATCAATTCGGCTATTTTCATTGCCGTATTTCACCTCAGTTTGAAGTGTGTCATAACCACAAAGCTCTGAAATGACATTATTTTCAATAGCCTCTACGGCTAATTGATTGGCACGCGCGGTGTTGATACAAATACGGTGGCCTTTTTCGGTCTCACTCAACTCCCAACTATTGGGGTATTTTCGTTTCGGGTTGTCGGAAGTAGAAAACCAAACTTTGTTTCCGGGTGTTGCACAACCCGTCATTGCACCTGTATTTGCGCAGTGGATTGTACGGATTTCACCAGTATCGAGCTCGATATCGGCAAGAAAGCGTTTATAGCGTTTGAGTAGAGTGGCGGACTCTAAAGCGGGTGTGAAATGCATTTGCTTATTTAGACAAAAAATTTTTTATGTACAATGTTGCCACCATTACACCATAAGGTATTTTCTTTGTCACAATTGCCGATTGAAGCCGTGATGCCTGAGTTGCTGACGGCGGTCAAAAATCAACATCAAGTGATCTTAAAAGCGGCGCCTGGTGCCGGTAAGTCGACTTACTTCCCTTTGCAGTTACTCTTAAATCATTCGGTTGCTGGAAAAATCATCATGCTTGAGCCAAGACGACTCGCGGCGCGTAACATTGCCCGTTATCTTGCTGAGCAATTGGGAGAACAAGTTGGTCAACGCGTGGGTTATCGAGTTCGTGGCGAGGCAAAGGTAAGTTCTGCAACGCAGCTGGAGATCGTGACCGAAGGGATCATGACCAGGATGATCCAAACTGACCCTGAACTGGATGGGGTTGATCTACTGATCTTTGATGAGTTTCATGAACGCAGCATTCATGCCGATACCGCTTTGGCATTCAGTTTAGAAGTTCAAGAGGCATTGCGAGACGATCTCAAGCTGGTGGTAATGTCAGCAACGCTTGATCAACAAGCATTACAATCGCTGTTGCCAGAAGCCAGTTACATTGAATCTGAAGGGCGGATCTTTGATGTGGCAATGAGTTACCAGCCGTTAGGTGTGAACGAGCATTTACCTACGAGTATGGCAAAAACAATAGAAAGTCTTATGAACAAAGAGTCCGGATCTTTGTTGGCTTTCCTACCGGGTGTTGGTGCCATAAAACAAGTTGAAGAGCGGTTGTCTCATTTAGCGGATGATATCGACGTATGCCCACTTTATGGTCAACTGAGCTTTGCAGATCAACAAAAAGCGATTACGCCAGCAGAACAAGGTAAGCGTAAAGTCGTTCTAGCGACCAACATTGCAGAAACTTCACTAACGATTGAAGGCATTCGCCTCGTCGTTGATTCTGGGTTAGAGCGTATTGCCCGCTTTGATTTGAAAAACGCTTTAACACGCTTAGAGCAAACACGCATTGCACAGTCTTCAGCGATTCAGCGTGCAGGACGAGCGGGACGAATAGAAGAGGGCATTTGTGTTCGTCTTTATTCTGAAAACCAGTTCAAGCAGCAACCGCTGGTTCCCCAACCCGAAATTTTGCATTCCGATTTAGCTAGTTTAGTTATGGAGCTTGCCTTTTGGGGAGCGAGTGATATCCACGATCTAAAGTGGCTTGATGTTCCCGCTAATGCGTCATTGGAACAAGCGAAGCAGCTATTGGTGTCATTGGGACTACTGACGGAAAAAGGGCAATTAACGTCCGAAGGAAAACAGGCGCATGAACTAGGCGTTGAGCCTCGTGCGGCTGCGATGCTAATTAAAGCGCAATCTTACAGTGATAAGATGTTAAATGCTGCTTTGGCGGCGGTCGCACTGATTGAAGAGCCAGAGAGAAATGTTACCAATATCGCTCATAGCTTGCATCGTTGGCTTGTTGGTACTCATCCAAAAAAGTCGATGTTGTTCAAGCGTGCTCAATCTCTAGCGTACAAATTGGATACGGTATTTGACCTGAAAGGCGTGGATGAAGATGCATTACCGCTGGTGTTAAGTTTGGCATTTCCAGATCGCATTGCGCAGCAGCGCACAAATCAATTTGGGCGATTTACTTTGGCTAATGGTCATGGTGCAGAATGTCGTCAGGAAGACATGCTAGGTGGGTGTGAGTATTTGGTTGCCGTTGACTTAATGCGTTCTCATTCTAACTCAAGTCAAATTCATTCGGCATGTGAATTGGATGTCAATATATTGCGAACGACCTTTGATACGCTATTTTCGTCTGAAGAAGTAGTGGACTGGGATGAAAAAAGAGGCCGTCTAATAGCTGAGCGACAAACAAAACTCGGTCTGCTGGTCGTTGAACGCGAGCCGTTGCCAAGCCCTGGCAAAGAAAAAATGACACAAGCTTTACTCACGTATGTCCGCCGCCAGGGCTTACAGAGTCTAAACTGGACACCGGCAGCGGAGAGCTTGTTGGCTCGGATTCGTTGTGCGGTGGAATGGTTACCTGAGCAGTCATGGCCAATGTTTGATGAAGCCAGTTTGCTGGATTCATTAGAGGAGTGGTTAGAGCCATACATGACGTCTGTCAGCTCGGTTAAAGACCTGAGCAAGATAAACTTGGTCGAAGCGCTTAATGCTCGATTAGGTTGGCCACTCAATCAACAACTGGATGAATGGTTACCTGAGCATTACCAACTGCCCACAGGTTCAAAGAAGCGTATCCGTTACCAATATGGCCACGAGCCGATATTATCGGTGCGTATGCAAGAAGTATTTGGGGAGAGTGGTTCCCCAACGGTGGCTCTTAGCCGCAAGCGTTTGGTGCTTGAACTGCTTTCACCGGCACAACGTCCATTGCAAGTAACGTCGGACTTGGCGGCTTTCTGGAACGGAAGCTACAAAGACGTTCAAAAAGAGATGAAAGGGCGCTACCCAAAACACGTTTGGCCAGATGATCCTGCCAATCATGTAGCAACAACGAAAACAAAAAGACAATTGAATAATGACTGACAGCAAGAAGCCTAGCGCCAAAAAAGCGCCAGCGAAGAAAAGTACAACCAATAAAGGAACCGCAAAACAGACTCGACGTACGCCGAGTAAAAAGCCGACTAACGAGAAACGTTCGTGGTTGAAAGTTCTGTGGTCGTTTAGCTGGAAAGCTGGCGTTGCACTTGCCGCTGTTTTGCTGTTTGTTGGGATTTACTTAGATAGTGTGGTGAAAGAACGCTTTGAAGGTCAGCTATTTGAGCTGCCAACAGTGGTTTATGCCCGTATCTTGAATCTAAGTCCTGGTGAGAATATCACTATCCAAGAGCTGCGCAACGAGCTAGATGTGTTGAATTACCGTAAAGTGAGTCAACCTCGTTACCCAGGCGAATATTCCTCTTCTTCCACTCGGATTGAATTGATTCGTCGTCCATTCGAGTTTGCCGATGGTCCCGAGCCGGATCGTCACATTATGCTGCATTTCTCTGATTCCGGCTTGCAACGTATTCAGTCTTTAGAATCTCGAGGAGACCTTGGTTACTTGCGCCTAGAACCGAAGATGTTGGGCATGCTGGAGAAAGACCGTGATGAACAGCGCCTTTTCTTACGTCGTGATCAGTTCCCTGAAATTTTGGTGGATGCACTGCTTGCGACCGAAGACCGGGATTTTTATCAACATGACGGGGTGTCACCGCTCGCGATTGCACGTGCATTGGTTGCGAACATTAAGGCGGGTCGTACTGTTCAAGGTGGTAGTACGCTGACTCAGCAATTGGCAAAAAACCTGTTTTTGACTCGTGATAAAACACTGTGGCGTAAAGTTCGAGAAGCGTATATCGCGCTAATTTTGGATTACCGTTACAGCAAAGATCGTATCTTGGAAGCCTACCTAAACGAAGTGTACCTAGGTCAAAGTGGAGGTGAAGCGATCCACGGGTTTGGCTTGGCGTCGCGTTACTATTTTGGGCAGCCAATTCAGGAGTTGCGAATCGATCAACTGGCGATGTTAGTTGGGATGGTAAAAGGACCGTCTTACTACAACCCAATTCGTTACCCTGAGAGAACGAAAGAGCGTCGTGATCTCGTTCTGCGCCTGTTAATGCAGCAAAACATGTTGACTTCAGAGCAGTATGAACAAGCTGTAAGTCGTCCACTCGATACGCAAAGCAAGCCACGTATTGCGAGCCGTCAGCCAGCTTATTTCCAACAATTGAGTATTGAATTAAAAGAAAAAGTTGGGGAGCGATTTAAGGCAGAGACCGGACTGCGCGTATTTACGTCTCTGGACCCAGTATCGCAAAGCAAAATGGAACAAGCTATCGCGAAAAAGATCCCAGAACTAGCTAAACGGGGTGGTAAAGAGTTAGAAGCCGCTGCTGTGGCCGTTGATCGCCATAGTGGTGAAATCCGTGCGATGGTTGGTGGTAAACGTGTCGGTTATGAAGGCTTTAACCGCGCGCTCAATGCCAGTCGTCCAATTGGCTCTTTAGTGAAACCAGCGATTTACTTAACGGCTCTAGAACAACCGGATAAATACAACCTAGGCACGACGCTACACGACACGCCGTTAAGTCTGAAGAGCAGTAAAGGTAACGTGTGGACGCCGCGCAACTACGATAGAAAATATCGTGGTGATGTGCCACTTTACATTGCTTTAGCGAAATCACTTAACGTACCAACCGTGCGCTTAGGTATGGCACTTGGCATTCCTGAAGTATCCAATACTTTAGAGCGTTTGGGCGTGAACAAAGACGAAATTCGCCCAGTGCCTTCGATGTTTTTGGGTTCGTTTTCTTTGACGCCATTCGAAGTCGCACAGATGTATCAGACTCTGACGAATTCAGGTAAGCGTGCAAAACTGACCGCTCTGCGCTCAGTCATGGATATGGAAGGTAATGTGCTGTATCAATCCTTGCCTCGTTCATCAAGAGCCGTGGATGAACAAGCAGCATGGCTAACGACCTACGCGATGAAACAAGGGGTTGCTCAAGGCACTGGCCGCTTCTTACAAAGCCAGTTTGGTTGGGCTGCATTGGCAGGAAAAACGGGTACCAGTAATGATAACCGCGATAGTTGGTTTGTCGGTGTTGATGGTCGTGAGGTGACGACAATTTGGCTAGGCCGTGACGATAATAAACCCGTGAATCTAACGGGGTCGAGTGGTGCATTACGAGTATACGCAGAGTACTTGAAGCAGCGTATTCCTGAGCGTTTAGAGCTCCCATGGCCAAGAGAAATCACCACATTAGGGTTCAAGCCGACATCAGATGGAGGTTTAGAAATGAACTGCCGTAGTGATTACAAACTGCCGGTTTGGGATAAAACTGGTCAGATAAAGCAACAGTGTGAGAAGAAATCAAACTGGTTAAATAGCATATTTGATTGGTAGCATCGCCAAATCAACAACATTAGCTTGTTTATCTGATTAATTCTTAGTACATATTAGGGCGTGTTAGTACAGTACTGCTAGCACGCCCTACTTGATCAGATATTCAATAAAGGAAGAAGTGAATGTTCAAAAAGCTGTTATCAAGCCCATCGGTTCGCAACTTTGCGCTTTGGGTTAGTACCTTTTTGATGATCACTCCTTCTGTTTCCCTCGCAAACTCTCTAACAAAAACGGATGACTTGGAACCTCGACCAAAGGTGGCGGTTGTGCTCGCTGGTGGCGGAGCGAAAGGTGCGGCACATATTGGGGTTTTAAAAGCATTGGAAGAAATGCAGATCCCTGTCGATATTGTGACTGGTACCAGTATGGGCGCCTATGTGGGTGGGCTTTATGCCACGGGGATGAGTGCTGATGAAATCGAGAGTTTTATCTACACCGTCGATTGGGGCAGCGGTTATCGAGATCGTGTTGACCGTAGCCAACGTCGAGTTCGTGACAAAGAGTATGAAGACCGCTATCAAATTAATACCGACCTCGGCTTAAGATTCGGTGAGGTACGAGCACCAACGGGTGTGGTGCAAGGCCAGAACATGTTGCGAGTATTGCGTGAGACTACAGGGAACTTAGGGCGATTCGATTCTTTTGATGATCTTGCCATTCCCTATCGTTCTGTTGCGACAGATATTCTTGCCCTAGAAGAAGTCGTACTGGGCAATGGTTACCTTGTTGATGCAATGATGGCTAGCATGTCTGTACCAGGAGCGCTTCCTCCTTATAAGCTCAATGGCCATATGCTTGTTGATGGCGGCGTCGTCAATAACATGCCTGTCGATGTGGCTCGCGCCATGGGGGCTGATGTCGTTATTGCCGTCGATATTAGCACCGATTACAAAACCGAAGATGAATTTACGGGGCTGTTTACTGTCGCGGACCAACTCTCTAACTATCTCGTTCGTCGTAGTACACAACAGCAAGTGGACGAGCTTGAACCTCAAGATATTTATATTCGTCCCAATGTGGGCACCATGGAAACTGTCGAGTTCGACAAAATGCCTTGGGCTTTTCAAGCTGGGTACGATATTACCAAGCAGTTAAAAGACAAGCTGAAAGGGGTGCGCTTGTCCAATGCGGACTATCAAAAATACATCGATCGCAAACAAGAAGTTCGTAAAACTTTGATTTATGGCGATCAGCGTGTGGTTGATGACATAGTGATTGTTAATAACACGCACTACAGCGATGTGTTGTTGACGAATCGTATTGAATTAGAAACCGGACGTCGTATTTCAACGGCCGAAATTGAGAAAGCCGTTGAAAACCTCTACGCGTTAGATCGGTTCGAGCTCATCACTTATCACTTTGAAGAGGTTGATGGTGAGACATTGTTGGTTTTTGATGTTAACGAGAAGTCGTGGGGGCCTAATTATCTCAACTTCCGATTTTTTCTTGAAGATGACTTCGATACAGATAGCCAGTACGGCATAGGGATATCAACCAACTTTACCAACTTGAACTCTCATGGCGCGGAGTTGGCGTTCAACGTAGAAATGGGCACGGATAAGCTGATTGAAGCTGAGTTGTATTCTCCTGTTTTATCTAGCCAAGAACTTTTTGTATCGGGGCGTATTTCCTATGGCAGTGAGAGCCGAAACTTACCTTTAACAGAGCCTCAAGCACCAGATTTAGAGTCAGTAAATGATTTTTTTCCGGTCACTTACGATGATTTTACAACAGAGTTAGCGATAGGTATCCAACCCACATTGTGGCAAGAACTTCGATTTGGCGCTCGCTACTCTACCGGAGATATTGAGCTTTCTACTTTGGCTTCTGCTGGTAAATTGGATTTTGAACGTCGTGGCCTGTTTGCCAATTATCGTCTAGATACACTTGATGATTTCGCATTTCCGACTCGTGGACTTTTAGTCGATCTCGAATATTTAGTGTCTCATGATCAAAGTCCTCAGGGCGTTAGCCTTTTAGAGACTGACAAAATTATTGAAGATACCGTTTATGAAATCTCTGCACGATTTAAAGGTGCAGTGAGTCATCAGCGTCATACTTTAGTCGGACATGCTGAATATAGTTTTGTAGAGAGTAAAAACTCATCTTTACCGCTTGATCCCAGAGAGTTGGGCGGCTTTTTAAGCCTATCTGGAATCCCAAGAAATAGCCTGATCGGACAGAACTTATTTTTCAGCAGTTTGGTGTACCGATATAAGTGGTTTGATAATGATTTCGGATTGTTTGAAGCTCCAGTCTACCTGGGCGCATCGGTCGAATATGGCGGCGTTTGGTCTGATAATGATCTGAAACTAAACGAAGCGCCGCTTTACAATGCTGGCTCCATCTTCTTTGGTGTTGACTCACCAATAGGACCAATAATGTTGGCATACGGTCGTACCGAGCAAGATTTGGATGCTGTGTATTTGATCGTAGGAACATCGTTTAATTAATCGGGTATGAGAAAGCAAAAACTTGGCATATTTGGTCAAAATTAGCAGAACTTTAGTCGTAAGTTGCTATGTTGGTCAAAATGATAAGATTTTAATTTAAGGTTAAATTTGCTATTATTTTGCCCACAGTTTGGCCTCTACGGCGCTGTTTCTCAATCATAATTGAATGAAAACAAGGGCAATGGAGAGCCAAGTTTCCAAGGATGTTCACTCCTTTACTTTAACAATAGTAATAATAGAGGAGGAACCGCAATGAGAGGAAAAAGTCGTGCTTGAAGCCTACCGTAAACACGTCGAAGAGCGTGCTGCTGAAGGAGTTGTTCCTAAACCGCTAGACGCAGAACAAGTTGCTGGACTTGTAGAACTTCTGAAAAATCCCCCGCAAGGTGAAGAAGAAGTCATTCTTGACCTACTTGAAAACCGTATCCCTCCAGGTGTTGATGAAGCTGCTTATGTAAAAGCGGGTTTCCTAACAGCAGTAGCAAAAGGTGAAGTTAAATCACCATTAGTGAGTCGTGAAAAAGCGGCTGAACTGCTAGGCACTATGCAAGGTGGTTACAACATCGAACCGCTAGTTGAGCTATTGGATGATGAAGCACTGGCAGAGATCGCAGTAAAAGCGCTGTCTCATACGCTGCTGATGTTTGATGCTTTCTATGACGTAGAAGAGAAAGCGAAAGCAGGCAATGCGCATGCACAGAAAGTACTTCAATCATGGGCTGATGCTGAGTGGTTCCTTTCTAAGCCTAAGCTTGAAGAAAAAGTCACTCTAACCGTATTTAAAGTAACAGGTGAAACGAACACGGATGACCTTTCACCTGCACCTGACGCTTGGTCTCGTCCTGATATCCCAGTACACGCACTGGCGATGCTTAAAAACGAGCGTGAAGGAATAAACCCTGATCAACCGGGTACTATTGGCCCGATCAAGCAAATTGAAGAGTTAAAAGACAAAGGTCATCAATTGGTTTACGTTGGTGATGTTGTTGGTACTGGCTCTTCACGTAAATCTGCAACCAACTCAGTGCTTTGGTTTATGGGTGATGATATCCCTTACGTTCCAAACAAACGAGCTGGTGGGTATGTGCTTGGTGGCAAAATTGCCCCTATCTTCTTTAACACAATGGAAGATGCTGGCGCACTACCAATCGAAGTTGACGTAACTAAGCTCAACATGGGCGATGTTATCGATGTTTACCCATATGAAGGTAAAGTTTGCAACCACGAAACTGGTGAGGTTCTAGCTGAGTTCTCGCTAAAAACAGAAGTACTGATTGATGAAGTTCGTGCTGGTGGTCGTATCCCATTGATCATCGGTCGTGGTTTGACAGACAAAGCGCGCCAGTCTCTAGGTCTTGAGCCTTCGGACGTATTCCGCAAACCTGGTGAAATCGCAGATTCTGGTAAAGGCTACACGCTTGCACAGAAAATGGTTGGTAAAGCATGTGGCGTAGAAGGCATCCGTCCTGGAACCTACTGTGAGCCGAAAATGACGACAGTAGGTTCGCAAGATACTACAGGCCCTATGACTCGTGATGAACTTAAAGACTTGGCGTGTCTCGGCTTCTCTGCTGATCTTGTCATGCAGTCTTTCTGTCACACATCGGCTTATCCAAAACCAGTAGACGTTAACACTCACCATACACTTCCGGACTTTATTATGAACCGCGGTGGTGTATCTCTTCGTCCTGGTGACGGTATTATCCACTCATGGCTAAACCGTATGCTACTACCGGATACTGTCGGTACGGGTGGGGACTCACATACTCGTTTCCCTCTGGGTATTTCATTCCCAGCAGGCTCGGGCTTGGTTGCCTTTGCAGCTGCGACAGGCGTTATGCCGCTAGACATGCCAGAGTCAATCTTGGTTCGTTTTAAAGGTGAAATGCAACCGGGTATTACACTGCGTGATCTTGTTCATGCCATCCCTTACTACGCGATTCAGCAAGGTCTACTAACGGTAGAGAAAGCGGGCAAGATCAACGAATTTTCTGGCCGTATCCTTGAGATTGAAGGCTTAGAAACGCTAACGGTTGAGCAAGCATTTGAGCTTTCTGATGCATCTGCAGAGCGTTCGGCGGCAGGTTGTACTGTGAAATTGTCTCAAGAGTCGATCGAAGAGTACTTAAACTCTAACATCGTGATGCTGAAGTGGATGATCTCTGAAGGCTACGGTGATCGCCGTACTATCGAGCGCCGCATTACTGCAATGCAAGAGTGGCTAGCAAACCCTGAGCTGATGCAAGCAGATAAAGACGCTGAATACGCACATGTGATTGAAATCGATATGGCTGAAATTAATGAGCCAGTACTATGTGCACCGAATGACCCAGATGACGCTCGTTTGTTGTCTGAAGTACAAGGCACAGCGATTGATGAAGTGTTCATCGGTTCTTGTATGACGAACATCGGTCACTTCCGCGCAGCAGGTAAATTGCTTGATAAGTTCAATGGCCAGTTAGCGACGCGCCTTTGGGTAGCGCCACCAACAAAGATGGATAAAGACCAACTGATTGAAGAAGGCTACTACGGTATCTTCGGACGTGCAGGGGTGCGTATTGAAACGCCAGGGTGTTCACTTTGTATGGGTAACCAAGCACGTGTTGCAGATAAATCAACAGTAATGTCGACTTCAACGCGTAACTTCCCGAACCGTCTGGGTACTGGTGCGAATGTTTACCTATCGTCAGCTGAGCTAGCTGCAGTAGGTGCAATCCTAGGTAAGATTCCAACCAAAGAAGAATACCTAGAATACGCGAAGCAAATCGACGCTACGGCAACGGATACGTACCGCTACTTGAACTTCCATAAAATGGATCAATACACCAAGAAAGCGGACGAAGTGATCTTCCAAGAACCGGCATAATCAGAAATGCACAATTCGAAAGCACCTCATATGAGGTGCTTTTTTTATGGGAGCAATTCGCTATACTCGCACCAAATTGATACGAAATAGGCAATCTCGGTGGAATTTGAATTCATTCGTAACACGTTGATGGGCGAGTACTACGTAAAATGTAGCATGGGACATGAGATTGTAGGGCGCTGGTTGCAAGAAGAAATTGGCAAAGATCCGATGAAGATTGCACAGGTTGAAAAGCTAATTGAGCGGTCATTTTCAGCGCCTTCTCAGGAGCATAACCTAACAGGCACGGAAATTAGCTTGATGATTCAGGGCGACGAAGTTCTTGTACAAGAAAACGCATTAGCCCATGAATATGATGTCGAGATGGAAAGTGAGTTCGACTTCTACAATGCAGAAAGTACAGCAAGTTGTGGGATAGAGGATTTCATGACACTTATCGAACAATGGAAAGACTTTTTGAACATTTAATGCACAGTTTTGGGTAACTTCTCTGCCGTTGCTTTAAATTTGTGAAAAGGGCGCACCGATATGGTGCGCTCTTTTTGTTTATAGATATGTAAATTGAGGTTAGCTTTTATTATTCAATGACTTAAAAACTTGGCACGTAGATTGGATTATAAGAAGTGTTTCAGGATGAAAGCTTCGGAGATAACTCAATGAAAATAATCAATGCCATTATTAAGCCGTTTAAATTAGACGATGTACGAGAAGCATTGGCTGATGTCGGTATCGAAGGGATGACAGTATCAGAAGTTAAAGGGTTCGGTCGTCAAAAAGGTCATACGGAATTGTACCGCGGTGCAGAGTATCAAGTTGATTTCCTACCAAAGGTGAAAATTGAAATCGCGACTCACGCAGACAATGTAGATCGTGTTGTTGAAGCAATTACAAAAGCTGCGCAAACCGGAAAAATCGGCGACGGTAAAATTTTTGTTTACGATCTGAACCAAGCGGTGCGTATCCGAACTGGCGAAATGGACGCAGAAGCACTTTAAGAATTCAAAGGATTGGAGATACTTATTATGGAATTAGCAACAACAGTAACCGAGTTACGTTACGCACTTGACACCTTTTTCTTCCTCATTTCCGGTGCGTTGGTAATGTGGATGGCAGCAGGCTTTGCGATGCTAGAGGCTGGCCTTGTGCGCTCTAAAAACACAACAGAAATTCTTACGAAGAACATCTGTTTGTACGCCATCGCATGTACGATGTTTCTGATTGTCGGTTATAACATCATGTATGTCGATAATGGAGAAGGAGGCTGGTTACCTTCATTTGGTACGTTAATTGGTACTCAAGGTGAAGGGGCCGACCACTCTTTAGAGTCTGACTTCTTCTTCCAAGTTGTCTTCGTTGCAACTGCCATGTCCGTCGTTTCTGGTGCGGTAGCTGAGCGCATGAAGCTTTGGTCTTTCTTGATTTTCTCTGCGATTTTAACTGCGTTTATCTATCCAATGGAAGGTTACTGGACATGGGGTGGAGGCTTCCTAGCAGAAGCTGGATTTAGTGACTTTGCGGGTTCTGGTATCGTACATATGGCAGGTGCTTCTGCTGCTCTAGCTGGTGTGTTACTGCTTGGCGCGCGTAAGGGTAAGTACGGTAAAAATGGTGAAATTTATCCGATTCCAGGTTCTAACATGCCTTTGGCAACGTTGGGTACTTTTATCCTTTGGTTTGGCTGGTTTGGATTTAACGGTGGTTCTCAGTTGATGGTTTCAGATTTTGAGAATGCTACAGCGGTAGGTCAGATCTTTCTAAACACTAACGCAGCAGCGGCTGCCGGTGCAATTGCGGCGCTATTCGTTTGTAAAACTACTTGGGGTAAAGCCGATTTAACGATGATTCTCAATGGCGCGCTAGCTGGCTTGGTTGCCATCACTGCAGACCCTCTATCGCCATCACCACTGTACGCGGTTGCGATTGGTGCGGTGTCGGGTGCACTAGTAGTATTCAGTATCATTGCTCTAGATAAACTTAAAATTGACGATCCAGTAGGTGCTATCTCAGTTCATGGTGTGTGTGGTTTCTTCGGCCTAATGGTAGTGCCACTGAGCAACGGTGATGCAACGTTTGGTGCTCAGCTTTTAGGTGCCGTAGTTATCTTTGCTTGGGTATTTGGTGCCAGCCTAGTTGTGTGGGCAATCTTGAAAGCAACCGTCGGGATTCGCGTTACAGAAGATGAAGAAATGGAAGGTATGGACATGCATGATTGTGGTGTTGGTGCTTACCCCGAGTTTGTTACGGTGAAATAATCATTAGCTTGTAATAAATGGTTACACACTTAACACAATAAAACCTGCTCCGATGAGCAGGTTTTTTAATATTCGTCATTGTCTTCTTATTGAACATACATATAATAACGCAACTGATAAACGTTATCATTAGCATGGTAAAGGATTAAACAATGAAAAAACTGCTAACTCTTTCAGCACTAACTTGCGCTACTCTAGCTCCAACAGCAATGGCTGCTGAAGAAGTGAACGTCTACTCTTACCGTCAACCTTTCCTAGTTGAACCTATGTTCAATGAGTTCACTAAAGAAACTGGCATCAAAGTAAACGTAAAATTTGCTAAAAAAGGCTTAGCAGAAAAGCTAGCTCAAGAAGGTGAGTACAGCCCTGCTGACGTTATTCTTACGACAGACATCAGCCGTCTAGCTGAACTGACAAACAAAGGTTTAGTTCAGAAAGTCGATAGCAAAATCATTGAAGAAAACGTACCTGCTCAATACCAAGATAAAGAGAATGAGTGGTTTGCTCTAACTCTACGTTCTCGTAGCGTTTATTCATCACGTGATCGCGTAGGTAAACTAGGCGCAGATTTCAACTACGCAGACTTAGCTAAGCCAGAGTTCAAAGGTAAAATTTGTACTCGTAGCGGTAAGCACCCGTACAACGTTTCTCTAGTTTCAGCAATGATTGCTCACAATGGCGAAGCAGAAACCAAAGAGTGGTTGGAAGGCGTGAAAGCAAACCTTGCTCGCAAACCACAAGGCAACGACCGTGCACAAGTTAAAGCGATCAAAGAAGGCCTATGTGATGTTTCTCTGGGTAACAGCTACTACCTAGGTAAAATGGTTAACGACAAAGAGCAAAAGGCTTGGGCTGATGCAGTTTACATCAACTTCCCTAACCAAGAGACTACAGGCACTCACGTGAATATCTCTGGTATGGCGATGGCGAAGTACTCTCCAAACAAAGACAATGCTGTGAAGCTAATGGAATTCCTAACGGGTGACAAAGCGCAGCAAATGTACGCAGAAGTTAACTATGAGTACCCAGTTAAAGAAGGCGTGAAGCGTTCTGAGCTTGTGGAATCTTGGGGTGACTTTAAAGCAGACAAGCTTTCTCTAGACGATATTGCAGCCAACCACGAAGCGGCAATTAAGCTATTAGACGAAGTGAAATTTGACCTTTAATTCCTTGTGGGGGTATAACAGTACCCCCATTTGATTAAAGGATATGAGATGTATTTGCA
The DNA here is from genome assembly GCF_033344395.1 of Vibrio sp. 1874. NCBI lineage: Bacteria > Pseudomonadati > Pseudomonadota > Gammaproteobacteria > Vibrionales > Vibrionaceae > Vibrio > Vibrio sp. 1874. The sequence goes on from NZ_JAWPOR010000012.1 coordinate 73,452, forward strand.
ACAGCATTTGTATTTCATACAGCCTTGCAGTAATTAGGCGATGAAAGATAAACACTCTTTATGGAAAACCAGTAGTGGGGTAATAACTCTGCTACTGGTTTTGCCGATCTTAGCGATCTTCTACACCGCGATTGGTGAAACGGATGATTTGTTTGCTCATTTAATGGCAACGGTCATGCCGACTTATATTTTTAACACGGTTGCGCTAACTGTTGGCGTAATGGTGCTGTCCTTAATTCTTGGTATTCCAAGCGCTTGGATAATGGCCATGTGTAAACTGCCGACCGAAAAATGGTTGCAGTGGGCATTGGTGCTACCTCTTGCGATGCCAGGTTATATCATTGGTTATATTTTTACGGATTGGTTTGATTTTGCTGGTCCAATTCAAATCTTTTTGCGTGATGTAACCGGATGGGGACCTGGCGAGTATTGGTTCCCTGACATTCGTACGTTGCCTGGCGCGACCTTTGTGTTAGCTTTGGTGTTGTATCCTTACGTGTATTTATTGTGCCGGGCTGCGTTTATGGAGCAAAATGTCTCTTTATTGCAAAGCGCGCGTTTGCTCAAGTGCTCTCCATGGGAAAGCTTTTGGCGCATCTCGATGCCGTTAGTAAGACCCTCTATCGCAGTGGGTTTATCATTGGTCGCAATGGAGACCATCGGTGACTTTGGTACGGTAAGTTACTTCGCGGTGAATACGTTAACCACAGCGGTCTACGATACTTGGTTGGGGTACTCTAATCTTAATGCGGCAGCCAAGATTTCTGCCATGATGCTCGTCATTGTAGTACTGCTTCTTAGTGCCGAACGATACAGCCGCCGTAAACAAAAGCTTTTTCAAAGCCAATTTAACAGTCACGAAGATTTTCGTTACGAGTTGACGGGCTGGAAAAAGTGGACCGCACTAGTTTGGTGCTGGGGCTTGGTTTCGGTCGCGTTTATTTTGCCGCTACTACAGCTGATTGATTATGCGATCACTTATTTTGCGCAGAGTTGGACCTCAGAGTTTCGTGAATACGCATGGAATAGCTTAGTTGTGTCTGTTATTGCTGCGATTATTGGTGTTGCTGTCGCACTGATCGTTAACTTTACCCATCGAGTCAATGGTAAACGAGAAAGCTTGGCATTTATGCGTCTTTCTTCTATGGGCTATGCAGTACCAGGAACGGTACTAGCCATCGGTGTGATGGTCGCTGTGCTGTTTATGGATCATCGTGTCAACGACGTTGCTAAAGCCATGGAGTGGGGAAGACCGGGACTTATTTTTTCTGGCTCCATGTTCGCCCTGGTTTTTGCCATGGTTGTGCGCTTTTCAGCGGTGGCGATTGGGAGTATCGAAAGTAATTTAAATAAAATTTCTCCGTCGTTAGATATGGCATCGCGCACTATGGGTTGTAAGCCCAATGTCATGCTGTGGCGCGTGCACTTTCCGCTGGTTAAGCGCGGTGCACTGATTGCGGCTTTATTAGTGTTTATCGAGTCGATGAAAGAGCTTAATGCGGCTTTGTTACTTCGTCCGTTTAACTTTGAAACACTAGCCACATACGTTTATAACTTCGCCTCGGATGAGCATTTAGAATTGGCCGCTTTGCCAGCGGTTCTGTTGGTTCTTGTTGGGTTGATCCCGCTTGTTGTTGTTAACCGTTCACTGGAGCAAAATCACTGATGAGCTGTGCATTATCAATTAAAAACCTAACGTGCCAATATGACGATCAAACCGTACTCGAATCATTGTCTCTTGAGGTAGAACAAGGGCAGATTGTCTGTTTGCTAGGAGCAAGTGGTTGTGGGAAAACAACACTATTAAAGGCCGTTGCGGGATTATTGCCGTTAACGTCAGGCGAAATGAGTCTAAATTGCGTCACAATTGATGATGGGGAAAACTGGTTGCCGCCAGAACAGCGTAACATAGGGATGATTTTCCAAGATTACGCACTTTTTCCTCACTTGACGGTGGAGCAAAACATTGCCTTTGGCTTAAAGCAGTGCTCGACAAAAGAGAAAAATGCCAAAGTTCAAGAAATGTTAGAACTCGTGCACCTTCAAGGTTATGGCGATCGTTATCCTCATCAATTGTCTGGTGGACAGCAGCAGCGTGTTGCGATTGCTCGCTCATTAGCTTACAGCCCAGACTTACTGTTACTGGATGAACCGTTTTCTAATATTGATACGCAAGTTCGCCATGAGTTGATAAGTGAGATCCGTAAGATTTTTAAGGCCCAAGGTGTGACTGCCATTTTTGTTACGCATAGCCGTGAAGAGGCTTTTGCTTTCGCCGATAAAATGGCAGTGATGAACAATGGAGTCATCGAGCAATATGGCACAGCATCTGAGCTTTACTACCAACCTTCAAGTAAATTTGTCGCTGATTTCTTAGGTGGTGGCAGTTACCTTGCTGCTAAACGAGTTTCGAATTCAGAATATGAAACCCACTTGGGCGTGGTTGAAGCCACGGCTCAACAAGATATTCCAGTACAGGCGGAGTGCTCTTTACTGCTAAGACCGCAGCATGTGCAAATTCAATCCGATGAAGATAGTTCGGTAACCGTATTGGAACAGCATTTTATGGGTGATCACTGCCGTTATGTGATTAACGCGAATGGTGACCGTTTGTTAGCTACAGCTTCGCAAGCATTAAATATAGGTGAGTCCGTCGCGGTGAAAATTGAAACGCAAGGCGTCCTGGCATTTGCTTAACGGTCCTGAGTATCTTTGCTATCTCGTTTACGACTTTCCAACATACAATAAAAAAGCCCGGCAGTGGGGCCGGGCAAGTGCTCTTCTCCTGTTGATGAGCGCCTTTTCAGACAGCGTCGACTCTCATCATAGTGCTCGAAGCGGGCACAAGGTTCAGTTATAAAGACAAGAAGTCTTTAAACTGTTGAAGAACACGTTCCGCAGTGTCCTTATCTTGCATCTCTGCAAAAATTCGTAGCAGTGGCTCAGTACCAGAGAAGCGAGCGATGATCCAACCGCCGTTTTTGAAGTAGACTTTCGCACCATCTTCGTAGCTGACTTTTTCGATTTCAAACTCAAACTCAGGCAACTGCTTTTCAACATAAATCTTGTTGAACAGTACGTCTTTTTGCGCTGGTTTGAACTTGCAATCGCCTTCTGCCATGTAGGCATAGCCGTACTTGCCGTAGATTTCATCCAGCAACTCAGACAGCTTCTTGCCGGTTACTGAAATCATTTCTACCAATAGGCTTGATGCGAATACGCCGTCTTTACCTTTGATGTGGCCGCGAATGGTTAGGCCACCAGAGCTTTCCCCGCCAATCAGTGAGTCATCCGCTTCCATTTGGGAGCTGATGTGCTTAAAGCCTACAGGAACCTCAAAGCATTTCTCGCCATGATCTTCGGCGACTTTATCGAGAAGGTGGGTGGTTGCGATGTTACGTACCACGGAGCCTTTCCAGCCTTTGTATTCAAGTAGGTAGTAGTAAAGCAGCAGTAGCACTTCATTTGGATGAATGAAGTTACCTTTTTCGTCGATAATACCAAGACGGTCCGCATCGCCATCAGTACCGATGCCAATATCGTAACCTTGCTCTTTCACTAGGTGCATCAAACGGTAGAGTGTTGCAGCGCTTGGCGAAGGCATTAACCCACCGAAATCTGGGTTTTTGCCATCGTTAATCACATCAACGTCACAGCGGCCGTTGATTAATACGGTTTGCAGTGCGTTTTTCGCGACACCAAACATTGGGTCGATCAAAACACGTAAATTCGCCTTCTTGATCGCTTCGATGTCGATAAAGTCGATGATTGAGTCAACGAATTCGTTCATCGGATTGATGATTTCAATCAGCTTATCTTCAACCGCTTGTTCAAAGTCGACGCTTTTTACATCTTGCGCAGTGAGCGCGTCTATTTGTGATTCGATTTTTTGGGTGATGATTTCATCTGCGTCACGACCGCCTTCAATGAAGACTTTAATGCCGTTGTAATCGGCAGGGTTGTGTGATGCGGTAATACATGCCGAGTATGCGCAGCCCATTTCTTTCGCTTTAAACATTACGATAGGTGTTGGGACAAATTTGTCGATAAAGCTGACCACAATGCCGTTTGCTGCTAGAACTTCAGCGAACCAACGACCTGCTTTATCGGAAAGAAAACGACGGTCATAGCCAATCACAAAACCGCGATCAGCAACCGATTCGTTATTCGTGATGTTTGCAACTGCTTGGGCAACCAAGCGTACGTTATCTTTAGTGAACTCCTCACCGATAAATGCACGCCAACCGCCTGTACCAAATTTGATCATGATTCGATCCTCGATAAGAGCGGCATCCCACCGCCTCTTAAATCTTTGCTAGCGAACCGATGCACTTGTAAAACATAAATGCACCGGATAAATCAAAAGGGGAGAAGGACTCCTCCAAAAGATGATTAACCTAGAGTAACGATAACTTCGTTTACTGAACCTTCCGCTTGAACTGGGACAGAGGCACCATTCACTGCTTCACCGTTCACAGTAATCGACTTAACGCCTTTGCTTACTGAGTCTGGGTTAACTACTTTGATGTTGTACGTTGCACCTAGCCATTGACGAGTCACTTCGAAACCAGGCCAGTTCGTTGGGATACATGGATCGATAGTTAGGCCATCGAAGCCTGTACGCACACCAAGGATAAAGTTGGTAACAGCGAAGTAAGCCCAGCCTGACGTACCTGTTAACCATGGGTGGTTTGCACGACCGTGGTCTTGGTGGTCTCGACCCATGATGAACTGAACGTATGAGTATGGTTCTGCAATACGTTTTTCGATGATGTCGTTCTGGTTGTATGGGTTTAGCGCATCGTAGAACTTCATTGCACGATCACCACGACCCAGTTTCGCTTCAGCTACCCAAGCCCATGGGTTTGGATGTGAGAAGATCGCACCGTTCTCTTTTACGCCTTGGTAAACACGAGTTACGAAGCCGATATCATCATTCGGTGTTGCAAAAGATGGTGAGTTTAGGTGAAGGCCGTATTCAGAGAACAGGTTCTCATCGACAGCGTCCATCGCTTTTTCGCCACGCTCTTGAGATACCGCACCAGAAAGTACCGCAAGTGTGTTTGACTCTAGGTGTACTCGGCCTTCCGCTTGTTGCGCAGTACCGATCTTGTCGCCATTCTTCGTCAGACCACGGATGTACCAACCGCCTTCGTCATCCCAAAGGTGGGTTTCACACGCTTCACGAACGTTTGCTGCCATCACCGTGTATTTTTCAACGTCGGCTTCCTTACCTAGGTATTTCGCTAGGTCGATGAACTCCTGCAGTGCCCAGAAATGTAGGAACGACACCATTGAAGATTCGCCACCACCTAGGTTCAGACAGTCGTTCCAGTCTGCACGCAGACCTTTACAGATACCGGTTTGACCTACGTATTCAGCCGAGAAGTCTAGCGCGGCTTTCATGTGGTCATAAACCGTTGCATCGCCACCGTCGGCGTAAGGGATCACTTCGTCAAAGAAGCTGTGCTCACCGGTTTCCATCACGTACTTACAGATGGTTGGAACTAGCCATAGGTGGTCATCAGAGCAGGTGTCTTCGATGCCGTGAATCTTGTCTTCATCAGACGGTGTTGGAACCACGGTTGGGGATTTCGATGGTTTAACGTCAGCTTTTTCTGGATCGAACCAATCTGGATCAAATAGGTGTAGACCGTAGCCCGCTTTTACTTGGCCGCGCAGTAGGTCAACGATACGTTTGCGCGTCATTGCAGGGTTAGCGTGAGGGACTGAGATCGCATCTTGCGCTGTATCGCGGTAACCAAGACCAGTACGACCACCCACTTCGATGAATGAAGCAAAGCGAGACCACACCACACAAGTTTCTGCTTGGTACAGTGTCCAAGCGTTGATCATGGTATCTAGACCTTCGTTTGGTGATTTCACTTGGAACTTGCCACAGCGTTCATCCCAGTGTGCTTTGATACCCGCAAATGCATTGTCGACTTCTGCAAGGTCTTGGTACTTAGCACGTAGACGGTCACCATTGCCTTTACCGATACCTAGAATGTAAGCAAAGCGAACTTCTTCACCCGGCTGGATAGTGAATTGCTTGTGCAGAGAGCCACAGTGGTTGTAACACGTTTGTGCTGTGTTGAAACACTTGCCTTGTTCTACCGCTAGCGGGTTTGCTTCGTCACGGTATAGGCCAAGGAAGCTGTCACGTTGACCGTCGTATGAATCTGGGTCAAATGTTGAAGCTAGGTAGTAGAAGCCTTCGAAATCGTTGGTGTTGTAGTACAGGTCGTACTCGATCACGCCTTCGTTGTAAGCCGTACCTGCCGAGTACAGAGACATCTGATGGTTTTGATTATCAGATTGAATGTGGCTGAATGAGAACTCAACAAATGAGAATGCACTGATCGTACGTGGTTTGTCAGAGGTGTTTTTAATCACTACATCCCAGATTTCAGCGTCTTCGCCTTTTGGCACGAACAGAGTTTTTGTTGCGGTAATACCGCTGTATTCACATTTGAACTTAGAGTAAGACAAGCCGTGACGAACTTCGTAGTTTGCTTCGTCTAGGCTCTTCGCAACTGGTTGCCAAGAGATTGACCAGTAATCACCTGTCTCATCATCACGCAAGTAAACGTAGTGTCCTGGGCGATCGAATGTCGCATTTGGACGGAATTTAGTAACACGGTTGTATTCTGGAGAGTTGTAGAACGAGTAGCCACCCGCGTTGTGCGAGATAACCGTACAGAACTTCTCAGTACCTAGGTAGTTGGTCCATGGTGCTGGTACGTCAGGGCGAGTGATGACGTATTCGCGATTCTCGTTATCGAAATAGCCGTATTTCATTTGTGTCTTTCCTTTTTACGAAGCTGCATCAGCAGCCAAAATTTAAAAACTCTTCAAGCGTGATGTTTCGACATCAGTTTTGTATTACTTCCACGGTTTACGGTAATTCACTCCCTGCAAATCAAGCAGAGGTAGATGGCCTTTCAAGCGTGATAAATAGTCAGTCCAATCTCGGTGTTGTTTGTCTGTCCAACATGCTTCTGCCATTGCAGTTAAACGAGGGAAGATCATGTAGTCCATGCGAGGTTGGTTATTGATAATTTCGCACCATAATGCTGTTTGAATGCCCCAAATGCGCTTACGTATTGGGTCGTCAGCAGGCACTTCAGCGAGCGGCTCGTAGTTGTAAGCTTTTTCTAGTGGCAGTGGGTTTGCCCAGTCCACGCCCGGTTCTTCAGGTGCGTAGTCTTGGGTCATATCTAGGTAAGTGGTTTGTGCTGGTTGCAGCACCACATCAAAGCCTTGGCGAGCACAGTTCAATGCCGCTTCTTCGCTTAGCCATGAGTAGATCACCGTATCTTTGCTGACTTTGTTGCCGTGTTGAGCTTCTTCCCAGCCCAGCATGCGTTTGCCCAATTTACGAAGTTTGTCTTCGGCATAACGCAAGAAGTGTCCTTGCAAATCTTTGTAGTCGCTGTAACCCAGTTGTTCCATTAGTGCTTGGCATGCTGGGCTTTTTGACCATACGCCGTTAGGTACTTCGTCGGCACCAATATGAACGTAAGGCGCAGGAAAAAGCGCAGAGACTTCTTCTAGCACTTTGTCGATAAATTCATAGCTCCCCGGCAGAGCTGGGTTAATAACGTTGTCGTTGTAATGCTGAATACTGCGGTATTCGGTGGTATCTTCCGCTTCTACCAATAGGTGTGGTAACGACTTGATGGCGGCTCGGCAATGACCAGGTACATCAATTTCAGGAATGATGGTGATGCCGCGTTGCGATGCAAATTCGATAACGTCTTTGATGTCTTCTTGTGTGTAGAAGCCGCCGTAACGTTCATCAAAGTGCGTGTACTGTGGTTCATTGATCTCATCCAATCCGCGCCAAGCACCAATATCGGTCAGTTGAGGCAGTGATTTGATTTCAATTCGCCACCCCTCATCGTCGGTAAGATGCCAATGGAACGTATTGAACTTGTAATGAGCCAGTTGGTTGATCAAGCGTTTGACTTGCTTAACGGAGTGAAAATGACGAGCACAATCCAGCATCATACCGCGGTAACGAAAACGTGGCCTGTCCTTGATTGAACAGCAAACTACTTCCATTGAGTTAGGTTGATCGCCAACTTTGATTAGTTGTAATAACGTTGCACAAGCATGGGTAAAACCAGACGAAGATCCTGCTTCAATTTTGATTGACTCTTCGGCTACTTTCAGTTTGTAAGCGCCTTCATCCAAGGTTGGGTTGCCTTTGAAGATGATCTGACTGCCATTGTCTGATGCGAACTCAAATTGGTGAATGCGCTTAAGCTCATCAAGTAGCCATTCTTTAGCTGAATTGGCCAGGCTTGAATAAACCGCGACGCCAGCATGATGATCAAAGCTAAAATAGTGATCGCTGACCTCAATATGGTTTGGTTTTGGCAGCAAGGGCTGTGCATGGGTTAAACTTGCAGGAATCTCACTGCGTTCACGGTATGGTGAAGCTAATACGATAGGCGTGACATCCACTTGTGCGCGCTGTGGGTTTCCATCAACGACAAAGTTGATCATCGCTTCGTTAAAGCCATCCGAGTAATAACGGAATGGGTTCGAACCAATACTGAATTCACAGTAATAGTGATGGTTGGCAGCCAGTACCACCCCTTCTGGCTTAAGTGTGCAAAAACTACCAATTTGAGTCAGTTGACCATTTGAAACGCTGTCTGGAAGAATGTAACGATCGAAAGCGAAAGTTAAGCTCCAGCTGTTTAGGTCTTGGTCGCTCAAGTTATGAAAGGTGAGGCCAAAGCGGCAGTTTTGTTTCTGCTCAGAAAGGACTACGAGATCAACACGATATTCCATATCTACTCCTACGCCGCACTGAGCGAGTAAAGGTTATGTTCTGGTTTGCCAGCAAACATAATTGCGCCTTCAATCGCGTCAAACTGTGGCTCAACAATCCATTGCTGAACTGGTGGTGAAAGCCAACGTACAATGCGTTCAGCTATGCTGCCCATTAAACAAATACGTGTTGCGCCGCGCTTGTTTAATGCCACGAGAAACATTTCTATATCCGCTGCGGTTTGCTTCAGCATTTCAATGGCCAGTGCATCGCCTTGTTCCGCATGTTGGAAAATAGCCGGAGAAAATTGCCCATAATCACGAGGAAGCGCCTGTTTTGACCACGCCACCACGTTGTCGACCTCATTTTCGAAATGCGTCATAACGTGTTGTGCTAGGGGCGTTTTTTCTCTGATGCCATCTTCAGCTAACAAAACTTGCTGAACTAGGCGTAGCCCCATCACTGCGCCGCCACCTTGATCCGAAATTGGGAACTCACGACCACCGACAACGTGTTGCTCCAATCCTTTAAGGTAGATGCCACAAGAACCGGTTCCCGCAATCATGATTGCGCCATCTTCGCCATTGTGCGCACCAACGCACGCACCGTAAGCATCGGTATTCAGAGTTATACTGGCAAATGGATGAGGAAGAGACATGAAGGCTTGCCAAGATGCTTTGTGCTCTGCGCCAGCAAGGGCTAAGCCGACGTGCATCGACGCGAAATCTTGTTGTGTTAGACCGCCTTGCTCGGTAGCCGAAGTGATGGATTCAAGAATCGAAGCCATTGCTGTTTCAGCACCTAGCATGATGTTGGCACTGCCGCTTTTGGCCTCGCCAAGAAAATTACCTTGTGAATCTTTAATCCTGGCTCGACATGACGTGCCGCCACCATCGATACCGACAAAATACATTCCCATGATTATTCTTCCTTCATATTTTTAGAGGTCGCCAACTGAGAAGCATGCTGAGCTTGACTCATTATCGCGAGTAAGTACCAAGCGCCATGCGGGATCCATTGTTCGCCCCAGCGCCAGTTTTGTAACACGTCTTCTTTTTGTGCTGGTGGGTTAAATGCAATGTCTTCCTCGTCTTCATAGCCGCCAGTGATTCCGTTACACACGCCACCTTTTGCGTTGAAGAAACCATATTGAGGGAGGTAATCAGGGTTGTTACGACCATGGCCATCTAGCATGCACATGTCGTATGGGTTTAAGCCTACAACCCAGTTCAATGCATCTTGAGCAAACACAGAAAGTTGTTGCTGTACTTCTTGCGACGCTATATGCGGTTGAGCAAGGTACGCCATGGTCGCGAGTGAGCCCAGTCGAGCATTCTCGCCTTGCCACCAATAGCCGGATTCATTGTTGTGCGCGACAAAAAATGCCTCGCGTTTTGACTCATTTACGCCTTTAACATATTGGCGAGGGTAACCGAATGGGTTGATCACTCTATTCGATATTGTGATCTCAAACTCACACGCTAGGTTTACGATACGTTTTACCGATTCCGCTCGTGCTGAGTCGTCTTCAATTGATAGATATTCGCATAGGGCAATAACTGGTAGACCAGCTTCGGCTGCGTGAAAATATGGACGGCTGCCGTCTTGGTTTGCTGACCAAAAGTGTTGAATCTGTTCGTCGCTCATTTGGCGTGCAACTAAACGTTGCGCCCACAAACGGCTCTCTTCCAAGTAGCGAGTTTCTTTGGTTGCTTTAAACAGTTCTACACAAGCCAGTAGCGCACAGTATTCGTCGATAATGTTTTCTTCCCCATCATTGAGGTACTGCGTATTGTGCTCTTTTAAGTGCCAGTAACCATTTTCGGCAGCGTTGCGGTATTTTTGTTGATCGTATTCACCGTGAACACTTAAACGCGATGCTGCCGCTAGCGCTGCAATGGCGACACCGCCACCTTGTCGAAAGCCTGCTTGATAGTCGTCAAATTTGTGACCAAGTTGAGTTTCGTACGCGCAAATCTCGCGTTGCGCAGTATCTTTGCTCCACTTGTCAAAGACCGTCATGTAGAAAAAGCCTTTTTCGTTTTGCATACGCACAAGAAAGTCTGCACCGAACAGGGCTTCTTCAATCAGACGTGTACGTGTGAAAGCTGCAATGTCTTCGCTTCCTTCAAGCAATGAAACCCCTTTTAGGATGTTCCAAACCACCATTGGGGTTTGTTGAGGATTCAAATAATTCGCGTATGAAAGGTGACTTAAATACTTGCTAACGTCTCCTGATGCGTCGTACCAGCCGCCGTGTACATCAACCTTTTTATTGGAGTTTAGTACTGGAAGTTGTCGATCTTGTTGATCGAAGATCCCGCCGCAACGTTGCGATTTGAAGTAGTGGATCACATCTGACAAAGTTTGATCCAACAGAATGTGTTCGCCAACGATGAAAGAGGAAGAGCGCGTATCTTCTACTTGCAAGAAATAGTCACCTGACGTTGTGAAAGAGGAAAAGTCGATGAGGTAGAAATAGCCCTGATGCCAGTTCGCCACTTTACCTTGTTCTTCAACCGCAAAAGTTGCCACGGTTTGCTCGCTAGTGGCACAAATCAATTGAGCAGTGTAAGAAGACAAGTGTGGTTGTTCGGTCTGGATAATGGCTTTCTTTGGGCCCAGACGCTCATAACCAATGTGGTTAGTCAGTAGCAGCATTCAATGTCTCCGGGAAACGATAAAAACAGGAATGGGCCAGGCTGAACCTGACCCTCGTTATGATTAATCTTCAAATAAGTAACAGCGGACAAAGTGGTTGTCGGACAGTTGAGTGACGCCCGGTAGTCGTTCGCGACATTTGTCGGTAGCGTGTACACAACGTCCAGCAAATGGACAGCCGACAGATTCTGGTGTCCAAAGTGGGATTTCCCCTTTGTTGCCTTTCAGTTTCTCGTGAATAGACTTCGATGGATCTGGAACCGCAGATACCAACAGTTGCGTATATGGGTGTTGAGGATCGTGAATGATTTCTTCAGTATCGCCCCATTCAACCATGTGACCTACGTACATGACCGCGAGATCTTCAGCAATGTAACGCGCTGTTGCGATGTCGTGAGTGATGTAAAGCAGAGACATTTGTTTCTCGAACTTCATCTCTTCCATCAAGTTCAGAACACCGGCACGGATTGATACATCGAGCATGGATGTTGGCTCATCCGCCAATACCACTTCTGCACCAACTGCGATGTTACGAGCTAGGTTTACACGTTGACGCTGACCGCCAGATAGCTGGTGCGGGAACTTTTGCGCCGTTTCTTTTGGTGGAATAAGACCAACTTGTTCAAGTAGGTCGTACACACGCTCTTCCAGTTCTTTCTTGTTGCCCGGTGCTACTTTCTTATGAATCAGCAGCGGGCGCGCAATATGGTGGAAAATGTTGTGTGTTGGGTTTAGCGAGCCGAATGGGTCTTGCCACACCATTTGTACACCTTCACGGTAGGTCATTAAATCGTGACGAGAGGTGATGTCTTGGATATCACGACCTTTGTATTCAATGATGCCATCGGTTGGTGCGTACATTTTTGCAATCATTTTTGCAGTAGTAGACTTACCTGAACCAGATTCACCTACCACTGACAAGCCGCGGCTCTTGTACATTTTGAAAGAGACGTCGTTGATTGCGCGCATCTTAGATTGTTTGATTGAGTTACTGTTTAAAGGGAAGTCCTTAACGACATTTTTACCCTCAATCAGCAGTTCGCCGAATTGTTTGCTCATAATTCTCTCCAGTGTAATTTTTGTTCTTAGCTAGCGTTTTTTTGTTGTTAAACCTTAGCTTGAGCAATGGTGTCGCCGTACAAATGGCAATTTGAGAGGCGACCTGGTTCAATTTGACGTAATTGGGTTGGTACACGTGTACATGCTTCATGTACGCGGTCGCAACGAGCTTGGAAGCGGCAGCCTTGTGGAACTTCTAGCAAGTTCAACGGGTTACCTGGAATACCAGTCAATTTGGTCTTTGGTCCAGTTAGTGGAGGGAAAGAGCTACCCAAACCTTTGGTGTAAGGGTGGTAAGGACTTTCCAGAATTTGCTTAGAAGGCGCGACTTCAATCAACTCACCTGAGTACATGATGCCGATACGATCCGAGAACTCGACCATCAATGACAAGTCATGTGTGATGAATAGAATTGAGAAACCAAACTCTTCTTTAAGCGCGTAAATTTTTTGTAGAATTTCACGTTGAACCACTACATCCAATGCGGTAGTCGGTTCGTCCATGATGATCATTTTTGGGTTCAGAGCCAAAGCGATTGCGATTACTAGACGTTGACGCATACCACCAGAGAACTGGTGCGGGTAATCACTCAATCGGCTAGGGTGGATATCAACGATTTCCAGCAGACCTTCAGCGCGTGTTTTTGCTTGAGCGCGAGTCATATTGGTATGACGCATGATGACGTCACAGAACTGCTCTTCCATGGTTAGAACAGGGTTCAAAGCGTTCATCGCACTCTGGAATACCATCGACATTTCACTCCAGCGGAACGCTTGCATGCGATCATCGCTGTACTGAAGGATATCTTCACCGTTGAAGATAACCTCACCACCTGTGATAAACGCTGGCGGCTTATGAAGGCGCATTAGTGAGAAGGCAACAGTGGATTTGCCACAGCCAGATTCACCAGCCAGACCGAATACTTCACCTGGTGCAATGTCGAAGCTCACGTTGTTACAGGCGCGGACATCGCCCGCGTCTGTGATGTAGTCTACGCATAGGTTACGGATGGAAATTAGTGGTGCAGTCATGATTATTTATCTCCGCTCCATAGTGCATTTTGTGGTGCCAGTTCAGGCTCACGTTCTTTCTTGTCTTTTGCTGCTAGTTTTTTCCAGCGTTTCATGCCTTTGTGAGAACGAAGTTGAGGGTTCGCAATTTCGTCAACGGCAAAGTTCAACAGAGCAAGACCAGTAACCAGTAGTGTTAGGGCAATACAAGGTGCTAGTACTTCCCACCATGCGCCAATCAGCATGGCTGATGAGGTTTGCACGTTGTAAAGCATGATGCCCCAACTGATCGTGTTGGCATCACCCAAACCTAGGAACGAAATGACCGCTTCAGTGTTGATCGCCAGCATTACTGAGCCAATGAAGCTCGCACCGACAATCGGGATAAGGTTTGGTAAAATCTCAACGAAGATGATACGGAATGAAGACTCTCCCAATACTTCGGCAGCTTTAACGAACTCTTTCTCGCGTAGTGCCATAGTTTGAGAGCGGACAACACGTGCACCCCATGCCCAAGAAGTACCAGCGATAATCAAGGCAATGGTGAGTGGGCCTGCTTCACCGATAAAGGCCGCCAGCACGAATAGCAATGGATACTGCGGAATTACTAACATGATGTTCATTGCGGCACTCAATATGTCATCCACTTTACCGCCGAAGTAACCTGCCGATATACCAATGACTGTTGCTAAGAAACACACGATGATGCCAGCACCAAAGCCTACACCCAGTGATACTCGTGCACCGTAAGCCACCTGCGACCAGATATCGCGACCCATTCGGCTAGTACCTAATACGTGGTCGGCCTTTTTAGACATAAGCAGTGTACGACGATCGTCTGCTAGGTTTTTAGCGACCCAACCATCAGGATTGTTTTGTGCCTGTTTTACAACAAAGCTTGGGTATTCGTGTGGGTTACCGGTTCGCTTGTCTGGCGCATGCTTTGTAAGTAAAGGAGCGGCGATCGCAACGAATACGAATACGGTAACAATACCAAGACCGATTCGAGCGAATGCGTTACCTAAAATAAGTTTGAATAGTTCTTTCATGATTATTTGCCTCCCGAACGTAGGCGAGGGTCTAGAATCATGTACAGCATGTCAGCCATTAAGTTGAAGCACAGCATGAACATCGTCATGATAATTAACTGACCTTGAAGTACTTGGTAGTCACGAGCGTGAATTGCGTTCAATAGAACAGTACCTAGGCCTGGGTAGTTGAAAATCATCTCGATGATTAATTGACCACCGATGGCCATACCTAAAGACATAGACAGTGCGGTAACACTTGGAAGTAGTGCGTTACGTGCGGCGTAATTAAAGACGACGCGGTTTTCACTCAGCCCTTTACCTTTAGCCATCGTGATATAGTCTTCGGCGAGAAGGTTGATCATGTTGTTACGCATGTTAACTAGGAAGCCACCAATTTGAACGATGGTTGCACAGAATAGAGGTAGTACAGCGTGGTAACCCACGTTCTTGATGAACTCCCAGCTTGTCCAATCAGGAATAGTACCTGGCGTGTAAGCATAGCCAGATGGGAACCATTTCAGGCCAATCGCAAAGGTAAACAGTGCTAACATTGCGATAACCATTTGTGGAATCGCTTGAATGATCAATGTGCCAGGCGTTACGAATGCATCGTACTTACTACCGCGCTTCCAGGCGGCAAAAATACCAAGGACAGAAGCGATGGAGAAAGAAAGTACAACCGCAGTACCAGCTAGAAATAGTGACCAGCCAAATGCACTACCTAGTAAAGAATTAACTGAAAGAGGGTAGAACTGGATTGATGTACCTAGCTCCCAACTTAGAATGTTTTTAATGTACGAGAAGTACTGAATGTAAATTGGCCCATCAACGAAACCGAGCAGTTCTTTCATTGCTGCGATTCGTTCTGGAGTCACCTGTACTGAAGCATTAGCAAACATCATGGTAACTGGGTCACCAGGCATTGCTCGCGGAATAATAAAGTTTAACGTCGCTGCAACTAAGAGCGCGACAAGATAGAACGACAAACGTCTTAAAAAATAACCCATAACTCACACCTTACTCACCCAGATTTTTTCCCTGTTTCTGGTTTCAGGTCGCTCCTAGCGAAATTTAGAGCGAAAAATCCCCTGACGACGAGCGCCACATATTGGTTTCGTTAACAAGGGATTTTTATAGGCGGCACACGGGATGTATGCCGCTTGAAATGAACTTCTACTTATTTAACTGGTTTTAGGTCCAGTACGTGAAGTAGACGCTCTGGGATACCTGCCCAAATGTTTGGACGGCCCTTAGGGTTTTCTTCGTTCCACCAACCAGTGAAGCGAGTTGTGTTGTATTGGTACATGTACGCGCCAGATAGCACAGGAATAGTTACTTGGTCCTGAGCAATGATCTTCTGAATGCCATGAGCGATCTCTAGCTGTTCTTGCTTATCTGCTGTCTTGTAGAAGCTGTTAAGAAGACCGTCTAGCTTATCGTTCTTGTAGAAGTGCATTGCAAAGCGAGGCATGCCGTCACCAGCTTGTAGCTTCGAGTTGTAGCCACTATCCCAGTACAAGTGTGGATCTGCACCGTGGAAGTAGTTGGTGTAAGCAACGTCGTAAGTACCTTCTAGCATTGCTTGGTTGTATACCGAGAAGTCCGGTGTACGAGCACGAGCTTTAATGCCCACTTCTGCTAGTTGCTCAACGGCTAGTTGTACTGTGTTGTTGAAGTCAGTCCAACCGTTTGGTGATTGAATTAGAAGCTCGAAAGACTTGCCAGATGGTGTATCCACAAAGCCATCTTTGTTTACATCTTTGAAGCCAGCTTTAGCTAGAAGCTTTTTCGCACCTTCCGCGTTGTATGTGTTGTAGCCTTTGTACTTGTTGTGTGTCTCTTCATCAGACCAAGCTTCGAATGCGTAGCCAAGGCCAGATGCGAAGTCGTTCACTGTACCGCCGCCGTAGAAAGCGATGTCAATGATAGTTTGACGGTCTAGCGCCATAGAGAACGCACGACGGAAGTCAACGTTAGTTAGCGCTTCGTTTTTCGCAGCGTCTGGGTTTTTGAAGTTCACTACAAATGCTTGAGTACCCGCTGGTGGGTACCAGTAGTGGTGATTCGGACTTGCTGCAGCGTACGTACGGTCGATGTCTGGTACGAATGAAGACGTCCAGTCCATTTCGCCGTTAACGATTTTGCCCAAGAATTGGTCGTTGTTCGCGATTTGCGGCACACGCAGACAGTCTACATCTAGGTTGTCTGCATCCCAATAATTCGGGTTCTCACACTGGATATATAGCTGCGGTGTGAAAGTGTCGATTTCGGTAAATGGACCACTGCCTACTGGATTTTCGTTTGTGAATGTTGCTGGATCTTTTACTTTGCTCCATACGTGCTTAGGTACGACGGGTACTTTCGCAATTTCGTAAGGAACGTTTGAGTTTGCTTCGCTTAGACGGAATTTAACTTGGTAGTCGTTAACTTTTTCTACGCCAGTCACCCAAGAGTTGATACCAGATTGGTCTAGCTCTGGCTTCTCTTTAACTAGGTTGAAAGAGTAAACAACATCATCAGCGGTAAACGCTTTGCCATCAGACCATTTTACGCCCTTACGGATATCGAAGGTTACGCTCATCAGGTCATCAGCCATGGTAAAGTTTTCTGCTAGACGAAATACAGGCGTGTTACCGTGCATTTCGTTAAAAACAACGAGCGGCTCGTAAATAAAGTCGGTTGTTGTGTGCAGGTTAGTTGCACCCAAGAAAGGGTTAAAGTTACGAACGAAAGTTGTAAACTCTTTAGGGTGGATAGTCAGTTCACTGCGTTCAGCCGCAGTAGCTACCGATGCAAAACCTGTAGTAGCCGTTGCAATAATTGCTGTTGCTAGTGCTGTTTTTTTAATATTGGCAAGCATAGCTGTTCCTTACTATTTGCTTTCATTTCACTAAATGGAATTGAATGTCATCAATTGATAAACACTCTCTAAGACCTACCTCTTGTACATGCCTTACTCATTACAACATTGAGTTTCGCCAAGAGTGGCCTGTAGGCCTTAGGCAGGAGTAAGAAAACACCTTATCCATAAAATAATCAAACTTGATTCCCGTTAAAAACGTTAAAATCTCTGAGCTCTCCGTTATAAACGTTATTTTGGCTAATTTTAACCAGTAGAGGGACAAAAAATAAACGTTGATATGCGTCGCAGTTTATATCCTTGTTAATAATGAGTGTTGGTGATTACTAACCTGGTGTTCCATTTAAAATATACGTTTCTTGCTTGGTTTCTAGGTTCGGAGATCTCGCTCACATGCAGAAATGGTGTTAATTAATCAGCTAAAAATTAATCTGCCGTTCTGTTGTGATTAAGTTCGCAATCTCTATCAATAGTTCGTCAAAATCCGCTTGTTATCTGAAAAATGGCCTTTTTTATCGACAGTTTTCTTCCGTTTGTCGTCCTTTTTTTATTGTATGAATGAAGTTTTTTGGTTGCTCGAACTTACCTAATTAAGGCCAGTTAAATGGATAAGGTCGTACGTTTTGAAGACCAACAATAGATAGCGATGTCTAACCGAATGTTCGTTATTGGAAATATGTTAATGGGGTAGGAAGAGGCGGTCTCTTTTATCTCTAGGAAGGGAATACTCGAATAACAAAAAAGCCCAGCATGCACGCTGGGCTAGTTTTTTTGATAAATATTAGCTGGTCAATAGTCGCTGTAGTTTATCTCGTTGTGCTTCTATGTATGCTCTCTCGGGGCTCTGTTCTTTGCAGTGTTCGAGAATGAACTCTATCGAGCTTAGCACCGTTCTCCAACGTGGTCTTTTGGGTAATGTTTCTATACGCATGTATTTATCTAAAGTGCGTGTTTGCAAAGTACTACGGTCTAGATAAACGCGCCACAAGCCACTTTGCTCTGCAAATGCGAACTTACTTTCACCCGTTACAGACTCCCAATACTCTAAAGCATGTGTCATTGCGTCTACTAGAACTTCTCGCATAAGTTCTTGCTTGTCTTTTTTATTACCGAGCGCTTTGTCTGCAAGGCGCGTAAATTCTCCGCCAAGCTCTTTTAGCTTTTGCAATTGGTCTTTGTCACCATCAAATGCATAACTTGAAAGCACTTCTACGGCGGTTTCTAGATTATGTATGCGAGCGGCACTGGCTCCACCGCCGACATTAAAGATGTACATGATATCTAACCCTGAACCTTCAGGGAGCTTAAGAATGTCTGCTTCGATGTTCTGACGAATATCTTCAATATAGATATCAATCTTGCCACAGTAATGAGGTTGTTTGACGGTTAGATATTTAGGGGCAATCAGCTCATCAGCAGATGAGCGCTTTAGCTGTTCTAAGCTGCGCTTGAATAGCTTACATGCAGCTTCGTTAGCAAAGCGAATACGCTTGTCTTCACGTAGACAGATGATAGCTTCAGGAGCCGATTCTAGCTGTTCCAACAAACGACCTTGAGTCTCAAGTAAGCTTGCTTCAACGACTGCTCGCTGTCTAAGTTCAGACTCTAGCACTTTGTTTTCCATATGGCGCATTTCTGCTTTACTTGCCGTTAAATGCGCTTGGATACGTGCCGCCAACTCTTGTTTATTAAATGGTTTCGATAAATAGTCGTTGGCTCCTGCTTCAAAACCTCTTACACGATCTTCTGTTTGACTGAGTGCGGTGAGCATAATGATTGGCAACTCGGCATGATCATAGGTT
The DNA here is from genome assembly GCF_033344395.1 of Vibrio sp. 1874. NCBI lineage: Bacteria > Pseudomonadati > Pseudomonadota > Gammaproteobacteria > Vibrionales > Vibrionaceae > Vibrio > Vibrio sp. 1874. The sequence continues at coordinate 92,660 of NZ_JAWPOR010000012.1, forward strand.
TCACGTAGTTCACTACAAACTTGGTAGCCGCTCATGCCTGGCATCATGATATCCAATAACAGAAGTTCCGGCTTCTCTTGCTCGACGAGCGCTAACGTTTCTGGCCCATCGGAGACGGTACGCACACGATAGCCCTCTAAACGTAAAAAGCTTTCAAGCACGCGTAAGTTTACTGGTTCATCGTCAGCAACATACAGTAACGGGCCGTCTGGGTTCTCTGGAAGTGATAAGTCTTCACTGTTCTCTACATTAACTTCAGGAATTTGGAAGTGCCCGTGCGCAGCTAGAGTCTGGGTTGCTTGGATTTCTTCTTCGCTGGCGAGCGGTAAAGTGAAACTGAAGGTAGTTCCGACCATTGGTTGGCTACTGACGTATAACGAGCCTCCCATTAATTCGATCAATTGACGGCTAATGGAGAGCCCAAGTCCTGCACCTTGACGATAACGGCTCGCATCTTGCCCTGCTTGGATGAGTGGTTCAAAAATATGTTCAAGTTGTTCTGCGGGAATTCCTTGTCCAGTATCCACAACTTGTACGCGTACATGATCATCTACCACATTAGCGGAGATAACAATTTTACCTTCTGAGGTGTATTTAATCGCATTGCCAATCAGGTTATATAGCACTTGTTCAAGGCGTTGCGGGTCAGCTGATACTGCTTTTAAATCCGCTGGGACTTGGTTGATGATGCGGATGGTTTTACTTCCGAGTAAATGGCTAGAAAGCTCTAAAACCAATCGTGTTGCACTGCCCAAACTCACTGCTGATTTCTGGATATCCATGCTTCCATAACGCATTTTATGATAATCCAACAAGTCATCGACTAGATTAGCGAGACGCTGACCACTTTTAATGATGATATCAAGCTGATATTTCTGGCTAGCGGGGATCGCGCCATTGGCGCCGGACGCTAAGGTTTCAGCAATCCCGACCATGCCGTGTAACGGTGTACGAAGTTCATGAGAAGTCGTGGCTAAGAACTCATCTTTTAATTTATCGGCCAATTGCAGTTCTTCATTCTGTTTCTGAATGATCTGTATGTTGCTTTCTAGTTCTTCATTTTGCTTCTTAATGGTTTGAATCTTCTCTCGAATAGAGCGTTGCATTCGTTCAAAGCTTAACGCAAGCCGACCAATTTCATCTTTACGAACCGTATTAAAAGACGTGTCATCAAGATCCCCTGCAGAGACCTTTTCGGCAACCCAAGTCAATTTCAGCAACGGAGAAGTGATAAAGTTTGATAAATAGTGAGAAGCTATCACCACAAGGATAATGGCGATCAACATAGCGATAACGAATAGTTTTTCGAGTTGATGGATACGAGCGAAAGCTTCGTTTTCTGGTAACTGTACGACGAGCGCCCAAATCACACCACGAGTTTCAATCGGTGCATAAGCCGCGATGATTTCTTCACCTAAGCCGTTCGTGTAAGTGCCGACACCAAACGCACCAGAGAGTGCTTTATCGATCACTTCTAAACTGTTCTTAATGTCGTCTTGTTTCGTGTTAATTGTGCGAGGTTGGTGATCATTTCCAACCAGCAGGGTGTTAATGGATGACTCTCGGTTGGCGTCTGCGGCTAACTTAGTGATGCCATTATTTGGCAAGCGGAACATGGCATAGCTGTGTAGATAACCTTGCTGAACAATTGGTGCACCTAGCCAAGCGACTGATTTCCCCCCTTCCAGCTCGAAGTCAGACACAATCACAGGAGTGTAGTCTTCGTTTACTTTTCGACGTTCAGTCACATCATCGGCGAGACGCTTGAAAGTTTTGCCAAGTGCCGAGTCTTTGTAGGGGCCTGATAACAAGTTCGTTCCGTAGTTATCGTCTTTGTTGATCGAGTAGGTGACGTTACCATTGATGTCGACCAGTAAAATGTCATTAAAATCAGAGCGCTTGAGGAGCTCCAAGTAGGCCCAATGATAGCGTTTATGCAAAAGTCGGTAACGTTCACTTCCTACATAGTTGGATGACTCGGGTAACGTTGAGGTTTTGATTTGGTCTCCGCTGCCCTCGATGTAGCGCTGTTGGGCGTTTTTACGAGACTCTGCAATATCATTGCCTAAACGACTAAAAGCATTGACGAGACCGTAGAATCGGCCACCACTGGCGTAAGCCAACTCTGAGCGCACAAAGCCCATGACTTCGGTTTCTCGTGCCTCAAAGTAGTCGATGATTTGCTGCTGTTTTGTATCTCGAACAGACAGTAAGTGCGAGGTGCTTTGTTCTTGCAGATCTTTACTGTGGGACTGCAAGAAAAAGATCGCAGTAATGGTAAGAGGTGTGATACTGAGCACCAGAAATGCGGTCATCAGTGTACTCTGAAGGCGCTTAAATTTCTGTTTTTTGTAGAATTTAAACATGGATAAGATTACAACTCATAATGGGCAGTTCTAAAACATACTTCGCTGCCGAGGTTCTCGTTAAAAACGGATAAGATGTTCAACTAGATAGAATTAACAAAATTAACGAGTTTTTTTTCTTTGACAAGAAAGTTAGTTGTAAAGCGTGCAGGGTGACGCAGTTTTTCTTATGAGTGTTGAATTTATGAGAAAAAATCGCGCAGGTTTATGCCTGCGCGGGGGAAGTTATGATTTTTTCGCGTAGTAGATAGAAAATTTATTGGTCTTATTTAGCGTCTCGCAATTATTAAACGCCCGCTCGATAATTGGTGGGTATTTTAAGAAGCTATTCGCGACAATCACCATTTCGCCGTCTTTGGTTAAATATTGTGGTGCCTGACCCAACAAGGTTTCCGCTGCGTTGTAATTTGTGTCTAGACCACTGTGGAATGGCGGGTTGCTGACGATAAAGCGGTAGTCTTTTGCGGTATCCGAGTATATATCTGATGCAAATACGCGTCCGGATAAACCATTCGCTTCTAATGTGGCTTGGCTAGAAGTGATCGCATAAGCATTAATGTCACACATCTCAATCGCGATCTCTGGATTCGCTTTCGCCATAAACGCACCGAGCACACCTGCACCACAACCAAAGTCGAGCACTTTGCCCGACAGCTTAGGTAAGGTTTCAAGCAGCAATCGGCTACCTAAGTCGAACTCGCCATGGCTGAATACGCCAGGTAGGCTCTTAACCGCTAGCGACTGCTCACCGAGTGTAACAGTGTAAGACTTAAACCAATCTGCTTGGTTGAAAGGTTTTGGTTCATTGAGGCAATTACCCCAGTAAAATGAGCAGCGACGAGCAGAGTCGTACTTGTTCACAGGGCCGTATTCTTGGAACATCTTCTCGATGCTCTTGATGCCGGAGCGGTTTTCACCAACGATGACGATTTCGGTGTTAATGCCCAGTTTCGCCATCAACATCGCCAGCAAGTATTCTGCTTCAGCTTTTGCTTTTGGCCAGTATAAAAGGACCATGTCTGCTTTTGTTTCAACATCAAACACAGAGCCAAAATGACTTTTCACTTTGTCAGAGGTTTGAATTTGGCGGTAGTAGCTATAGTTGGAAGTAAACACTTCAACAGACTCACAATGAGCCACTAACTCAAGAGGAAATAGGTCTTCAACTTCACCAGCGACTAAAACGTGTTTTCCGTTGAAGTATTCAAGTTGGCGCTGAGCTATTTGGCTAGGAGCGATATAAGCAGACATAAATTTGGTTCATCAGAAATAATTTGGGGCAGATTTTCGCACAATCTGCCCCAAGCTTGAAGTGATTAAGCGGTGACTAGCTGTTGTCTTGTTGGTTAAGGAAGTCTTTGAATTCTTCCTCGTAGATATTAAACAGTACCATGGTCACGGCAAAAATAAGTGGGCCGTAGATAAGACCAATCAAACCAAACAGATGCAGACCACCCAGTAATGAGAAGAAAATCATAAGGGTATTCATGCCGGCGCTGCCTTGCATTAGCAACGGACGTAATAGGTTATCTATAGAGCCAACGATAACTACACTCCACACCGTCAAGAAGATAGCCCAAGTCATATCGCCTGTTAAGAACAAGTACGCTGCTGCAGGAATCCAGATTAGTGCGGTTCCTACCACTGGAATGAATGATGCAAAGCCCATCATCGTTCCCCAAAATAGCCCAGGGAAGCCAGCTAGCCACATACCGATGCCGCCAGCCAAACCTTGAGCAATCGCTGTCATGAATGAGCCCATCACGGCTGATTTAGAAACTTGCTCTATCTCTGTCAATATGCGGTCTTCTTGGCTACGTGAGAGTGGCAGGATATGACGAATCGCAGAGATAATTTTGTCGTGGTCACGAAGCAGAAAAAACAGCACAAACAGCATCAGGAAGAAGTTCATTAGGAAGTTGGTTGCGTCTCCTAAAATCTTTGCGCTGATAGCGACTAAGTTAGAGCCAAACGATGTGGCAAATTGACCAATTTTCTCAGCAATGGCTTTGGGCTCGATTTTATCAAAAGGTAAGTACTCATTAACAATCGCTAAGCCTTTGATAACGAAAGGATGTTGGAATATATCTTGGATACCACCATTGGTAACCCAATTATATGTATTTTGTGAGAAAACAGAGCCTTGCTGAACAATGGCGGCAAACACAAATAAAAGCGGGATAACAATAATAAACGTCAAGACGACACATGACAGCAGTGCTGCCATATTTGGGTGCTTGGGAATTTTCTGCTCAAACCATTCGTGTATCGGAAACATGAGCAAAGAAATGATAAAAGCCATCACAATGGAATTGATATATGGCTCAACCAATAAGTAGCAAGCAAAAGCAGCGGCGAGTAAAGCAACCATTAGTACTCGGTGACTCGACGTTATTTTTACATTATTTGGCATGGTATTAGTCCAACTTACAGGTGACGTTTACGGTTTATGCCTTCAATGATGGCGTGTAACCTTTATTACTTTGCACTCTTAACTCTTTCAAGCTTATGACAATGCCGAATTAGAGCAGGGCGATGTACCTTGCTATAATGACTACAAATCAGTCGGTTATCAATCAAGAGATGAGCTATGGGTTGTTGCAACGGTGATAAAAAGTGTCAAACTGAGAAAAAAGCTAAGCGAATACCGTGGTTTGGCATTGTCGTTGGGGTATTAGCGATATTGGTTATTTTGAATTGGCAATAAAAAAGGACCGTTTCGGTCCTTTTCTAAATGCGTTATCGCCGTTTTTAGCGATTATTTCGCTTCTTCTGCAAGAACAGCAAAACAGCGGTCAGCCGCTTCTAATGTGGCATCAATCTCTTTTGAACCATGAGCGAGTGAAGTAAAGCTCGCTTCAAACGCAGATGGCGCAAGGTAGACACCGTGTTTTAGCATTAAGTGGAAGAAACGCTTGAAGCGTTCTACATCGCACTTCGTTACGTCTTCGTAGCAAGTTACTTTTTCCTGGTCAGTGAAGAAGAAGCCGAACATACCGCCCACTTGGTTAACAACTAGCGGAATACCGTGTTTTTCTGCTAGAGACTTAAAGCCTTCAGCAAGTTGTTTCGTTTTAGAAGCTAGGCGCTTTTCGTTGCCTTCTTCTTTTAGAAGGTTCAAACATGCGTAGCCTGCTGCCATTGCGACAGGGTTACCGGAAAGGGTACCAGCTTGGTAAACTGGGCCTGTAGGTGCAACGTATTGCATCACTTCTTTACGGCCACCGAAAGCACCTACTGGCATACCGCCACCAATCACTTTACCCAGTGTCGTTAGGTCGGGTTTGATGTTGTAGTGTGCTTGCGCGCCGCCTAGAGCAACACGGAAGCCTGTCATTACTTCATCAAAAATTAGTAGCGCGCCTTCTTGATCACAGATTTCACGTAGCCCTTCGTGGAAGCCTTCCACTGGTGGAATACAGTTCATGTTGCCTGCTACTGGCTCAACGATGATACAAGCAATTTCGCCTTTGTTAGCAGCAAATAGCTCGCGTACAGAATCTAGGTCGTTGAATGTTGCTGTTAGCGTGTGCTTAGCAAAATCTGCAGGAACGCCAGGAGAGCTTGGTTGGCCTAGAGTTAGTGCTCCAGAACCTGCTTTTACTAGCAAGCTGTCAGCGTGGCCGTGGTAACAACCTTCAAATTTCATGATCTTGTCGCGACCGGTGAAGCCACGTGCAAGGCGAATCGCGCTCATAGTAGCTTCAGTACCAGAACTTACCATGCGGATTTGCTCCATTGATGGAACAAGCTCAGAAACTAATTCTGCCATCGCGATTTCAAGTTCTGTTGGCGCACCGAAGCTAAGACCGCGTTGCGCTGCATCAATTACTGCCTCGCGGATAACCGCGTGGTTGTGGCCAAGAATCATTGGACCCCAAGAGCCAACGTAATCAATATACGCTTTACCATCGGCATCAAAAATCAGTGGACCGTCTGCTCGTTCGATAAATAGCGGAGAGCCGCCAACGCCGTTGAATGCACGAACTGGTGAATTGACACCGCCAGGGATGGTTTGCTGAGCTTTTTGATACAGCTCTGATGATTTGGTCATGGGGTTATCCTCTTTTGATTGCTCGGACCAAGTGGAGCGCATTGTACCTAGCTATAATCAAGTTAGAAACGTTTTGCTTAATTTATGTGTTGTTTCGCAGTGTAATCTTATATATCCGCATCTGTTATAAAGAATCGGCGGCGAATACTTGAACGAGTTTGTCAGGTATTGGATAATCGTCTCAATTAGCACAAATTTGACGTCTTGCTTCAGGCTTGACGCATTACACGAGTGAGAGAGGTCTTCGTGAGCGAAGTAAACGTACCATTATCTTTTTCTGACGCAGCAGCATCTCGCGTTAAAGCATTGATTGCTGAAGAAGAAAACCCAGCATTGAAACTGCGCGTATACATTACTGGCGGCGGCTGCAGCGGCTTCCAATACGGCTTTACTTTTGATGAAAATGTAAACGAAGGCGATACGACAATCGTAAACAGTGGTGTAACACTGGTTGTAGACCCTATGAGTCTGCAATATCTCGTTGGCGGTATTGTTGACTACACAGAAGGGTTGGAAGGAGCGCGCTTCTTCGTAAATAATCCAAATGCAACGACAACATGTGGTTGTGGTGCATCGTTCAGTGTGTAATTAACACCTAACAGGCAGCTAATGGCTGCCTGTGCTTTATGTAGAAGGATGTCACGTAAAGCGCACGCTCGCAGATATGCAGAGAAATAATAAAAAGGACTTTATATGTCTGGACTTTCTTTTGGACGCCGAATTGTCGAGCGCCCTTGGCTAGTATCTCTTATCCTCGTCTTACTTCTTGTTGCATGGCTAACCATCGGCCAACTCAAAGCACAAGATGATCATCCTAACTCTTCAACATCCACGAACACGACACCACTTGCAAAGGTGATGTTTGATACTTTTCTTGCCGAACCTACTAGTAAAACCATTGAATTGTATGGACGAACAGCGCCCAATCGTCAAGCGCGTCTTGGCGCTGAAGTTGCCGGTAAAATAGTCAGTCTTAACATAAAGAAAGGCCAAGCGGTCAAACAGGGACAAGTGATCGCAAACATCGATAAGCGCGACCTTGGCATTCAACTTAAACGAGCCCAGGCGATGCTGTTGGTTAAAGAAAAAGAGTTTAATGCAGCTAAATCGCTAAAAAGTCGAGGACTGCAAGGTGAGGTTGCATTTGCGACAGCGCAAGCAGCGTTGGTAGATGCACGTGCGAATTTGAGTAACGTGCAAACGGCTTTAAGAAATACTGAAGTTAAAGCGCCATTTGATGGCATCGTAGATCACCACTTTGTTGAGTTAGGTGATTTTGTCGGGATTGGCGACCCTATTGCGACGGTCATTGATTTGGATACTTTAGTGATTGAAGCCGATGTCAGTGAACGGCATATACAATACCTTAAGGAAGGCCTAGAAGCCGACGTAAGAACCATTAACCAACAGCATCATCAAGGTCGTGTGCGCTACATTGGACGTGTTTCTTCTGCTTCTACTAATACATTTCCAATTGAAATCGAAATTGATAATCAAGACGCAAGAATTCCTGCCGGTATGAGCGCAGAAGTACAGCTGCCGTTGAGTGAAGTGTTGGCAGTAAAGATTACGGCTGCCATGTTAGCACTAGATGAAGAAGGTAACTTAGGTGTCAAGACACTGCGTAATGAGCATGTTGAGTTTGTTCCAATTCAACTCGTTAAGGCCGAGGATGATGGTGTGTGGCTCTCTGGGTTAGGAGAGCGTGTAGACATTATCGTGCTGGGACAAGGTTTTGTGCGAGATGGTGATCAAGTACTGGCCAATAAAGTTGATGACGTAGTTATTGAAGCGGCTAATGAGCAGTAAGGAGCACCTATGTACACTCTGATTGATGCTGCGTTATCTCGTGCTCGCACTATGCTGACATTGTTGGTGATGATATTAATTGCAGGTGTCATTACTTACGTCACAATCCCCAAGGAATCGAGCCCTGATATTACCATTCCTATTATCTACGTTTCTGTTGGGCATCAAGGCATTTCTCCTGTCGATGCCGAGCGTTTATTGGTTCGTCCAATAGAGCAAGAGCTGCGTTCAATTGAAGGCGTAAAAGAGATGACCTCTGTGGCATCAGAAGGTCATGCTTCGGTGACGCTGGAATTTAGTGTCGGAGTGGATCTTGATAAAGCGATGGCAGATGTGCGTGATGCAGTTGATCTTGCGAAGCCAAAGTTACCAGAGGACAGTGATGAGCCGACGGTAAACGAAGTCACGTTTGCATCTGAAGAGCCTGTTTTGACCGTTGTGCTCTATGGCACCGTACCAGAGCGAACCATTGTTCAGATTGCCAGAACGTTACGTGATCGTTTGGAAAGTTTCCGTCAGGTTCTTGAGGTTGAAATCGCAGGAGATCGCGAAGACATCGTGGAGATAGTTGTCGATCCGCTATTGATGGAAAGCTACGGTCTCGATCAAGCGGACATCTATAATTTAATTGCCTTGAATAACCGAGTTGTGGCTGCGGGGTTTGTCGATACTGGGTATGGACGCTTTTCGGTAAAAGTCCCATCGGTTTTTGATTCACTGAAAGATGTGCTTGAACTACCGATCAAGGTGAATGGCAAAGAGGTGATCACTTTTGGCGATGTGGCGACAGTACGACGTGCATTTCGCGATCCTGAAAGTTTTGCTCGTTTAGATGGCGAATCTGCCATCGTTTTGGACGTAAAAAAACGGGCAGGGGAAAACATCATTGAAACGGTTGAGCTGGTAAAAGAAGTACTGGCTCTGGGACAGAAGCGCGCCGAGTGGCCCGACAATTTGCAAGTTAAATATACTTGGGATCAATCCGACGATGTCAAATTGATGCTCAGTGATCTACAAAACAATATCTTATCCGCAATTATCCTCGTAGTTATCGTCATTATTGCCATATTGGGGGTTAGGACCGCGCTTCTCGTGGGGATTTCTATTCCAGGATCGTTCTTGACTGGGTTGTTGGTGTTATCGGTATTTGGGCTGACGGTCAATATCGTCGTACTGTTTGCTTTAATTATGGCGGTAGGCATGTTGGTGGATGGTGCCATTGTGGTGACAGAGTTTGCAGATCGGCGCATGCAAGAAGGAACGCCACGTAAAGAAGCCTATCGAGATGCAGCAAAGCGAATGGCCTGGCCTATTACCGCATCCACAGCAACCACATTGGCTGCGTTTGCTCCGTTACTTTTCTGGCCAGACATCACTGGTGAGTTCATGAAGTACTTACCACTTACTTTAATTGCTACCTTGGCCGCTTCGCTGATGATGGCTTTATTGTTCGTTCCTGTCATCGGTGGGATCATTGGCAAGCCTCAAGTAGTCAATCAGAAAGCTCAGCGAGAAATGGTGGAGCTGCATAACGGCAACTTTGAAAAAGCGACAGGCATTACCAAGCTTTATTACCAGACTCTGTCGGTAGCGATTCGTCATCCATGGAAAGTCTTACTCAGCGCGATACTGCTAGCGGCAGGTGTCGGCTTCACTTACAACAAAGCTGGCTTGGGTGCAGAGTTTTTCCCTGAGGTGGACCCTGCCTTTTTTACCGTTAAAGTTCGTTCTTATGGTGACCTGTCTATTCACGAAAAAGATGTTGTTATGCGCGAAATCGAGAAGGTGATGCTCGGTCATGACGAGTTTGAAAGTGTCTACACGCGCACAGGATCGAGCGATAATGGGGACGAGATTGGCCAGATTCAAATAACGCCTGTGGATTGGCAGTATCGACGCAAAGTGAAAACCATTATTGAGGAACTAAAAGAGACGACAGACCGCTTTTATGGTGTTGAACTTGAGTATAAATTCCCGGACGCAGGACCGCCTGTCGAGCATGATCTCGTGATTGAAGTGTCATCACGAAATTTGAGTGTTAGTGCGTTAGATGAAGCAGCCAAAAAAGTACGACATTGGGCTGATGGTAATCCTGCACTGACCAACTTGAGTGATACCACTAATAAGGAAGGGATTGATTGGCAAATTGATATCCAGCGAGATGACGCCTCTCGCTTTGCAGCGGATGCTACTTTAGTCGGGAATACCGTCCAGTTTGTTACGAACGGCTTGAAAATAGGCGATTATTTGCCCGATGATGCGGATGAAGAAGTCGATATTTTGGTGCGCTATCCGCAAGATAAGCGCGACATAGGTCGATTTGATCAACTGAGAGTGAAAACGGCAGCTGGTCTGGTTCCGATTACGAATTTTGCTCAAATCAAACCAGATCATAAGCAAGACACTATTCGTCGGGTCGACGGTCATCGAGTTATCAATATTAAAGCGGATATGGTGGAAGGTTACAATTTGGCGCTTGAGTTACCTAAGATTGCCGCTGGAATGGAACAGCTCGACTTACCAGAAGGCATTGAATATAAGATTCGGGGTCAAAATGAAGAGCAGGAAAACTCATCAGCATTCTTGCAAAATGCTTTTATTGTCGCGCTTGGTGTGATGGCTTTGATTTTAATTACGCAGTTTAATAGCTTTTATCAAGCTTTCTTAATCCTTAGTGCAGTGCTGTTTTCTACCGTTGGTGTCTTCGCTGGGTTACTTATTTTCCAAAAGCCATTTGGCATCATTATGTCGGGAATTGGAGTGATTGCGTTGGCTGGTATCGTGGTAAACAACAATATTGTTTTAATCGATACTTATAATCAGATGCGTAAACGTGGCTTAGAAAAATCTGAGGCTATTTTGCGTACGGGTGTGCAGCGTTTAAGACCCGTTTTACTCACGACGGTGACCACCATATTAGGCTTATTGCCAATGGTGTTAGAAATGAACATCGACTTAGTTAATCAGAAAGTGGAGTTTGGCGCACCAAGCACTCAATGGTGGTCTCAGCTTGCGACCGCTGTCGCGGGTGGTTTGGCATTTGCGACTTTGCTAACGTTAGTTCTGACACCGTGTTTGCTTATGCTCGGGAGAGAGCATCACTCTGAACAGTAAGCTTTATCGTGATGATATCGACAAAACAAAAAGGGCAGCGAAGCTGCCCTTTTCAATACCTTGCCTTACTTCATTGCTAACAGTTTGCTGTAGCGTTCAAGCTTGTCCATGCTAACTTTCGCGTTTGCCATGAAAGTTTGTCTCGCTTTGCCTGTCAGGGATTTAGATTGTGGCAAATTCACCGTGCGTGGGTTTTTATGGACACCATTCACAAGGAACTCATAGTGCAAGTGGGGGCCTGTTACACGGCCAGTTCCGCCAAGCGTACCAATGGTTTGGCCTTGCTTAACGCGTTGACCAGCTCGTACAGTACGTTTGGTTAAGTGCAGGTACTTGGTAATGTAAGTATTACTATGTTTAATGAAAACGTAGTTACCATTAAATTTGTTGTAAGACGATTTTTGAACGACACCATCACCAGCCGCCCAAATCGGGGTGCCCACTGGTGCTGCATAGTCCGTGCCTCTATGAGGACGAACGCGTCCCGTCACTGGATGTAAGCGGCGTGGGTTGAAGTTAGACGAAACTCGACGGAAATCCAACGGCGCGCGTAAGAATGCTTTTTTCATTGCACGCCCATTTTCGTCGTAATACTTGCCACTTTTCTGATCCAATATTGCGGTAAAGGTATCGCCTTGGTTTTTAAAGATCGCAGCAATGATTTTTCCACGGCCGATTACTTCTCCTTCTACCACTTCCTCTTGGTAAAGTACTCGGAAGCTATCGTTTTTACGAATATCTAAAGCAAAGTCGATGTCCCAACCAAATATGCCAGCCAGTTCCATGATTTGGTTACCATTTAATCCAGAAGATATTCCTGCATTCCAAAAGTTTGATTTGATGGTGGCTTCTGCGTAGTTGTACTGGAAGTCGACTTCTTTCTTATCAACTTCAGAAACGTACTTGCCGTCTTTTAATGTGATACGAAAAGTCTCGAACGCGCTTAGTGTCCTTCTTAGCTGCACCAAGTCGTTATTTTCGTCAAAGCCAAATTGCAATCGGTCACCAGGTCGAAGCCGAGTTAACTGTTTTTCTACTTCTTTGTCTGATGACACCAGTTCATGTAATAGACGAGCAGAAAGCCCTACGCGACTAAATAAGATGGCAGCACTCTCGCCATTTTTTACCTTGTATGTCTCCCAGCGCAGCACGGCGGGAACCGCAGGCGATGAACTATTTAGTGCACTGAGTTCGAGGGAAACTGGCACAGGATAATGTTGACCAACTTTTAATCGGCTCTGCTGCGGGTCTAGGTCTTGCGGATCAGGTAAAAAGAAGAGCGCGAAGATAATCAACGCACTAAAAAAACCGATCAATACTTTGTGCAAGAGTGGAAGTCGGACAAAAATCGAATGCATGAGGTACTTGATTGCTAAATTAAACGGAAAAAGTGACAACTACCTAGTCTAACGTGTTTCAAAATGCATCGCTATTCAAGTAATATGTTCAGCTATTATATTTTTGCCAAATCTGTGGGAGTGAACAAGAATGGCGAGCATTGAAGCTGCACTAGCCGAGATTAAGCGCGGTGTTGAAGAGCTGATTCCAGAAGAAGAGTTAATCGCAAAACTAAAAGAAGACCGTCCTCTACGTATTAAATTGGGCGCTGATCCAACAGCACCTGACATTCACCTAGGCCATACGGTTATTTTCAATAAGCTTCGCTTGTTCCAAGAACTAGGTCATGAAGTGACGTTCCTAATCGGTGACTTCACTGCAATGGTTGGTGACCCAACAGGTAAAAACACAACTCGTCCACCGCTAAGTCGCGAAGACGTATTGCGTAACGCTGAAACGTACAAAGAGCAAGTGTTCAAAATTCTCGATCCTGCAAAGACTAAAATTCAGTTTAACTCTGAGTGGCTGTCTGAACTGGGCGCAGAAGGTATGATTCGCCTTGCAGCAAACCAAACCGTTGCTCGTATGCTAGAGCGTGACGACTTTAAAAAGCGTTACGCGGGTGGTCAGCCAATTGCTATTCATGAGTTCATGTACCCACTTCTACAAGGCTGGGACTCAGTAGCAATGGAAACGGATGTTGAATTAGGTGGTACAGACCAGAAGTTCAACCTTCTAATGGGTCGTGAACTGCAAAAGTCTCACGGTCAAAAACCTCAGGTTGTACTGATGATGCCGCTTCTAGTGGGCCTTGATGGCGAGAAGAAGATGTCTAAGTCAGCAAACAACTACATCGGTATCAGCGAAGCGCCAAGCGAAATGTTTGGTAAAATCATGTCTATTTCTGATGACCTAATGTGGAGCTACTACGAGCTGCTCTCTTTCCGTCCTCTGGAAGAGATTGCTCAATTCAAAGCTGATGTAGAAGCGGGCAAAAACCCTCGTGACATCAAAGTATTGCTAGCAAAAGAAATTATTGCTCGTTTCCACAGTGAAGCCGATGCCGATGCAGCAGAGCAAGAATTCGTAAACCGTTTTGCGAAGAACCAAATTCCTGATGAAATGCCAGAGTTTGACTTTGACGCAGGTCGCCCAGTGAGTAATCTGTTGAAAGAAGCAGGTTTATGTCCATCATCGTCAGATGCGATGCGCATGGTTAAGCAGGGCGCTGTGAAGATTGATGGTGAAAAAATTGCGGACAGCAAATTTGCTCCAGAAGCGGGTACTTACGTGTTCCAAGTAGGTAAACGTAAATTTGCTCGTATTACTATTCAGTAATCCATAATGACTGCAAATGAAAGCGTCCGAAGGGCGCTTTTTTTGTATGAAAATTTAGCAAAAACGGCAAAGTAAAACTTCCATACCTGATGAACTTTGCTACTATACTTGCGCTGCCAATAATGGCAGCGCTATCGGAGATTTACATGAACAATACCGACCATCCTCCCAGTCGTTGGGTGAGTAAGATTAAGGGAGCGAAATAACCCGCTTCGGTATTGGCGATCTCCGCCTTACCTAAGTGGTGAGGCATCTTTTCTAATTTTTTCTCGTTATTTCCTTCATACATTCTGAATAGACAGTGCATTCGCATTGGTTTTCTCTGTGCATCTTATTTGTTGTCTGACTTTTAGCGTGCGAGAGTGGCTTTTTCATGCTTTGTCGATGGTCGTTACCAATGCCAATCGGGAGATTCGCCATGACGGTAATGAACAACACTTTTATTGAAACAACACCAAACTTTTCTGAAGTAGAAATTGGTGCAGCTCGCAATGCATTCTTGCAGTATGAGCAAGAGCAACAAGTCCATTTGCTTACGGTTATGCCGATTGATGAGGCTGTAGGTATTTTACAGCATTGCTCTGTCGGCTATGTGAATAGTCTTATTGCTCAACTTGAGCAAGCAGGTCATGACAAACGCGCACGTCATTATGCTCACCAACTGGGTCTGCATATGTCTGAAGTTGATACACCCGATGGTTATTTATCAACTAGTGTTTTAGGGCATGTAAAACAGCGTATTGGATGGATCATTGCGCTGGCTCTTTTAGGGATAGTGTCAGGCTTGATCATCGCTCAGTATGAGGACACCCTTAGTCAGCTTGTTTTACTTGCAGTGTACATGCCAGTGATTGCAGCTGCTGGTGGTAACACAGGAACACAAGCAGCAACTTTGGTGATTCGTGCTCTTGCTACTGGAGAGTTAAAAAAACGCCAATGGTTAGAAGTTTTGTGGAAAGAGAGCCGAGTCGCTCTATTTATTGCGCTAGCAATCGCTATCGTGATGATTGGACGCATTATGTTATTTAGTGCAGGACAATCAACAGGAGGCTTTGAACTGACCGATATCGCTCTGGCAATAGCAGTTGCGCTGTTCATTCAAGTCACCATTTCTACAACATTGGGCGGGCTGTTGCCAATTATTGCACGAGCTTGCAAGTTGGACCCTGCCGTATTGGTGAGTCCAGTTCTTGCGTCTATCGTCGATATTTCAGGAATGTGGATTTACTTTAACGTGGTGAACTATTTCTTAGGTATTGCCTGACTAAAGTTCACAATGTCATTGTAAAAAAGCTGCTCAAAATGTGTAATCGGGGCGATGACAGGAGTGTTGTCGTCCCGTTTTTCTGGGAAGTAGTCTGAAACAAACTGAACAAAAATGGTGTTAGGTTGACCATTTTTATCCAAGCCATATCCAGCCATATTGTAAGTCCCGTAGATAGAGCCACTTTTCGCTATCAGCTGTCCTTTAATTGGAAGTTTTCGCATACTTTGTCGGTACTTTAATGTGCCGGATTCACCTGATTTCGGCATGATGGCAATCAATTTGAGTTCGTTTTCATGCTTCCAAATATAGCGCAGCATTTCAGCCATCTTGGTCGCGGAGATCCGGTTATTTCGCGAAAGTCCTGAGCCGTCTTCTAGGCGCGCATTACGAATATCAATACCAGTGTTGGCGAAAATGATCTGCTTGATCGCTTCTGTCCCGTTAGTAAAACTGCCTGGCTGAACGAAAAATTTAGCGCCAAGTGTTTTGGTTAATGTGTCGGCAATCAAGTTGTCAGAGTTTTTGAGCATATCTTCAAGAATGTCTGGTAAGGCCTTTGATTGATGCATTGCGATGAGCTTTCGCTGCTTTTCTGGCGCCGTACCGACCCTAATCTTTCCTGATACCCCAATGTTGAGCTCCTTGAGCAAAGTCGCCAACCTTTGACTGGTGTAACGCTCAGGGTCTTGAACCGCAAATTTCAGTGGCAATGGTTTGTCTCTTTCAACCAAGCACCCTGTTAGCTTGTAGTTGTTATCGGGATTTGCAACTAAACCTAAGTCACAATGACGACTTTTCTTAATGGTTTTAGAAACTGTTTCTACGGTACTTGTGACACGAATAGGTTGATGCTCTGGTACGTAGACCCGCGTTCCACCATCTTTTTGTGTATAGATAGAGGCTTGTACACAGTTGTTATTGAGTGTGATGGTCGATGCCGGAGCGCTGTAGCAAACTCCCAAGATATCCCACGGCCAGCCCACCGCACGGTTATAACCAGTGAATGCGCTGTTATCGAGCCATAGGTCACCGTTAATCCGTTTTAAGCCATTTTTCTTAGCTAGAGTGAGAAGTGATTTTAAGTCGTTGGTTTGGAGTGTTGGGTCGCCGACAAAGTAAATCACTGCATCTGAGTTCGACGTTTCCAGCTTGGTTCGAAACCGGAAATTATCACCCAGTTCTAGCTTTGCGGCTAATGCGGTGACGATTTTTAATGTACTCGCTGGTGGGAACAGTTGTTCGGTAGGATGAACACCGTCAAGCTCAGCATTTTCACTGAGTTTTTCCGCAACTAAACTGATGCGGGCGCCTTCAGGCAACACCTCTTGATGAGGGTACGCTTGTGAAAAAGCAGAAAGTAATGAAGAGAATATGAGCAAGGGCCAACGTAAACGCATAATGGTACTTTCTAAGGTGAGTTATGTGATTGAGTATACGCAAGTCCTTTCAATATGCTAGGTAACTAAAGAAATGCTTCAAATGTCTTCATGAATGAGACACGAGAGAAAGGCGCGCTGCTTAAAATGAAGTATAAAAAATGCCCGCTTAAAGCGGGCATTCGATATTCTAGTCAAAGACCGGAATTAGAAGTCGTAACGTAGACCTAGAGCTAGCTCGTCTTCAGCATCGATCTTAGTTGCAACTGTTTTGCTAGTGTCAGTTGAACCAAACTTGTCACCTGCATCAATCAGGTTGAAGTTGTAAGAAATGTAACCACGGAAGTTAGGCTTGAAGTAGTAAGAAGCATCAACAGCGAAGTTGTTTGCAGAAGTTTCGTTGTTAGTTTCTGCATTGTTGTATGATGTTGTAAATACTGTTTGGCCTAGAGTGTAAGCACCCGCTAGCTCGTAACCAGTGTAATCAACTGTGTTACTGTTGTTTGAATCTTCCATTTTCTCGCCGTCAGTGAATACACCAGCGAAGTAAAGATCAGACATTGTGTAAGATGCAGCTAGCATGTACTCGTTAGCTTTGTCTTGATCTGCGTAACCAGCACCTAGCTCAAGACCAGTGTCAGCTAGAGCGTAGATTGCAGATAGAGAGTAACCGTCTTGTTTGTTGTCGTAGTACTCACCAGTGTTTTTGTTTTCCATACGATCAGCGAAGCGGTAGCTTGCTTTTACGCTTAGGTTTTCAAACTGGCCTTTGTAAGCCATCATGTTGTCTGTACGGTCTGATACAGCTAGTTTGTCTGCTGCAGAGTTACCGTGGTAAGCCATGATATCTGTGAAGTCAGTGATAACGCCTAGTGCACCTTCAGTTTTACCGTATGCGAACTCACCGTAAGCACCGCCAAGACCAGCGTAAGCAAGACGAGTTTCTAGATCGCTCTTGTCGTCGCCGTCTACAGTACCGTTTTGAGCAGTCTCAAATTCACCTTCCCAGAAACCAACACCGTATAGGTTGTCATTGATTTCTTGTTTACCAAGGAAGTTTAGACGGATGCGAGATTTGTCTTGAGCGTCGCCATCTTTCATAGATAGACGTGCTTCAGCACGGCCGCCCATTTCTAGAGAAGTACCGTCTTGGTTGTAAAGTTCAGCTGCGTTTACGCCAGTTGCCATAGCTGCTGCAGATACAGAAAGAGCAATTAGAGTCTTTTTCATCTTATTTGTCCTAGTTAGCTGTCCATAATCATTGTTGTATGGGGGAGAGGTGATCTCTCACAAGTTGTTGGTCCAAAATTGGCTAATTGAGCGATATAGTTCGCACTTGTAAGCCATTGATCTAACAACTCGCTGGACATGTTTTACTGCTAAAGTTTCCGTATGAGTTAGTAAAATGATATAAATCCCAATGATGAACACTGTTCAATTGTGCGTTGTTTTTATTTAAATTACTGTTTTTGATTGAAATTATTGGCAATGACATTGGCCTGACATTGATTAGTTTTTATCTTTTTTGAGGTTTTTGGTGTAATGAACAGTGTTGTTTTTCAATAAATTGAGAAGGTGATTCGCCCTAGAGCCGCTCTAAAAGTGAGTTATATCATTATGCCGAAAAGGCATAGTCTTGCTGTCTTTCGAATTAAGATGATTTCGTCCGGGAGTTTGTTTACACTAAACGAAATACATCTTTAAGCGCACTACCCAGTCCTATGACAGGGTGGGCTTTTTTTGTCCAAAGACCCATTTGGGCTTGAGGTTATAAAATGGAAAAAGTTCCAATGACACTACGTGGCGAGCAAAAGCTACGTGCAGAACTCGATCGTCTACTTAAACTACGTCCTCAGATCTCAGAGGCAATTGCTGAAGCTCGTGAGCTAGGTGATTTAAAAGAGAATGCTGAATATCACGCCGCTCGTGAAGAGCAGGGCATTTGTGAAGCACAAATCCGTGACATTGAATACAAACTGTCAGTTGCTCAAGTTATTGATGTAACGAAGATGGAGAACACGGGTAAAGTTATTTTTGGTTCAACCGTAACCTTGATTGATATCGACACCGAAGAAGAAAAAACGTACCAAATCGTTGGTGATGACGAAGCCGATATCAAAGCAGGTCGCATTTCAGTGAGCTCACCTATTGCTCGTGGCCTGATTGGTAAGATGGAAGGCGATGAAGTTGCTATTCAAACTCCGGGTGGCGCGAAAGACTTCGAAATTGACCGAGTAGAATATATCTAAGTCGTTTGGAGTTGCATTATTACTCTGATAAAACGCAAAAAGGTCGCCTCAGGCGACCTTTTTTCTTCAGCAACGTAAGTAGAGTTACTTACGAGGGATTTCGATTTTACGCTCTTCAGACTGGCGGTATAGCACAAGCACTTTACCAATAGTCTGAACTTTTTCAGCGCCCGTCTCACGTACGATAGCGTCGATGATTAGCTGTTTTGTTTCACGATCTTCCGAAGCAACTTTTACTTTGATAAGTTCGTGATGGTTAAGAGCGATTTCAATTTCTGCTAGCACGGCTTCTGTAAGTCCATTTGCGCCCATTAGCACAACAGGTTTTAAACTGTGAGCTAGGCCTTTAAGGTGCTGCTTTTGTTTGGTGCTTAGGTTCATTACGCGGCCAATTTTCTTTAAAATAAGGGTTGAAAAAAGCTATTTTAACGCCATCTATTGCTGAAGACTATAATTTATTGAGTAATAGGTAGCGCCTATTAAAACAATAGCTCCAATTTGTGCCTTGTTGGGATTAAAATGAGTAAACAAAAACATTCGGCTAGTTCTGGTCGTTGGTTGAAAGAACACTTTGATGATAAATACGCGAATGAAGCCCGAAAAAAAGGCTACCGTTCACGTGCTTATTTCAAGATCGATGAGATTCAAACGAAAGATAAATTGTTAAAGCCTGGAATGACAGTCGTCGACTTGGGGGCTGCGCCGGGCGGATGGTCTCAATATGCTGCTAAGATAGTAGGGGACAGCGGTCAGATCATCGCGTGTGACTTGCTTCCTATGGACCCGATTGCTGGCGTTAGCTTTTTACAAGGCGACTTTCGTGATGATGCGGTATTGGAAGCTTTGCTAGAAAGGATCCAACCTTCCATGGTAGACGTAGTAATGTCTGATATGGCGCCTAACATCGCGGGAAACAATTCTGTTGATCAACCTCGCGCTATGTATTTAGTTGAATTAGCTTTAGATATGTGTCGACAAGTTCTAGCGCCTAATGGTAGCTTTGTCGTAAAGGTTTTCCAAGGGGAAGGCTTCGATCAGTATGTGAAAGAAGTCCGAGACATGTTTAAAGCCGTAAAAATTAGAAAACCAGACTCATCGCGAGCTCGCTCTCGAGAGGTCTTCGTCGTAGCCACTGGTTACAAAGGTTAACCATTTTGCTCTCTTGAGAGCGTGTTAACACTATAGCTACAGTTAATGAACTGTAGTACCCTACCTTTAATTACAATTAGTTATCGAGAGGCTTACACCTTGAGTGACATGGCAAAAAATTTAATTCTGTGGCTTGTTATCGCCGTCGTATTGATGTCGGTATTCCAGAGCTTTGGCCCTGGAGAAAGCAATGGCAGAACCGTGGATTACACCACGTTTGTACAGGAAGTTGGCCAAGGCCAGATTCAAGAAGCAACTTTTAAAGACGGTGAAATTAGCTTTGTTCGTCGTGGCGGCGGTGCCAAAATGGTCACTTACATGCCAGTGTATGACCAAAAGCTTCTAGATGACCTAATTAACCAAAACGTGAAAGTACAAGGCACGCCTCCAGAAGAGCAAAGCTTGCTTGGTACTATCTTCATCTCTTGGTTCCCAATGATCTTACTGATTGGTGTATGGATTTTCTTCATGCGTCAAATGCAAGGCGGCGGTGGTAAAGGCGCCATGTCTTTTGGTAAGAGTAAAGCTCGAATGATGAGCGAAGAACAAATCAAGACAACTTTTGCTGACGTTGCTGGTTGTGACGAAGCAAAAGAAGACGTGAAAGAACTGGTGGACTACCTACGCGATCCAAGCCGCTTCCAAAAACTGGGCGGTAAGATTCCAACGGGTGTTCTAATGGTTGGTCCTCCTGGTACGGGTAAAACGCTTCTAGCGAAAGCCATTGCCGGTGAGGCGAAAGTACCATTCTTTACTATCTCTGGTTCTGATTTCGTAGAAATGTTCGTTGGTGTTGGTGCATCTCGTGTGCGTGACATGTTTGAACAAGCAAAGAAAGCTGCACCTTGTATCATCTTTATCGATGAGATCGATGCGGTAGGTCGTCAACGTGGCGCAGGTGTTGGTGGTGGTCATGATGAACGTGAACAAACACTAAACCAAATGCTCGTTGAGATGGATGGTTTCGAAGGTAACGAAGGTATTATCGTTATCGCTGCGACTAACCGTCCGGACGTGCTAGACCCTGCGCTACTGCGTCCTGGTCGTTTTGACCGTCAAGTGGTAGTTGGTCTTCCAGATGTACGTGGCCGTGAACAGATCCTAAAAGTTCACATGCGTAAGGTCCCTCTAGCGGGTGATGTAGAGCCTTCTCTCATCGCACGTGGTACTCCAGGCTTCTCTGGTGCTGACCTAGCAAACTTAGTTAACGAAGCAGCCCTGTTTGCTGCGCGCGGTAACAAGCGCAACGTTTCTATGGTTGAGTTTGAACTGGCGAAAGACAAAATCATGATGGGTGCTGAGCGCCGTTCAATGGTGATGTCTGAGGAAGTGAAAGAGTCAACCGCATACCACGAAGCGGGTCACGCGATTGTTGGTCGCTTGGTTCCTGAACACGATCCAGTGTACAAAGTGTCTATCATTCCACGTGGTCGTGCGTTGGGTGTAACAATGTACCTTCCAGAGCAGGACCGCGTGAGTATGTCTCGCCAACACCTAGAATCAATGATTTCTAGCTTGTACGGTGGTCGTTTAGCAGAAGAACTTATCTACGGTGCTGACAAAGTATCAACCGGTGCTTCTAATGATATCGAGCGCGCAACAGATATTGCTCGTAAGATGGTTACTCAATGGGGTTTCTCTGAAAAGCTTGGCCCTCTGCTGTATGCAGAAGATGAAGGCGAAGTGTTCTTAGGGCGTAGTGTAACTCAGACTAAACATGTGTCTGACGATACAGCGAAGTTGATTGATGACGAAGTTCGTCAGATCATTGACCGCAACTACGATCGTGCGAAGAAGATTCTTCAAGAGAACATGGATATCATGCATGCGATGAAAGATGCGCTGATGAAGTATGAAACCATTGATGCTCGCCAGATTGATGACTTAATGGAGCGCAAAGCTGAAATTCGTGAGCCTGCGGGCTGGAGTGATAACTCAGCAAGCAAACCAGAAGACAGCGACAAGCCTCAAGCAAAGCAAGAAGTTAAAGAAGAAGCAACGGAGACTGCGAAAGATGCAGAACAGCCTAGCTCTTCTGAAACAACTTCTAACGAAGCGCCTGAAAAGAAAGACTCTGAATAAAGAGTATTGATAATATTAAACCCCGAGTTATCTCGGGGTTTTTGTGTTTATGATGATGATTACAGCAAATAACAAATCTTTGGACCTTTCGCGTCCACATGTCATGGCCATTCTAAATGTGACACCGGATTCCTTTTCGGATGGCGGTAAATACAACTCAATTGAACTTGCTCTTGCTCAAGTTGATAAAATGATAAAGGCAGGTGTAAGTATTGTTGATGTTGGTGGTGAATCAACAAGACCTGGTGCACCGGATGTGTCTTTGGAAGAAGAGCTTAGGCGTGTTGTCCCAGTAATCAAAGCCATTCGTGAAAAATATGATGTATGGATTTCCGTTGACACCAGTAAAGCAGAAGTGATGCGTCAAGCAATTGATGCTGGGGCTGATTTGATCAATGACATCCGCTCGCTGCAAGAGCCAGGTGCTCTGGAAGTCGCAGCAGAAGCAAACCTTCCAATTTGTCTGATGCATATGAAAGGTCAGCCTAGGACCATGCAAGTTGACCCTCATTATGATGATTTAATGGGGGACGTGTCGGCTTTTCTAGAAGAACGTATCGCGGCGTGTGAAGCAGCAGGGATTGATAAATCTCAACTGATTCTCGATCCTGGGTTTGGCTTTGGCAAAACAATCGAACACAATTATCATATGCTTGCTCATCTTGAAAAGTTTCATGAATTCGGCCTGCCTATTTTGGCTGGCATGTCTCGTAAATCCATGATCTTCAAACTGTTAGACAAGCCAGCGGCTGAGTGTACGAACGCAAGTGTCGTTTGTGCTACGATTGCCGCGATGAAAGGCGCGCAGATCATTCGCGTGCATGACTTTGAAGAGACAATCGAAGCGATGAAAGTTGTTGAGAT
Source organism: Vibrio sp. 1874 (assembly GCF_033344395.1). Classification (NCBI taxonomy): domain Bacteria; kingdom Pseudomonadati; phylum Pseudomonadota; class Gammaproteobacteria; order Vibrionales; family Vibrionaceae; genus Vibrio; species Vibrio sp. 1874. The sequence continues at coordinate 115,666 of NZ_JAWPOR010000012.1, forward strand.
GACGAAAAACAATATTTAAAAATAATAAAGGAAAGTTTATGTCGAATGAAAGACGTTACTTTGGTACTGACGGTGTGCGCGGTAAAGTAGGACAATACCCAATCACTCCAGACTTCGTACTTAAGCTTGGCTGGGCTGCTGGTCGTGTACTAGCGAAACAAGGCACAAAGAAAGTTATCATAGGTAAAGATACACGTATTTCAGGTTATATGCTTGAATCTGCACTAGAGGCTGGCCTTGCAGCTGCGGGACTTAAAGCAACATTTACTGGTCCCATGCCAACTCCAGCTGTGGCATATTTAACTCAGACTTTCCGTGCCGAGGCTGGTATTGTGATTTCTGCATCACATAACCCATATTACGACAACGGCATTAAATTCTTTTCTTCTGAGGGTACTAAGCTACCTGACGATATCGAATTGGCGATCGAAGCTGAGTTAGATAAAGAAATTGAATGTGTGGAGTCTGCTGAGCTTGGTAAAGCAACCCGCCTAAATGATGCAGCTGGTCGTTACATCGAATTCTGTAAGAGTACTTTCCCATCTGAGTTGAGCCTTGCGAACTTTAAGATCGTAGTAGACTGTGCGCACGGTGCAACGTACCACATCGCTCCAAATGTTTTCAAAGAACTTGGGGCAGAAGTTATCGCTATGGGCGTAGAGCCTAACGGCATCAACATTAATGAAAAAGTGGGCGCAACAGACGTACGAGCACTTCAACAGCGTGTTGTTGAAGAGCAAGCGCACCTTGGTCTCGCATTTGATGGTGATGGTGACCGCATCATTATGGTCGATCACCTAGGTAACAAAGTTGATGGTGACCAAATTGCTTATATCATCGCTCGTGATGCTCTTCGTCGTGGTGAGCTAAAGGGTGGTGTTGTTGGTACACTAATGACTAACTTGGGTATGGAAAATGGTTTAAAGCAGCTAGGCATTCCGTTTGTACGTGCCGCTGTTGGTGACCGTTATGTCATGGAGCAACTGCTAGAAAAAGGTTGGAAAATTGGTGCTGAAAACTCAGGCCATGTGATCTTATTAGATAAAGTCACAACCGGCGATGCGATTGTTGCTGCACTTCAAGTACTTGCTTCTGTAATTGGCAGCGATATGTCTTTATATGAACTATCGCAAGGAATGACACTATATCCTCAGGTTTTAGAAAATGTCCGTTTCTCAGGAGAAAGTAACCCTCTTGAAGCTACAGCTGTATTAAACGCTGTCGCTGAAGTAGAGGCGACACTTGGTGATAAAGGGCGTGTACTGCTGCGTAAGTCTGGCACTGAGCCTTTGATCCGCGTTATGGTGGAAGGCGAAGATGGTGAACTAGTTCAACACTCAGCATTGAAAATCGCTGAGGCTGTTAAAGCAAGTTGTTAATCATTGCGTTAAAGCATGTCTTGAATGAAAAGGGCATCTTTTGCCCTTTTTTTGAGCGCTTAACGCATTGGCATTGATTTTTTACTAATTTTCCCTTGTCAGCGTTACTGGCTTTCGCTAGTATTGCTCCGCCTCCCGTTAGGAGGTCGCTAGCCTTGTTCATAATGATTTATTCTTTTGAACGGCGCTGGCTCAACAATTTGGAACATAGGTGGAAAAAATGTTTTCAGTTCTACTTGTGATTTACCTGTTGGCAGCGCTTGGTGTGATTGGCCTTGTGTTGATTCAACAAGGTAAAGGCGCAGATATGGGAGCCTCGTTCGGTGCTGGTGCTTCAAACACAGTGTTTGGTGCTGGCGGCTCAGGTAATTTCTTAACCCGAACAACTGCTATTTTAGCAACCGTATTCTTTATCGTTAGCTTGTTACTTGGTCGTATGTCTACGCACCAGACTGAATCACAATGGGTAGACCCAACGTTAGGTCAACCAGTTGTTGAACAAGTTAAGGATGCAGCGAGTGAAGTTCCTGCCCCAGCGGGTGATGAAATTCCTCAATAAGCTGTAAGGTTTTGATGCCGAGATGGTGAAATTGGTAGACACGCTAGCATGAGGTGCTAGTGCCTTAGGTGTGAGGGTTCGAGTCCCTCTCTCGGCACCATGTATTTACAAACTTGTAAATCACTTGTTTGCGAGTATAATGCTCAGCAAGTCGGACGCGGGGTGGAGCAGCTTGGTAGCTCGTCGGGCTCATAACCCGAAGGTCGTCGGTTCAAATCCGGCCCCCGCAACCAATCTCTTTCTTTAAAAGGAAATCGTAGATTGGCAAGTTTGCGTAGTGCTAACCACACTACGAGTTAAGAAAAGCAATTGTTGGCTATTCTTAACGTATCAGGGTCCAGCAGCATAAAACCCCGACTATCGGGGTTTTTTGTTATCTGAGCTTTTTGAAATAGCTCAGATACTGCTTGGTTTTTTGATTGGGCTCTGAGCCCTTTTTTTGTTTCTGGAGTGGTTAAATGACTGGTTTAGAAAGACAACTTACTGAAATGCTTGACGCGCCAGTAGCGGCATCAGGTTATGAGTTAGTTGGATTAGAATTCATTCGTGCAGGCGCGCACTCAACGTTACGTATCTACATTGACCATGAAAATGGTATTAACGTAGACGACTGTGCAGAAGTTAGCCACCAAGTTAGTGCAGTTTTAGACGTTGAAGATCCAATTTCTGTTGCTTACAGCCTAGAAGTGTCTTCTCCAGGTTTAGAAAGACCACTTTTTAAAGCAGCACATTACGAGCAATTTATTGGTCACGAGGTCAGCATCGTATTGAAAATGGCTGTAGCAAACCGTCGTAAGTGGAAAGGTATTATCCACGGTGTTGATGGCGAAACAGTGACAATTACTGTAGACGGTCAGCAAGAAGAGTTTGCTCTAAGTAACATTTCCAAAGCTAACCTGATCCCTAAATTTTAGTTCCCTAAAAAAGTTTAAGCTTAGAGGCTAAATACAATGAGTAAAGAAATTTTAGCGGTAGCAGAAGCGGTATCGAACGAAAAAGCGGTACCTCGTGAGCGTATCTTTGAGGCTCTTGAGATTGCTCTAGCAACTTCTACAAAGAAAAAATACGAAATCGAAATCGACGTACGTGTTGCCATTGACCGTAAAACCGGTGAGTTTGTAACTTACCGCCGTTGGTTAGTTGTTGATGACGTTGAGAACCCTACAAAAGAGATCTCACTAGAAGCAGCGCAATACGAAGATGACTCAATCGAGCTTGGCGACTACGTAGAAGACGAAATCGAATCAGTAACGTTTGACCGTATTACGACTCAAACTGCTAAGCAAGTTATCGTACAAAAAGTTCGTGAAGCTGAGCGCGCACAAATCGTTGAACAGTTCATCGACAATGAAGGTGATCTAATCACTGGTGTCGTGAAAAAAGTAAACCGTGACACAATCGTGCTTGATCTTGGTAATAACGCTGAAGCGGTAATCCTGCGTGATGACCAACTTCCTCGTGAAAACTTCCGTCCAGGCGACCGTGTACGTGGCCTTCTTTACAAAGTCGCGCCTGAAGCACGTGGTTTCCAATTGTTCATCACTCGTTCTAAGCCAGAAATGTTGGCAGAACTGTTCCGTGTTGAAGTGCCTGAAATCGCAGAAGATATTATCGAGTTGAAAGGCGCGGCACGTGATCCTGGTTCTCGCGCTAAGATCGCTGTCAAAACAAATGACAAACGTATCGACCCTGTAGGTGCGTGTGTTGGTATGCGTGGTGCACGTGTACAAGCTGTTTCTGGCGAACTTGGTGGGGAGCGTATCGATATTGTGCTTTGGGATGATAACCCAGCTCAATTCGTTATCAACGCAATGGCGCCAGCTGATGTTGCTTCTATCATCGTTGATGAGGATGCACACTCAATGGACATCGCAGTTGAAGCTGACAACCTAGCGCAAGCTATCGGTCGTAACGGTCAAAACGTGCGTCTAGCATCTCAACTAACAGGTTGGGAACTGAATGTTATGACAGTTGCTGATCTTCAGAAGAAACACGCTGAAGAATCACAAGCATCTATTGAAAACTTCATGAAGTACCTAGATATTGAAGAAGACTTCGCTCAACTTCTTGTTGAAGAAGGTTTCTCAACGCTAGAAGAAATCGCATACGTGCCAGTTAACGAGCTACTAGAAATCGATGGTTTGAATGAAGAACTAATCGAAGAGCTTCGTGGACGTGCAAAAGATGCACTAACGACGATCGCACTAGCACAAGAAGAGTCTTTTGAAGGTCTAGAACCAGCTGAGGACCTACTTGCACTTGAAGGTCTTGAGCGTGAGATGGCATTTAAATTGGCAGCGAAAGGTGTAGCGACACTGGAAGATCTTGCTGACCAAGGTATTGACGATTTAGAAGGTATCGAAGGCCTGACCGAAGAACGTGCAGGTGAGCTAATTATGGCCGCACGTAACATCTGTTGGTTCGGCGAAGAAGCATAATTTTCGGCAAGGAGGAAGCGGCATGACACAATTAACAGTTAAAGCACTGAGTGATGAGATTGGTACGCCAGTCGACCGCTTGATTGAACAACTTGCTGACGCTGGCATTAAAAAGGCGAGCTCTGACAATGTTACTGATGAAGAGAAGCAGAAGCTTCTCTCTCATTTAAAGAAAGAACACGGTGATAAATCAGGTGATTCAGAGCCGACTCGCCTTACGCTTCAGCGTAAAACTCGTAGTACACTTAGTGTGAACGCGGGTGGTGGTAAGAGTAAGAATGTTCAGGTTGAGGTGCGCAAAAAACGTACATACGTGAAGCGCAGCACAATTGAAGATGAAGCGAAACGTGAAGCTGAAGAAGCAGCACAACGTGAAGCAGAAGAAGCAGCAAAACGTGCAGCAGAAGAAGCTGCAAAACGTGAAGCTGAAGAAGCTGCGAAACGTGAAGCTGAAGAAGCTGCAAAACGTGAAGCGGAAGAAAAAGCGAAACGTGAAGCTGAAGAAAAAGCGAAGCGAGACGTAGATACGAATGCACAACGTAATGCTGAAGAAAAAGCAAAGCGTGATGCTGAAGAGAAAATTAAGCAAGAAGCAGCGCGAAAAGAGGCCGACGAGCTTAAACGTCGTCAGGAAGAAGAAGCTAAGCGTAAGGCTGAAGAGGAAAGTCAGCGCAAGCTTGAAGAAGCTCGCGAATTGGCTGAAAAGAATAAAGAGCGTTGGTCTGCTGCAGAAGAGAAAAAGGGTGATATGGAAGATACAGATTACCATGTAACGACTTCACAATACGCACGTGAAGCCGAAGATGAAGCAGATCGCAAAGTAGAAGGCGGTCGTCGTAAGAAGAAAAAAGCAGCTTCGGGTAAAGACGACCAAGCTCGCGGTGGCCGTAACAACCAACGTGGCGGTAGAGGTCGTAAGGGCAAACTTGCTAAGCCGACTTCAATGCAGCACGGGTTTGATAAGTCAGCAACGGTTGCTAAGCAAGACGTTGTAATTGGCGAAACGATCGTTCTATCAGAACTTGCTAACAAGATGTCGGTTAAAGCGACAGAAGTTATCAAAGTAATGATGAAGATGGGCGCTATGGCGACTATCAACCAAGTGATAGACCAAGAAACAGCACAACTTGTTGCTGAAGAAATGGGCCATAAAGTAGTTCTTCGTAAAGAGAACGAACTGGAAGAAGCGGTACTATCTGACCGTGACACTAACGCGGAAGCAGTTCCACGTGCTCCAGTTGTTACTATCATGGGTCACGTTGACCACGGTAAAACGTCAACACTTGACTACATCCGTCGCACACACGTTGCTTCTGGCGAAGCGGGTGGTATTACTCAGCACATTGGTGCGTACCACGTTGAAACAGACAACGGCATGATCACGTTCCTTGATACTCCTGGACACGCAGCGTTTACTGCAATGCGTGCTCGTGGTGCTCAAGCGACAGATATCGTTGTTCTTGTAGTTGCAGCAGACGATGGCGTAATGCCACAAACAGTAGAAGCGATTCAGCACGCGAAAGCGGCAGGCGTTCCTCTAATTGTTGCTGTGAACAAGATCGATAAAGAAGACGCGAACCCAGATAACGTTAAGAACGAGCTTGCTCAATACGACGTTATTCCTGAAGAGTGGGGCGGTGAGAACATGTTCGTTCACATCTCTGCTAAACAGGGTACAAACATCGATGGTCTTCTAGAAGCAATCCTTCTTCAGTCTGAAGTTCTTGAACTTACAGCTGTAGCTGAAGGCATGGCATCTGGTGTTGTTGTTGAATCTCGCCTAGATAAAGGTCGTGGTCCAGTTGCAACAGTACTTGTTCAATCAGGTACACTAAACAAAGGCGACATCGTTCTTTGTGGTCAAGAATACGGCCGTGTTCGTGCAATGCGTGATGAGCTAGGTAAAGAAATTACTTCGGCTGGCCCATCTATCCCTGTAGAGATCCTAGGTCTTTCAGGTGTACCATCTTCAGGTGATGAAGCAACAGTAGTTCGTGACGAGCGTAAAGCGCGTGAAGTAGCTAACTACCGTGCTGGTAAGTTCCGTGAAGTGAAACTTGCTCGTCAGCAGAAATCTAAACTAGAGAACATGTTCTCTAACATGACTGCTGGTGAAGTTGCTGAACTTAACGTTGTACTTAAAGCAGACGTTCAAGGTTCTGTAGAAGCAATCGCAGACTCACTAGTTAAGCTATCTACTGACGAAGTTAAAGTGAACATCGTTGGTTCTGGTGTTGGTGGTATTACGGAAACTGACGTAGTACTAGCGGAAGCTTCAAACGCAATCATCCTTGGCTTTAACGTTCGTGCAGATGCTTCTGCTCGTCGTGCTGTTGAAGCCGCAGCTGTTGACTTACGTTACTACTCAATCATTTACCAATTGATTGACGAAGTGAAACAAGCAATGGGCGGTATGCTTGCTCCAGAATTCAAGCAAGAGATCATTGGTCTTGCTGAAGTTCGTGACGTGTTTAAGTCACCGAAACTGGGCGCTATCGCTGGTTGTATGGTTACAGAAGGTGTGATCAAGCGTAACAACCCAATCCGTGTACTACGTGATAACGTTGTTATTTACGAAGGTGAACTAGAGTCACTGCGTCGTTTCAAAGATGACGTTCAAGAAGTTAAGAATGGCTACGAATGTGGTATCGGCGTTAAGAACTACAATGATGTTCGCGTTGGTGACCAAATCGAAGTCTTCGAAATCGTTGAAATTAAACGTACTCTAGACTAATTGACTAAAATTACTAATATTGTCTTTGAAAGATAAGTAGTAATTGGTTGTTGAATACACCATGGGGGGCTGGCTTTGACCAACCCCCCATTCTTTCTATATAAGAGTAAAGATATGTCAAAAGAATTTAGCCGCACGCAGCGCGTTGCACAGCAGCTGCAAAAAGAACTAGCGATGATCCTTCAACGTGAAGTTCGTGACTCTCGCCTTGGCATGGTGACGATCTCAGACGTAGAAGTCTCTCGTGACCTAGCTTACGCAAAAGTATTTGTGACCTTCCTATGTGTGGGTGAGCAAACACCTGAATCATGTCTAGCAGCGCTACGTGAGCACGAAGTGCACATTCGCATGATGTTAGGTAAGCGTATTCGTCTACGTTTAACGCCAGAAATCCGCTTCCACTATGACAATACGCTTGTTGAAGGTATGCGTATGTCTAACCTAGTGTCTGAAGTCGTTAGTTCAGACAAACAAAAGCAAAAAGATTCTGGTCGTGAGGACGAAGAATAATGGCTCGTCGTCGTAAAGGTCGTCCAATTAATGGCGTTATACTGTTGGACAAACCAACAGGTATCTCTTCCAATGATGCACTGCAAAAAGTAAAGCGAATCTACTTTGCTGAGAAAGCAGGCCACACTGGAGCCTTGGACCCATTAGCGACAGGCATGCTGCCAATTTGCTTGGGTGAAGCGACAAAATTTTCTCAGTTTCTTCTTGATTCTGATAAACGCTACCGTGTGATCGCAAAGCTGGGTGAACGTACCAATACGTCTGACTCGGATGGTGAAGTTGTAGAGAATCGTCCAGTCGATGTTACGTTAGACAAGCTAGAGGCGTGCATCGATCAGTTCCGTGGTGAATCTGATCAAGTGCCTTCCATGTTCTCTGCGTTGAAGTATCAAGGTAAACCCTTGTATGAATACGCTCGTAAAGGCATCGAAGTTCCGCGTGAATCTCGTAAGATCACGGTATATGAGATTGTTCTTCACCGTTTTGAAGGCGATGAAGTAGAGATGGAAGTGCACTGCTCTAAAGGTACCTATATTCGTACTATCGTTGATGATCTGGGCGAAATGTTAGGTTGTGGTGCGCACGTAACTATGCTTCGTCGTACTGGTGTTGCTAAATACCCTTACGAGAATATGGTAACACTCGAGCAACTAAATGAGTTGCTAGAGCAAGCTCACCGCGAGGAACGAGCGCCTCGAGAACTACTGGACCCACTGCTTTTGCCAATGGATACAGCGGTAGAAGACTTACCAGAAGTCAACTTGGTGCCTGAACTGGCGAATATGGTCCAACATGGGCAGCCCGTTCAAGTATTTGGTGCTCCGACTGAGGGCTCACTTCGCCTTACTATGGGTGAAGAACGCTTGTTTATTGGCGTTGGCGAAATGAACGAAGATGGCAAAATCGCTCCTAAGCGATTGGTCGTGTTCCGAGATGACGTTACATCCAAGTAAATGATTGAAAATACCGACCTGAGTGTCGGTATTTTTATATTGCACGAGATAGGAAATTTCCCTATAATCCGCGCTTCGCGTAGCGGCTGAATCAGAGATTGGCTGCTACAACTTTAAACCTACTCTTATTAGGAGAGAATTATGTCTCTGAATGCAGAAACTAAAGCAGCAATCGTTGCAGAATACGCACAAGGCGAAGGCGACACTGGTTCACCAGAAGTTCAAGTAGCTCTACTTACAGCTTCTATCAACCACCTACAAGGTCACTTCAAAGCGCACAAAGGCGATCACCACAGCCGTCGTGGTCTTCTACGCATGGTTTCTCGTCGTCGTAAGCTTCTAGATTACCTAAAAGGTAAAAACCTAGCTCGCTACCAAGACCTAATCAAACGTCTAGGCCTACGTCGCTAATCAGCGACTGCATAGCAGTTTGTCTAAAAAGGGGCTTTATGCCCCTTTTTTGTTGCCTAAATTTAGCCAAATTAGACTTATGCCGTTATAATACTGGCGGCTAAACCTTGTAAGAGGTTTTCTCAAAAGCTCATAGCATTACAGTCAACCACGTCGACCAAAAGGTCGCGACTATTCAAAAGGAATTTCCGAGTTTCTTTTTACTAGTCGCGATTCGTAATGCCTTGAGTGTCAATTAACACATCTAAGATTTCTTTAAGCACTAAAGGAAGATTAGAAACAAGGAATAACAATGTTCGAAAAACCAGTTGTTAAAACGTTCCAGTACGGTAACCACACAGTTACTTTAGAAACTGGCGTTATTGCACGTCAAGCTACAGCAGCAGTTATGGTCACAATGGATGATACGTCTGTATTCGTATCTGTTGTAGGTAAAAAAGAAGCCGTTGCAGGTCAAGACTTCTTCCCACTAACGGTTAACTACCAAGAGCGTACTTACGCTGCGGGTAAAATCCCAGGCGGCTTCTTCAAACGTGAAGGTCGTCCTTCTGAAGGCGAAACGCTAACAGCTCGTCTAATCGACCGTCCAATCCGTCCGCTATTCCCAGACGCGTTTAAAAACGAAGTTCAGGTTATCGCGACAGTAATGTCTGTAAACCCAGATGTTCAGCCAGATATCGTTACAATGATCGGTACTTCTGCTGCTCTTGCTATCTCTGGCATTCCATTCAACGGCCCTATCGGTGCGGCGCGTGTTGGTCATATCGATGGTCAGCTTGTACTTAACCCTAGCCAAACTGAACTAGAAACTTCTAAGCTTGACCTTGTTGTTGCAGGTACAGAGTCAGCAGTACTGATGGTTGAGTCAGAAGCGGACAACCTAACTGAAGAAGAAATGCTAGCGGCGGTTGTTTATGGTCATGACCAACAACAAGTTGCTATTCAAGCTATCAACGAATTCAAAGCAGAAGTTGCAACTCCTGCTTGGGATTGGGTTGCTCCTGAAGAGAACACAGCGCTTAAAAATAAGATTGCTGATCTAGCAGAAGCTAAACTTGTTGAAGCTTACCAAATTACTGAGAAAATGGCTCGTTACGACCGCATCCATGAGATCGCTGCGGAAGTAAATGAAGTTCTTCTTGCTGAAGATCCTGAAGCAGATACAAAAGAAATCCACACTATCTTCCATGATCTAGAGAAGACAGTAGTACGTAGCCGTATTATTGCAGGTAACCCTCGTATCGATGGCCGTGAAAAAGACATGGTTCGTGCACTAGATGTACGTACTGGTGTTCTTCCTCGTACTCACGGTAGCGCGCTATTCACTCGAGGTGAAACTCAGGCGATCGTTACTGCAACGCTAGGTACTCAGCGTGATGCTCAAATCATCGATGAGCTAACTGGTGAGCGTAAAGATCACTTCCTACTGCACTACAACTTCCCTCCATACTGTGTAGGTGAAACTGGTTTTGTAGGTTCTCCTAAGCGTCGTGAAATCGGCCACGGTAAACTGGCAAAGCGTGGTATTGCTGCAGTAATGCCTTCTGTTGATGAGTTCCCATACACAGTACGTGTTGTATCGGAAATCACTGAATCTAACGGTTCATCTTCAATGGCTTCAGTATGTGGTACTTCTCTTGCGCTTATGGACGCAGGTGTACCAATCAAAGCATCTGTTGCTGGTATCGCAATGGGTCTTGTTAAAGAAGGTGACGATTTCGTTGTACTTTCTGACATCCTTGGCGATGAAGACCATCTAGGTGACATGGACTTTAAAGTAGCAGGTACTAACACTGGTATCACTGCACTTCAAATGGACATCAAGATCGAAGGCATCACTAAAGAAATCATGCAAATTGCGCTTAACCAAGCTCAAGGCGCACGTAAGCACATCCTATCTGTAATGGATGAAGCTATCTCTGGTGCTCGTGAAGACATCTCTGAATTTGCTCCGCGTATTCACACGATGAAGATCAGCGCTGAGAAGATCAAAGACGTTATCGGTAAAGGTGGTGCAGTTATCCGTGCTCTAACTGAAGAGACTGGTACAACTATCGAAATCGAAGACGACGGTACTATCAAGATTGCGGCAACTGAAGGCACTGCTGCGAAAGAAGCTATCCGCCGTATCGAAGAGATCACTGCTGAAGTTGAAGTGGGCCGTATCTACACAGGTAAAGTTGCACGTCTAGCGGACTTCGGTGCATTCGTAACGGTTCTTCCAGGCAAAGATGGTCTTGTACACATTTCTCAAATCGCAGAAAAACGCGTAGAGAAAGTGTCTGACTACCTAGCTGAAGGTCAAGAAGTTCAAGTTAAAGTTCTTGAAATCGACCGCCAAGGCCGTGTACGTCTAAGCATGAAAGAAGCGGTAGAAAAGCCAGCTGAAGAAGCTGCTGCTGAAGCACCGGCTGCTAAAGACGAGTAAGACAAAATGAGACTTTCAGCCTTTTATTAGATTAAGGGCCTGAAAGCATGTTATAAAAGGGGAGCATTTTCGCTCCCCTTTTTTGGTTTGTTTCGATGTATTAACCTCAAACGAGGTTATCGCCTATATTGCATTAAGAGAAACAAATCTTGAGCGGTCCAAACAGGAGTATCAATTAGTGAAATGGTTTCAAACCGCAATTTTATGTGTTGCTATCGCGCTGACCGGTTGTGCAAATACTTCTCAACAATCAGCACAAAAGTGGTTATATCCACCGATGGCGGTGCCACTTCAGCCTAGTGTTCAACAAGAAGTACAAATCGCGCGTCTCTCGCAGTTGCTACAACGTCCCGACCTTAGTGATGAAGTGCGCGCTAAAATGCATTATGAGCGCGGTAGCTACTACGACAGCGTTGGTTTGCGTGATCTTGCCCGTTTGGACTTTAACCAGTCTTTGCAGTTGAATCCTGCTCAGCCGGACATCTTCAATCTTTTGGGAGTATACTTTACCCAAGTAGGAGAGTTTGATGCGGCATATGAAGCGTTTGACTCGACCATAGAGTTGGCTCCTGATAATACCTATGCTGAGCGCAACCGTGCGATTGCACTGTATTATGGTGGCCGAATCGATCTCGCTTTAGAAGATATGACCAAGCATTATCAAGAAATGCCAACGGATCCTTTTCGTTCATTATGGCTGTACATCATCGAAGCTGAGCAAAATCCAGAGCAAGCAAAAGCCAATCTTCAACAGCGTTATTTACGAGATCGTAGTGAAGAGTGGGGATGGGTTCTTGTTGCCATCATGCTACGAGACGTCTCGGACGAAGACGCGCTTAAAGCAATTATGGATGGAACGAGAGAGAACTATCGCCTAGCTGAACGATTGACGGAAACGTATTTCTACCTTGGAAAGCGTAATCAGCTTGAAGGTGATATCGCAAGTGCCATCTCACTTTATAAGCTCGCGATTTCGTTCAACGTTTACGATTATGTTGAGCATCGCTATTCTTTCTTGGAGCTGGCGCAAATTTACGATCAATTACAGCAAGATAGATTGGCCAAGTTAAAGGCTGCCAAGAAGCTGGAAATTGAATGATTTAGAGCCGCTCGATGAGAGCGGCTTTTTTTATGATTGAACTTGATGAGTGACTCATTTAAATTAGTTAGTCTTGCTAACTAAGTGGTGGTGGCTTTATGGCATTAGAAGAAAGCTTGATTGATTTAGAGCGTTTTTGCGCCAAAGCTTGGCGTGTCTATGCCAAAGAAGATCCATTATCACATCTAAGCTTTAATGAGTTCGATTATTTACGTGTGATTCAGGTTTACCCTGAGGGTGTGCGAATAACCGATCTTGCAGAAGAGCTGCAAGTGACTAAGCCTTCCGCGTCGACAATGGTTGTGCGTCTGGAAAAAAAGGGTTTGGTGAAACGCATCGCATGTAATGAGGATGCTCGTGCTAAGCGTGTGTTGCTTACAGAAGAAGTCGCAGAAAAAATGTCTTTGGAACAGGTGGTTTACAAAGATATCTCTGAACAAATGATGCAACAATTAAATCAGCAAGAAGCTGAACAGTTACAAGCTTTATTGAATAAAGCATTGAGTAATAACTAAAGCAAAGGCCTCAGCTGTATGGTTTAGTTTTTGTTGTTTCATCTTTCTTTTATTTAATTTAACCATTTAGTTAGTCTTGCTAATTAAATGGTTAGCTTTGCTAACTACTGGTGACAGTCATGCAAAACTCAATTTATAGACAGTTTTGGAAATATACGATTCCAACCGTCGCAGCAATGCTCGTAAACGGTTTGTATCAAATAGTTGATGGCATTTTTATTGGCCGTTATGTTGGCGCTGACGGATTAGCTGGGATCAATGTTGCGTGGCCTATTATCGGTTCGATCCTCGGTATAGGAATGATGATTGGGGTGGGGACTGGCGCGCTGACTTCGATCAAGCAAGGAGAGAACGATCATGAAGGCGCTAAGCGAATACTAACGACCGGATTGACGTTGTTAGCGGCATTGATGCCGGTCGTTGCTACAATATTGTTCTTGTTTTCGGATGAATTTATTCGCTGGCAAGGTGCGGAAGGGCGAGTGTTTGAACTTGCGCTGCAATATTTGCATATTCTGATAGTCGCGTGCGTATTCACGTTGGGTTCTATCGCAGTTCCGTTTTTATTACGCAATGACGACAGCCCGAACTTAGCAACGATTTTGATGGTCATCGGTGCCGTTATTAACATTGTATTAGACTACGTATTTATTGCTTGGTTGGAGTGGGAGTTAACCGGAGCCGCTATTGCCACTGCACTTGCACAATTAGTGGTCACTGTGCTCGGTATTGGTTACTTCTTTACTTCAAAAGCAACATTACGCCTTCGTATCCGCGACTTCAAAGTTCAGGTTGATGCTGCACCAAAGATTATCATGATAGGTACATCAAGTTTCTTTATGTACGCCTACGGCTCTGTGATGGTGGCACTGCACAACGCGTTATTTGCTCAATACGGAAGTGCAATGTTGATCGGAGCGTACGCCATTTTGGGGTACATCGTGACGGTTTACTATCTGATAGCCGAAGGAATTGCGAATGGTATGCAGCCTTTAGTGAGCTTCAACCACGGTGCACGTAATCAGGAGAACATCAGAAAGTTATTAAAGGTCGCGATGGGGACATCTGTGCTTGGTGGGGTGGCGTTCGTTGTTTTGATGAACCTTTTCCCGTACGAACTGGTTGCGGTGTTTAATAATGCTGACCAACAGTTGATTGATAGCACCGTGATCGGGATTCGTTTACACATGTTTGCGTTGTTCTTAGATGGTTTTTTAGTTGTGGCGGCCGCGTACTATCAATCAGTAAACAAAGGCAGCAAAGCTATGTTTGTAACACTAGGCAACATGCTGGTCCAGTTGCCATTCTTATTCATTATGCCGAAACTTTTCGGCGTGACAGGTATTTGGTTAGCTTTCCCATTGTCTAACATTGCATTGAGTTTGGTCGTGATCAGTATGTTGTGGCGAGATGTGAAAAAGCTGCTTAATGAGAGTTCTGTCGAACCAAGGGTGCAAGCCTGCTAACAAAAGCTAACAGATAAAAGCGAGGCTAGGCCTCGCTTTTATCTTTAAGGATTAAATGGTTTTTACTTCTAAGCCCGCTAGTTGATGCCAATAGCCATTGCATTGGCGGCTTTCGAGCTTTTCAGGATTATCGCCGTATTCGTTTGAGCGAAAACGCTCTAACTCTGAAAAAATGTCCATACCAAGAGGGCTTAACCGGACCACATCAACCAGCCCTTTCATACTTGGTAAGTCATTGATGAGGTTGTAGCAATACCCTGACTGTGTTTGAATGCCGTTAAGGTTAAAGACTTCTTGCCCTTCTTGGCTGCTGACCTGGATACCCGTAGGGTATTTGATACAGCAGGTTTCGCAATCGTCTTTCGCTCGGTTTTCAGCTCGGGCTGTGAAACAGCGAGCGGAATACGCTAAAGGCAAATAACCGTGGCTAAATACCTCAACTTCAAACTTGTTACGAATACCAAGCTCGTCACACTGAACTAAAGTATCGTTTAACCATTCGCGAGAGAGCTCGACAGGCATGCACCAACGCATCATACCTTGCTTCAAAAATAAGTTGAGCGTGTGTGCGTTATAAGTATTGATTGCAGGACCAACGACGAAAGGCACTTTATGCTCTGATGCCAATTGAACAGCAGATACGTCATTTGCTTCAATCGCGAAGTCACCGTTGTCGATGTACTTCTTCATTATGTTTACTTCACTCGGAGCTTCTAGTAGTGCCATTGTTGATAGCACCACTTGCTTGCCAGCTGCAGACAGCTCTTTTGCTATTTCAAGCCAATGCGAAGGCTTCATTTCTCGACGTTTTGAGCATACGGTTTCCCCAAGATAGATGATGTCCGCGGAGCTTGATTTCGCTTGTTCATAAAACGCTTCGATGTCTTGTTTTGGCCAGAAGTACAACAGCGGGCCAAGCGCGTATTTCATTGAATTATCCATCTTAACCTCTACTGCCATTTGCGGTGATAAGCACCAAGTGTGGTCTGCGTACCTTCAGACACGTTTGCCAATGCGGCATCCCAAGCCGCTTCGACTTGATAAGCTTCTGGGTTTGCTTGGTAACGGTCAATCGCGGCTCGCCATGTTCGAGTGACTTGTTCTACGTAAGCTGGGCTACGTTGGCGACCTTCAATTTTTACAGACGCCACATTTGCAGCAAATAGTTCTGGCAGCATAGAGAGGGTGTTCAAACTGGTTGGTTCTTCCAGTGCGTGGTAGCGTTTTTTCTCGCCTTCGATTTCTGCTTCGAAACGGCCTTTACACAAGGTAGGGTAGCCCGCATTTTCACCGGTGCTGTAGCGATCGATCAAAATGTCGTTAAGGCGGGATTCCAGACCATTTTCTGTTTCTTGCCAGCGAACGTACTTAGCTGGAGAGCATGCTCCCACAGTGTTTGGAGACTCGCCTGTCATGTATGACGATAGGTAGCAGCGACCTTCAGACATGATGCAAAGGCTACCAAAAGCAAAGACTTCTAACTCGACATCGCTAGTGATGTTGCGTGAGAGCTGTTTGACCTGATGAATCGATAAAACGCGGGGTAGCACTACCCGTTTTACGTTGAAGTTTTGTTTGTAAAAATCAATGGCTGCGACGTTGGTCGCTGATGCTTGCACTGAAAGGTGTAGTTCTAGATCGGGATATTTGCGAGCCGCGTACTCCAGCACTGCAATGTCTGCAACAATCAGCGCGTCTACACCCAGTGCCGCTGCATTGTCTACTGCGTTCGTCCAGCGCTCGAAGCCATTGGGATGAGCGAAGGTATTCAACGCGACATGAATTTTTTTATTGCGGTCATGAACGTATTGCACCGCTTTTTCTAACTTTTTGCCGTTAAAGTTGAGGCCAGCAAAGTGACGGGCGTTGGTATCATCTTTGAAACCAATGTAGACGGCATCGGCACCGCAATCAATCGCAGTTTTTAACGCAGGCAGGTTACCCGCGGGACACAAGAGTTCCATATGCTCACAATCATTGAGAATAAAAAGGTGTCCGCATTTTATGAAGAATTATGAATAGCGAAATTGACCTAAGTTAGGTTTAGCTCAATAAAGTCGATATTTACCCCTTGCGAGTAAGGGTATCGGGTCGGGGTTAGTTCTTGTGACGACGATTCTGTACAAACAGCTCTTCAATTTCATGTTTTGGCTGCGGGCGATAAAAATGGAATCCTTGAATCGCATTACATTGAAGGTTAGAGAGCAAAGTAGCTTGCTGGTGGGTTTCCACCCCCTCGGCAACGACAGTTAAGTCGAGCGACTTACCCAGATTAATGATGTTTTCAATCACAGTGACTTGTTTCGGTAGTGTGTCGATATCATTAATAAAAGCGCGGTCGATTTTTAGCTCGTCAATAGGGAAACGCGCTAAGTAGGAAAGAGAAGAGTAGCCGGTACCAAAGTCATCGATAGAGAGAGCGAAGCCAAGCTTTTTAATCGCATTCAACATTTGCAGTGTATGTTCGCTATCACTCATCACGGCACTTTCGGTTAGCTCGAAGGTAATGCAGCTTGGATCAAGCTCGGTAGTGCGAAGCAACTTTTCCATAAAGTCGATCAGCTGTGGGTTGCCAAATTGCTCGGGAGAGAGGTTAATGGCGACACGGCCTGGCAGTATGCCCTGTTGTTTCCAACGTTTTACCGTATTGAAAACATCACGCATCACGACACGTCCAAGGTGTTCGATTAACCCAGCGCGCTCGGCGACAGGAATGAATGAGCCAGGACTAATGTACCCTTCAACTGGATGCTTCCAACGAACGAGCGCTTCTGCGCCGTTGATACTGAAGTCTCGCGCGTTAACCTTAGGTTGATACCACACTTCCAAACCGTTCTGCTGCAATGCTTTTTGCAGTTCGATTTCAAGCCACAAACGCATACGCGCTTCTTTGTTCATTTGATCGTTAAATTTGATCAGACGATTTCTACCACGATCTTTGGCTTCATACATCGCAGTATCGGCATTTTGTAGTAGGATTCGCGCATCTTGTCCGTCTTCAGGGTATCGAACGCTACCAATTGAACAGGCAAGGCGTTTGCTGAAGTGGTGCAAGTCGAAAGGTTGGTTGATCAACGAGATAATGCGATCGGACAAAATTTCAGCCATGCGGGTATTTTCTGGCTCCGGCAGAATGACGCCAAACTCATCGCCACCCAAATGACCAATAATCGCTTGGTTTGGTAGTAACCGTTTAAGACGGGCCGACACCTCTTGAATCACTTTATCGCCAATATGGTGACCAAGTGAGTCATTAATGTTTTTGAAGTTATCGATATCCAAATAGAACACCAGAAGCGGTGTTTGCTTTTTGATCAGCTGTTCCAAACGTTTGGTGAAGCCAAAGCGGTTGTAGAGTTTGGTGAGCGAGTCAATGTGTATGTCTTCATTCGATGCAGAAGACAGGTTTTTGGGCGCATCATCAGCATCTTGGATTAGGATAATTTGAGATTCGCTACCTAATATCGCCGTGGAATCCGCGTGTAGCTGAACTTTCCGTTCAAAGCCGCATCTTGCGCTGGTTAAGCAGACAAAAGGTTTGTCAGAAATTAATGTACTCAATCGATGACTAAATACCTTTTTACTGTTTTCATCGATGAATAAACGACTTAGCTCTTCGCCCAACAATTCATGAGGAGAGTTAAGTCCGAGAAGGCGCGCTGATGCGGGGTTCGCAGAGATGACAATATCATCTTCGATAAGCAGTAAGCCGTCTGGTAGCAGTTGTGTTAACTTCGCAAACTTACTTTCGGACTCTTCTAAGGAGCGAACGAGTATCTGCTTTTCTGAAGTATCGACAGCGTGAAAAACAACAAAGCGAATGTCGTTACCTTCAAAAACTGGCGAAAGACTAAAGTGAAGACTGGTTTCAAGGTCGGTTTCATCGAGCGTGATTTCGGCTTCGACATGTGCCCCTTTGAACGCGCGCTGATAGTATGGTGCAAGCTTCTTATAAAACTGCTCACCCAGCACTTGGCAATCGTTTAAGCCGACGATTTCCTCATGACTTAAACCTGCGATATCGCAGTAACGGTCACTTACCATTCGATAATTGTGTTTTTTATCAAGAATGGCAAAGAAGAAAGGGCTATTTGAGGTTAGCGTGGCAAACCAATGTTTTAATTGCTGGGAAGGCATTAGGGTATTACCGATCTCCAATGAGCCAGATTATTCGTCCGTGTATAAAAAGCGACACCCTGATAAGCCTGCGGCGGTCTACCACCAAGCTAAAGTGTTACTTGCCATTAAAGGGCTCGCGGTTTTAGCTGTGCAGTCGACAATCACATGGATACGCTCAGATAACTATAACTTTGAAAATACGGTTGTAAAAGTGTTTATCCACCTGTTCGCATCAATAATACACGTAAGTTCAAAAAAAGAAGCGTTAGTGAGCAATAAACCACCAATCTAAAATAAGCACTTTATTGATACATAACAGTAATCTCATCGCCACGATTGCTTAATATAAGCAACCTAATGACAAAGTAACGGATAATGAACGTGTTAAACAAGATTCGCAGTCAACTAGTAAAGAACGCAGCTAATATTTTGCGTTCTCCAGTCCAGTTATTACCACAGCCAATTCAGCAAAAAGCGTTGCTGGAAGGGCTAAAAATGGTGTTTAAAGAAGCCTTGGAAGATGGTGACTTTGAGTTCCTTGAAGACAAGTGGTTAAAAGTTGCGATTAAAGACTTGAACTTAGCATGGTACATCAGCTATCAAGACGAAAAATTGGTGGTAGCTGAAAAACCAGTTCAGGAAGATGTGAGTTTTAGTGGTAATCTAAACGACCTAGTACTGATTGCTGGTCGTAAAGAAGACCCTGACACACTGTTCTTCCAACGTCGCCTTTCAATTGAAGGTGATACTGAGCTTGGCTTAGAAGTGAAAAACTTAATGGACAGTGTCGACTTAGAGCAGTTACCGAAAGCAATGCAAGTCGCTTTGAATCAATTGGCTGATTTTGTTCAGAAAGGAGTTCAAGCGCCTGCACAACCAACCGGAGTAGCGAATGCTTATTCGAACTGAAGCCCCAGCGGACATTCTTACCATTGACCGCTTATTGAAACACGCCTTCCCGACGGAAGCTGAAGCTGAGCTTGTGATGCGTTTGCGCGAAAACAGCAAATTCACGCTTTCCTTAGTCGCGTGTACAGATGAGGGAGAGGTGATAGGCCATGCTTTATTTAGCCCTGTGACCTTAAATGGTGAAGATTTGTCATGGCAAGGGCTAGCGCCATTAGCTGTTCATGAAGATTACCGTCGCCAAGGCATCGCTGCAGAGTTGATCAAAGAAGGTTTTGATTCACTGCGTGATTTTGGCTACCCAGTGTGTGTGGTGTTGGGCGATCCTGATTATTACGCGCGCCAGGGTTTTCAATCATGCGACGAGATGGGCTTTGAATGTGCTTGGGATGTCCCTAAAGGTGCATTTCGAGTCGCAGAGTTGGTCGAAGGTCAATGTGCTGGACGCTCCGGATGCATAGACTATGCGCCAGAGTTCTCTGAACTGTAAATGAAAGAAGCCCACGACTAAGTGGGCTTCTTTCTTATTCACTGAAAACTGAGATAGGGAGGTTAGGATGACTGGTTACTTTTCTTTTTGCCCCAGACCTCTATTTTCGCTTTTTTACTTACCCCTAGCAGGCTGAGTTTTGTGCTTCCCCAGCTACTGTAAGTCATTTCAATCTGTTTTAGCTTGGCTTCTTTTGTACCTGGAAGGCTCCAGGCACGAGTCGACAATCCGCTTGTTAGTACGCCCATAGAGGAAAGCTTTTTCTCACTACCATCTGTCATGACGACTTTTAAACCATTAATGTCTACCGTTCCTTGCACACATTTTAGTTTTATTTTACTGAAGCTTCGGTTTCGGAATAGGCTATTTGGTGTCACGGTATCTGTTTCTGTATGAAAGTTAACGGTTTTCGTTGCAATCAGCTCCCACTCATCGCTGTTATTAGCAAAAACACTCATGCTGGTGGCGGCTACCAGTGTGCAAAGTAGTAGCGTATTTAAGAATTTCATAATGTACCTCATATGTCATACCCAATGTGTGGCTGTTGGCAAAACGCTATGTTCAGGAATATCCAAATCATCTCATTGTGTTCAGGTGTTCCTTGAAGTCCTTTAGGTATAATCGCGATAATTTGATAGGATTGCCCTCGTTCAAATAGGTGACGGAAAATGTCAATTAACGAGAAACAGTATTTACGTGAAATGGGGATCAGCACATGGGAGCTGGTGCACCCTGAAAGACTGGAAGGCTATCAATCGCCATTATTGGATTTGCAAAGTTCATGTAAACTCCTATTGGTATCGCCAATATGTCCAGAAAACGAGACGGCATTGATGTTTGAGCGCGTATTAAAAAGCATTAAGCTCACGCTTGATGATGCGCTACACCTAGAGCCTGAGCGCTTATCCATGCTGGGTGAACATCAGCTAGAGTGGGTGTGGTTTGCAGGCTGTGAGGCTGATCAAAGCATCAAGGCAAAGCACCTGACCTCGCCACTATTACAAGATATTGATGGTAATAACGAACAGCGCCGCGCATTGTGGCAACAAATCTGTTCGTACTCTTAACGGAGCTAATGCGTGACAATTGAAATTACGCCGATGCGTGCAGAGCACCTCGACCAAGTTTGGCAAATCGAGCAGCAAGCACATTCTCACCCTTGGGCCGAATCTTTGGT
This sequence comes from Vibrio sp. 1874, assembly GCF_033344395.1. Lineage (NCBI taxonomy): Bacteria > Pseudomonadati > Pseudomonadota > Gammaproteobacteria > Vibrionales > Vibrionaceae > Vibrio > Vibrio sp. 1874. Next base: position 136,850 of record NZ_JAWPOR010000012.1, read on the forward strand.
TCGTGACTTATCCAGTCGCGGTGCTTGCCATCATGTGATGCTGGAAGGCTCTCAAGTGGTTGGTTACTTCTATGGACAGAATATTGTTGGAGAAGTGACACTATTAAATATTGCAGTAGCGCCTTCTCAACAGGGCAGAGGGCTAGGGCAAAAATTGCTGGACGCGTTTATTGAACACTGTGAACAAGCCAAAGCAGAGAGTGCTTGGTTAGAAGTGCGTGAAAGTAATCACCCAGCTATCCATATTTATGAGCAAGCAGGTTTTAATGAAGTGGACCGTCGTTACAACTATTACCCAGCTAAATCGGGAAATGGTAAGGAAGACGCCATTATCATGAGTTACTTATTTTTGAGTTAGTTTTAGGCCGTTACTAATTACCTCATCAACACTTATGCTTTAAATGCGTATCCGGATTCGAGGCTTTTGAATATGTAATAATAATTTTTTGAATTTTTACATCTCTTTGTGTGGAGCTGGCTTTCCCTTGTTAGTTGCAGGTAAAGGCTGGTGAGCCGAGTAAATTCAGTTCATGTCTTTCCAGTTTGCTAGCACAGCGATAATAAGCGAGAATACCGCACAATATCGAATAGTAGATATGCTTGCCTATTTTGTGAGCATGAAAGTAATTTAGAAGATTAACTAATGTCAAATCCCCTTTTTTTAGGCGAAGTGTCTAAGCGCAGAACGTTCGCTATTATTTCTCACCCTGATGCCGCCCAGCCTTTCAACGCTTAAAACCACCTTTCATTGCACACCACAATCACATCTCTACGTACTGAATTTAAAGGCTTTTTGTCTTTTTCTCGTTTCTTTGCTTTTCAATGATGTTCAAGCGTAACCTCGGAAAATGTGTACAAACTTGAGTACAAATCGCCATATTTACCGTTTTTAGCCAAATTCCATGACACAAACCTAGCTGTAGGCCTTGTTCCTACTGGGTTTTAGCCAAAACTTGCCTATATTTTTTATGCCAAAAATCGAGAAATGATGGTAAGACGTTCGCGATTATCTCTAATTGTTTGCCGGTTGAGTTGGTTACCGGTTGCTTTCTTGCTGTCCTAAAAGTTCATTTGTATGGGCCTGATCTTCTGAACAAATCATGCATCTTTCTGACCATCAACAAGTGATGAATCAGGCGATGATAGCTTTACATTGATTTTCAGGAGAATGCAGATGACAGCAGTAGCGCACCAAGTAACCCCTTTTCTAACGTCTTACGAAGTTATGGCTCGTTACCACATTAGCTATACGACGCTCTGGCGAAGAATAAAAGATGGCAGCTTGCCGCAACCTCGTATCAACCGAAATACACGAAACAAGCTGTGGCACATTGAAGACTTGGAGGAGTATGAGAAGAATTAGGAATAGATAGCGTAGCTTAGTTTTTCTGTTGGAGCTTGGACTAACGCTTTGAAACGCCGGCTTGTGCCAACAATATAGTTAATATGTACACCAACTTAGGCTAAGATAGCAGCATGGATTTTTTATTGATTGGATGGATAGGTAAGTGACGACTCCTCAAGAACGGACAACAGGTATTACAAATGCGTCGATAAAAAAACGTTTCGGCTCAATTCCCGCTTGGAAGATGTTGAGTGAATATATCTGGAACGGTTTGGATGCTGGTGCATCAGATATTGATGTCATTATTAACACCTGTGATCTCGGCGGGGTGGAGTCAATAGAGATCCATGATAATGGTGAAGGAATTGACTTTCATAACCTAGACCGAAATTTTGATAATTGGGATGACTCATCCAAAAAACAGGTTACCCAAAAAGGCAGTCAAGGCAGAGGGCGGTATTCATTTCATAAATATGCTGCAACAGCAACCTGGCTTACGAGAAGACAATCTGAGAATGCACGTATTACCATAGACTCGTCTCGTATTAAAACGTACAAAGTTGAGTTGATCGACGATAAAGAACAGCATAGTAGTATTCTTTCAAATGGAAGTGGGACATCAGTATTTCTTACGGGCATTACGAGTGAAAAATCTCAAAAAATCCCTAATATTGAAAATATCATGGAGGAGCTTTCAAATGAATTTGGTTGGAAGCTAATAGTTTTTTCTAACCTTAAAATATCAGTTAATAGAGTCCGAGTGACGCCTCCCCAACATAGGTTGTTTCAAGAGCTTATAGATGTTGATGGAAATATATTTAGTTCAAGTATCATTCAGTGGATAAAAAAACCATCTGGTGAAAAGTCATACAATTATTTTAGAGATTCAAAAGAACATCAGAAGTATAGAAATCTGACTGGTTTTAACTACAAAAACAATTTTTTCATAAGTGGATATATACAATCTGAGTGGTTCGATAATTTTCAAGATACCTCATCTCCAAATGCTGATCTCTTTGTAAATACCCCATCCTTAACACAACTCTCTCGTAGAATTTAAGCTGCTAATTTATATTCAATTGGCGTCATGTCATTCAATGAATCATGAGGCCGTTCTTCGTTGTAGAGTTTTATCCAGCTCTCAGTCATATCTACCACTTCTTGTAAGTTAGTGAAGATATATAAATCTAAAACCTCATGCCTATAAGTACGATTAAAGCGTTCAATATAAGCGTTTTGGTAGGGGCAACCAGGCTTGATGTAATCAATTTTTACACCGTGCCTTTTAGCCCATTCCATGAATTCGAAAGAGGTGAATTCAGGGCCGTTATCAACACGAACTTTATCAGGATAACCATGCCAAGCCGCTAGCCGGTCTAAATACCTTGTGACCCTAGCTGAAGGCATACCTGTGGCAATATCTATGCCTAGCGCTTCACGGTTATAGTCATCGATAACATTAAAGGTTCTAAAACGTACCTTGTTGTGCAACGTGTCGCTGACAAAATCCATTGACCATGACTTGCCTGCTTCCGCTGGCACAGCTAATGGCTCTGGATTTCGCGTGGGCACACGCTGCTTGGCCTTTCTGCGCAAGCTTAGCTTCATTTCCTTATAAACCCTATGAACACGCTTATGATTCCAGTGATAGCCTTTTGCACGAAGACGCTTATAGCACTTAGGGAATCCCCAGCGTTGATGCTTTTCAACAATGGCATTCAATGCATCGATAATCTCACTATCATCAACCTGTTTAGGCTCATAATAAAATGCCGTGCGGCTAATGCCTGTTACCTCGCAACTCAGCACAATGCTAATATTATGGGCAGCTAGCAGCTCTTTGGCCCACGCTTTTCGCTCAGTGACAGGCACTACAGCTTTTTTATGATGTCTTCCTGCAACTGAGACTTTAAACTAAGGTCAGCATACATTTGTTTTAAACGACGATTTTCCTCTTCAAGCTCTTTCAGCCTTTTTACATCAGAAGCCTCCATACCTCCGTATTTTTCACGCCATTTATAAAACGTTGAACTGGCCACGCTATATTTACGACAAACCTCTTTTATCGGCATGCCCGCATCAGCTTCTTTCAGTATTGCCACTATTTGGCTTTCAGTTTTTCTTTTGCTCATGTGTAAAATCCTCTTAGGTTATTTTAAAGAAAATTCTACGTTTGAGCTGTATTATTTTAAGGGGTGGTTACATCTTCATTAGTGAAAAGAGTGATGGGAATAAAGTTTTAGCTATGCTGCTAAAAGAACTGCGCAACAAAACAGCCGAGATTTATCAGGGGTTCCTTAGAGAAAGAGCTGTTCAGCTTGTCGATTCTTTCGAAGAAAAAGGATATTTTCCTGTTTACAATTGGGAGTCTGACGAAGATCGTTCCTTTAGAATTGCACATACGAAGAAATTAGTAACTAGTATCTGCGTTGCTGATCCAGCAGCTTTTAATGGGCTAAAGGCTAAGCAAACAAAAATTATAATCGGTTTGCTTGATAGGCTATCTACATCAAGTGAAAATGATAGTTTGATAGATATATTGGAAGGCGTTTTAGACTTAAATAAGGAGCAAATGGATGAATTTGCATCTCAAATAAGTAAATCTAAACTTGATTATATAATTAGCACGATTGGACACATTCATAAGCGAGATCTAGTCGTACAGAAAATGAAGTACCTTTTTAAAGAGCACGCTAAAGAAGTTCTAGAAACACCAGACTTACAAGGTATTATTGAGGCTAATACATGGTTGTTTGGCCCTCAGTACACAACTATAGGTGCCGAAGAGGATGACTTTTCTAATACAGCTAGAAATCTTCGGAATTCAGATATTGAAATATTGGATGGGGACGATATCAGTACCAGTGATCTTATTGAAGGCGCTACCATAGAGGGGGCAAAAGGCCAAGTAGATTTGTTTCTTGCACGCAAAATGGTCACAATTGATCATTCTACACAAGAAGAATTTATTAAATGTACGATCATTGAAATAAAAAGACCAAGTGTAGCATTGAATAAGAAACATTTAGCTCAAGCTGAACGTTATGCTGAGGTACTTGATAAGCATCCTGCCTTTAATGATGAGAGAATGAGATTTGATGTTGTTCTTGTTGGAACTAAAATCTCCCAGAATGATACTCAAATTACAAGGCGGTTGAAAGACCTTGCTGGTAAGGGCGGCGCGGGCCTTGTTTCCGGGGCGGATGAAAGAATTCGAGTATACGTTAAAAGTTGGTCTACAATTTTTAATGATTTCGAGGTGACTCATAGTGCTTTATTACAAAAGCTAAAAATAAAGAGAAGCGAGCTAGAGTATAAATCTAAGCAAACCCTTGTGGATGAATTGCAAATACCTCTCTCTGAGGCGTCGTGAGACTTATAATAATTATTCGATAAGTTGTTTTTTTGTAACTGGAAAAACAACTAATCTAAACCGAGCCAAATGCACTACTTGACTCGGTCATTTGTACTAGCTCAGTCTCTTCCTTAATTCAGCTACCCCTTATTGTCCGAAACGCCAGTTGAATGGAAAGCCTGTCGGCTCGATGATGGTTTCTAGTTGTTGATACCAAACGTCGTAAGCATGACGCATTTCGTCCAGGTACTGATATTGGTTGTAGATAGCATCCAGCCCTTTTTTGCTGTGGCCAATCATCAACTCGGCAACTTCTTGCGTCGTGATGGCAGACATTCGCGTTCGCATCGTTCTGCGAAGATCATGCATAGACCAGTGTTCCATCTCAATACCAAGCGATCTGCGAGCCCAGATTTTCACATTGTTAGGAATAGTGGTATCAAAGCCATTTGTGGCAAGCTCTTCTTGTCCGTTCGCGGGAAACAAGTAAGTTGATTTGCTCATCTGCATCGCCAGTTCAATCAGCTCAATAGCTGGCTTAATCAATGGCCGCATGATCGGCGCTCCAATTTTCTCACCTTGTTTGCGGATCTCTATGGGCACTGTCCACATTGCAGATTGCAAGTCAAAGTGATGCTTTTCAGCTTGAATGAGTTCGCCCTTGCGCCCTCCCAATAAGAGAAGCAGTTTTATGTAGATGCGATTCTTCTCAGTGATTTTTGACTCATGCAAATAGCGCCAAAGTATCCTGATCTCGTTGTCATTTAGCACCCGAGTTCGTTTTCCTTTTTTACCGCCAACCTTTTTTGCTGTGATCCCAGCGGCAGCGTTAATTTCCAAAATTTGTTCATCAATCAGCCAGTCATAGAACTTATGCAGTACAGACACTAGGCGCTCTGTGTTTGACGGAGACGATTCCGAAACCTCACGAAGACAGTTTCGCAAGGACAATTCAGTGATGTCAGTTAATGGATACTTGCCAAGTCGGGGCAGCAAATATATTTCACTGCTGCGTTTTTGGTAGTGCCACGTTTTCTCCTTTAGCCCTTGCTTACCGGCAGAGTCTATCCAGTCTCGAAAAATCGATTCGAAGCTTTGATTAGCAGAATACTTAGCCCGTTCCTGCTGTAGGTAAAGCTTGGGGTTTCGGCCTTGATCAAGTACTGCCCTTAACCTATCCAGCTCATTCCTGGCTTCAGCCAGCTTCATAAGGGGGTAAGTACCTATGTCTACCCGCTGTTGCTTGCCATCGAACCGATAACGAAACTGAAAAACAATTTTGCCCTTGGGCGATACCCGAGCACTTAGCCCATCTCGGTCGGCTTTTACTACGGTTTCTTTTGCTTCTTTATTTAACCTGGCATCGAGCCAGCTAACTGATAACGCCATGTTATAAGCCCAGCCCTAGTTTTGATTTTAATGATTGTTTACGTGTTTCTGCTTTGGGTTCTGGCGCTGTACTCATAGAAGTAACTTCACCATCTGGTGCAAGGCCATCCACCGGTACAGATGTCGTGGATAGATTGGGTTGGCTCATTTGAATTAACCCAAAGGTTGCCAGCATCCGCAGACGCTCAGCGCGTTCCCGTGGTGGCGTCTTTTCCAATTCTTTGAGTAGTTCTGGGTGGCTCCCTGGGGGAATGTTGACGACAACTCTCATGATCATGCCCCATAAAACCAGAAGCCTCGGACGTTCGCCAAAACAGACTGCTCAGGCACGATGATCTTGCTTCGTGAAAAAATCTCCTTGGCCGCTTCCTTATAAGCCAAGGCTCCACCTCCGGCGATCAATACCAAGTCCGCATTAATGCTTTCGTCACGCATGGATTGACGCATGGCTGTAAGAGCAACAGGCGCTACCTTTTTCATGGCAGCATTCAGATAAGGTGAAATATCGACTTTTTCTCCAAATAGCAGGACCTGTAAGTCGCCGGTTCTCATGGCTTTTTCAAGTCGATCCATTCCGACTTTGGCACCATGATCTTCCGAAATCAGCTTATCGATGGTTTCCAGTAGCACGGACATTGCCTGAAGACTGGTTCCTGATGAGCTGTAGCGAATTTCTCCGGCCTCAAGGGCAACCCAATCAACAGAAAAGAAGCCGGGATCAATGACGACGACACGACCTTCTTCAATCAAGCCCAGATCACCACCCGTTTGAACCAGATCCATATAGGCACCGGCAGGCTGTGGTAGTACTTTGACGTCATGAACGGTGATGCTGCGCTTAGGCGTCACTTGATGGACACCTTTTAAACGCTGCACAAGGTCAGACTTACGTTGTGGTTCATGAAACTGGGAAACCGGTAATCCAGTGACAACCAAATCGATGGATTCTGTTTCAGCCATTAACAAGGCGGCATGAAAAAGTGCCTTATAGGTTTTTGTGGTGGGATATTCCGGGTGAAGCTCTCGTTCCCAGCCTTGAAGGCGTCCAGCAGGAACACCAGCGGCCCAGCGCTCATTATCGACAGAGACATACAAACAAGTTTCATCATCGCCTCCACCGATACGCTCCGGCATACGATCCGCTGGACCGGCACCCGCAGGTAGAATAATGGTTTTCGGTTCACTACCTGATTGGCCAATTGCCAGCTTCAGGTTTGAGTAACCGATATCTACGCCTAGTACAAACATACTTATCTCCTGTGCACTCAAAGTGCTCTAACGGTTTTCAATCAACCGCGCTGTTCACGCTTGGGCATTTCCAAGTGCTCTGGCGGTTTACTCAAATGTCATTATCAGGATTCGGTGCACTGGCGGTGGGCAGAAAGGTGACAAATCCTTTCATCTATCTGCCTATTGCATTTTTGCAAAAGTATGAGAATAGGCTCTGTTTGGCGGCTGGTGACCTAGCCAAAAAAATTGAGACGCCAAACGTCGTTTGCATTCTGGCCTGAACTTGCCAAACGGTTTGTATCTTCATGGCGATACGTCTTTTTAGGTGTTTTTAAGTGAAATCAGCCTGTATCCCTTGTCGGGTATGGGATTGAGCGAGTCGATTTATATCGAGACGCCAAACAGTGATTGTGACGGCAGTTTTACGTTTGGCGTTTCGATCCAAAAGCCAAACGGATAGTGGTTTTGGCTTTAGGGGTTAATTGGATGGGGAAATTGGTTTGGTAGAAATCGTCAATGAACAATGGAAAGCAGATGTATCAGATTTACTTCAGCAAGAAACGGACAGGCTAAAAGCGCTGGCACGAGCTGAAGTTGATGACTTTTGGGTTACCCATTACAAGGTTCGAGAGAATGAGCCCTTTAAAGACTGGGGTCTGCTTGGTGTCCGTATCAGAGACTTTAAGTATGGCTTTGGCATAGAGTGGTATATCAACAGTTTTCACGGTCAACGAGGCAAACGCGTGGTCTTTAGCAAGGGGCTGCGTATCTCAAAGACGAAGCTGAGATACGCATTTTTAGACTGCCAAGGTTTGGCCAAAGAATGGGAGCTAGCGCTGGCCATGGAGAAAGAGGAATTCTTCAGTGATATTCGACGCCAGGTTGATAAGCTCAACATGCTGCGTCGCAGAGTGAATGCGTATTGAGTCAACTGCGCTACTTCACTCGCGGTAACTGGTCCCAGCGTGTTGTATAAGCGGGAGACAAATGCTCTCGCTTCATCGACCAATCTTTCTTGAGTCCTTGTCCAGCAAAGAAAACCTTTCCGGCACCGCTTTGGTTAATGGTGTCCAATACAGACATTAGCTGCTGGCTATTAGAGCGGGTCGATACGTCATCGAATAGTCCTGGTTGAAACATGCCAGGATCGTAAAAGTCAGACAGCATGACGCCCGCTTTGGCATAACGAAAACCATCCTTCCATATCCGCTTGAGTAAGTGATTGGCCAGCTCGATAAAATCCCGCGTGTCGCAACTGGGGATTAGCAATTCACCCGATGCAGAGTTGCTGTACTGCGGCTCGTTGTCCTTAAAGGGGCTGGTACGTATGAACACGGTCAGCACTTTGGCTTGCTGCTGTTCTTTGCGAAGTTTCTCAGTGGCGCGGGTTGCGTATTCGCATACGGCTTCACTTAAAAATTCAAAGTGCGTCACTTTTACGCCAAATGAACGGCTACAGACGATTTGCTTCTTAGTTGGCGGGATCTCTTCAAGTTCAATGCACGACTCACCATTGAGCTCTCTGACGGTTCTTTCTAAAACCTCTGAAAACTGGTCTCTGATGGCTCTAGGAGAGGCATTGGCGAGATCTAAGGCTGTGGTGATACCCAACGCATTTAAACGCTTAGAAAGCCGTCTACCAACGCCCCAAACATCATCAACCGGGACTAATGCGAGCAATCGACGTTGCCGATCTGGATTGGTCAGGTCTACAACCCCCTGAGTAGCTGGATATTTTTTGGCGGCATGGTTAGCCAGTTTGGCGAGTGTTTTAGTCGGTGCAATGCCTACACAGACGGTGATCCCAATCCAGTGGCCTATGCGCTCTCGCACTTGTTGTCCGAACTCGACAAGAGATATGGCAGACTCAATACCGGTTAAATCCAAAAACGCTTCGTCAATAGAGTAAACCTCTACTCGTGGTGCCATCTCCTCCAAAGTGCGCATCACTCGACTGCTTAAATCTGCATACAGCGCGTACAGTTGGCTAAGAATTCCCGCTAAAAATAGACGAGTAAGTGAGCAACCATTCTGCCGCATGGGTTGCTGGCGTCTAACACCAGAAAAATCACCCAGCCCAACCCGCTGTCTATTTTTTAAGGTGGGCATTCATCTACATGTCTAATTTTTTACCAATTTGATCGCTAAGATGTACTAATTTGATTACCGAGGGAGACTGACGGACTAATTACTTAGGGGCTTAATCGTACAATCTCCACTCGACACCACACAACTCACTTCTGGACATTTCTGAGTTGCATTTTAGCTAATTTAGAAAAACATGAATTAGATAAAGTATGGAAATTTCAAATCAATATGAGGCGGACATGAAGAAATTGAAAAAAGTAGCTTAACTGGGTTGGTCAATTTTGGTTGACCACGTCATGTTCCGGTGAGTACGCAAGTCATTGGCGCTAACGAATATGAAGGTCACTTTGCTTTTGACTTACTCTATAACAACTCTTCAGATATACAGCCTAATACCTTATCGACCGATACGCATGGTACCAATAATGTTAACTTCGCTATATTAGATTTCTTTGGTTACACATTCGCCCCTCGATACGCGAAAATGAAAAAGGTGTTTTTTGAGCTATTTGAAGTGACTGAAGAGAACGGAGGCCGTATTCAATTAAAGAAAGATATTAATCATAAGCTAATTGCTGAAGAATGGGACAATATTCAGCATATTGTTTGTTCATTGAGTCGTAAAACCACCACTCAAAGCACAATCATTAGAAAGTTGAGTAACGGCAAGAGCCGAAGATTGTCAGCATTGCATGAGTACGACCGTTTAATTAAATCTATTTATGTTTTGGAGTATGTTGATAATTCAACGTTGCGTCATTACGTCCAGCAAGCCTTGAACAGAGGTGAAGCATACCATCAGTTAAAACGTGCTATTACTTCAGTTAATGGCAATAAATTTCGTGGGGGGAATGATTACCAAGTATCACAATGGGGTTCTAGGGATTTTCCCCTCTAAAAAGACTTAATCCTCTGTAGACCACACCAATAAATGGCTGCGGAGGTGG
>NZ_JAWPOR010000130.1:0-1164 GCF_033344395.1 Vibrio sp. 1874
CGCCGTGCTGCGATCAAAGGCGCTGACTTTGTCATGACTCAATTCCGTGTAGGCGGGCTTGCTGCTCGAGCAAACGATGAAAGAATTCCTATCAAATACGATGTGATCGGACAAGAAACCACAGGCCCTGGCGGATTTGCTAAAGCACTGAGAACCATTCCGGTCATTCTTGATATCTGTAAAGACATTGAAGAGTTGGCGCCAAACGCTTGGATGCTCAACTTTACGAACCCTGCTGGTCTCGTCTCAGAAGCGGTGAGTAAGCATACTAAAGTCAAAAGTATCGGCTTATGTAATGTACCCGTCTCAATGGAAATGATGATTGCAGAGATGATGGATTGCGAGCCTAAAGAGCTACAGTTGGAGTTTGCAGGTCTAAATCATCTGGTCTGGGTACACAAAGCGTGGCTGAAAGGCGAAGACATCACTCAAACCGTCTTAGAGAAAGTCGGAGATGGCGCTAACTTCAGTATGAAGAACATTTGGGAAGAACCGTGGGATCCGGCATTTCTAAAAGCGCTCGGTGCGATTCCTTGTCCTTATCATCGCTATTTTTACCAAACAGACGCTATGTTGGCAGAAGAAAAGCAGAGCGCAGATGAAAAAGGGACTCGCGCAGAGCAAGTCATGGAAACCGAAAACGCATTGTTTAAGCTCTATCAAGATCCGAACTTAGACCACAAACCGAAAGAGTTGGAAGAGCGAGGGGGAGCGTATTACTCAGATGCGTCACTCAATCTCGTCGACTCTATTTATAACAACCGTAACAGCATTCATGTCGTAAACGTCTTAAACAACGGCGCGATCAATGGTCTACCGGATGACGCCGTGATTGAATGCAGTGCAGTGATTGGTAGTTGGGGAGCAAAACCACTTGCTGTTGGTGAGCTATCAAACAACATCAAAGGACTACTGCATCAAGTGAAAGCTTATGAGCAGTTGACGATAGAAGCCGCTGTTGAAGGTAACTACGACAAAGCATTGATGGCATTAACGAATAATCCTTTGGTGCCAGACATTGGTCGAGCGAAAGCGATATTGGATGAGCTGTTAGCGGTTAATGCGCCTTATTTGCCTCAATTTAAACTTACAGCGTTGTAATACTAAGGAAGAGCGTCAATGAAAGTCATTTTTAATGCGGACGATTTTGGTCTGACTCAAGGT
>NZ_JAWPOR010000131.1:0-1164 GCF_033344395.1 Vibrio sp. 1874
AACTGAGAAATTGGTTGCGGCTATCAAGTCTGGTAAGTACGACACAATCATCTGTAACTACCCGAATGCAGATATGGTTGGTCACACTGGTGTTTACGAAGCGGCTGAAAAAGCGATCGAAGCACTAGACGAAAGCGTAGGCAAAGTAGTTGAAGCAATCAAAGAAGTTGGCGGTCAGCTACTGATCACTGCGGACCACGGTAACGCAGAAATGATGATCGACCCTGAAACTGGCGGCGTTCACACTGCACACACTAACCTACCAGTGCCTCTAATCTACGTAGGTGACAAAGCGGTTGAGTTCAAAGAAGGCGGTAAACTGTCTGACCTTGCACCAACAATGCTTTCTCTAGCGGGTCTAGAAATCCCTGCTGAAATGTCTGGTGATGTGCTAGTTAAGTAATTAACTGACGACCCAGAATGACAAAAGCCCGAGTATAAACTCGGGCTTTTTTGTGTCTGGTAATAAGGACTGGTTTGTAAGATTACTGAACCAAAATCCCCGCACCAATCACCGCTAGAGCCGCGCCCAACCAAGCAAATCGGTTTGGTCGGCGTTTAGTGTAAACCCAGAGCAGCGGTAGCAACATAATTGGCGTGGTTGAAGATAGCAGTGCAACCATACCTACGTTCCCTTCGCGCAGCGCGTAAAGAATTAACGTCATACCTACGGCCATCGCGAGAAAGCCATTCAATGCCGTAATGCCAAAAACACGCCAAGTAATGCGCTGGGTGGAGCGAGCAACTTTGACTCCAACGATAAGTAATAAGCAGTGCGCAACGAACGCGCTGATCATTCGAATTGCCGATGCAGCGATTGGGTCGACACTGGTTTGCATGACCGGTTTGGCAATAATGCCACCGAGCGCCTGACATATTGCAGCGGTAAGGCCGAGTGAGACTCCAACCCAAATGTTGCCTTTGATTTCCTCGAGCACATTGTTAGTTTGTCCGCGTCGGCCAAAGAATATCGCCATCACCACACCGCTAAACACCAGTGCAGAACCAAGCAGTTCAATGGCCGTCATGCTTTCGCTAAACAGGAAATAACCTAAGATGGTGGAAAACACGGCATGGCAGGAAAACAACAGGCCCGCTTGCCTTGGCCCCATGCGATTCAAACACGCAAACAGTGCGGTGTCGCCAATGAAGATCCCTATCAAT
>NZ_JAWPOR010000132.1:0-1161 GCF_033344395.1 Vibrio sp. 1874
CAATCCTCGTTGTTCTGTGAGTTTTTCTCGCGGAGAGCTTTACCCTATTCAAAAGTACCCTGAGATTTTCTGGGACTGGGCCTGCCAATTTGATACATCCGAAAGCATTATTCCTCTGGCGATTAACACTTGTAACTGGAATCACACCCAAGATTTAGGTGGCGACAGCTACATAATGATGCTCGACAACACGCCAATAAAACGCACCTATTTGCTTATCCAATCTGTCCAAGCTCGCACCGCACACAATATTTACGAAGAAAGCTACGACGCAATGCAGCTCGCGGCTGCGCGTTGGCAATGCATTCGAGCCGAGAAAAATGCATCACAAGAGATGCGACATCGAGACATCCGTGAAGCTCAATACGTCGATGAAATTAGCCAGCGCGAACGCTTTATCGAAAACATGAAGTTAGTTCAGCAAGTCGCACTCGAGATCTCCAACCCTGATTCCTTAAAAGATTTGTATTACAAAGCCGTCGAAGCCCTGCGCGAACGATTGGGCTTTGACCGCACCACACTGATGCTACTGGACATGAAAAAGCGCAGTTTCAGCGGTACATACGGCACAGATGAGTCTGGTGTTACGATCGATGAATTCCACACGCAATACGACCTACATCAACTGAGTGAGGAATACATCGCTGCGCTGTCGAGCCTTGAGAGTAATTTAGTGATCATCGAAGATGCGCCAATATACACGGCGGGCAAAGTGGTCGGGCAGGGATGGAACGCGATGTTAATCCTGCGCGACGGCAATGAGCCCTTCGGTTGGTTTGCGCTCGATAACTTCATTCATCGCAAGCCGATAACGGCGTATCAAAAACAGATGTTGGACTCGTTTGGTTCTCTTTTCTCACAAATTTATATCCGTAAGCGCCAAGAGCAAAATGTGCGCATGTTGCACTCAAGCATGGTTGAGCTATCACGCTGTACAACCGTTAGTGATGTGTGTAAATCGGCAGTGACTTTCGCGATTAAAAACCTCGGTATTGATCGTATGGCGGTATTTTTGACCGATGAAAACTGCTCATACATGCAGGGCACTTGGGGCACGGACATTCAAGGGAATGTCGTCGATGAGTCCTATTTCTTTGGTGAGACGCAAAACTTTTCTCTGATCAATTTAGGTCGGGCCGTACCGAGTGATGTCGTATTGGA
>NZ_JAWPOR010000133.1:0-1158 GCF_033344395.1 Vibrio sp. 1874
GATACCTGCGAAGCCAACCACTTGTTTGTTAGCCAGCTCACGACTGTCTGGTGTTAATGTTAGTGATTGCTCAATGCCTCGGCGTAATACCGTCAACTCGATTGGAGTATTTGGATTTGAGCGTACAGCATCTACGACTTGTTTCCAGTCATTGATAGGCTCACCACCAATCGCGATGATTTCATCTTCTGGAAGCACACCTGCTTTCGCGGCTGCACCGTCTTCAGAAACTTGCTTAATAACGCGATAGATTTCTGGTGTATATGGAGCAAAACCAAGTGAATGCATCGCAGATTCGGTTTCTGGATCAAATTTCCAGTCACGAAGGTCCAGCGTTTTCGTCACTTCAGCGCCAACTTCTGAGTCTGACGTCAGTGTTAGCGTCATAGCGTCATCACCAATATGAGAAATTAATCCCATATTAACTGATTCCCAATCCGGAGTTTTGATGCCTGATACTGCTTTTAGTTCCATTCCAGATTCAATTCCTGCCTCAGCAACAATCGAATTGGGCGTAACTTCACCAATTACGGGTTTTACCGCTGGTACACCAATCAGGAAAACCAACCAATAAGCAAAAATAGCAAATAAGAAATTAAAGATAGGGCCAGCTGCAACAATAGACGTTCGTTTCCAAAGCGGCTTTTGATCAAAGGCTAAATGATTTTCACTTTCTGGCACATCGTCAACACGGCTATCTACCATTTTGACGTATCCACCAAGAGGAATCATTGAGATAGTGTATTCGGTTCCGTCTTGACCAACTTTTCGCCAAATAGACTTACCAAAACCGATGGAAAATCTTTCAACCTTCACGCCACAACGACGAGCAACCCAAAAGTGCCCAAACTCGTGCACGGCAACGAGAATGCCCAGAGCAACGATAAAAGAAACAAGATTCCACAAAATACCAGTCATTAGCTACGCTCGCGTATAATTTCTAGGGCGATAGTTCGAGACATTCTATCTAGCTCTAGCAAGCTTTCCAAGCTATTCGCATTCTCAGGTTTGCAGCTTGCGGTGATTTTATGCAAAACCAATTCATTGATGCGAGCTATGTCTGTAAAACCAAGGCGATTATTTAGAAACGCATCAACAGCAACTTCATTGGCTGCATTTAGAGCAGTAGTCGCATGTTGCCCTTCGTAACACGCGTCA
>NZ_JAWPOR010000134.1:0-1157 GCF_033344395.1 Vibrio sp. 1874
AAGTGCGGTTTGAAGCACTGGTTATTCAAATCGCATTATCCTCTTTTAGTGCTTTTGCTCTTCTTATGTTCCTCTCTCAAAAATGAGTCACATCAGTACGCACTTTAACCGCTTGGATGCAGGTAACTCACTGCTATGTAAAATAAATTTTGGTGGGAAATACGTGTTTCAGCTCGATGTTTAACCTCTGTTCTATCGACACGTTTTGGGTCCGTAAACACTTAAATTTCGTTTGCTTTATGTTGCATGCAGTGCAATTGTGTGAATCCGGTCACGTTATTGTTTAATTCATAAAAAAATATTTAATGAATAGTAATTCACAAATATGCTGACCGTATGTGCTATTTAGTTTTGACTTATCTTTTGAGTATTCACTTAGTGAATGTTTTGTTGATTTTAGATTGACTGAAAGTTTGATTTTCTATTCAAACTTGTCAAGGGTTGAATAGATATATTAGAAAACATGAATTTGATCTTGTTTCTATCTTTTGTTTTAAATGCGAAATTCATTATTAACAACGGATGGTTTTGATGATTTCTCTTGTGTGTATCCCACCAATTTTAGAAATTGAAAATTAAACTTTCTCAATACAATAACGACTAAAATTAAACGGAATGACGTTCTTATATTTTATTGTATTTTAACTTATACATTTTGACTCATTCATTTTAACTGTTTTTGTTGATTTTAAGTTGTTGATAATAATTGTCTTTTAACTTTTGTTTTAATAGCGTTGCTTTGCTGCTTCTTTAATGTTGTGGTGCGTGGCTTTATTTATAAAAAGTCATTTTAAAGTACGTTTTTAAGCAAAGTAGAACGCGACAATACTCAGATAAATAGTATTAAAAAATTAAATAAGGATTTAACCATAAGAGTAATTTTATGGTTGATAGGTTTATTGGGGTTGATTATCTGAATTTTTATGGAATTTCATCCCAATAATCTGTTTGTCTTTAAGTTTATTCTAATGAACTTAATTCTCATGGAAGTTTCAAAACATGCAGCACACAACAAAGTGGATGATGACGCCGCTTGCAATGTTGTTGGGTACGCTGTTTTCAGCGCCATCATTCGCGGTGGAAACGAGTGTAATTGATAGCACTAGCACGCCTGAATCTACACAAAATGAAGGAGATACGTCCTGTATTGTTTGTAA
>NZ_JAWPOR010000135.1:0-1155 GCF_033344395.1 Vibrio sp. 1874
ATACATTGCGACAGACCAGTTTTCCGTTGTCGATATTACCGGTTATATTTTCATTGGTTTTGCGGTGAATGGTTTGAGTATTGAAGTCTTCGAGAAGTACCCAAACATCGCTCGCTGGTTTGAACAAGTGTCTGCCCGAGACGCATTCCAAAGCTAATTTTTTCGCAGCGAGCGTTTTCTCTCTCGCTGCGTATTGAATGCCAATGACAAAAAGGTATTCAAATACTTCAAGTTTTCTCTTCTTTTTTTACTCATCTCCTATAATTATTTTTATATACAACAACCTCAATAGGCTTCAATGCGTTTTAGAGCAGAGTGCTCTTAGTCTGTAGACGTTCTTTTCATTTAGAGATGTCTGGCAAGAGACAAGGAGAGGTTATGAATCTTCAAATCAAAACCATCAACAACGTACTGTTTGCTTCGCTCGTTGTTTCTATCTTTGGTTTAGTTGCGATGTACCTGAACTATACGCAGCAAAGTGATCAAATAGAGCAATTGCGCGGACAGCTTATCGAAAAAGAAAATCAGATCGTCATTTCAAACGAAGCATTGTCTTACACCCGTTATCAACATCAACTTTTAGCCGAAGACTACAGTCGTTTTAGAGATGAGCAGTCAATAAATAGAGTACTTCGTTAGTCGCTACCAGCGTTAAGGAGAGAAATGAAACCAATCTTATTGGTCGACGATAGCAAAACGGTATTGCTTTACATGACCTCCGCATTGCAAAAGCAAGGGTACGAAGTCGTCGCGGTGGAGGACGGTGAGTCTGCACTTGAAGTCCTGACGCACCGAAAAGATATTCAGTTTGTTCTCAGTGACCTGATGATGCCTGGGCTCAGTGGTATTGATTTGTGTCGTGTACTCAAATCTGCGGCGTTTGAGCGGTATATCTTTTTTGTCCTACTTTCTTCACGCAATGATCAGGGCTCGATTGTCAAAGGCATTGACGCTGGCGCGGATGATTTCGTAGATAAAAAAACGTCGGTAGAAGAGCTTCAAGCACGCATACGAGCAGGGTTTCGTACTCTCGATTTGCACAATATGTTACTCACGAGAAATCAAGAATTAGACGTCGCTTACCAAACGATTCGACAAGATCTAGAATCTGCTGGTGATCTCATGAGGCAGCTTTTACCGGTAGAGCAGCAAATC
>NZ_JAWPOR010000136.1:0-1153 GCF_033344395.1 Vibrio sp. 1874
ACACTATGTAATACTTGCCCAACTTGGTTATACATAGAGCAAAAACGATGGATAAAATAGAAGTTCGCGGTGCCCGAACCCATAACCTCAAAGACATCAATCTGACTATTCCTCGCGATAAACTGACAGTAATTACTGGGTTAAGCGGCTCCGGTAAGTCCTCTCTCGCATTCGATACCTTATATGCAGAAGGCCAACGACGTTATGTCGAATCACTGTCTGCTTATGCTCGTCAGTTTTTGTCTCTTATGGAAAAACCAGATGTCGACCATATCGAAGGTTTATCACCGGCGATTTCTATTGAACAAAAATCGACATCTCATAACCCTCGCTCAACCGTCGGTACCATCACCGAAGTTTACGACTACTTACGTCTGCTTTACGCTCGTGTTGGTGAACCACGCTGTCCTACTCACCACGCCCCATTAGCCGCACAAACTGTCAGCCAGATGGTGGATAAAGTATTGGAACTGCCAGAAGGCAGTAAAATGATGCTGCTTGCTCCAATCGTAAAAGAGCGCAAAGGTGAGCATGTAAAAACACTAGAAAACCTTGCCGCACAAGGTTTTATTCGAGCGCGTATTGACGGCGAAACTTGCGATCTTTCAGATCCACCAACACTTGAGCTACACAAAAAACACACCATTGAAGTCGTGGTCGACCGATTCAAAGTTCGCCCAGATCTGCAACAACGTTTAGCAGAGTCATTTGAGACGACGCTAGAGCTTTCTGGTGGTATTGCGGTGATTGCTCCGATGGATGGCGATGGGGAAGAAATCATCTTTTCCGCGAACTTCGCTTGTCCGCAATGTGGCTACAGCATGCAAGAGCTGGAACCGAGATTGTTCTCATTTAACAACCCAGCAGGCGCGTGTGGAACTTGTGATGGCTTGGGTGTACAACAGTATTTTGATCCAAGCCGAGTGATTCAAGATGACTCACTCAGTTTGGCACAAGGTGCCATTCGTGGTTGGGATCAAAAGAATTACTATTACTTCCAAATGCTGACTTCATTGGCGGATCATTATGGTTTTGATTTGCATGCTCCGTTCAACTCTCTGCCAAAGAAAACGCAAGACGTTATTCTCAAAGGCTCAGGCCGCACCGAGATCGAGTTTAAGTACATCAATGATCGCGGCGACATTCGTGTAAA
>NZ_JAWPOR010000137.1:0-1152 GCF_033344395.1 Vibrio sp. 1874
GCGACGTCTCTTCGCTTGAGTGATCTTGGTTATACCAACAGTGCTCAAAGCGTATTGAAAATTGGTTTCAACAGTATTGACCAATATCTTGAAGGTTTAGGTGATGCGATTCGTCGACCATCTGAAGAATTCGCAAAAATTGGAGTAAAAGTGGATGGTGAGTACCGTCAGCTCAATACCAACATTCTCCAGATTGAAAATGAATTGTACGCACCAATTCGTCCGAAACGCGTAGCGAAAAGGGGTGAGAAGCCATCAGACGCATTGAGTCGCGCGGGCGTGGAATACATTGAAGTGCGCTCATTAGATGTGAACCCATTCAGTGCCGTTGGTGTTAGCGAAGAGCAAGTTCGTTTCTTAGATCTTTTCCTAACGTGGGCGGCGTTGTCAGACTCTGACCCAATGGATAACTGCGAACTAGAATGTTGGCGTGACAACTGGAACAAAGTGATCATCTCTGGTCGTGAAAAAGGTTTGATGCTGCAAATCGGTTGCCAAGGTGAACGCTTATCTTTGCAAGATTGGGCAAAACGAGTATTCGTTGAGTTGCGCCAAATCGCAGTAGAGATGGATTCTGCGGCTGGTGGCGATGCTTACCAAGCTGTATGTGACAAGTTAGAAGCATGGATTGATAACCCTGAACTGACGATTTCTGGCCAATTGCTTGAGCTAACCAAAGAACTTGGTGGACTTGGCAAAGTAGGTTGTGCTCTTGGCATGAAGTTCCGTGAAGAAAATCTGGCTCACGGTTACCAACATTACTCGCAAGATATAATGGAAACGGAAGTGGCTTCTTCAGTTGAGAAACAGCGACAAGCGGAAGAAAGCGATACGTTATCTTTTGACGAGTTTCTGGAAAACTACTTCGCTTATCTAAAACAATAATCAATAAGTAAGGATTGGGTGGGATTGAACATTAAGCCGTTGGTTGTATCGGTTCTAGGAAGTGTGTTGCTTGCGGGATGTGCGACAGCGCCACCAAAACAGCAAGATAACCTATGTGAGATATTCCGAGAAAAATCTGGTTGGTATGATGATGCGAAAGATATGGAAAAAGAGTGGGGAACGCCCATTCATGTTGCCATGGCCATCATCAAGCAGGAAAGTAGCTTCCGCCATGATGCCAAACCACCCAAAGATTACGTATTGGGT
>NZ_JAWPOR010000138.1:0-1152 GCF_033344395.1 Vibrio sp. 1874
TCACGCGAACATGGAAAGGGGGGCGTCTTACACGGCGAGCCATCGCGCGTTATCGATTGACGACATTATTCTTAAAGCAGAAATGATGGGCTTTACCAGCTACAAAATATTCTTGCCTCGTTCAGATAACGGTGTTTACACCGTTGCAGCCAACTCAATGGGAGGGGACATCTCTGACCCAAGACAAGATCGAACCAGCCATTTTGACCAATACTCAGGTCGTTTGCTGGTGGATGTGACTTGGCAGGATTACAGCTGGTTTGCCAAGTTAATGGCTGCGGGTGTCTCACTTCACCAAGGAGACGTAAGCATCATCAACAAGGCGTTGAATGTGCTGTTCTGTCTGGCATTTATTCTGATTGCTATTTCCGGAGTGGTGATGTGGTGGTTCCGTCGACCAAGTCGCAGCGCATCGCTTGGCGCGCCGCCACAATTTCAACATGACGGAATGTGGAAATTGGGGTTAGCCACATTGGTTGCCATTTGTGCCGCGTTCCCGATGGGCGGTTTAGCCATTGTGAGCGTTTTGCTGTTGGACTGGGTGGTGTTCAACCGTGTCGAGAAGCTAAAAGCAGCACTGAACTAAGGTGTCGTATTGGTATAAAACAAGAGCCAGCGAATTGCTGGCTCTTTTTACTTTTGATAAAGCTCCAATGGTAAGTCGTCGGGATCTTGGAAGAACGTAAATGCTTTGCCCGTAAACTCATCAATGCGAATGGGTTCAACAGCGATGTGTTTGGATTCCAGATACGCTTTTACTTCTTCAACGTTGTCGACTTGAAACGCCAAATGTCGCAAGCCTTGCGCCTCCGGAAAGCTTGGTCGCTCCGGTGCGCCGGGAAAGCTGAACAGCTCGATTTGACTTCCGTCCGGCAACGCAAGGTCGAGTTTGTAGGAATCTCTCGTTTCACGATAGTTTTCTGCGATGATTTTTAGCCCTAGCACTTCGGTGTAAAAATGCTTTGATGTTGGGTAATCACTGCAAATGATAGCGACGTGATGAATCGCATTAAACATGGTTGGGTTCCTTAGACACGAGATGTTCGTTTACAAAGTCGAGAAATACACGCAGACGTGCAGGCATGTATTTGGTTTGTGCGTACTGCATGGCGACCGCACCGTGGTAGTTACTTTTGATCATCCAATCGGACA
>NZ_JAWPOR010000139.1:0-1151 GCF_033344395.1 Vibrio sp. 1874
ATACTGCGAGCCCAACGTCCATTGGTCAAATGTCGCATAAGCATTCCACTTAGCACCGCGCTTGGAGCGGTATGCTAGTTGGGTATCTTCTGCACCCGACTTGTCGACAGGATCTTTGTAATCTAGGTAGAACTCATGAGAGACAATATCAGTATCGAGTTTAACTTCTAGTTCGATACCTTTAATCTCAGCTTCACCAATGTTTTGCATGCCCGCACCTTTCCAGATCAGCATGTTTTCAATTTGGTTGTAATACCCAGTTACAGTCCAATCAACAATCGATGCCACACCAGATAACGACAGTTCCGTGTTTTTTGACTCTTCTGGCTTTAAGTTCGGCATTTCATAGCCAGGGTAATACAAATCAACAAAGCTAGGCGCACGGAATGCAGTGCCGTGGCTCAGCGTTAATTCGTATCCTTCGTAAACTTTCCAACCTGCTGCAGTTTGCCACGTAGTGTTGTTGCCAAACTGGTTGTTTTCATCATTACGTACGCTGGCTTCGAAGGTCCATGCATTCAATGCATATTGAGCAATTGCGCTGATGCCAATGTTTGTTCTTGGGTTCTTCTCTGGGTTGTAGTCTTTCGCTGGTCCCCAGTCACTTGGTGCAAGGTAGCCTTTTGCTAACTTCTCATTACGGTAATCTAAGCCGCCCCCAATACTCAGTTCATCATTGATGCTGTATGAGTTTAGCCAAATTGCATTGAACTGTTCGATGGCCACGTGATCGCCGGTCGACTTACTTTGGCCCGATTTAAGGTCATAGTTGTCTTGTTGACCGTAAGCTAACTTCAACTCAGAAGTGTAAACATCTTTAGAATACTCAAGTGACAAATCTGCACCTACGTATTCCACTTCACCCGTTTTCTTTTCGTGCTTATCTACTGTTCCCCACCCAGGATTGCCATAACTGCTGTTGTCATAGTCGTATTCGTTGCTGTATGTACTAAAGCCAACGTAACCAGAAAAATTATCAGAAAAGTTTTGCTGGTAACCTAATTTAAGGTTCAACGTTTCAAATCCGTGCTCATCGCCATCATTCAAACCCGGCAAAGGTTTAACGTTAAAACCATCCGTTTTCTCGTAACCTAATACCCCTTTGATGTGCTTACCTTCACCTACAGGTTTAGATACGGCAAACGTGCCTT
>NZ_JAWPOR010000013.1:0-107447 GCF_033344395.1 Vibrio sp. 1874
ATAAGCAAAAAGGCGTTAATATAGATCTTAACAATCGATAGATTATTAAGATCTATATTAAGTATTTTATGGTAAATAACCATTATGTTTAATACTTACAGTAAGGCCCTTAAATTTAAAATCTGCAGGGGAATAGGAGCATACTCAGACAGCATTTAGCGTACAGCAATATTTAATTTAACATAACACATATAATACGCACTGACTTTAGTTTTAGTTACACCGATTTACGCTCTGATACTTCCTGATTTAATTTCGACTCAACAAAATATAAGTCCTTGTTTTGTCAGTCGCATTTTACTTAAGTTTGTTTTTTCTCTCTCTAATGCCTCATTAACATCGCCACCCACGCGTTTTGGCCTAAGTCGTGATTTGTTAAATTTTTCGGCTTTGCCACACGAAAAAAAATTTTAAGAATATAAAGAATTTCGAGGCACATCACATGACAAAAGAATCTTTCACTACGTTGTTTTGGCAAAACTTCACGAGTATTAAGCACGGCGCTGAGTTTTTTCACGTAAAACCTGTCACCGTTCGTCGTTGGTTAGATGGCCGCATTTTGATAAATCCAATGGCTGAAAAGCTGCTTTTGATTAAAAGCCTCGGTTTCCTGCCAAATGACAATCGTTGGTCTGGATTTCGGATTGATGAGAAACGCGCTGTGTTGATTTGTCCTGACGGTCGTCAACTCAGTCCGACAGAGTTAAAGGAACAGGCCCTTTGGCGTGATGAATACAAGGAATTGGTCGCTAGATATGGTCACATCGAAGCGCCTAAGATCACAGAGCTGCAATCTACACCGCACCCGTTTCGAGGTGGTCGTAGAAATGCAGCTCCATGGATACCAACTAAATTTAGGGGCAATAAGTAAAATAAGGTGGTGATTTACCACCTTATATCAATAGACCACCATCACGTAGAATCTGCCACTTATCGGATGGTAAGTAATCATCCCCGACCAACTCTTTGGCCGATAGAGCTAACTTTGAGTATTTAAATGTCCAGCGGTGCTGAAAGCTCAACGTTTGAATACCAGTGTCGTCACCGTAATAATCCGCTAGAGAATCTTTAATATCCTTGATGTAATAAGCGATAAAAACGAGCGGTATTAGTGCCGTTTTAGCATCTTCAACAGAGCCCGTACGTTTATTTACAACAGAATCATAGATAGTTTGACCATTTGAGTTCTTTGGTTTATTTAATAAAGATTCAAACTCGTTCGCGGCGTTTTCTAGAGCTGAACTTTTTAACTCTATTTCAGAAAATTTCCTTTGTCTCTCCGCTTCTTTTTGCTGAGATTCAAGTGTCTTAACCAAAATGACAAACGCCAAAAATGACAAGACTGGCCCAAGAACTCCTCCAAAGTAAGAGCCAAACGTTCCCCAAGCCGACGTGTCATTTGAAAGAGGGTGTCTTTCTATTACACCAAAAAATAGAAAGTATACGAACGCAGTTATCAGTATCGCTCCTAACCCAAATTTATAGTATTTCCGCATGCTATCTTCCTTTACATTGACATCCATACCCCTGCTCCTTTTGCCCATAACTGAACTCCACCATTTATGCATTGAAATTTATGAGTTAAATCTGGGTCAACATAGTACGTAATAACCGGATTGCCTTTGTTACTACCAATGTGGCTGAGCCTATCAATCTTGTAAGATGTCTTTCTACTAATCAGTGACTTGCAGGCTGAAACGCTGCTTTCTGATGGTTCTGAATAGTTCGACTCTGTATGGTTCGATTCTGAATTGGCTTGATGCCCATTATTATTCGACGCACTTGCAACGACTAACAAAGCAAAAATAAAAGCGATAGCCCCATAAAGTGATTTATTTTTGTTCGTGATTTTTACTTTTTCCCATGGATTTTCTTTACTCATAAGTAACCTTTGAATGCCAAATGTATCGGTATAATTCTGCTCGCAGCCATACTTATGAGCAACACCGAGCTAATGAAAATGATGCATATGCAACAAACAAAAAAAGCCGAACCCCATCGCTAAGGGTTCGGCTTTTCAGGCTTCTGCTTTGGTGGCGTCATTTGAAGCCTATCGAGGTCAATCGACCCGCCAAAAGTATCGGCTCCCTACTCGCTGTGTAAATCGTCATTAGTAACGTTTCGAACCAGTTCGCAAGGTTTAAGCCTTAGCTTTCATTGTTGCGCGTGGCCGTTAGAACCAAAACACTTTCTCGTACCTCTTGCAGCCCTTGGGTTAACTGCTTATTGATAGCAATCTGGTATTTCAAGTTCATACCCATCAAAGCAAACAGCACAAGCGATTCAGACGAAAAACCCAGACCAGATAAGGCGTTAACTAGGGCGCTCTCCATCCAAGCCCCCTACTTTTTTGCTTGGTTTCCACTTGTCCGGTAACGCTTCATACGCACCAATCACGGCAGGAATTGCCAAGCCAACCGCACCACCAAAATTGACGCCCGTATCGGTCAATTCCACGCTGAATAAATGGCCGTAGCCCGTCGCCGCAGCAATGACCGAACCCAATAACGCAAAGCCTTTTAATGTTGAACGTTCAAACATACTTTTTCCTTAATATAATCAAACGTCATATGACGCTATCAATGACGTTTTCAACGACGTTTTAAGCTAACTCGACACCTTTCAGTACCGTGTGCTTGCTGTAATGGCGACCCACTTCCATGATGCTCATGGCGTGAAGCACTTCGACCAGCAACGGCTTGTTGTTCACCAAATCAATGCGCTCATCCATACCGACGCCAACGCGACCCGCGACAAAGCGTGCATAGTTGGCTGTGTGGTTTTCGTTTGGTGGCGCAAAGCGGTGAATGATTTCGGTTAGTGTGTGCAGTTCGTGGCGTAGTTGGTAGTTACGCAGCAAAATCGCTCCCGCACGAAAGCCCCATTCGGGCGCTTTAAAGGTTTCAAAGGCTTTATCGCGTGACGGCGTCACCTTGCCTTTCCACGCATTAGAGGCAATGCGAATGTTAAGCGGGTTATGGATGCGAATTCCGCGAACGCTTGATGTGGTTGAGGTTGTCATAGTAAAAGCTCCCATCCCTAGAATGACAATGCTTAAAAGTAAAAAATGCATGCTATGCCTTTACGTGTGACGGCAGCTCTACCCACTTTAATGGCACTTGGGTTTCAAAATGCTCACCGCGAATCAAATCGTAAAAGCTTGTCCCTTGCGCGATTTCGCCTTCACCACCTGTTAATGGCAAATGGAAAATCAAGTTATCGTCGGCGTCGTAGCCTTTTAGGTTCCAGACGCAACCAGTAAACGCTAAACCGCCGATATTCGAAACCAACTCACCTGGGGTATAAACCACTTCGATATGGTGTTTGTTGCCATCAAATAGCCAACCCGCTGTATTCAAAGAATTGACCGAGTTACCGTCAACACTCATAACCCCGACTGATTTGGTCATGTCGTTGACGTATTCGGAGGTCTTTAACGGACTGGTATCATCGACATGATGTCGGTTAAAAAAGCTAAGACCGTAGCCCGCGCAGTACATGCGCCTTTCTGAAGGAAAGTTACTCGTTGGCGGCACAATATAATTGTGCGGTAAAAACCTTTCTTCTGAGTAAAAGTCGAAAGTCAGCTTTTTAACGAAAACCTTTGGGTCTGGTGTGACGTTCAAGATAGGCATTCTCGATAAATCTATCGTTTTAGCATCCAGAAAGATGGCTTTAACTGGTTCGATTGGCTCGCTTGGTAGTTGTTTTTCTAGTCTATCTAGCATGTCTGCAAGATATTCAATTTTGTTGCGTGGGTCGCCGTTGGGTAGGTTCTCTCGTACTTGTCCCATGCGTTAAATCTCCATAAATGTGACGGCGTCACCCGCCGTGCCCGTTAGTGTCATTGCGGCCGTGCTTTCAATGGTGATGCGCTCGCCCGCTTCCAGTTCAAACGCATCAATAAACACCGAGGCGCTATTAGCTTTTGCCGCCTTAATTGTGATGGCTTTGCGTGTGGCGTTTTGCGCAATGCTGTGCGGGAACACGCTCACCGCTTCGGTGATGAGGTTTCCACTGACTTGCTTATCCACTTTCACCACTTGCGTTGCTTCGAGCGTGACCGCGGGCAACGCGGACACTTCCACCGATGGCAACGATTGAACATTCACGGGTTGCGGCGCTTTGAACTCAACAGGCGGCAACGTCGTGACGCCGAGCTGTTGATTCGCGGCCAATTCAACCGCGGGAAGCTGATTCACTGCCAGTTGTTGATTGGGCGCGATTTCTACCGCGGGTAAGTGTTCAACCGTCACGCTTGGCATTTGTTCAATCACCACATTTGGCAGTGCTTGAACCACGACGCTTTGACCCTCAACGGGCGGCGTGAACATCCCAAAGCCAAATTGAATTTCAATCTGGTTATCGGTGCGGCTTGAGATAAGCAAACGCCCAAGGTGTTTACCCTCGCCCACGTTAAACACTGACGACTTACCAAGCGTGACGCGCTCACCGGACGATTCACGATAGATTTCAATCTCAGCTTGCGCCGCTTTCAGATACAGCCAATTACCATCTGGCGTCAGCGGGATGGCGTGACCCGCTAATAGTTGCGTGTTCATCGTTTCTTCACCATTACGTAGCCAAGCACCAACACAAGCACGATTGCTAATACCACCATCATCTTGCTTGTTTCGACTTGCCCGCCGTCTTGTTTGAATTTCGCCAAGTCCATCATGGCTTGTAGATTCTTCGAGTTCTGCGCCGCTTGGTTGCCCGCCAGTCCTGCCAACATATCGAGGTTTTCGCTGTTGGTTGAGGCGTAGGTCGCCAAGGAATCGCCCGCAAAGTCGGCCACTTCATCAATGGCGGTTTCGGCAATGTCGTGCGTGGTGTCCATCGCTTCAAGCGAAATGCGCTCATTGCTGTTGAGCATCTCGCCGCCAAACTCAAAGGCCTGTTCGCCAAGTTCCATGGCGGCATTCACTGCGCCGTGGTCGGTCATGGTGGTGTTGATGGTCGAGTTATTCACGCCCGAAATCGCCACACCGAGGTTATCGCCACTAATGGCATTCTGACCGCTGACGTTAGTGGTGTTACTGGTATTACTCGATTTTGATTTAGAACTACCCATCTACTGCACTCCCAAATCCAAACGAATAAAGTCACCGTCTTGCTTGGCGGTGACGCCAATTGAGCGCACCAAACGGGCAACGCCATCAAAGGCGGTATCGGCGGTCATGGATGACATGCCCGCCGCTTTCACCACTTTGCATAACTGGATAATCCCCGAACGCAGACCACGACCCGCAACGCCCCACAAAAAGTAGTTTTCCCCGTCTCGCTCACCCGCAATGATGAGATCATTTTCATTGCTGATAAGGCGATACAGACTCACGCGGCCATCCTTGACCGCTTTGCACAGTTCGACATACGCATCAGGGCAAGCGCGAAACGCGGGCTTGAGCTCCCCAAGCGCACGTTTCGATTGCGTCACGACTTCAATTACTTCTTTTTCCATAGCAACACCGCCGCAATCACAATCACTACAAGAATCATCAACGTGGTGGAATTGCCCCCGCCCATGTTGATATTGCCTACCGATAGGCTGCCACTTGATTCGCCATCGGCACCGCTGACCGCGGGACCACCGTTGGCGCTAATTGGCATCGAGCCGGAATTCCCTAAAAGCCCACCAATCATAATTTGAATCCTTTCTTGTACAGGACATAACACACCAGAAGCAGACCAAGCACCCATCCGATGCGGTCAAACCCGCCCGAGACTTTGATGCCCGCCCATACGCCCACCGCACCTGCAATCAGGTATGGAATAAACGGCATTACTTCTTCCCCTTAGCGACGTAGAACATCGCCAATAACAACAATACGAACAGCATCCCCATCATCAGGTGCGTGGTGGTCACCCCCGCAAATGCGGAGGTGTACACAGGCTCACCCGTGGGTTGTTGGTAGTCGTTATTGTGCTTTCGCTGTTCATCTGGGTTACTCGACTGGACGCGGTCGGCTTCGTTTTCAATCTTCACGCCAAGCCAGTCCTTGCCCAAGTCGGTAACGTCGGTCATCAGTTCGCCGCCCGTTTCTAGGACGCCGTCCCAAATGGACCCCCACATGCTTTGCTCTTGCGCCATAACGCCCCCTTACTGCGCGGTAGGCACCGCCACTTGTTCGATGGCTTCAATCAGCACCGGAATACTACCCGCCGCCGTTTTTTCCACTTCAAACGCCAGTTGTTTCATGGCCGCCGTTGGTAAACGTGCTTCGCTACCAAAACCGCAACGCGTGAAGTCCATCGAGAAGAAGCCCGCATTCTGCTCACGACCCGCCGCGGCTAAGTCGTAGGCGTTATCGGCCTTGTTGACGTTGAGCTCTTCACGTTCATCACGCAGGACGCGAACGCGTTCAATGGTGTTGTCTTTGAGGTGCAAACGCTTGATAGACAGCGCCGCGCTACGCTCGGCAAAGTCAAACGGTGTGCGACCACTCGATGCGGCGTACCACGTTTGGGAATAGATGCGCGGCATGTAAATGCGTTGGCTTTGCGCCGCCGTGGTATGAGCACGAGCGCGAATCATTGGTGCCGCGGCACCCGTTTTGGCTTTTAGCTGGATGTACATAAACCAGATTTCGCCTTGCAGCGTCACAAGCTCACCTGTACGGATACCCAGTTTGGTACGCATCGACAAATCCGAGAAGTTCAGCACGTAGCGACCCGCTTGCACGTATTCTTTCTTGTGCTCTTGCAAGTCGATAAGGTCTTGACCCGTGACGTTGACGATTTCACGGCCGTTCACTTTTACCGTGATGCGCTCGATGTCTGCCGCGTCGAGAATGTCCGTCACCAGTTCAATGTTTTGGTAGGTTGGACCCGATACCAAGCGCAAGGTGGCTTGGTTGCCCCAGTTCACACCCTCAACAGGGTCAAGCTCACGTGGACGCGGGTTAAAAGGTTGTTTTAGTGCTTCCATTAGAACCACCCATTTTCGCCGTTAAGAGTTTCACGCACTGGATTTAGCACGCTGATGTTGTTGATAGCGGCAATCACGATTAACGTGATAATCAGTGCCATCAGTAGGTTTTTGTGTTGCTGTTTCATGTTGTCCCTTTCGGTTGTACACGGTTAAAAAGTGATTTCATGAAACAGGGAAACGGACAGGCTTGGAAGTGAGAGCAACCTATAGGTTAAGTGGTTAACCTATAGGTTGAATGAGCGTTGAAATTAACGGTGAATGGTGCCCGTCAGGCAGTTAAATGAGGACTTTTCCACGTTGCCAATACCGTCACGAACGAGCATATATTCGGCAATCGGCTTGCCAATTGCGGCTTTGTTGTTCTTGGCTGATTTCAACCCCGCCAAGGTATCGACGCACAAGCCTTTTTTATCGGCGAGCCATCGAGCATCCGCCATCGAGTTGACCGCACCAATCCACCATACAGGTGATTGCTCGGTCACGGTCTTGGGTACTTCCTGCCCGCGTTGGAAAATCGAATGCAGTACAAGCCCATATTGACGCCCACCGCGCCACAATTCGCCCGCTTTGCCTTTGAGTTTACCGGACGTTTCCACGCAGCTTGCTAGCTCTTCGATGATCACATGCAGTTGTTTAGCGTCGCCATTACCCACCGCCCATACCGCGGCACTGAAGAACTCCAATTCTTCCGAGCAAGCCCCATCTTTGGGAATGTACGCCAACTTGAACGACTTGCCGCGTTTACGTGCCATCACCAAAGCCTTGACGAACGCCACGCGAGAACTGGTTTCAAGGCATTGTTGGCCGCGGAATTTCGCCCCCGCATAGTTGCGGTAAGGGTCAAAAAAAACCGCTTGCGCGGCTTTTGGCACTAAACCTAAGTGCTTAACGGCGGAGGTTTTACCCCCGCCCGTGCCCGCCACATAGATGACATGCTCGGCATCGTGTGACGGGTTGGAGTTGACCGGATTGGGGAATTTAAGCGGCGTCTTTTTCTTTTTGCTCACGCTGTTTTTCCTCCTCTATCGCTAACAGCTCTTTTTGGTATGCCATGGTTTTCTTGGCACTGTAGACCAGCGACAACACCGCCAAGCCGAGAACGGCCTCTTGCATGTAATCACCAAACAGCGACGACACGCTGTCACTGTGTTTTTCCAACACAGGCAACGCCGCATCAATCACCGCCGCTTTGCCTTTTTCGTCAAACTCAAAATCCACACCGGATATAATCGACGTCGCTTGCTCGGCAATGGTGAACAGCACCGACAATGCGCTCTCAAACATTTCACCCGCGGGTTGGTGGTTGTCATCGTTGGCCGCTTCGGTTGGTAAGTCGGTTAACTCGCTGACTTCGGTTTGCTCCAGTCCACTGATAACCGCGGAAAAGTCGCCCCAATCATCTAACTCTGGTTGGTTTTCCATTTCATCCTGCATTGATTGGCTCCCCTTGTTCGGTATCTGGTTCGGTTGGTTTCTTGGTTGGCATCAGTTGACGAATCGCCCAAATCAGCAAAGCGACAAAGGCTATCCCCGCTAAGACTTTTTTAACTGGAAACGGCGGATTTTTAACGGGCGTTGGAGCGGGTTCCGGTTCGGTTACTTGCTCGGCTTCAACGCTTGGCGCTTCCACTGGTTCATCAGCCGCAATGCTAGGCATATCAGTGCTTGCAACGATGTCGGGCACTGGTTCAACCGTTGGCGATTCAGCCTCAATTGTGACAGTGTCACTCACCTCTAACTGTTCAACCGAGTCAACCATGTTGGTTTCTACAAAAGCGTTAATGCTCTTGCTCATTGGGCTGTTGCCACAGCTCGGACACTTGTAATACAGCAGTCCTAAGTTGCGCCCGTTTTTGGTTGGCTCGCCCTCAGCAATCAGCTTGCCCTCACCGACACGATGCACGGTTGAGGGACTTTGGCAAACGGGGCACGATACGTGCCCGCGAATTGGGTTTGGGTGTTTACTCATCGGCGGCCGCCTCGACTGTTTCCAATTGCTGCATGTTGCCTTTGACACAACCACGATACTTTTCACGCACTTTGTTGTTGAGCTTGGTAAGCTGCTCGATTTGGTCGAACAGCGTCGGATTTAAACCAAACGCTTCAAGCGACAAGTTACCCGTCATGAGCATCTTGCTTGCGCGCTTGATAATCGCGTTGGTGTCCATGTTTTTAAACTGGCTCAACTCCTTTTCGACACTGGCGTTGAGTTTGTCGGCCGCATCGAGCGCGGCCATTGCTTGCTGACATTCTTTAAGAGATAGCATTTCCATTGTTTAAGCCTCGGCTAGTTCTTCATCGGTGTTTGGTTTGTTCTGAATCTGTTTGTTGACTTCCTTCATCCAGACCAACATGAGACGCCAAAACACGCCGCCTTTGCTGCGCTTCACTTCGGCTTCCATTTCTTGGGTGATTTTGTCGATGTTGCTCATTGGGTTGTCCTTACCTAGTTGCTGAAAATCGTTGTCGCAAGCAATGCCCAAACGGGCTAATGAACGTAGTGGCAATAATCATGGTAAATCGCCATGTCATTGCTCTTGATTATGTTAATGTCCGGCTCTGGCGGCCGCTCTTGTGCTAACTGATTTTTCCAGTCGGCTTGTCGTAGTTGAAATCGTTCAAACTGTTCTTTGTAAAGGTCGGTGGCGTCGTCACGAGTTAACGTCAAATCATTACCATCACGCTCGGCGGTACACTTCATCGACCAACCACGCGCACCGCGTGCCCAATACAAAAACGCCCCCGCCTTGTGTTTGGATTTTTCGCCCTCAAACACGATAGAAAATTGGTTCAAGCTACTGGCGAACGTGCCGCGACTCTTGATTTGGTTGCGAATCTGGCGTGCTTCGTGGTCTAGCTTCTTAATCAAATGGTTAAGCTTTTGAACGGCATCGTGATTGCCTTGTTTGCGGTTGATGTCGATAGCGCGAATCGCATCTTGCTTTTTGGTTTCTTTGCGTCGGATTTCTCGCTGCATCGGCTTGCGCCATTGCTCCAACATGTAACCGCACTCTTTGATGATGCCCGTCATGTTGTCCACTTCGAACGATGCCAATACATCCCAATCAGGGGCACGGCTACAGCGTGCGATGTTGTAGCGATTGCCTTTTATCAGTCCTTGGTCGGCGTTATCGCCCTTGGCCGCGTAACCTACGGCTTTGATGAGGTACCCCGCCGCCGCTTCGCTGAATTTGATTTTCTCCAGATGTGCCATGCCATTGCCCCAAAGCTGCTCGATGCGGTTCGCCCATCCTGCAAAGTGGTGCTGTTCCACTCGCCAATTCAGCAGCACATGCACATGGGGATTAGGTTCACCATCTTCATTCGCCGGAGATTCCGCGACCCAAATGTAATGAAAATCAAACGGGTTGGCGGTTGGTCCATGAATTTCTTTAACGTGCTTGATACCGTCGTCATCTTTCCAAGCGGCTTTAAGCGGGCGGCCAATTCGACCATTCACTTTGACTTTGTCACCGTCTAACCCAAGTGACCCCGCCTCGCTTGCGGAATATTCAAACCCGCGTTGGTACATTTTCTTGAGGCCATTTAGAAAACGGGATACCTCGGCACCAATCGTGGTTTGGATTGGGCAATATGGCAGCCCCTCATCCGTGACCGCTTCGCCACCAAAAATGCGGTCGCGTTGCTTTTGAGTAAACGTCAGGGTGAGAAACGTGCTGAATCCACCGTGACACGCGGCGACATAAGCGCCCGATTCAAAGATTTTCTTTACAGCGCGTGGGTTTAGCTTGTCAGTGAAACGCTCACCACTTTGCGGCGCGGGTGCTTCGGACGGGCTTGGGTGGTATTTCACCTGCATTTTCATCTGTTGCGCCCAACCACGGGACATCAAATACGCTCGGCTAGTGCCAATCGGTTGCCATTCAAGACGGTTGTTTTCGTTACGAATCCAACCTGTTTGCGCTTGTGAGCGTGCCCGATATTCATCGGTCACGTTGTCGCCACAAAACGATTTCGTTTTATGGCGCGGCGGCAGACGTCGAGAACGGGTCATCAAGCGGTCTATCTGCTTACGTTTTCCGTGTCCGACTTTTGCGCCCTTTGACGAGCCTAGTCTTTTCTGGACTTCGTCCAGCGCTTCGCGCCCAAGTTCGGCACTTTTTAAGGTGCGTAAATGGTGGATTTGATCCAATGAATTGAACTTTTGCAGTTCACTTTCCATCCAATCACGGTTTGGAGCACTAAAAAAACCGCTTTCGATAGCGGCGATATTTTTCTCGGTAACGGTAACATCTTGCGCTAACGCCGTAATAAAGCCCACATCGTGCGGGCTAAGTAAATTGGTGATTTTTCGCTCTGGTTGCGGTTGGTATAGGTGCTTCATAACACCTCTCTTATTACTTGCGAGTAATCAAGTAGGTAAAACACGCAGCCCACAACCGCCCAAACTAAAATGATAATTTCACCGTCGCTTAAATCTGACCAGTTGAACGCCTTTCCGGAATGGTCTTTACCCATGCAGAAACACAGCAAACCAACAATAAACACACCAAGTACATGCAGATTCACGATTAAATCCCCTCAGCCAACTGAGAGCAATCAGGGCAAATAACGTGGTCTTGTTTGAACGTGTTTTTACAACCGTCACAAAGCTCGGTGGAAGAATCCGCGCCCACTTGGGGCGCTTCATCTTGCTTGCGGATTTTTAATTTATGCTTAAATTCGATTAATTTGCTAGCCAGTTTTTCCGAGCGCAATGCCATCATGGATTTTTCATCAAACGTCAGAAGCCCACTTCTGTGATGAATCCAACGCCCAATCAATATATCTACCGCATCCTCACGCTCACGATTATCACTTGCCAATCTCATTGCAAAATTGACCAACCCAACATAGCTGCCTTGCTTCATCAGATTTTCCACATAAAGCATGGCGTCTCTAAAATCTCGGTTACTTGAAATCTTCATGATTACGCCCTCTCAACTTGAACCAATGACTCACCGTTGTTTTGCGCGCCAAGCGTCGCCATACGTTGAGCCGTGTTGGTAATGTCGGTTAAGGAGTTGTTTTGTGCTTTGATGCAAGCAACAAGCGTCATGCCTTGGAAAAGCCAAAGTGAGGCTTCAGAGGTTTCAAGTTCAAAACTGTCGAAGTAAATATGAGTTCCATTGCATTGTGATGCAACAAGTTGGCGCTGATTGCGGCGCGTTTTCCAGATACTCAAATTCATGCTACAACCCCCTGACGAAAACGTGTAGGAATGTAGGTTTGTTTCTTCTTAGGGAATTGCTCAGCGAACTTCTCGCGCAGTTGAGCTATCTTATTGAGAGAGTTTGCCGTCTTGGCTGGGTCTAGATTGATGCACCCTGCCATATCTGGGCAAGGTAAATGAATTGGGTCGGTAACGATACGTTCCATGTTGTAGCCTCCGCAAGCTTGTATCATTTATGAACTGATTCAAACGATACACAACATGACCGTGTATGCACACCCTGCGTGCATGGTGAAAACGACAATATGATCCTCTATTATGGTGTTTGAGAGCATGGGAGAGCGAAGAAAATGAACTACACAAATGAACTGTTGGATGCGGTTAAAACCAAGTACAAACTGACGTCAGAGTACCAATTGGCGCAAAAACTAGACGTTAACCACAGTCGTTTGTATCGTTGGCGGAAAGAACAAAACTCAATGGATTGGGAAGTCGCGTTCAAAATCGCTGATATGTTAAATTTAGAGGATCAATGTGTCGTCAGTGGACTCATTGACGACAAGTACAAAAACCCCCGCCTAATCAACGCCTTACATCAAATCTCCGCCGCTTAGTTTTTTTAACTGGCGGTTTTACCACATCACATATAATGCGCACTGTAATAGTGGTTCCTGTGGACTTGCAATCACTAAAGCCAATCCGGCACAAACCATTGAAATGCTTGATAATC
This sequence comes from Vibrio sp. 1874, assembly GCF_033344395.1. Lineage (NCBI taxonomy): Bacteria > Pseudomonadati > Pseudomonadota > Gammaproteobacteria > Vibrionales > Vibrionaceae > Vibrio > Vibrio sp. 1874. The sequence continues at coordinate 12,835 of NZ_JAWPOR010000013.1, forward strand.
CAAGTCCGTTATACTTTTTTGCAATGCTTTCCCACATACTTTTTATAGTTGGGTTTTCATTGCGATCAGCGTGACATCCTAGTAACGCAATCTCAGGGTCTATACCTGCGCCATGCGCAAGAAAAACTGCTTCTTCATCAGTAAGTTGCCTAACACCTTTACGGATTTTACTAATCTTCGGCGGGTCTAGATTCAAATCGTGCGCAACCTGCTTATCTTGTACGTAGTTTTTCGCCTTTTTGTAGGCGTTAATTAATTCTGCTGTGTACATAAGAACCTCCATTTCTTCTCATTGTAGCTACAAAGTTGCCATAAATCGCATCTTGCAGTTGCCATTTCTCGCAACTAGGATTGCCATAAATCGCAACTAATCACCACCTTGGAGCTGCACTCATGGAACGTAATAAACCACTTGAGCTTTTATGTATGTTAGCTGGGCTCATAGCTATTGCGTTTATCTTCTATGGCCGAGCGAATTTTGACGTTCCTGCGAGCTCTTACGCTCAAGTTCAACGTTGGATTGAAGAAAATCCATCCGCTACTCCAATGCTTAACGAGTTCATGAGCGACGGCAAGCTGACACAAAACGAATTTGATGATCTTCGCGTTTACATCAAAAACGCACCAAAGCGCACTCTTCTTTCAAAAATCGCTGAGGCTCAGTAATCATGAACGAAGCTCAAATCATCTATTACGACTTGCTGCCTGACTACACGGTTTCTGTGTTGGTCAAAGGTTGCGACGAATGGGATTTGCTTAAATCCATGTCTCATCTTGAGTCTTGGGCTTCGTCTCAGTTCGCTTCTTATGAGTTGGTGTCCATCACCAACACGACCGTTGAACAACGCATCAATTTGGGGGTGTTTGATGACTACCGCAACTAACATCCTCAAGAAGTTCGATGAGCAAAGCGTTCATATTGATTACCTGTGTTTTACGTTTGCTGTGAAAGACTTACGTCATTGTCATGACGCCGTTCGTCGATTGCACAAGCATGAAGAATACAAAGGCTTTGCCAAATCAGGACTGTTACAGCGTCACTGTCGAGCGCCTAAGTTCCCTGCTCCACCTGTGTTTAATCCGACGGTCGCTAAGACGTCTGAAGAAATTGAAGCGTACAACAAAGCCTTTGATATCTGCTATCGCAACTACTTGGAAGATTGCTTGCGCATCTTCACCAATCAAGTGCTTGGTCTGTCGCTGTCTGCACCTCGCGGTTTGGGTTTCCAGTTCTACACCGAATCCATGAAACTGACTTCGCCAGATGGTGAGGACTTCTGCGGCTTCGTTGGTATCGGCGGTAACAATGACACGGTGCATTTCCAAATCAACGGAACGGGATGCAAGCATGTATTTGCCCGTCGTCCTACGTGGTCGCTGCATGACTGGCTGACTAATGTCCTTGGTGTGCAAACTCTGGCGCGTGTTGACTTGGCCTATGACGATTACGACGGCATTTTTGATTGCGAATACGCTTACAAGGCGTGGCGTGACGACTGTTTCCGCACCGCAGAACGTGGTCGTGGCCCTGTGCTTCATGAAGATATGACCATTGCCAGCATCGGCAAAGATGGCAAACCGATTTACACCAAAGAGCAATACTCGATTGGTTCGCGTACCTCGCGCATTTACTGGCGTATCTACAACAAGGCGCTTGAGCAGAAACTCGCGAACACGGGTCTTGTCTGGTATCGCTCTGAAGTTGAGCTTAAAAAATGGAATGTTGATGTGTTGCTGAATCCGGCTGGCGCGTATGCCGCGCTCAATGATTTCGCTGCGTCTATTTCTACCGCTAAGAAATTCAATACCAAACCTGTCCCGACTAAACGCGCGGCGTTAGACCTGTTGGCCTCTGCGCATTGGATGCGTCGCCAGTACGGGAAAATCCTTAATTCACTTATCGAGTTCCATGAGGGCGACATTGAAACCGTGGTCGGTTCCCTTGTCCGTGATGGAACGAAATTCACCTTCCCCGATACCTACGGCAAGTTGGTGACTCACATATTGGAGACTTAACAAATGGCTAAATCCGTTTTTGTACTTGGCATGGATATCACTTGGAACTCTGCACGTGGTGACAGTGCTCAACTGAACGTGTCGCGTCCTCTACGTGAAATCAACTCAGAGAAATTCAAACGCCGCACTATCGGTGAATCCGGTGATGTGAACCCACAGTGGGATCAACCGTTGATGATTGATCATCAATACGCCCTATTACTTGAGCGCACAGGTGCTCTCGTTCCTCGCCGTGAATACCAATTGCGTTTGGAGATTAACCCAGACGATCCATTGGCAGGTGCCATTGTGACAGAACTCATCCCTGTGGATGACGACATCAAGAAACATTTTGAAGCCTCGTTAAAGGCTAAATAAGGAATTTCGTTATGCCTGTGTGTGCTTTACCTAACGCGGACGGTTTTCTCGCTGTCGTTCCTGACATTGAAGCGGCTTCATGCAGCGGTTATGTCATGGTCACGGCTCAAGAATATAACACGTTAATGAGCTACACACAGCTGACTCCAGGAGAGATATCTCAAGCGTTCGGCTTGGGTTTCACCTTGGTGTTCGTTGGCGGATATCTCTCAACTTACGCCATCAAAATGGCAATACGTTTAATAAAACTACTTTGAGGAATCTGTTATGAAACGTCTAAACGCGCTTAAAAAGTTCGGTAAACAAGCAGTGGCAACCGTCACTGTTGCGGTGCTTTCTGTCCCTGCTATGGCGGCGGAAGGTGGTGCTGCTGACCCGTTCTCCGCTATCGACTTATCAGGTGTGGCAACCAAAATCGGCGCGGCAGGTCTGGTGATTGTCGGCATTACTATGGCTTACAAATCCATCACTCTTGCTAAGCGTGCTGTGAACAAGGCTTAAGTTTATGTTGGCCGTTCTCCACGATGTCCAACTCATCGTCTTTGTGCTTTTGGGTGGCATTGCCGGATACGTGGCCAGCCAAAACTTTAGAGGATAAGGGGGCTTCGGTCCCCTTTTTTAATGGTGAAAACGTGAATAAATCACTCTTTTTACTTCTGTTTTCGTGCTTGTTCCTGTCATGGCATGCAAGCGCAGCTCAACCTACTTACGCCGTGAGAGATGTTATCGCTTATCCCGACTGTAAGCTGTCTAGGGGGATGAGAGTTAATCCTTATTCTTATGTCTCTTGTTATGAAAATAAGTTTGTTCGATACAAAGACTTCTCCACTAAGTCATGTTACATGGATAGCGATGAGTTCGGCTTACGTATAATGTGTAATACCGACAGCTCTTCTTTCCCGAAAATTCAAACTGTATGGTTCCGTCATGATACGGCTAAGTGTCCAGCTGACTATGAAATGATAGAGGATGGTGACAGTGTCACCTGCGAACCTATCGTTCCTGCCTGTGAGTATGGTGAAAACCCTGACGGCACCTGTATGGACGCTTGCCAGTTTAAAAAGTCCATTGATGAAACCAAGCTGCTTCAATGGCTGGCGTACGTCTACGGTGAACAAGTTACTGGGGCATGCTATGGCGATTTTGGCGCAACCCGTTGCGAACTAGAACGCATTCCTAGTGATACCACGCTGTGTACGGGCGTTGATTCTGGCGAATGGACACAAAACACAATCTGTCATGGAACGTTCCAGTTCAAAGGCAATCAGTGTGAAGGTGGCACACTCTTCTGGGGTAAAGATGGCCCTGACACCCCTATTATTCCTGATGACCCCATTCATGAACCTGACGACCCGACAGGTGACATCGAAGACCCTAGCGTATTACCTGACGACTCAACCAATACGGTAAATCCACCGGATACCGACAGTGAGCCAGACGTGGAAGAGCCTGACACCGATGAATCGACAGACACGGCAGTTCTGAAAGCCATTACTGGGATGAATAAGGACGTCAACAAAGCCCTGAATGACATGAACATCGACATCAATCAAGCCAGTGCTGACGTTCAAAACCAAATCATTGCGCTGAATGCGTCGATGGTCACCAATACGCAAGCCATTCAAAAGCAGCAAATCAACGACAACAAGATTTACGAAAACACTAAGGCCCTTATCCAACAAGCGAATGCTGACATCACCACGGCCATGAACAAGAACACCAATGCCGTTAATGGTGTGGGTGACGATGTAGAGAAAATTGCAGGGGCAATGGATGGTATCGCGGATGAAGTTTCCGGTATTTCTGACACCTTAGACGGTATCGCAAACACAGATACGTCTGGTGCAGGTACGGGTGGTACGTGTATCGAGTCCCAAAGTTGTACTGGCTTTTATGAGTCGGGCTATCCCGATGGTTTAGGTGGTTTGGTGTCCGGTCAGTTAGATGATCTTAAACACAACACCATCGACAACTTTGTAAACTCGTTTGGTGACCTCGACTTATCCAGTGCCAAGCGCCCTTCTTTCGTGCTCCCTGTGCCGTTCTTCGGTGACTTCAGCTTTGAGGAGCAAATCAGCTTTGATTGGGTGTTCGGTTTTATTCGTGCGGTGCTCATCATGACGTCAGTGTTTGCGGCGCGTCGTATTATTTTTGGAGGTTAATATGGATTGGTTAGTCGATTTATTTAACAAGCTGTTGGTGTTCCTTTATCAGCTTTTAATCTCGCTGGTCAACATGCTCAAAGACCTGTTCTTTTGGGCGGTTGAGCAAATCATGGCAATGGTGAATCTGTTGCTCTCTGGTGTGTTCTCCCTATTCGCTCCGGTCGATATGAGCCAGTACATGACCAGCATTCCGCCTACGGTGGCTTGGGTCATGGCGGCGGTCGGTGTGCCTCAATGTCTGTCCATCATTCTGGCCGCTATTACGGTGCGTTTGATGCTGCAATTGATTCCGTTTACGAGGTTAGGCTCATGATATACGCCATAGCAGGAAGACCAGGTGGCGGTAAAACGTATGAGGCTGTTGCCTATCACATTATTCCGGCCATTAAGGATGGCCGCAAAGTCATTACCAATATCACCTTAAACATTGATTGGTTCGTTAAGGTGTTTGGTGAAGACGTTCGAGAACTCATCAAAATCGTGGATGGCCGTTTAACGGATTTTGGTTCAACCTCGCGTCCGTTCAGTCAGATTGAAGACTACTCGGACGAATGGCGCAATGAAAAAGGACAAGGGCCACTTTATGTGGTCGATGAGGCGCACATGAGCTTGCCAAGTCGAGGCTTGGCCGCGCCGATTCTAGAATGGTACTCAATACACCGTCACTACGGTGTCGATATCATCTTGCTTACACAGAACATCCGCAAAGTGCATCGAGACATTAAGGACATGATTGAAGTGACCTACCGATGCACAAAGAACACGGCCATGGGTTCAACCAGTTCTTACACCAAGAAAGTGCAAGATGGTTGTGCCGGTGAAGTGGTGAACACCTCTACCCGATTTTATAAGTCAGAGTACTTCCCGTTCTATAAGAGTCATTCGCAATCCAACAAGCAAGTGCAGGAAGCCGAAGCAAAAGACATTCGCCCGTTCTGGAAGCGTTGGCCTGTCGTCGGAACGGTGGTGCTGTTATCGCTTGGGTTGGTTTTCAATATCTGGGCTTGGTGGCCGGAGCCAGAGCAACCGCCCGACCCCGTTAAACCACCACACCCAGTACAAGCGCAGCTGCCTGACGGAACGCCAACGGTAGATACGGCAGAAACCAAAGCGAAGAAGAAAAAGAAAGCATCAGGATTCGGGCCTTTGGAGGATTACGACTTCTACATCACCGGATACGCAAAGCAAATCGCCTACGCCAAACGGCTGAAGTATGCTGCCGAACTCGACCGTGACCTGACGTTCTACAAGATATACATCGATGTGTACGATGGCCGCGACAAGCTATTCAGTTTCGATCATCTGGACTTGGTAAAGATTGGGTATCAGTTCGAAGTGTTGAGCGATTGCGTGTATCGAGTGACTTGGGAAGAAACAGAGAGGATTTTCACGTGCGGCCAAAGAGAAAAGCCATCAGACATATTGCAGCAAAACATGCCTGTCCATATCTAGAGACCGCTCGCCACAGCGTCGAAGCTAGCGCAGTCTGCGTAGACCGAGGAAGCGGAACATGTAGGACACCAAACCTTGGCACTTCCACACCGAACTTAATCATGGGGCTCTATACGAGCCCTTTTTTATTATGTGCGCGGTATTGCGAGCATTTTGGGAGGGGCCCGCTTTGCGGGAGGGACCTAAAAGCGGAGCAAACCCCCGAATCTGTATTACGGGGGTAAATTCCACTGAAACTCAATAAGATCACGATATAAAACATTCTGTAATGAATGTGTATAATTTTTCTACCGTATACGAGAAGATGTTTGAGTCTATATTAAAAAACATATGTTGCATATGTCTTTAACTTATTGTAAATAATCCTTTTTGCGATTTGAAAATACCGTTCTCATGATGCTTTTCCAGTTAGAAAACCTTAGATTCACATTTTGGAACTGTGGATTAACTCCTCCAAAAGGCAGGAATAAAGCTTTAGGTAGCGGATATGTGGATTTCCAAATAGTCTGTGATTATCTTATAGCTTGTAGTGATGTTATTGGCCTAGCTGAAGTAGGTAGCGACAATCTAGAAAATATAGAGTTGTATGCTGAAACTAAGGGTTGGGAGACACTTAGCCTGCTTAAGAAAACGGATAATGGTGGCTCGTACTTTGACCATATGCTGCTATACAACCCTTCAAAAGTGGATGCAAGATTTGTTGACACAATTATAGCGAGTGTCGGAACCTCAAACATAAAAGCAGCTATTCATACCGCAATATCGACTAAGACCCATAGCCCAACGACATTCGATTTATTTATAAGTCATTGGCCAAGTCGCCTCCAAGGAAAAAAAGATGAGAGAGAGTTTGCAGCTAATAGTTTGAAGCAATATATTGACAACTTACCTTCTAAAAAAAATGTGATTTGTATGGGTGATTACAATGACTCCCCGTTTAGTAAATCCATAAATATCAACTTGCATTCAAGCAAGTGTTATGACGCCATCAACAGTCGACCAGAACATACGCTATACAACCCTTTTTGGAAGTTATCTGTTTCGCAAGATCAGTACACTTACTACAAAGACATAAAATCTTGTAAGTCTGTAGGAACTTATCGTTTTAAAGGCAATAGCGTGGATCATTTAAATTGGTATTCATTTGATCAAATACTAGTGTCAGGAAGCTTCTTAGGGTTTTCACAATGGCATTTAGATGAACCGTCAACAAAAATCATAGATGAAAGACGAATACTTACCTTATTTAACAATTCATCCTCATATGTAGACCATTTACCTGTTACACTTCATATAGTTCATCCTTAAGGGGTTTAGAATGAAAGAACTTTTTCTACAATCGCTAGCTGAGGCGAAAAGGCAGTCCGAAGCCAACAAAATTGCCAATCGCGAGTTTTCATGTACCCTAGACGAGTTAAATAGCTCAATATCTGAATATGTTGGTATAGAAGGCATAAAATTGATTAGGTCACCACAACTAGAAGAACAGAGTAAAGACCCTTATCAGTTAGTTTCATCATTGGCAGCAAACATGGGTAGACACGTTAGAAAGCATACTGGTTGGTATGAATGTTCGTTATCTGATGGTCGTGACGGTTCAAAAAACGAAACTAGCAAGCCGCTTTTTCTATATAAAAAATCAGATAATGTCTACCCGATAATGATTAAATCAAGAGATAATTCATGGTCATGCTATGATCAAGAATCGGTTGCTAATACGTTAGCAGAGATAGTCGCAGACCCACATACATTCAATATCATTGTAAGGTTTGCGCAAAAAATAACCGATCTAACTGATAAACCTTAAACAAAGGCTCCTCACGGAGCCTTTTTCACATAATCTTCTTTAGAGCCCTCGCATACTTTAATACTCTTCCTGCGGCTTCTAAATCAGTCAACGCTCCAATCTCTAACAACGCAATTCCAGTCAAAACTTGTTGAGCCGTAACTAATTGTCCTGTCGGAAGTTCCAATCTGTCATAGTGCATTTTAAAGTGTTCCCATTGGTCAGATGGGCTCAGTTCCCTTCCCTTTGTCATTCTCATCAGCCGCTTACACTCCGGTGGAATGGTTTTCCCCTTATCCCATTCTTTGACCGTTCTCACAGTTTTCAAACAAAGTTCAGCAGCTTGTTCGACGGATAAACCACATTCAAATTCACGAAAAATATAGTTTTTAGTCATTTCGTGATACTTCATTGAATAGTCCCTCAAAAGAGAGACATTTTATAGGACTGGCATATGCAATCGCATTCAACATAAGCAGATATAATACGAACTTAAGGGTTAGAAGATTAGCATTGGTGAAGTCAGTTTAGTTACACCGTATTTGGCTGTTGCTGCTTTGCAAGCTTCATCAGCTGTCTTGTATGGGCCATGAACTTCGATTCCACCACAGCGACCACTTGAACTGTATCTTTGGTTACATCCGACACCATGCACGTTGGTTTTGCATCTTGCTCGTTCAATATGAGTCAACATGGACACGCATTTGCTTAACCCAAAAGTGTAAGTACTAGATTATCTTTATAGGAACAAGGAATCTAACAAGTGTAAACTCGCTACTTTTCAATCTATACCTAGATCTTTCTTCATATGTTCACTCAACTCGTTAGTGGTTCTTACATTAATCTTATGTTTGCAATGATGGATTCTCAACTCTTCACCAAATAATTTTACTAGTGATTTGGTATACAAAGTACTAATATTATTTATTATTCTATACAATGTATCTTTCTGATAAACAGATCTTTTCGAATTTTGTATTGCAGTCTTCATATTTAAATATCCTCACACTTTTAACTTTATAATTTAAAGAATCAATTTCAACTTTTATTATTACTTTTTCCGATATGGAATGAGTCATTATCAATGATGCACAATCAACATTAAATCACCCGAATCCAACTTAGTAAGTTCACGAGACAAATTTTTTATTTTTAAATCTTTATTTTCTATATTTAATCCGGTTGAGTTAATTCCTTCAGGATATCGGTTTAACTTAATATCCAATATGGTTTTATTAAGATAGTAGTCTGCCATTATTTCATGACGGCTTTTAAATATCATTGTCCCCCTCCGATGATGCAAGTTATACTTTCCCACCAGTTAAAAGACAACGTGACTCAGAGTTGCAAAAAGGTAACAATCATGGAATTGATGAACAATGAGCTGATCTGCTTTGCAGCCATTTGTAAACGCCTCTCTCTTACAGATGCATCAAAAGAACTTGGAAAGTCTAAAGCTCAAGTCAGCAGGCAGCTAGCAGCATTAGAAAAACAACTTGGCGTAACACTCGTCCACAGAACAACAAGGAAACTCGTTTTAACTGATCATGGCGAAAGCATTAGAGAGCTTGCTATCAAGACGTTAGAGAGTTTGCACGAGTTAAATTACAGAGCTAGCTCGTTGAGTGAATGCATTGATGGAAAGTTTAAAATCACAATGCCCAACTCTATAGCCTCTTCTATTTTTGGTTCTGTTCTTAAAGACTTAAAAGAACGATATCCAAAAGTTGATTTTGAAATATCGTCAAGTAACAATGTAGAAAATTTATTAGAAAGCAATGTAGATTTAGCGATTAGGCTTAATAATGTTATTGATGACACTCTTATTGCACATAAACTTGGTGATTATAGTGATGTTTTGATATCTAGGGTAAGTAATGCCAACCACAAAACACTATTAATCTACAAACATCATTCGAATAAGGAATCAATTAAAAGTCAATATACTGATGTTATCGAAGTTGATAACACCTCTATTTTAATAAACTTTGTTTCTGAGGGAGTTGGGGTTGGTGTCATTCCAAACTATCTTGTTAAAAGTAACTATATAGACAAAAACATCCGAATATCGCAAACTTTTGATATAGAACGTTCCATGTATATGGCCTACCCTTATCAAAACCCTTTGCCAAGAAAGCTAGCCGAGATATCTACTTTTATTAGGTCTGAGTTATCACAAGTATTGAAGAGTGAGTCATTTTAGGGCGGTTGTTCAGATTTAGAATTTTGCGTTGTCTACTCAACTAGGCCTAACGCTAATCTTTGTAACATATTGTTTCAGCGGTATTTATTAACACCCCCATCTTTATGCTTGCTATCACAATGTGAGATGCTCTGCCGTCTTGTTATCAAGGTTTTGCGTGGAATAAATCACGTGGGGTAAACGATAGATTGACTTACATTAAAATTTTCATCAAAAGTAACTTTATATAAAATTGATTTCATAACAATCTGTGTGTATCTTCTACCCATATCCCCACAATAACCAAGGAGAATGCCATGGATAAGCTACTCGCGTCTGCATTAGAAATTAAGCAGCGAACTATGGTGACTGGCTTTTTTGCTAGAAATGGATTCAAAATCGCTATGACCGATTTTGATGATGTCACTTTTGAGCGAGAAGGCGTGCAAGTTAACGTACATTTTGATCTGCAGTCAAACGCGGAGTCTGCATCTGTTTTATCTCATGAGGCATCAATCATTCCTGGCTAAAAACTTTTATTATCACCGATACACCAAGCCGAACATAAAAGTTCGGCTTTTTAGTGACAAAAAATGATGAGTGCGAACAAGAGTTGTCGATCACTCGTCTAAATAGACGATTAATAAATCAGCTTCAACTTCGTTCACAACCTTTGGTATCGATGAAAAAAAGCGACTCAATAAGTTGTGATGATGACCACAGACAACTAAATCTATCCCCTCTTTTTTGACGATTCCCGATAGTTTTATATGAAGATCGCCGATTACTACCATGGTCTCGTTTACTGGGCATAAGCATTTATCAGCGAGCTCTTGCAGCCTTCTTTCCAATTCTTGCTCTTCCTTCGCTTCCATGACTATACGATCAACATCTACGTAAACAAATGAGAGTTTGCTGCTTGAGTTATCCGCTTGCATTATTGCTTTTTCGATAACGGCTTGGCTAGATTTAGATAAGTCGACAGCAACCAAAACGTGCTTGTAACCCATCATTCCTCCCTTGGTTAGTTTTTGTTCTCATATTAAGTCTAGTCCACATAGAGCGAACACAACATCAAAACTACTGCTACATGATAGTTAAAGGAGTTTAGTGTAAAACAGGCAAATAGTTTTCATTACAACCTTGTTGCTTCCTCTCATCCAAAGATCAACGATGTTTTTCCAATTTCTTCTCTAATTATCGGACTATTTAACAGGAAGGACGTCAGGAAACGTTACGTTGTAATAGGCGTTACTGCTCTTGATTTCTACTACTCTTGAGGTTTCATATTACCCACTTCAACGTCGCCTAGTTTAGTAAAACTACTTTAGGTTAAGCGTGTTCAATATGTAACGCTCCGCTCAAATCCAGGAGACGTATTTCGGCTAAAAAAGCAGCTCAATAAGATGAATTTCGATTCATCTATTACATATGTCTGCGAGTGCTTACTGTTCTTATATCGCTTATTTAATAACTCTAGTTTAATTATCGTTATAAGTTACGGTGTCTCTTTTTTCTTTTTTTAGCATAATCTTCTGTCTGAGAGCGAAGCTCTCTTGGGCTTTGTAATTAAATTACAAGATCAATCGCGACCAATATGGTTGGCAGATTAAAAGACCGAGGTAAACAATTGATATTATTGAGTTTAATTTGTTAGTTCTTTAAAAATGCCTAATTACCTGTGCTACGAAAACTAAGGTTAACACGATTAGGTAAAATTTTACTAACTCGCTATTTAGTCTTAAAGGCAATTGAACAAGATTAAAATCATATAGGTATAATAAATTTTAGTTACAGCGTAACCAGGGTGGTGTTTGGGAGTGTAAAGGAATAGAAAATAGAAAGGCAAAAAAACAGGGCGTATGCCCTGTCCATGAATTGATTAGTTTTGTTGCTGTTGTTTTTCTGCGTACTCAGAACGAATCCGTTCGGCAACAATTTTGATAGCTTCTGCAGTGCTTGTGCCCTTCGCCATCAATTCTTGAATTCTCTCTACAGCTTGTTGTTGCTCTTGGTGAGATAGAGGGGGTAAATCGTCAAACATAAAAAGCTCCTCATTTTGAGGAGCTGACTATAACGATTCAATTAATAGGTAGCAAGGAAATTAATGGATGCACCCATAGCGTTCTCGTTTGTGTACTGAGCTGCGATATCCAATTCGAACAACTTAAGTGGGGACAACCCGATGCCAGCAGTAATGGTTCCTTCGTCATTACTTCGAGCTAAGTTCTTCATATACCCTGCTCGTAATGCCATTTGACGCAAAATATCAAACTCAATACCAGCTCGAATCATTTGCGTATTATCATCAAAGGATGAAAAACGTTTTTCTTCGTTAAGATCGTAGTCAACACTCATCGTAAAGTAATCGGCAACAATCCCTGCCCCAACGGTGTATACAGGACGCATGCTATATTCGTATGATTTTATCGTATCGCTGCCATATTGGAATGATTTTGTTTTAACGTCTCTTCCGATCAAATTTTTCGCTGAAATACCGAGACGATATGGGCCAAAGAACCAAAGTGCGCCTGCGTCTAAGTTAAACATCGTTTCCGCGGTCTCATTTTCACGTAAGTCTTTAGTATCAAAATTCTGAAAACTCGTGGCGTATGAGTACGTGTATATACGCTGAAGTTTAGGAGTAACACCAAAAGAAAGGTGTTGGTTCATGAAATTAGTGTATTTAGCAAGTGAAATACCAGCTTCAGCCACGCCAATAGAAACACCTTGTACATAGCTATCATCTAATGGATTAGTACCTGAGGTATCAACATTTGGTTGTACGAATGATTCAGTGTATAACTTACCGTATGCAGTTGCAGATAAGAATTTGTTGGGAATACCAATGGCAACGACACCACCAAGATCAAAGTCTGTCTTTTTCCCATCGATAGCATCCATCGATTTTTTGATTTCATCGACGTCTGCCAATTTGCTGATGCGTTCGATCTCATCAACTAGATCATATTGATCATCGTAGCTGCCACCAAAACTTGGCACGATCATGCCTGCATCGTCATTTCGGCGATAAATCGCAGTAAGAGCGGGGTTGAAAAAAGGCGCAGTTAGATAAGTTGCTGATACGGTACCAACGCCACCCATTGCATCACTACGAGCCTCTATCGCATAAGTAGCAGCAGAGGCAGCATTAGCGAAAAGAATAGTAGCAACAGAAGTGGCAAGAATTTTATATTTGTTTTTCATACTACACTTGTGATTTTAGTTCGTCCTGAACCTTTATCGGCACAAGTAGTATTTCTTTAACTATTCTTCCTGGGAAAGATCATAGGTTCGGCTAATAGTTTGAGCCTGCTCAACAATTATATCGCCCTGCCAACGGCGACTATTGATACTTACCGCCAATACGTATCTATCGTTTGGGACACCCGCTAGCTCCAATGAATTTGGATAGTTAGACTCGTAAGTCTTTTTCCACATTTGCTCGTACTGGCCATCAATGTAGTCATACAAACCGACTTCAAGTTGCGGTAATGGACAATGGGGATTACGAAGTGCGCTCTTTTCTACTTTCCAATTCTCTTTAGATGTCCAACGAACATATTGAGAAGAGTTTGAATCTCCGAGTATTACCCAAGTTCGATACTCTTGTTTATCAGTAGAAACAACGGTTAAGTGATATAAACCAGCTTCAAGTTTACCTGTTAAGTTATAGCGTTTCGAGTAACTACGCTCGTTGGCAAGTTCTGTCCCGTTCGGCTGTTGTTCATAGCTGAATGAACTGTCCGCGGATATAGAATCATCCACCCATCGATTAAATGAAATATTTTCGATGTCAGTTGTAGCTCTTAGCTTGATTACCAATCTAAATGTATCTCGCCCAGGGCTTTGAATAGTCTGACGAATAACGTTCACACCACTTATCCAATCAGGCAGCGTTACACCAGTGAGAGCCTTGCCACAGTTTTTAGATAGTGACTGACCAAGAAGATCATTAAGGTGAGGAGTCAAATCTTTACTTGGTTCCGTTTGCCAGAGTTCAACAAGAGAGTTGAACATACCCGCAAGATCATCTTCAAGTAAGTGTTGATGTGCCTGTGTTAAAGGCGTGTTAGTTTGAAACCAGTCCATCGCATGGACTGGTTTCACTAACGCTAATGAGAGAACTACAGGGAGTAGTATTTTCATTACGACTTATGCTTTCATCTTGTAGCCAACACCACGAAGTGTTTCAATTTCCAGTCCTGGCAGTTTTTGACGAAGCTGTAGTACATGTGTATCAACCGTACGTGTTGTCGGGAAGTGATTGTAACCCCAAACGTGGTCAAGTAGCTCATCACGAGTAAACACGCGACCTAAGTTTGACGCCAAAAATAGCAGCAAATCAAACTCTGTTCGAGTAAGCGTAATTAGCTCGTCTTTATAAGTCACTTCACGAGTCGAGCGGTCAATCTCTAAGTCTTTTGTAATCACTTTATCAGCGTTGCTTTGTTCTGCTGAATCCGGTGCTCGTAGCTGTGCACGGATTCTCGCAAAAAGCTCCGCCTCAGCAAAAGGCTTTGTTAAGTAGTCGTTCGCGCCGGAATCAAGGCCTGCAACTTTATCTTTTACGGTAACAAGTGCCGTTAACAAGATAACTGGTACGTCTTTAATCTGTTTCCATTCTGGGAGACATTGTACAGAGTCACCATCTGGGAGTTGGCGATCGAGAATTACCAAGTCAGCTTTTTTCCATTGTGGCTCTACGTCTGCAATACGCTCCACATGTAAACACTCATATCCTGCTTGTTCCAGGCTTACTAACAGGCCGTCAGCCAAGTTTTTATCGTCCTCAACGAGAAGCAGTGTCTGTTTCACAAGGTATCTCCAATATAAAAGTTGTAGGTGGTCCCATTAAGGACATTTTTCCGCCCATGCGGCCTACCATAGATTCAACGATTGTTAATCCAAGTCCTAACCCGCTCTTACTTACGAACGGTTTCTTCAAATTTGCCCAATCTTTAGCCGTTAGGCCTCCTGCATCTCGGACTTGGAATACTATTTTTTCTTCACTAGTTGAGACATCCAATTCAACCGGTGCGACACCGTACTTAAGCGCATTACGAAGCAAGTTATCGATACAAGTTCCTAACCAGTACACATTAACTTTAGCAGCCACATCTTCATTGATGTTAAAAAGCACGGCACTATCAAATTCTTCTTCGATCTTAAATTCTAACCAATCTGCAACGGATGGTACCCAGTCTGTTGCAAGCATTTGGTTATCAGATTGCAAATAATCTTTACTCGCTTCTGCCAATTGACGCAGGCGGCGCGTATCTTCACACAATCTGCGGAATTCGTCATACACACTTTCAGGCAAATGCTCGAACTCTCGACGAAAGCCCTCAACCGTTAGTGACAGAGATGCAATCGGTGTTCTGAGCTCATGCGTTAAAATTTGCAACACGAGCATTCTACTACGTAGTTCTTCTCGCTTGCTATTCCAACGGTACACCGCCCAACCAATCACCAAAAGAATATTGGCGATTACCAGTATGATCATACTGATCCGCAAAACTTGCGAGTGATCTTCTACATCCCAACAAATATTACCTCGTTTAACAAAGCAACTTTTGCTTTGAGACGCTAGAGCGTATGACAGACCCGCATTCGCTACGTTCTCTTGCCAGATATCTTTCTCGAAAACAAAGTAACGGTCACCACGTCTTAACCAAAGTTCGTTACCTTCAATAAACATGCTCGCGCCCGCAATCAAAGCATTAATGGCGTCGTCATCCATGTTTTTCAAGCTTTCTAGCAACTCATCCCCTTCCTCGTTATCACGCTCTTTTATATGCATGTACTGAGATAGTTTGGGTTTGAGTTCTGGATACTTATCCACATAACGTGCCGCATACGTCCCACCACCAGGGTGAATGAGACCACTACGCGAGAACCAACGAGGTGTCAGCTGCGTCCCTTTACAAATCGCCCTTGTAAATACTAAAGGCTCAGTAATTAAAGGACTTAATGGTAATTTGCCACGACAAGTATTCGCCAAGCTGTAAAGCTGTTGGATATCTTTTAACGGATAGTCAGACGTTTGCGGCAGAAGCGAATCTGGCGCAAGTAACTTGGTAGGATAATTTGATTGCAGAATACGAATATCGTACGACTTAAGAGCTACTTCATAGTTAAATAGCTCTGTAAACGTATCTATTCTTTCTGGTAGTGAATCGGAAAATGCAGGTGCCGAAAAAAGCGGCAATACAGTTGCAAAACCGAGCAAAAACTTTTTAATCAAACTGTTACCGTCACTTGTTACATTAGCCAAAACTATACATCAATCTACAAGCAATTGACATCTGCTAACAGAAGGATTTGCATTACTATAACATTGAAACGGAACAAAAAAGGGCCAGCGATTGCTGACCCTGTATAGTTTTAAATCAAGAATGGTTAAAGTGCTTTAAAAATAGACTCAACACTTTCTTTCGCATCACCAAATAGCATTGATGTATTTTCTTTGAAGAACAGTGGGTTCTGTACTCCTGCGTAACCAGTATTCATTGAGCGCTTGAATACCACTACGTTTTTCGCGTTCCATACCTCCAATACGGGCATACCAGCGATTGGGCTGTTCGGATCTTCCAGTGCGGCTGGGTTGACCGTATCGTTAGCACCGATAACCAATACGGTATCGGTTTCTGCAAAGTCATCATTGATTTCATCCATTTCAAGAACGATATCATACGGTACTTTTGCTTCAGCGAGTAACACATTCATATGCCCCGGTAGACGACCCGCTACTGGGTGAATCCCAAAGCGAACTTCAATACCTTGTGAACGAAGTACATCAGTAATTTCATGAACAGGGTATTGTGCCTGAGCTACTGCCATGCCATATCCTGGAGTGATGATTACTGATTTTGAGTTCTTCAACATCTCTGCAACTTCTTCAGCCGTTGTTTCACGATATTCGCCCTGCTCTTCGTCACCTGAAATCACTATCTCTTGACCAAAACCACCGGCAATAACACTGATAAACGAACGGTTCATTGCTTTACACATGATGTAAGAAAGAATCGCACCTGATGAACCTACCAAAGCACCTGTTACAATCAATAGATCATTTGCTAGCATGAAACCTGCTGCCGCTGCTGCCCAACCTGAGTATGAGTTCAACATAGAGACAACAACTGGCATATCAGCACCACCGATTGAAGCGACTAAATGGTAGCCGAATGCGAACGCGATCAAAGTCATCACAATAAGAGCGAACATGCTGCCATCTGCTTTTACGAAGTAGATCATAAGAAGCGTAGAAATAACAACCGCTGCGAGGTTCATTTTGTGCTTATGAGGCAGGTTAAGTGGCGACGAAGAAATCACACCACGCAGCTTACCAAATGCGACAATTGAACCGGTGAAAGTTACGGCACCGATGAACACACCCAAGAATACTTCTACAAGGTGGATAACATGCTCAGCATGTGTTGCTGCTTCTGGCGCATCTAGGTAGCTGTTGTAGCCAACTAAAACCGCAGCTAAACCTACAAAGCTGTGTAGAATCGCAACCAGTTCTGGCATCTCGGTCATTTCTACTTTCTTCGCATAGAAAATACCGATCGCACCACCTATCGCCATCGCGATAATGATCCAACCAAAACCTTGCGCATCTGGGCTAAAGATCGTCGCTATCAGCGCGATCGTCATACCAGCGATACCGTAGTAGTTACCATTACGAGCAGACTCTTGCTTTGAAAGCCCCGCCAAACTCATGATGAAAAATAATGCAGCAACAATGTAAGCTGCTTGTACTAATCCTGCAGACATTGTGACTCCTATTTATCTTTGCGGAACATTTCAAGCATACGCTTGGTGACGGTGAAACCACCGAAGATATTGATACTCGCGATCAATACGGCAATAAAAGATAGGAATGAAACGACGCCATTACCTTGTCCAATTTGCAGTAATGCACCAACGACAATAATGCCAGAGATAGCATTCGTTACTGACATTAGTGGAGTATGAAGTGCATGGGTAACATTCCATACTACGTAGTATCCGACAACACACGCTAGAACAAATACAGTAAAGTGAGAAAGAAACGCTGCCGGAGCAACCGATGCTACCCATGCAAAGGCTCCAACAGCCGCTGCCACACCAATAATTTTCTTCGTTGGAGACGTAGGTTCTTCTACTTTAGGCTCTGGCTTCACAGGCTGTTCTTGTTTCACTTGCGGCTGAGCTGAAACCTGAATTGGTGGCGCTGGCCAAGTAACTTCACCTTCTTTCACCACGGTAACGCCACGGATAACAACATCTTCAAAATCAATATTGATGTTGCCATCTTTCTCTTTACACAGCAGTTTTAGAAGGTTAACAAGGTTTGTCGCGTAAAGCTGAGAAGATTGTGTTGGCAAACGACCAACCATGTCAGTGTAACCAACAATTTTTACGCCGTTATCCGTCATGATAACTTGGTCTTTCACTGTATATTCACAGTTACCGCCATTAGCAGCTGCCAAGTCGACAATTACACTGCCCGCTTTCATGCTGTCGACCATTTCTTTGGTGATCAACTTCGGCGCAGGTTTACCAGGGATGAGCGCGGTCGTAATAATGATATCAACATCTTTAGCTTGCTCTGCGTATAACTCTGCCGCTTTTTTGTTGAAGTCATCAGACATTTCTTTTGCGTAGCCATCCCCAGAGCCTGACTCTTCTTGAAAGTCAACGGTCAGGAACTCAGCGCCCATCGATTCAACTTGCTCTTTTACTTCTGGGCGAACGTCAAACGCACGGACAATAGCACCTAAGCTACCTGCAGCACCGATAGCCGCCAAGCCAGCGACGCCAGCACCTGCAACCAATACTTTCGCTGGAGGTACTTTACCGGCAGCCGTAATTTGACCTGTAAAGAAACGACCAAACTCATGAGCTGCCTCAACCACTGCACGATAACCAGCGATATTAGCCATCGAAGATAGCGCGTCTAAGGCTTGTGCACGTGAGATACGAGGAACGGAATCCATGGCAAGAACGTTAATGTTCTTACTTGAAAGTTGTTCCATCAACTCAGCATTTTGAGCCGGCCAAATAAAGCTAACCAGTGTTGCTCCATCTTGCAGTAACGCAATTTCGTCAATGCCTTGCTCATCATCCACAATTGGCGCATTAACTTTTAAAATAAGGCCAGATGCCCAAACTTCTTCACTAGAAACGATTTTCGCACTAGCTGCTTCATAAGCGGCATCATCGAAACTCGCTAGCACCCCCGCTTGGGATTCGATCGCGACATCGAATCCCAATTTTATTAACTGCTCAACCGACTTCGGCGATGCAGCCACTCGCGATTCACCCGCGAGTATCTCTTTAGGTACACCGATTTGCAAAACGCATACTCCTTGTATACATATCAATAAATTAGTCCCAAAACAGAGCGTTGCTCTACTCTAATTCTTTTTTATTTCTATCTGTTTACCACGCAAGACAATTGCAAACGAAAGATGATGTTTGGGGACACCCATTTGCACAATAACACCTTGACTAACAGCCCTGTTATTATTCTGTTTGTATCGAACGCGTCTCATTACTTCAAGTGTTTTGTAATTTAAATACTAAATTTCATTACATATAACGCTAAGTAATGAATGATTGTCGCTCTGTGCACGAAAAATAACAACGCAACACCGTACTAGACTGAGGTCTAACCAGGTAACGATTAAATACTGACTTAACAGAGATTTAAGCGTTAAAAAGAAAGAGCCACTAGCATATACACTAATGGCTCTTTTTAAGATGACTGGAATCAAATTGCTAGTCGAAGATTTTATCGCCCATTTGATCAATAAACATTTGAGATTTCTTCAACATAAGGTCATTGGCATCTTGCTCTGAGCCAAGCAAATCGGAACGAATAAACCGATGTGTTTTCACTTCATCATCGTCATGCTTTTCTATTCGACCAGCGATGCGATATTGTCCGCCCTCTGAAAGGCTCTCTGGGTAAATAAGGAAACCTTTATATTCAACTGGTTCGATATTTTTGGCTTCAACCGTTTTCTCACTACCACCAAACAAACGCGAAAAAAATCCCACGATTCCTCCTTGGGTCAGCTCACTAGTCAACTGAGCGACTCTTACTTAATATTAACGTTAAGGATCGGTTTTTCATACCAATCCAACTCTTTGTCATCATCATAACTAGTATGGGAAAAAATTACAGGCACATCATACTCTCGGTTCTTACGCCTGTCTTCTTTCACCATTTCTGCAGCGTTTTTCACCGCTATATCCGCGCTTTGCTTAAACTGGCTTAATTTTTGTTCAGGAAGTGAAGACAAAAAATCAATATCATGACGGATATAGACAGGCTTGAGCTGGATAAGCGCAAGGCAAGCAATATCGGCTAACTGTTCGTTGTCATACTGTTCTAAAAATTCGGGCAAACTGAGAACCTGGCCTACTAATGTTTCCATGTAGTTGTGCACATCTGAGCTTATCTGCATCTGTAAATCTCCTTTTTCCTATGAAATGAGTATAGCAACGACTTGTTTATAACAACTTATTGATTGCTCTTAATTTAATCAATCTCTCTCTTTTTGCCGTAATGTCTTCCAAAATACTTGGGAAAAGGAACAAATAGACGTATTCTTGCTAGTTCTCAAAGTTCGAAATTCAATAACGGATAAATATCCATATTGATAAAACGATTTACCTAACCAATTATATAGTCAACTATTTTCAGGCAGTTTGTAATAGATGTCCTCATCGTCAATGACTTCATCAGGCTTCAGATTCTCATTCCCTTTTTTGCTACTGGGCATAGTGAGTTCGGGCATGGACAGCATTATTCAGATGACTCAGGCAAACTGGGGCATTGCCGCAAACTTGCCGTACATACTATTAGGTTGTGCGCTACTCCTTTGTTATTCATTTAAGCAAGGCAGAGAGTCCATGGTGTGCTTGGCAATGTTGCTAGCCTATTTCGTGATACAGCACCGCCTACAAGTCCCGCTTCAAAGTGGTACCGCTTTACTTGAGCTAACCATTTTAGCCACGTTACTTCCTGTCTCGTTTCTTACGGTATTTTTGTTTAGTAAAGAAGGTTTTGACTCCAGAGCCATGTTGACTTATGTCTTGATGTTAGCAATGTTCGTTCTTTGGTCTTATCTAACGCTAGCATATTACGTTGAAGGAGGGTTTGAACAATGGACAAGCGGTATTTTATTTATTGTACCGACCGTCTCTAAACTGCCTTTAATTCTTGTTTTATATTGCGTGGGTATTGTCTGTTTTCTTGGAATCCTTGTTTTAAAGAAGAATGAAATTATCCATGCGATGACCTACTCTGCCATGGTATTGGCGTCTGCGACGTTCATTTTCTTTGATGTGCAGTACATATCAAGCACCATGTTTACGCTAACAGGGCTGCTTATCATTATTTATGCCGCTTCCGCTAGCCATCAACTGGCTTTCACCGATAGCCTAACGCTGATTCCAAGCAGACGTGCACTTGATCTCGATCTAAAACACATGGGTAAGAAGTTCACGATTGCAATGCTTGATGTTGACCATTTTAAAAAGTTTAACGACACCTACGGTCACGATACTGGTGATGACGTTCTAAAAATGGTCGCTTCGCGCCTCACTAAAACCCCAGGCGGCGCAAAAGTTTATCGATTTGGCGGAGAAGAATTTACCATCGTTTTTAAAGGCAAATACGCTGACGAATGTAAGAACTTTTTGGAAGAAGCTCGCAAATCGATTGCAGAATACGAGATGATATTACGCGATGAAGAATCTCGCCCTGAGAACCATAAACAAGGACAAAAACGTCGTGGTAGCAACAGTTCGAAAAGAAAGTCGGTTTTTGTTACCGCAAGTTTCGGAGTTGCTGATAGCCGGAATGGGCAAGCTCCTCTGGACGTTATTAAATCAGCGGACGAAGCACTTTACAAAGCGAAAAAGGCCGGACGTAACTGCATAAAGCTTCGTTAGACCCTCACCAATCGTGAAAGTTAACAAGCTTGTCTGGGTTTAAAACAAAACCGAACTTCCCCATCAGCATAATAACTGCACTGATCGTTGCCACTATCCCGATGTTATCTATCTAATCAAAGGTATAAGGTATACGCCCGATTGTGACATTCATAAAATTTTGTTTTTAAAGAGAATTAACTAAAGTATGTGTGTTTCTTCCCAAAGACTTCGAGGTATATAGCGCTTTATCAACGGTTGCATACAAGTCTGATTGCACTTCTTTCCCTGTCGGTTGAAAAACAAAAACACCCTGTGACACTGTCACTCTATTTGACACACTAGAATACTCATGTGGGTAATCGAGAAAATACATAGCCTCTTGTATACGCTCGGCTTCTCTTTCTGCTGTTTGAGTGTCGGTACACCCTAGCAACACGACAAACTCTTCTCCACCATATCGACCTACATATTCCCCAGAGCGACAAAAAGTAGCCTTGAGTTGATTCGCAATCGCTTGCAAGCAACGATCGCCTTCAATATGACCGTAATTATCATTAAACGGTTTAAAAAAATCGACGTCCAATAGAATCAAAGCCATTGGCATATTGTGACGACCATGCCATGCAACCATCGATTCCAACTTATGGTCGATATAACGGCGGTTATAGAGTTTGGTTAGGCCATCTTCATTCGCTTGCTGAGTCAAAAGTTGATTAACCTGCTCCAATTGAGCTGTCGCTTGCTTAAGCTCTCGTCTCATATGAGCAATACGCTGCATTGCGATAAGTTTAGAGTTCAGTACCAGTTTATCTACCGGCTTAATTAAATAGTCATCACCGCCCGCATCTATGGCTTTAGCAATCATTTCTGGCTCTTCGTGACTACTCAAGAAAATAATTGGGATCCAATCCGGAAACGTTTCTCTTATATGAAGAGAGACTTCAAAACCGTTCATATCTGGCATTGATATATCGAGTAACACCAGCTCCGGATCAAAACTCTCGTAGGTATTTAACGCCTCTAGTCCACTACCTACGGCTTTTACAATATGTCCAAGTTGCTTTAGACGAATAGCCAACTGCATCCTGTCTAGCTGAACATCGTCAACCAGAAGGATTCGCATCGATGTCCCTGTCGGTTGCATAACGCGTTCCATTTTTAATTATGTCTTTATTAAACATATACCATACTCATAGAGTTGTTGCATTTGACTCATAATTAAGTGCTATATTTTTGTTTGAATATCACGGAATCCATTGCATAAAGCAGTTAGACTGAACGTTACCCTATCTAATCATGGCCTGTGAGCAGAAGCTCAACAAACTCATTCACTTTGGTCATCTTGCGGACTAATGGGTATAGCTATTTGATGCATTTGGTATTAATATTCCCGCCTTTTTGTAATGAGAGACACACCATGTCAGAAGCAACTAACAGCGAAAGCAAAAAAATCGATCTAGCCAGCATTTCTCCAGAGCTACGTAAAGTTATCGAATTTGACGAAGTTCCAGAGCAAATGTTCGAAATGGTTACCTCTATCCATGAAGTGTCTGAAGAAGCGGTACGTGAATCATGGGACGAAATGCCAGCAAGTGCACAGAACATTCTAGACAACTTTGAACAGTTTCATGCTCTAGTTTCTGTAGGCCAAGCATTCGCTGGTATTAATGTGATGGAAGAGTTCCCTACTCTTAATCTGCCAGAAAACATGACAGATGAAGATAAAGAAGAATACCGTGCTCAACTACTTGATAATGTGCTTCACAACTGCGTGAAAGACATGGTTAAGCAACTGAAGAAAGCACGTCGTGACCCACTTCTTAAGCGTGAATTCAAAGAAGTATTCGCGAAGTAATTCCGGCATTCTTCTAGTAAAAAAGGC
Source organism: Vibrio sp. 1874 (assembly GCF_033344395.1). Lineage (NCBI taxonomy): Bacteria > Pseudomonadati > Pseudomonadota > Gammaproteobacteria > Vibrionales > Vibrionaceae > Vibrio > Vibrio sp. 1874. The sequence continues at coordinate 36,609 of NZ_JAWPOR010000013.1, forward strand.
CGCACTTTGCGGCCTTTTTTGATCATGAAGCGTAAATCAGTCTAAACGGTTAATGAGGCGCTAGTGCCATATCTTTTTGTGTCACACTGACACCTTTAATTTGTGCAAAAACACGGCTACCAACTTTTAGGTTGAGATCGTCAAGGGCCCACGGTGTGATCGTTGCCCACAAATAACATTTCTCGTCTAGCTTGAGTGATACATTAATACTCTGTTTGTCATCGGCTGCGTTAAACACTTCGATGGAATCGACAATAGCAGGCAGAATATTTCGAATCGACGTCGCCTTGGGCTGCTCGAGCGTGATAGAAACGTCATTGGCACGCACTTGCAAGCGTATTGGCGTGTCTGGTGTTCCGTCAATCTTTTGCACCCACAGGAATACATTAGGTGCAAGGTTGATACAAGTCAGTGCATAACGTTCATGATGTTCAGCAATCCGGCCTTCAAATAAGCTGCTTTGGTCTGAGAAAGATTGCCATGGACGCATAGCATGAGAAGCCCACACTTCCTCAAGCTTACCTGAACTCGAAATTTTACCTTGGTCAATAATTGCAAGGTGCTGAGCAAGCCTTAAAATTTCCTGGAGACTGTGTGTGACATAGATAATAGGGATATTTACCTTCTCCGACAACTCCTCGAGAAAAGGCATTACCTCACGCTTTCTTGGCATATCGAGTGAGGCAAGTGGCTCATCCATCAAAAGCAAATTGGGCTTAGATAGCAATGCGCGCGCAATCGCAACACGTTGCTTTTCACCACCAGAAAGTGATACCGGAAAGCGCTTTAGTAACGGTTTGATAGACAAGAGTTCGGTGACTGCATCAAAATACTCGTCATCTTTTTCTTTAACGCCATACAACAAATTGCCTTGAACCGAATAGTGAGGAAACAAACGTGAATCCTGAAACACATAACCAATGCCACGCTTGTGCGTTGGTAGGTTTATTCCCTGTTCACTGTCAAACAAAACATGCTCACCAACCGCAACATACCCTTGCCTTGGAGTGACCAATCCGCTGATGATGTTAATCAACGTCGTTTTACCTGCACCAGATCGTCCAAACAAGGCACTAATTCCATTACAGGGTAACTTAAGTTTGATGTCGAAGTCAGTCTCACCAAGCATTTGTTTAAATTGGACTTTAATCGTCATTGCTTCGCACCCAATCTGCTTGCCGCTTTACGATTTAGCCATTCAGAGATCATTAATGTAGACAAGGCTAACGCGATAGAAATGATACACAGACGAGCCGCCTGCATTTCTGCACCTGGCGTTTCAATAAAGTTGTACATTGCCAGCGGAATCGTTTGGGTCTCACCCGGAATGTTAGAGACGAAACTGATCGTCGCCCCGAATTCGCCAAGACTACGAGCAAATGACAGCATCGTGCCCGTAATAATTCCGGGAATGGTCAGTGGTAACGTGATGGTGAGAAACACTTTTAAAGGAGAAGCGCCTAACGTAGAGGCTGCGTGCTCCAATTTAGGGTCGACGCTATCTAAGCTTAAGCGTACTGAACGAACCATCAAAGGCAAAGCCACGACAATACAAGCGACTACTGCCCCTTTCCAATTAAAGCTAAATACTACCCCTAAGTTTTCATAGAGCCACTTTCCAAGGACCCCTTGTCGTCCTAAAGAAATCAACAATAAATAGCCGATTACCACTGGCGGCAATACCAGTGGTAAATGAATTAAGCTATCGAGAATCGATTTACCAAAGAACGTTTTTCGAGAAAGTAGCCAAGCAAGAAAAACGCCGAGAGGAATCAGCCAAAGTACTGCGTACGCGCCTACTTTGAGGCTTAACATTAAGGCTTGGTATTCCAGTTCTGTCACGCTTCGTTCCTATAATTGAAGGCCGGTTTATTGCTGAAAGCCATATTGAGCAAAAACGCGTGCGGCTTCGTCCGATTTTAGGTATTGGAAGAACTGCTCCGACTCAGTAGAATCATTCACAATTGCAGCCGGGTACACAATAGCCGCATGCGTATCAGTCGCAAATTCGCCGACAATTTTGACTTTATCAGTTAACTGAGCATCGGTTTTGTAGACCACACCTAAAGGCGCTTCTCCACGTTCAACCAACGCCAAAGCTAAGCGCACATTCTTTGCTGGTGCGACGTGAGTTTGAACCGCTTTCCATACACCCAGTGTAGTCAATGACTCTTTCGCGTACATACCAGCAGGTACTGACGTCGGATTGCCTAAAGCAAGACGATTTCCATGCAATGCCTTCTCCCATGCCTTTGCATCAGAAAAGTTAAATGAGGTTAATTCTGAAGACTGGGGAGCAATCAACACTAAGCTATTGCGCACTAGATTTGTGACATTGTCACGAAAAATGACGTCTTTATCGACCAAATAATCCATCCATTTCGTGTTCGCAGAAATGAATACATCCGCTGGTGCGCCATTGATAATTTGTCGAGCGATAGAAGAAGAACCACCATAAACGGGAGTGATAGAAACGTCATACTTTTCTTCAAAGTTTTGCGCGATCTCGTTAATCGCATTCGTCATAGAAGAGGCTGCATACACTTTTAGGTTCGTTGCTGCGTTTGCTGAAAATGAAATGCTTAATACTGCCGCAAGGCAAGCATGCTGTTTCCATGCTTTCATAGAGATACTCCAATACAAGGCAAGCGAAAGAACAGGTTATTTGAATATAAAGTTCAATCAGTTAATGTGCTATTTAAACAAAAAATCAAGGCGCATATGTTGTTCTATCGCATCTGCGATGCGATTAATGCCTTGCTCCTTTAACTCTTCAAAGTCTTGTTGTTTGATTTGGGTGCCGTTTACCCATTCTGATACCAGGCTTAAGACATCTGCCTCGTCAAAGAACCCGTGAAGGTAGGTTCCCATGATTTGGCCACACTCGCTGATCGCCCCCTCCGCTTCACCGGAACTGAATGTAAGAGGTTGCAGGCCCCGTACTTCACTTCGCCCTACGTGGATTTCATAACCCTTTACATTGGCTGTTTTGCCGTTAAGAGAAAGCTGTGCTTGTGTGTTTGTAAGCTGTTTGCTGTTAGTTAGCGTCGTAGTGATATCAAGCAACCCAAGTCCTTCGCTTTGACCTGGTTGGCCTTCGACGCCGTTTGGATCATCAATCAAGTTTCCAAGCATCTGGTAGCCGCCACAGATACCAATCACTTTTCCACCAAGACGAATATGACGCAAGATATCGTTATCCCACCCTTGGCTTCTTAGATACTCCAGATCGTCTCTCACTGATTTGGTCCCAGGCAAAATAACCAGGTCGGCTTTATCTATTTTTTCGCCTTTACCTACATAACGTAGATTGATGTCTGGATTCAATCGCAGCACATCAAAATCAGTATGATTACTAATCCGGGTTAAAACAGGCACAACAACATTCAGTTTTACCTCAGAGTGCAACTCTTGCTGCGCAGTGATCGCGTCTTCTGCTTCTAAATTCAAACCATGGAGAAAAGGAAGTACACCAAGTACAGGTTTACCTGTTTTTTCTTCTAGCCAATCGAGGCCCGATTGCAATAAACGAATATCACCTCGAAAACGGTTGATAACAAATCCTTTTACTCGCGCTTGTTCAGATTCAGAAAGTAGCGCAAGTGTTCCGTACAAATGTGCAAACACTCCACCACGATCAATATCAGCAACAATGATCACTGGTACATCAGCGGCCTCAGCAAAACCCATGTTTGCAATATCGCCTTCTCGTAAATTGATTTCAGCAGGACTCCCCGCGCCCTCGATAATGATCGAATCAAATTCTTGAGTCAGACGAGAGAAGGAATCTAACACCGTGTCCATCGCCACTTTCTTGTAATCATGAAAGCCAGCCGCATCCATATTGGAAATCACCTTACCCTGCAAAATGATCTGAGCACCTGTATCACTGTTAGGTTTAATTAAAACCGGATTCATATGTACGGTTGGCTCAATATTACACGCCTGTGCCTGAACGGCCTGTGCTCGACCTATTTCACCGCCATCTTTGGTTACCGCACTATTTAGTGCCATGTTTTGTGGCTTAAATGGGGCAACATTTATCCCTTTTCGTGCTAATACACGGCATAAACCTGCCACAAGGACACTTTTTCCGGCATCCGAAGTGGTGCCTTGAACCATTAAAGATGGGATCGCTGATTTCATGAACATTTGTAAGGAATAGAGGAAGATGAACAATCATAACGTCATCGTCCCCACTTACTCAAGCAAATGAATAGAATATGAATGTTGAAATCATCATTGGTTCAAACAAGCCCTGCTTTAATGACCCCATCAAAACAAACCGATGAGGATGTAACATGAAAAAGAATACAATTATCGCAACAATCGCCGCCTTAGCTATTGCTCCTTCTATCGCGTTCGCGAAAGATAACGCTCAAAACCAATCAAACTTGCAGTTTAACGGTCCTGTCACTGTGGAAAAATTGGATGCCTTGCTAAACGACTCCAATATGTTTACTGAAAAAGATGTGGTCGTTGAAGGTAACTTATTGCGTCAAGTTCGCGCGGATAAGTTTGTCTTTAGCGATGGTTCCGGTGAAGTGATGGTCGAACTCGATGACGATATTCAGCTAAATACTCCGATTGATCACACGACTAAAGTCCGTCTGTTTGGCGAATTTGAAGGCGGGAACAAACCAGAGATTGAAGTCGAACAACTCGTGGTCATGTAAAACAAACCCCGATTGCTGTGCATATCAACATGATGTAGTGACGATTACAGCTAAATAGTGACGGCAAGCACTTAAAATGATAGCTTTATCAATCTTGGTCTGCTTTTTGCAGACCATTTTTTTGTTCATTTTAATCATCTTGCCCGGAGACACCATGCTAGGTAAAGCTCTAAAGGTTGCAGCCTTTGGTTTGTGTGCTATTTTGCCACTTTCCGCACACGCAAATAATTTCAACTACAACACGATGGAATTTCGCATGGGCACTAGCCCTGGTACATTTGGTGGCGAGTTCAATACCTACTTTACAGAGAATACCCATTTCATTGCTCGCGCAGACAGTGAATTCAGCGGAGACTGGGACATTGCTGGTGGTATAGGCTTTAATGGGCCAGCAGGCCAATTTGCAGATATTTATGGCCAAATGTTGGTACACAACATTAAAGAGAACGGCAGTGATAAAGTGGGCGACGAGTGGCGCACGGAAGTGAATATTGGCACTCGTATTTGGTTTATGCAAAATGTTGAGCTACATGGCCGTATCGGCCAAATCATAGATAATGACGATTCGAACACCATTTACAATCTGGGCGCACGATTCCACTCAACTCAGCAACTATCGCTTGGTGCAGATTTCAAAAATAATGGTGTCTATGGCCAGCAAATTGTAATGTCTGCTCGTTTTGCATTTTAGTGGACATGACTATGACTACCAGGGCATCACAAGCAAGCATATGATTCAATAAAAATGGCCTCCAATTTTGGAGGCCATTTTTTGTTAATCACGAATCATTAGCTTGTAGCAGAAACTAGCTGTAATACATCAGTTTTTAGCGGTTTTTTTAGGTTTATCTTGCACATATTTTTTCGATACATCTACAACGGCGATATCTCTAAAAAAGCTTCGACCAAGCAAAATTGGAAACGTCATATGTCCGCGATCCGCTAACGTAAACTCTGTCTTTTCTTTGTGATCCCCAACGGTAATGTAGGCTTTTACCACCGCTCGTTTATCCACCTCTTCTGACGAAGACTGCTTAACTTTAGCCCAGCGCTCAACGGGTACTTTAAATTCTTTGGTGTCTTTGTCACCTAAATCTATCTTAAATTTAACCCAGTCTTTACCATCACGCTCAAACGGAACAATGTCAGTCGCACTAATTGATGATGTTGTCGCACCTGTATCGACTCTAGCCTTGAAAGTCTGGTCAATTTCAGGAACATAAACCCATTCTTCAGAACCAAGAATTAACATGCCATCGGGTGTTTTTGTGACCTTGACTGGCTTCTTAGGCTTTGGTTCCGGCTTTTTCTCAGGTTTCGCTTCTGGTTTGGGCTCCACCTCTGGCTTTGGATCTACATCAGGTTTCACTTCTGGCTCGACTTTAACGGGCTCTTCGACCTTTGGCGACTCTGGCTCAACAGGTTCCTGCGTCGTTTGAGTTGACGTACAAGCAATTAAACTGCCGCTCATCATAAGCGGCAGAATCAGTTTCCAGTTTTTCATCCACACTCCAATTAAGCTTGAGATACTTTCTTAATTGCGTCCGCTACGTATGGAATATGAGTTTCGGTAAGTCCGGCAATGTTAATTCGACCATCGCCAACACCATAAATGCCATAATCTTCACGCAGTTGCGCCATTTGGTTTCCACTAAAGCCTAGCACAGTAAACATGCCTTTGTGACCCTCAATGAAATCAAATTGATCTGTATTATGGTTGTTTCTCAACTCGTTACACAAACTTTGACGAAGGCTAACCAAACGATGTTGCATTTCACTCAATTCTTGCTTCCAAACGGAAGTGAGATTGTCATCTTGCAGAATGGTCTTAACTAAAGCTGCACCATGGTCGGGTGGCATCGTGTAAGTCGAGCGAGCTAGAGTGAGGAGTTTACCTTTTGCATTGGTTACATCATGCATGTTCTTACCAACCACAATCGCTGCACCAGTTCGTTCACGGTACAGACCAAAGTTCTTCGAACATGAAGTAGTAATCAACATCTCTTCAACGTTATCTGCCATAAAACGAAGGCCTTTTGCGTCTTCTTCTAGGCCATCACCGAAGCCTTGGTAAGCAATGTCCACAAATGGGATGAAACCGTTCTTCTGCGACAATTCTGTAATGGCTTGCCAAGCAGAGAAGTCAATATCCGCACCAGTTGGGTTGTGGCAACAACCATGAAGAAGTACCACATCTGAAGGCCCAGCTTTCGCAAGATCATCCATCATTTTTTCGGTGTCTACTTGTTTCGTTTCCGAAGAGAAATAGTGGTAGAACTTAACTTTAAGGCCTGCTGCTTCCATCACTGGCTTGTGGTTTACGTAGCTTGGGTTGGAAATCCAAACCGTCGTATCTGGCTGTGCGATCTTCATTAGATCACCGAGCATACGCAGCGCACCACTTGCACCTGGCGTTTGAATAGCTGCAACACGATCCATTGCAGACGTTCCCGTCAGTAGCAAATTGATCATGCTTTTATTAAATTCTTCGCAACCTGCAAGACCAACATAAGACTTGGTTTTTTGAGTTTCAACAACGACATCCTGCGCCATTTGAATGGCTTTCATAATCGGCGTTTCGCCTGCGCTGTTTTTGTATACGCCAATGCCAAGGTCAACCTTGTTTGGACGTTCATCGTTACGGTATGCAACGGATAGAGATAAAATAGGATCTAATACGGGAGTTGGGAGATTAGAAAACATGAAAGTCATAACCCTTTGAAATTCAAGTACCGAACCTCACGTTAACACCATCGCAAAAAATGACGAAATGATTTTTCACTTATTTCATCAATTAGAGAACAAAATTCTGGATTGCGGTGAGTTTTGTGCGCTCTATCGTTCAGAAAAAGAACGATTCACTCCTCGTTGTACCAATCCACTCTACCGTTTTTTCTAAACTCTCTTGGTGTCATGGTCGACCACGCTTTAAAACGTGTACTAAAGTTAGCGCTGGTCGGATATCCGACTATTTCTCCAATATGCTGAATTGGCCATTCTGTTGAACGAAGTAACCTAGCAGCATATTCCATGCGCATACGCGTTAAATGTGCCATTGGGCTTCGACCAAACTGCTTTTGAGTCAGTCGATGCAAATGAGGCTCCGAACATGGATATAGAGCCGCCACCTGCTCAACGCTCCAATCCTTATGGAGCTGACGTTGGACAAGGTCAAATACACGCCGAAGCCTCAATTGGCTGCGTGATATCGACTCTGAGGGCGGCATGTTTAACATCAGCTCTAACTGAGCCACACTATGCTCACCTACCGCACCACCATAATCGATTGGAAGGTTAATGCTGCGTAGTAACGTTTGGATACATGCATACATCACTTCAGGTGTAGATGAAAGCTGGTAGCGAACATCGCATTCTAATATCGGCCACTCTCTATCAGGAGCAAGAAAAAGCCACGCGATCTGCCAAGGTTCTTCTTCTATACCAAAACCGTTTTCAACACCTGCGGGTACTGTAATCAACGAGCCCGGTTCCAAATCGTATCGATAAGTCCCACTCTCTAGCCACCCTTTACCACGCACCGTATAGAGCAGCATGTGTTTCTTTTGGTTTTTACGATAAACAGAGAAGAAGTCACGACAAGTGGCAATGCCGCACTGCACAATGCCTCTCTCCTCAAGTGCTAATACTCGACTGTGATCAATAAACTCTTGATAAGTTTTTTCTGAAATCGCGTAGCGTTCTTGTTTATCTTCCATGATTTATTGGCTCACATGTGCGTTAGTAGAGAGTTTTACAAAGGTTTTGGATTCCTTTGAAAAATACACCGCCAAATCATGAGGATAAACTACTCGCATTAATCTTTAAGGAGAAATGCGATGCTCTTAACACGCGAATACATCGATAAAGCATTTTGGCAAAAGCTGATTACGATTGGCCTACCTGTTTCACTTCAGTCCATGCTTTTTGCTTTGCTCGGCGTCGTGGATATTTTCATGGTAAGCCTACTCGGAGAATCTGCAACGGCAGCAGTTGGAGTTGGAAATCGTATCTTTTTCTTCAACCTAGCGGTTGTCTTTGGCCTGTGCGGTGCAGTTACCGTACTTGCTTCTCAATACTACGGCTCAGGAAACCTAGCCGGAATTCGCAGAACGTTGGCGCAATCTTGGTTTATTTCCATTTTGGTGACGCTGCCGTTTATCGTTCTTTATGCGATTTTTGATGAAGAGATCGTCTCTTTTATGTCAGACGATCCTGAATACGTCACTTATGCACGTGATTATCTTGTGGTTACGGGCTTTAGCCTCATTGCTACGGCGATAGTAGTACCGATTGAAGCGGTATTGCGCTCCGTGGGCCAAACCAAACTGGCAACCAACGTTAGTATCTCCGCCATTGTCGTTAACGTCGCGCTTAATTATGTTTTGATTTTTGGTTTATTTGGTTTCCCTCAATGGGGCGTATTTGGTGCAGCCGTAGGTAGTTTTGTTTCTCGATTTTTCCAAACCGCCGTCTTGATTTATTTTTTCTACAAACGATATGCTTACCTAATTCCGACTAAGTTCGATTGGGTACAAGGCCGCTTAAAACAGTATCGAAAAAAGTACTTTAAGGTTTCTTTACCCATGTTGGTCCACGATGCGCTTTGGACTGGTGGATTGATCGTTTACAGCATCATCTATGGTCAATTGGGCGTTTCAGAACTGGCGATCATCTCATTCTTATCACCGATTGAAGGGGTACTGATTTCAACCTTTATGGGATTTGCGGTCGCTGCATCCGTTCTTCTTGGGAATGATATTGGTGCAAAACATTATGACCGAGTCGAGAAAACGGCGTGGTGGTATGTGTTAACCAGCGCAATCTTAGCCACCTTGCTGTTTTTCCTAGTGTGGTTGAGCTCGCCCATGATTCATCACCTATTGGTACTGAGCCCGTTAACCGATGCAGACATGGCACTTAACGTATGTTTAGTCATGGCGCTAGGTATGATTTTGAGGGTGTTTAACATGGTTGGGATTGGCGGCGTACTAAATAGTGGCGCTGATATTCGCTATAGCATTTTCATCGACACGTTCGGTCAGTGGGCTATTGGCATCCCCCTTACTTATTACACAGGCATGGTGTTAGGGCTGCCTTTGCATTTTGTCTTGATGTCTCTGCTCGCGGAAGAGTTAGTGAAAGGCGTACTGACGACTTACCGTATTCAATCTAAACGTTGGATAAATAATATGGTTGAAGATGATCAATCGGTGACAGCGTAACCAAAAAGACATTAACGAACTCACACCAAAAGGGCTCACCCGTTATGCACGCGAGAGCCCTTTTTATGTGCGGAGAATGCTTGATTAGATGTCCGTAAAGCGATGAATGATTTGGTTTGAACTGCCACGCCATTCGAGATTGAGGTCTTTCTTGTCTTGTTCAAACTTACCATCAATCAAAACATCGATGTATTGCACCACTTCCCTTTGCGCGTTATTCAGTTCCGTCAGCGTGTAGCCAGTCCAAACCCAAATGTCTTTACCTGGGCACTCCTCTCTCACCCTTTTCACTATCTTCAAAATATGAGGCACATTAGCAGGGTGAAGCGGATCTCCACCCGACAACGACAAGCCACGGCGTTTGATACGCGTGTCGTTTAAGTCAGCGATGATTTTGTCTTCCGCTTCTTGCGTGAAAAGTACACCAGAATCCAAACGTTGCGTCGACTGGTTATAACACCCACGGCACTGATGCACACAACCCGACACAAACAGCGTGCAGCGCGTACCCGGTCCGTTAACAACGTCAATTGGATAGTATTGGTGGTAATTCATAATGCGTCTCTGCGTTATCGCGAAAGAGAAAATCAACCTGTTTAAAGTTGATTTTCAAAGTGTTAAAACGAGTGGTAGTAAACCTTACAGGTGTTTAACTCGGCGCTTCACTTCTTCTTGCTTACCGAAGTTAAACGGGCGTGCATCTGGGCTGCCTAGGTAGCCACAAACTCGACGTGTTACTGATACTTTAGTTGAGTCATGGTTACCACAGCTTGGGCAAGTGAAGCCTTTACTTGTACAGTCAAACTCGCCGTTGTAGCCACACTCGTAGCACTCATCAATTGGCGTGTTTGTACCGTAGTAAGGCACTCGGGTGTAACTGTAGTCCCATACGTTTTCTAGTGCTTCAACGTTGCGTTGCATGTTCGGGAACTCGCCGTAACAGATAAAGCCGCCACTTGAGATTTCTGGGTAAGGCATCTCAAAGTCGATCTTGTCGTACGGGTTCACCTTCTTCTCAACATCTAGGTGGAAGCTGTTGGTGTAGTAACCTTTGTCTGTTACGCCTTCAATTACACCGAACTCTTTCGCATCGATTCGGCAGAAACGGCTACATAGGTTTTCACTTGGCGTTGCATATAAGCTGAAGCCATAACCTGTTTCGTCAGCCCATTGATTCACAGCATCTTTTAGATGCTTGATGATCGCGACCGCTTTTTCACGCAAAACAGCGTCATCATAAACGTGCGCTTCTGTACCGAATAGCGCGTTAATTGTCTCGTGTACACCGATGTAACCAAGAGAAATAGACGCACGACCGTTCTTGAAGATATCTGCGATTGAGTCGTCTGCTTTCAAGCGAACACCACATGCGCCTTCCATGTATAGGATTGGGGCCACACGTGCTTTCACGTTTTCAAGGCGAGAGATACGTGTCTCTAGTGCTTTACGAGCAAGACGTAGGCGGTCATTTAGAAGCTCGTAGAATTTATCTTCGCTTCCGTTTGCACGGATAGCGATACGAGGAAGGTTCAAGCTCACGACGCCAAGGTTGTTACGACCTTCGTGAATCAGCTCACCGTTTTCTTCGTAAGTACCAAGGAAGCTACGGCAACCCATTGGCGTTTTGAATGAACCGGTTACTTCCACTACTTTGTCGTAGTTAAGAATGTCTGGGTACATACGCTTAGACGCACACTCAAGCGCAAGTTGCTTGATGTCGTAGTTTGGATCTTCTGATTTGTGGTTCAAACCATCTTTGATGCCGAATACAAGTTTAGGGAATACCGCTGTTTTACGGTTCTTGCCTAGACCTGCAATACGATTCTTCAGAATCGATTTCTGGATCAGGCGTGATGCCCAGCTTGTACCAAGACCAAAACCGAACGTAACGAATGGGGTTTGACCGTTCGCTGTATGCAGCGTGTTTACTTCGTATTCTAGAGATTGGAATGCGTCGTAACACTCTTTCTCAGTGCGCGCTTTTGCGAACTCTTCTGGCTCAGCAATGTTCCACTCTTTTGCGATCTCTCGGTGTTTCTCGTAGCTTGTGATTACGTACGGTTCTAGAACCTCATCAATACGGTTGATGGTTGTACCACCGTAAATGTGGCTCGCGACTTGAGCAATGATTTGCGCTGTTACCGCTGTTGCAGTCGAAATTGATTTTGGCGTATCAATCTCAGCGTTACCCATTTTAAAACCATGCGTCAGCATACCTTTAAGATCGATAAGCATACAGTTAAACATTGGGAAGAACGGTGCGTAGTCTAAATCGTGGTAGTGAATGTCACCCACTTCGTGCGCTTGAACCACATCGCGAGGAAGAATGTGCGTCTTCGCGTAGTGTTTCGCTACGATACCAGCCAACAAGTCACGTTGAGTCGGAATTACTTTGCCGTCTTTGTTCGCGTTCTCGTTGATTAGATCCAGATTACTTTCTTCAATCAAACCTTCGATTTCGCGAGTTAGTGCACTTTGCTTCTCACGAGCGATGTCGCGATCGTGGCGATATTCAATGTAAGAACGCGCTAGGGCTTTGTAAGGACCTTGCATGAGTTCATTTTCGACTAAGTCTTGAATCTCATGGATGTGAACTTCATCGTGTTCTCTTAACTGTAACTCGACAGCAAGAGCCACATTAAGAGCATAAATAGCGACATCTTTATCTTTGTTTTCCGCTGCTGCTTCAACTGCTGCTTGGATACGATCCCTGTTGAACGGAGCTCTTGATCCGTCGCGTTTGATTACGATTGGTTTCACCTTGTTCTCCTTACCCGAGCATACTCACAGAGTTATCCACAAATACACTATATGGGGTTATTTTTTATTCTAGCAACACAATATATTGTGGCGTATTTAACGAAAAGCACCACTCGAAAACATTGATTTTGATCAATAAAGATTGGCTAGCGAACAAGAAGAAATCGATCTTATTGGCGTTGATCTCAGTTGCGAAGAAAACCATGAAAATTGCAAAATTGGTACTAAATCTACTTGCTATTTTTGGAGGTCTTGTAGGATAAAGGATGGAAAGGAATACGCTAAAAGATAGGAGTGCAACAGGCCAAAATGCGATCACTTTTTGTTACGTTAATATTACTTTTTAGTTCTCTTTCATTTGCTCAAAACTCCATCAATCTAACCAGTTGGAACATAGAATGGTTATCTATAGATGGTGGAAAAGTGTCGAGAACACCACAAGATTTTGAAAAACTGACCCACTATGTGGATAAAACACAAGCCGACATTCTTGCTTTTCAAGAAGTCGAAAGTGCTGCTGCCATCCAAAAAGCCGTTGGCAATGACTTCACTATTTATCTTTCCGATCGTTCAAACGCCTCCAACCGACACCTTCAGTTTAACGACACCAACCAATACACAGGCTTTGCCGTGCGCAATGGCGTAAGCGTATTAGACAAGCCAGACTTCTCTATCACACGAGGCAACAGCAAGCTGCGCTTCGCGAGCTACCTTGTTTTAAATCCAAACCAAGAAAACGAGACTCACTTACTCTCTGTACATCTGAAAGCGGGTTGCAGTGGCGCGTATCGTAATAACCGCGATTGTAAGATAGTGAAACAACAAGGACAGGCACTAGCTAAGTGGATAAAGGCGCGCGAGGACAACAAACAACATTATGTCGTGCTTGGCGACTTTAACCACAACTTGGGTTATCAAGGAGATTGGTTGTGGGACGTGATATCGGACAATACTAGTGCAAAGCTAGTGACTAAAGACACTAAAGCGGAATGTAAAGTGCGCTCTAATCGTAATCCGAATAAAACCCACCAATTCCGCTCGGTGATAGACCACATCATTGCGAGTGGTGATTTAAAGGCGTCGTCTGGTGTTCAAACCGTTTTCAAAACACAAGATGTACTCGACTATAAACTGAGTGACCATTGCCCGGTTTCTACGACACTCACTTTTTAGCGTTTAAGTACTATTTTTAACGTTGAAGTACTTTCTTTATTGACGAACCACTCTTTTAGCGGTGAATGACCCAGCCGCCATTGCCACTATAAAGAGCAGAACTTGTGTGTTGCCAGTGAAAAGGCTGGCAACCGCAGGACCAGGACACACACCCAGTAACCCCCAACCAATACCAAACAGTACAGCACCACCGACTAACTTTTTGTCTATCGCTTTAGAAGTTGGGCATACAATCTCATCACCAAACACAGATTCGCTTCTTGGCTTTATTAATAAAAGATAAGCTGGGACGAACACCGCAAGTGCTCCGCCCATTACAAAGGCTAAGCTTGGATCCCATGCTCCAGTAATATCGAGAAAGCCAATCACTTTTGCCGGTTCAGCCATACCAGAGACCACCATACCAATACCAAAGAGCACACCAGAAAATGCAACAACGGACATTTGCTTAATACTTTTCATTACATGAGTTTTCATAACGGCACTATTCCTCACGATACTAGCAAGACGGTTAACATGGCTGTGGCCATAAAAGTACACGTCGCGACCACAGAACGGATTGAGAAACGCCCTATCCCACAAATGCCATGACCACTAGTACAACCATTGCCGATACGCGTACCGACACCGACTAACAAGCCAGCAACGATAACTAAAACAACAGAACCGCTGTACTGTTCTGGTACATGCCCGCCAAGAACATAAACAGCAAACACGCCACCTAATACCATCGCAATTAAAAAAACAATGCGCCAAACGCGATCTGCGTTCTCAACGGCACCGTTTAAGATCCCACTGATCCCAGCAGTCTTGCCAGTAAATAGCATCAGTGTTATCGCTGATACGCCAACTATTATGCCGCCCAACAGCGACATCCAAGGAACTTCAAACATAGCAACCGCCAAACTAATTACTTACAGAAAACTTGCTTAAAGGCCTCAACCAGCGGACCAACTCTTTCATCAGAAATTGAATAAAATACCTGCTGAGAAACTTTTCTAGCTTTAATAATGTCGTGCTTTCTCAATACGGTGAGATGTTGTGAAAAAGCAGATTGGCTTAATGATGAACCTTCAAACAGTTCACCGACCCCTTTCTCGCCTTCAATCAGCTTACACATCACGATTAGGCGCTCTGGATGAGCCATAATTTTAAGCAGCTCACTCGCTTCGGTCGCACTTTGTAGCATACTGTCGCCCATTCTTATGCCTCTTCATTACTACATTACTACATTACATTTTATTAGATATTACTAATTAATATTATTAAGTCAATGCTAATGTAGATTAAATAACATTAGACTTAGCTAATTTATTTAAGTAAGGTGTAGGCGTTTTCGATCATTCAGCAGGAGAAATCCATGAGCAAAATCGTGATTATTGGTGGGGTTGCTGGCGGTGCATCTGCAGCAGCTCGCGCTCGTCGTCTTAGTGAAGACGCAGAAATCATTATGTTTGAACGCGGTCCATTTGTGTCATTTGCAAACTGTGGCTTACCCTATCACATTGGTGGCGATATCCAAGAGCGCAGCAAACTGCTTCTTCAAACGCCTGAGAGCTTTCTAGCGCGTTTCAATGTTGATGTCCGTGTGATGAACGAAGTGGTTTCTATTAACCGTCAAGACAAAACGGTTACGGTTAACAATTTGCTTGATGGCTCGGAATACCAAGAGAGCTACGACTTTCTTCTACTTAGCCCTGGCGCAGGTCCAGTTGTGCCGCCTATTCCGGGTATTGATAACCCGTTAACACACTCGCTGCGCAATATTCCAGATATGGATCGCATCATTAAAACGATCGAAACCAACAAAGTTGAACACGCTACGGTCGTTGGTGGTGGTTTTATCGGTTTGGAAATGATGGAAGCCTTCCACCAGCTAGGCATAAAAACCACATTAGTTGAAATGGCGGATCAAGTGATGACGCCCGTTGACCGTGAAATGGCTGGCTTCGCACATGCTGAAATTCGTGAGAAAGGCATCGACCTTAAACTTGGCGTCGCACTTGAGTCGGTGAAATTCGTACCTAACGAGCACGTGGCAAGTTTCGACTCTGGTGAAAGCGAAAAACACCAACATCTAGAAGGTGAATTGGAATTAACACTAAACAATGGTGAAAGACTCACCACCGATATTCTGATTATGGCAATTGGTGTTCGCCCCGAGACCAAATTAGCAAAAGAAGCTGGCTTAGAAATCGGCGCTCTTGGTGGTATTTATACCAATGAATACATGCAAACCAGCGATCCTTCGATCTACGCTGTCGGCGACGCGGTAGAAGAGAAAGACTTCGTGACTGGCGAGCAAACTCTAGTGCCACTTGCGGGCCCGGCAAACCGTCAAGGCCGAATGGCAGCAGACAACATGCTTGGCCGCCAAGAAACTTACCAAGGTACGCAAGGCACGGCGATCTGTAAGATCTTTGATTTAGCCGTCGCTTCTACTGGTAAAAACGAGAAACAGCTGAAACGTGAAAACATCGCTTATGAAAAAGTGTATGTGCATACAGCAAGTCACGCGAGTTACTACCCAGGTGCAGAAACTGTGTCGTTCAAAATGTTGTTTGATCCAGTAACAGGTAAAATACTAGGTGCGCAAGCAGTAGGTAAAGACGGTGTTGATAAACGTATCGACGTAATGGCAGTTGCTCAGCGTGCTGGTATGACGGTAGAGCAACTGCAACACCTCGAGCTAACTTACGCGCCACCTTATGGCTCTGCTAAAGATGTAATTAACCAAGCGGCGTTTGTGGCAAATAACATCATCAAAGGCGATGCGACCGCGATTCATTATGATGAAATGGATTCACTGACAGAAGACCAACTGTTACTTGATGTTCGTAATCCTGGTGAATTGGAGTCCGTTGGTTATCTTGAAGGTGCAATTAATATTCCTGTCGATCAACTACGTCGTCGCATGCACGAACTTCCTAAAGACAAAGAGATCGTGATTTACTGTCAAGTTGGGTTACGCGGTAACGTAGCATACCGTCAGCTGGTCAACAATGGTTACAAAGCCCGCAACTTGATTGGTGGATACAGAACACTCAAATTTGCTCGCTTATAACTTGATAATAAAAAGAGAAAACCTTGTGCTTGGTTTTCTCTTTTTTTGCAGGAAAGAAAGCGTAGATCATTCACCTTCAATTGCCAAACGGACTGCTGCTTGAGCATGGATAGAAGTGGTATCGAGTAGTGTAACATCGGTGTGACTTTGGTTTACAAGTAAGGCAATTTCAGTGCACCCGAGAATCACAGCTTCAGCTCCGTGCTCTTTTAGTTTTTCAATAATTTGCAAGTATATCGTACTTGACTCCTCTTTGATTTCACCTTGGCATAACTCTTTATAAATAATGTTATGTACTTTAGAGCGGTCGTCTTGATCGGGAATGACGACATCAAGCCCATAACGGTCGGAAAGCCTTCCTTTATAAAAGTCTTGCTCCATTGTGAATTGAGTACCAAGGAGTCCGACCTTTTGAACCCCTTTCTCACGAAGTAACTCAGCAGTCGCGTCTGCGATATGTAGTATGGGGATATTAATACTGGCTTCAATTTGAGGCGCAACTTTGTGCATTGTGTTAGTACAAATAAGAATGAAGTCAGCGCCCCCTTTTTCTATTGAAGATGCAGCATCAGATAGAATGCTTGCCGTTTCTTCCCATTTACCTTGATGTTGAAGTTTCTCTATCTCCGAAAAATTCACGCTATACATACAAATTTTTGCGGAATTTAAGCCGCCTAACGTCTCTTTGACTCCTTCGTTGATCAATTTGTAATAACTAAGCGTCGACTCCCAGCTCATACCACCTAGAAGACCGATAGTTTTCATATAACTCTCCAATCGTTATACACCACCGTGCCAGGGGTGTTTTTACAAAAAAAATCAGCCACTTAAATAAGCAGCATTCAAGCGTCTTCACTATTGAGCATTGGGTAACACGAAAATAAAATCATTCCCACAAGGACCGCTACGCGATTCTCATATATCCTCGCAATATCGTTACTGCATTTCCAGAAAGCTTAACGTGCTCAGTGCTTAACAACTCTGTATGGACGACCCCACTTCTCTCGGAGGCTTGGAAGCCTTTCAGTTGCTTTTTGTTGAGCTCTTTAGCCCAGTAAACACATAAAGCGCAATGTGCAGAGCCTGTAACTGGATCCTCATTAACACCTACCCAAGGCGCGAAGTATCGAGAGACAAAATCGGCGTCAGTACTTGATTGAGCAGTGATGACGACGCCACGGCCCTATTGTTTAAGCAGCGCACCAAAATCAGGGTCGAGCTGTTCAAGCACAAATTCATCATTAATGACGATCAACTGCTTATTATCAAACTGACCGTAGGCGACTACATTGGCGGCATCTAGCCCCAAGCCATGAAGTAAGTCTTTGTTAATACTCGCTCTCATATCTAAAGTTGGCGCAGGAAACACCAAATGAATTTCTTCATGATCGAGTTGTGCAGTTAAAACCCCAGATAGCGTAACGAACTCAATCGTATCTCCAGTATTATATAACCCCTGCTCTTTCAGAACGTGCGCCGTTGCAAGTGTGCCGTGTCCACACAAAGCAACTTCCGTCCTCGGTGTAAACCAACGAAGTTGCATTGTATTGAGTGACAGAAATGCCGTTTCAGATAACGACATCTCGGCCGCGATGGCCAACATCGTTTCCTCATCAAGGCTTGACTCTGTGATACAAACACCCGCGGGATTACCTTTGAAAACCTCTGATGTAAACGAGTCAACCTGAAAAATTTTAACTTCCACGAAATATCCTTAAGTTCTATCAAACACGTAATTCTGTATCACGTGATTTTTAATATCTGTTGTTTGAGCGAAAAAAACCTATGAAATTTTCTACCAACCTTATAGGTCTTGTTGGAAGCGCTAACAAACAGGAGAATGTAGTTAATTATGCAAAACGTAAAAAGCCATCATCAATGTGACTCAATTGGATATCTTATCGGAGTTTTCGGCGTTTCTTTAGTTCTAATATGGATTGGTATTTATAAATTCACACCTACAGAGGCCAAGCTTATACAACCGCTCGTTGAAAATCATTTTCTGATGAGTTGGTTGTATGATGTGATGTCAGTTCAAGCCGTATCAAACATCATTGGCGCAACAGAAATCATTGTCGCTATTGGATTAATCGTTGGCCTTAAAAACACACGAGTCGCTTATTTTTCTGGCATAGCCGCCGCAATTATTTTTCTTGCGACACTCAGCTTTCTAATTACGACACCGAATACATGGAAAGTGTCTGATGGGGTTTTGGTGACAAACTTCTTTTTAGTAAAAGATATTCTATTTTTAGCCATTGCGATTAGCGTCATCGAACGAAACAAGCCAAACAGAGAATAACTCTAAATAGTTCGAAATCTTGTTTTTCCAGAAAGTAGCCTGAAAGGTGCAAACGACTTACAAGTCGAAACAAGTCGAATGGTTCTGTCAATAACTCTAAACAAAGGCTCTTAAATTTAGAATGTTTAAGAGTCTTTGCCTCTTAATTATGCGAAACAACATCTTAGCGTAAAGTGAAAAGAAAAGCCTTTTACTCTACTGCTAAGGTTTATTGATACTTTGCCGAAGTAATGAACTCACCGAATGTCTCGCACCATACAACAACCGTATTGTATTCAGAAATTGAAGTGCTTTGAGGAACCTCAACAACGAAGTTATCGAACGTTTTTACATCACCAATTAAGCTCATTTCAGATTTAAGGTCATTAAACTCTTGTTCCGTTTCGACAAACTTAGGAGATAGATAGAGTTTATAGTCTGGTCCGGGAGCGAGTTTTCCTACCAACGTAATGACTTCAGAACTCAAATGAATCTCTCCCTCTCCCCAATGAAAAGCATCGCTACCTTTGAGTTCCCTCTTAAACACTGCGCTGTATTCTGCACCTTGCTTGCTCTTAGCAACTTGTTCATCGGTCGGCGCAGGTGGTGCAATAAGGATCGGTAAAGTATAGATACCTATCGCAATGCCAATAGAAACTGCCACTAAGTGACTGATTGTTAATTTAATTATATTTTTCAAGGTCATAAGCATCTTCTTATTAGTTTTACTACTTGAAATTAGATTCAAATCGGCCTTATCTGTCTATTATCGAGCAGCATAATGTCATTAACATTATACACAAGCTATGCGCACTAAATGCAGACTGAGCGCAATTAAAAACGGCTGATAATTAATATCAGCCGTTTGCTTATCGGAAATGTCGTTGTGCCGGTTTGGTCACTATTCCGCTTCCACCAAAGCGATCTTATCGGATGTCGATTTTTCCAATTTTATCGCAATAAACTTAGAGGTTGGCGTAAACGTTCTATCCCCATAACTGTCCAAAGGAACTAATGGGTTTGTTTCTGGATAGTAAGCCGCCGCCTGACCTGCTGGTACATCATAGGCAACAAGCGTAAATCCGCTCACACGGCGCTCAACGCCATCTTCCCACAATGACACCATGTCCACTTTGTCGCCCGGTTCAAAACCGAGTTTACGAATATCCGCTTCATTGATAAACAGCACTTCGCGCATACCAAATACTCCACGATAACGGTCATTCAAGCCGTAAAGTGTCGTATTGTATTGGTCGTGTGAGCGCATGGTTTGCAAGATCAAATCTGGCTTTTGGCCTTTTTCGAGTATCGCTTCGCTGATCAACTGTTTCGGCAACTCACTAGAGCTGAACTGTGCTTTGCCGCTTGGTGTATTCCATCGACGCTCAGCAGCTGGGTTTACCAAGTGGAATCCACCCGGGTGTTTGAGCTTATGGTTAAAGTCGGTAAAGCCCGGAATCGTGTCGGCAATCAAATCGCGAATACGGTCGTAATCTTCAATCACCCACAACCAATCAATTGGTTTTGCCCCGAGTGTAGCATTGGCAATACCTGCAATAATCGCTGGTTCTGAACGCAAATGCTCCGAACGCGGTTTTAGCTGACCAAATGAAATATGTACCATGCTGAAGGTATCTTCAACCGTCACGCCTTGTGGGCCAGTCGCTTGCTGATCAATCTCAGTACGGCCTAAGCATGGAAGAATAAGCGCATCTTTACCTGTGACAAGGTGAGAACGATTTAACTTCGTCGAAATGTGTACGGTTAAATTACAGTTTCGCATCGCGTTGTGCGTACGTTCTGTGTCTGGCGTTGCTTGTGCAAAGTTACCGCCCAAACCGATAAATACTTTCGCTTGCCCTTCTTCCATCGCTTTAATGGCTTGCACAGTGTTGTGGCCTTCACCGCGCGGGACGGCAAAGTTAAATCGACTTTCAATGCGATCCAACAACAGATCTGAAGGTTTTTCATCAATGCCCATCGTACGGTCGCCCTGAACGTTACTGTGACCACGTACTGGTGAAAGACCCGCGCCCGGCTTACCAACGTTACCTCGTAACATTTGCACGTTTGCGACTTCTTTAATGGTTGGTACAGAGTGACGATGCTGAGTCAACCCCATCGCCCAACACATGATCACACGTTCTGCACGTCGATACATGCTCGCCACCATCTCGATTTCACTTAAATCAAGACCCGATTGTTCCGTGATGTGTTCCCAAGCGGTTGCGTCCACTTCAGCCAAATAGTCATCTATACCTATCGTGTGCTGCTTGATGAATTCACGGTCAAATACCGCTTTGCCACCGTTTTGCAATGCCTCGCGTTCCCATTGCAACAAGAATTTCGCGATGCCACGAAATACTGCCATGTCTCCGCCCAAAGCAGGACGCAGGTACGCCGTGTTTGTAGGCTCTGAGCCGTTACTCAACATCTCAATCGGCATTTGTGGGTTTTGGAAACGCTCTAATCCGCGCTCTTTCAGCGGGTTTAGACAGATAACCTGAGCACCACGTTTTACCGCTTCGCGCAGAGGTTCAAGCATTCGTGGGTGATTCGTGCCCGGGTTTTGACCAATCACAAAAATCGCGTCGGCTTCTTCAAAATCATCAAAGATCACTGTGCCTTTACCAACGCCAATGGTGTCTTTCATCCCGATTGCACTGGCTTCGTGACACATGTTGGAACAATCTGGGAAGTTGTTGGTACCGAATGCGCGCACAAATAGCTGATATAAAAACGCCGCTTCGTTGCTTGCACGGCCAGAGGTATAAAACTCAGCTTGGTGTGGTGAATCCAATTGATTGAGATGTTTCGCGACAAGTGCAAAAGCCTCATCCCAAGAGACTGGCACGTAGTGATCGGATTCAGCATCGTATCGCATTGGGTGCGTGATACGGCCTTGGTATTCCAACCAGTAATCGGTTTGAGTTGAGAGAGAAGAAGCGCTGTGATTGGCAAAAAACTCAGGATCAACCAGACGATTGGTCGCCTCCCAGTTTACCGCTTTCGCGCCATTCTCACAGAAATTGACTTTACCACTATCTGGCGACTCACCCCATGCACATCCCGGGCAGTCGAAACCGCCATTTTGGTTGGTTTTGAGCATAGTGCGAATGTTTTTAACTGCATTTTCACTGCCCCACCAACTTCTGGTTACGGCTTTCAGTGCACCCCAACCACCAGCTGGACCTTTGTATGCTTTTATTTGTTCTTTTTGGCTCACGACTTTACTCCTCGCAGATATACCAGCAAGCAGGGTGCCCGTGAAAACAAGCGCGTTATTTATTGAGATAATGCGGAAGTATTGAAGGGCTTAGTTTCTAATCCATGTATTTTTTAATCCAAATAAGTAACCACTCAACATGCTCTCAACTGTCCGAGCGTTTACTTATCTAGATTCTTGATATCGGATACCCGCCTACTGTTTCTATGACTGGTAGATTCAATTCGCATTGTTGCGTCTTGATCTAAATCAAAGATTAAGTCGTTATTCAATATGCGTCCAATTGATAATCCTGACCGAGTGATAAACAAAATCTATGACGAATTTTTCCACTGACGGTCATCACATTTTTAATCAATACAATTTATGAGGTTAATCGTTTTCCCATTCGATTCCACCTAGTTCGCTTAACGAGCTCAATAAAATCGGTACTCTTGATAATAGATAATATCTATCACACTATAGATACTTTAAATTTGACCCTAATTAATATCAGGAATAGCCTTGATTCAGATCAATTTTGAGTGTGGTTTTATTCTTGACTTGGTTTTGGTTTTTCATTCCCCAGTTAAAACGCTCCAGCGCTTAAAAAGTACGGTAGTGCTGTGCCCTTTTTAGGGAGTTCCCCCGTACATGTGACTCACAACGCAAGGTTAACAAGCCATTATGGATATCAAACAACTTAAATATCTCATCGCACTTGAACAGACCAAACACTTTGGTCAAGCCGCCGCATTGTGCCACATTACGCAGCCTACTTTGTCCATGAGAATCCGAAGCTTAGAGGAAGAGCTCGATCTCGAATTAATCCAAAGAAGTCAAAGATTTGAAGGATTTACTGAAGCCGGAGAACGCATTTTAGCTTGGGCAAAAACCGTCTTAGCAGCTCATGATGGATTGCAAGCCGAAGCCGCCAACTGCCGTGGTCAGTTGGTAGGCTCTCTTCGGCTTGGAATGGTGCCACTCGCCAGCCAAAACCCTATGCAATTGCTCAAACCATTAGCTCAACAGTTCCCTGAGTTACGCTTTCAAATACTCTCCATGACGACCGAACAGATCATAGACCAACTCAATCGCAATCAACTTGATTTGGGGATGTGTTATGTCGATCAAGTCAACACCGCTTACTTCGATGTTATCGAACTAGATTCAACCAAACTTGGCGTTTTATTCGATGAGCGTCATTTTGATTTTGCCGAATCTGAAGTGTTGTGGGAGTCACTCAATAACATTCCGCTAGGGCTGCTTTCGAAGGGCATGCACTATCGCCACTCCATTGATCTTAGCTTTGTGAGTAAAGGGCTGGTTCCGCAAACCGTCATTGAAAGTAACTCCACCTTTCACTTGATCCAAGCAGTAGCCAGTGGCCTTTGTTGCGCCATTATGCCGCTGAATTGTGGATTGGAAGAGTTGAACGATACGCTTCGCATTATCCCTATCGAAGAAGCCGCCGTTCACGCCCCTCTAGGTTTGTTAAAGCGAAAACAAGAACCCTTCTCCGCGCTAACCGATCAGTGCTTCGCAGAAGCAAAAAACATATTCAATCGATAACAAGAATCCACACGTCAATTTTTGGCATACATAACGGCTTATGAGGTGATTTCATGAGATGTACTACTCAATCTTATTTAGAACTGTCCGATTTCAATCAAGCACCACCTCAACCAAGTGCGTTCAATTACCGAGAATTGATTGATGGCCGCCCAGTGCAACAAATGTCGCTGGCGAGTGAATCCGCCTTAGCTATCAGCTATAACGGCATTAGCCAAGCGGTCATGATGGTGACGCCAGGCCATCTGGAAGACTTCGTGAAAGGATTTAGCCTAAGCACAGGCATCGTCCACGATTTCAAAGAGATTAAAGACATTGAAATTGGTGGCGATCACGAATCTCACTATGCGGAAGTGGAAATCAGCAACCGCGCTTTCTGGGCGTTAAAAACACAGCGCCGAAATCTTGCCGGCACAACCGGATGCGGCATTTGTGGTGTAGAGGCTCTGGAACAAGCTTTGCCTGATTTGGCACCGCTAACACCGTCTCTTCCTCCGCGCTCCGATGTATTCGAAGGGCTGCGAGACAAAGTCGCACTGCATCAAGAAGCCGCACGTGAATCTGGCGCGTTACACGCCGCTTTATTTGCAGATTTACAAGGCAACATCAAGTTGTGCCGAGAGGACATCGGCCGTCACAACGCGCTAGATAAGTTGATTGGCGCATTGACCAACAATCACATCGAGCCTCAAAGTGGCTTCGCAATCATGACAAGCCGTTGCAGCTTGGAGTTGATCCACAAAGCCGTTCGCGCGCGTATCCCCACTCTGGTTTGCTTATCTGCGCCTACAGCGTTAACTGTCGAATGGGCAAGAAGAAACCATTTGAACCTAATTCACTTGCCAAAACACGGCTCGCCGCGTCTATACAGCCCCGCGCCTTAACACGTCAACCTAATCGAATTCATAATATTTCTAACGGAGACCTCTGGGTCTCTGTTGTTTGCTTCTCGTTCCCAATTGATACTTAGCGACAAGACACTATTCTCTCCAACCAAACGTGCTCACCCCTTGTCAGCACTAAGCTTGCGTATATTAACCTGCTTGCATTTGAACGCTTTCCAACCCGATAAGAACCCTGTCAAAAACCCATAAATTAGTAAGGATTTTGTGTGACTCTTTTCACGCTTTTCCGCCTTCCTAGGCATTTCTAGGAATTTTTCCTAGCCGATCTAGGCAACCATCTCATGTGCCTTACAAAACCACTCTCTAGAATTCCGCTCAGTCAAAGGTAACAAGAGCGCATAACGGCCGCCGTTGTGTTTCTAAAACAATTACAAGAGAGTTCATCATGTTAAAATTCCTCGAACAGGTGCGGAAGCCGACCCTCGATCTTCCTGTCGAAGTTAGAAGAAAGATGTGGTTTAAACCGTTCATCCAATCTTACTTGGTCGTATTCATCGGCTACCTAACCATGTACTTGATTCGTAAGAACTTCAATGTCGCGCAAAACGACATGATCTCAACTTACGGTTTGAGCATGACAGACCTAGGTCTTATTGGCCTTGGCTTCTCCATCACATACGGCATCGGTAAAACCGTTGTGTCTTACTACGCTGACGGTAAGAACACCAAGCAATTCCTCCCTTTTATGCTGATCCTTTCTGGTCTTGCAATGCTTGGTTTCAGCTTCAGCATGGGCGGCGGTAGTGCAAGCCTGTTCTTGATGGTGGCTTTCTACGCTCTAAGTGGTTTCTTCCAAAGTACTGGTGGCCCTTCTAGTTACTCAACCATTACAAAATGGACACCTCGTAACAAGCGCGGCTCTTACCTAGGCTTGTGGAACATGTCACACAACGTTGGTGGTGCGGGCGCAGCGGGTGTTGCTCTTTTCGGTGCCAACTACCTATTCGACGGCCACGTAATCGGCATGTTCGTGTTCCCTTCTATCATCGCGATCATCGTTGGCTTTATCGGTATGCGCTTTGGTAGCGACTCACCAGAAGCTTACGGTCTAGGTAAAGTAGAAGAACTTTTCGATGAAGCAGTGAGTGAAGAAGACACCGCCGCTGAAGAAAACCAGATGACCAAAAAAGAAATCTTTGTTGAATACGTTCTTAAAAACAAAGTTATCTGGCTACTTTGCTTTGCCAACATCTTCCTTTACATCGTGCGTATTGGTATCGACCAATGGTCAACGGTATACGCGTACCAAGAACTTGGTCTGTCAAAAGAAACGGCAATCTCTGGCTTTACTCTATTCGAAGTCGGTGCGCTTGTGGGTACTTTGATGTGGGGTTACTTATCTGACTTAGCAAACGGTCGCCGCGCATTGGTTGCTTGTGTGTCTCTTGGTTTGATCATCGTATCGCTTGAGTTCTACCAACACGCCACTAGCGAGTTCATGTACTTAGCCTCTCTATTTGTATTGGGCTTCTTGGTGTTTGGTCCGCAACTTCTTATCGGTGTTGCCGCGGTTGGTTTTGTCCCTAAAAAAGCAATCAGTGTAGCTGACGGAGTAAAAGGTACATTCGCTTACCTAATCGGTGACAGCTTCGCGAAACTTGGTCTCGGTATGATTGCAGACGGTACACCTATCTTCGGCTTAACAGGTTGGAAAGGTACCTTCGCAGCCCTAGATACCTCCGCCATGATTTGTATTGTTTTGCTTGCTTTCGTCGCTATCGCGGAAGAGAAGAAGATTCGACACGCGAAGAAGCTTCAACTTGCACAAAACCAAGCCTAACTTCTCTGCGCGCTTTACTTCGGTAAAGCGCGCAAGATCATTAAAAAGCATGGCTCAATTCAGTATCATTAAAGATTTTTCTATTGGCTCCTGTTGGAGCTTATTGTTGTTAGTCGTCTGCTCTATTTGGTTGTAATAATGATTCATGTTGCTCTAGTTGATGATCACGTCATCGTGCGTTCGGGTTTCGCACAATTATTAAATTTAGAAAGTGATATTACCGTTGTTGGTGAATTCGGCTCTGTCGCCGAAGCGCGAAAAGGGTTGCCTGCGGTACACCCACATGTCGTCATCCTAGATATCTCCATGCCAGATGAAAGCGGCTTAAACTTTCTCAGCGAAATACCAACTGGCATTGCCTGCGTGATGCTTAGCGTGCATGACTCCCCTGCGATGGTGGAAAAATCACTAAAGCTAGGTGCAAAAGGCTATCTTAGTAAACGCTGTAGCCCAGACGAACTTATTCAAGCCGTAAGAACCAGTGCTTCTGGCGGCTGTTACCTCACATCAGATATTGCACTTAAACTTGCAACGCCTAGCGACAACACCACCTCTCTATGCCAACTGACAAAACGTGAAAACGAGGTATGTCAGCTACTTGCCAATGGGTTGGATGTGAAGTCTGTCGCGGCAGAGCTTGGCTTGAGCCACAAGACCGTGCATGTTCATCGTGCGAATGCCATCGACAAACTCGGCGTGAAAAACAACGTTGAGCTCGCCAAACTATTTTCTCAAGAGTCCTTTTAATGCGAGCTTATGCTGTTACCACCATTTGCGGACTTTTTGTTATGGCTTGCGCCTGGTTCTGCTTATGGGTGATTGCCTATTACTTTGTCAATGATCCCGAGCTGGCGATCTTATTGTTTCCTTTCGCTTTACGATTAGGTGTCGCCCTTCACACTCGCACCGCTTATTGGCCGACGATTTACCTTTCGGAGTGGGGACTTTCCATCGCACTTGCGATGTTACTGGGTCAACCGCAGTGGCTTACCGTGCTGATTGCGAGCATTGCCAGTATCCCGGTCACACTGATTGCGAAAAAATACTACTACGGTGACCAAAACCGCCACTTAGCCGTCATGGGCATTGTGATCATCATTACCGCCTTCATCAACGTAATGGCGGTCGGATTTCACGTGCCTTCTGTTTACATGGTATGGCTGGCTAGCATTTCTGGAGGCTTGCTCGTGGTGCCTATGTGCTACCTGTTGTGGAGCTACTTGTTCCAAAGTCGTTGGTCTCCGCTTAGCTCTCTCCTACTTAGTAATGCCGTTGTATTTCAGGTGCGTCATATCGTGCTTTATGCGCTGCTTTTGATCGGCAGTATTTTGGTGCAAACCAGTTTGCCTGAAGAGCTAAAACGATTTGCGCCGTTTTGTATGGCGATTCCAATCATCGTGCTTGCTCTGCGTTACGGTTGGCAAGGTGCTCTGCTCGCCACCATGCTCAACAGCATAGCGCTGATTGCGGCTCGTAGCGGCGTATCGAATCTAGAAATCACCGATTTGTTATTATCTCTCTCGGCGCAAACCATTACTGGCATTATGCTCGGTTTAGGGGTTCAGAAACAAAAAGACCTCAATCACAAACTGCGCGGTGAACTTGCGCGCAATCAGAATTTGTCTCGCCAGCTTATCAAAGCTGAAGAGTCCGTAAGACGCGATATTGCGCGCGAGCTACATGACGAAATTGGACAGAACATCACGGCAATCCGCACACAAGCCAACATCATTAAACGAGTGAACAACGCAGAAACACGCGTTGGTTGCGCGGACATGATCGAAGGGCTTTCGCTCAACGTGTACGACACCACTAAGCGACTGTTGAGCAAACTAAGACCCAAAATGCTGGATGATTTGGACTTAAAAGAATCCGTCGAGCAACTGACGCGAGAGATGGAATTCGCCAATCACGGAACAACTGTTCAACTGAACTGGCAAGGCGATTACACCAGCCTGAGTGACACACTCAAAGTAACCCTATTCCGTTTATGCCAAGAGTCATTAAATAACGCAGCCAAGTACGCAGAAGCGCAGTTGATCAATATTGAACTGACAATTGGAGAAGCTGCGGTGTCACTGATGATTCACGATGATGGTATCGGTTTCAAAGTTCAGGACAGCATGAAAGGCATGGGCGTTCGCGGCATGCAAGAACGTGTGCACGCGTTAGGTGGAAAAATGGTTATCTACTCCACCAGCGATCAAGTGATCGGCACACAAATCAGCATTACTTTACCTAAGGTGTAACTCAAGATGTTTGGATTTTTACGTTCACCTAAATTTACTCAACCGAGTCTGAGCAACGAGCAAATCGACCAGCGTTACCGCCATTGGCGTTTGCACATTATGTTGGGGATGTACATCGGCTACGCAGGTTTCTATTTTACCCGTAAGACCTTTAACTACGCAGCACCAGCGATGATCACCGACCTTGGCTTAGATAAAGGCGATTTGGGTCTTATCGGTACATTTTTCTACATCACCTACGGCTGCTCGAAGTTTATTTCTGGCACGATTTCGGATCGCTCTAACCCTCGTTATTTCATGGGATTAGGATTGATTGCGACAGGTCTGGTCAATATCGCGTTCGGTTTTTCTAGCTCACTCGCGGCTTTCATTACTCTGTGGATCTTAAACGCCTGGTTCCAAGGCTGGGGCTGGCCTTCATGCTCCAAGCTGTTAACCACTTGGTATTCACGCTCCGAGCGTGGCTTCTTATGGGCGATTTGGAACACCGCACACAACGTTGGTGGCGCGCTGATCCCTATTTTGGTGGGCTATATAACGTTGCACTACAGCTGGCGTGAAGGTTTTATTCTACCCGGCATCATCGGGGTATTGCTCGGACTATTCGTTTGTTGGCGATTGCGCGACAAACCCACAACAATGGGTTTACCAAGTGTCGGCCAATGGCGCAACGACGCATTAGAACTTGCGCAAGAAAATTACGGACGTGGCCTCACCTACCGCGAAATTCTGAAATCGTACGTATTTAACAACAAATACATCTGGCTGCTCGCGTTCAGTTATGTGTTGGTTTACATCGTCCGAACCGCAATCAATGACTGGGGAAACCTGTACTTGACCGAGCAGCATCACTATAGCCTGATTAATGCCAACGCTGCTCTGTCGATGTTTGAAATCGGCGGTTTTGTTGGTTCATTGGTTGCGGGTTGGGGCTCAGACAAACTCTTTGGCGGTAACCGTGGGCCAATGAACTTGCTGTTCGCTATTGGGATTTTCTTATCTGTCTCCGCGCTTTGGCTGATGCCTCTGACCAACTTTGCATTCCAAGCGGCGGGATTGTTCTCCATCGGCTTCTTTGTCTTTGGGCCACAAATGCTGATCGGTATGGCGGCGGCTGAGTGCTCTCACAAAGATTCTGCCGGCGCGGCAACAGGATTCGTGGGCTTGTTCGCCTACATGGGCGCAGCATTGTCTGGCTATCCACTGGCATTAATTCTTGAAGAATATCATTGGACGGGTTTCTTCATCACCATTTCAGTTTGTGCAGCCGTCATTGGCCTTTTGTTGCTGCCATTTTTGCAAGCGCAACCATCACGAAAACCACTCGAACCAAAACCTCGGTTGTAAATCGACTTATCGCCCTCGGGCAAATTGGCGAGTGACCTAACCGCGCTCGCCCTCCTTATTTAACGTATCTCTGCTCAATTTTTCTTCCGATTCAGTTCGGAGGGTTAACTATGGGAAAAATTCATGAATTTGAACACTATTTCATCGCATAGCTTCTTTCAAATGAACAACAAAATCCAAAACTACGCTTGGGGAAGCACCTCTTCTATTCACGATTTGTTTGGCTTTTCTAACGAAACGAATGAGCCTCAAGCAGAAGTATGGATGGGTACTCACCCAAACGGCTGCTCTGAAGTTCAGGTTGAGCAAAACACGCTGCCTTTGTCTGAACTGATCAAACAAAACCAACCCGCTTACTTATCAGCAGAAACCGCAGCAAAATTTGGCGACCTACCCTTTCTGTTTAAAATCTTAGCGGCCGAACACGCACTGTCGATTCAAGTTCACCCAAGCAAGCAAGATGCCGAAATAGGCTTCGAAAAAGAGCAAAGTGCCGGGATCCCACTAAACGCAAGCCATCGTAACTACAAGGATCCAAACCACAAACCTGAGTTGGTGTACGCGCTGACAAGTTACCAAGCCATGAACGGTTTTCGCTCGTATGCCGAGATTATTGAGGCATTTAGCCTTTGCGATATCGATGAGCTACGCGCGCCTCTTGACACATTCAAACGCGAAATCAACTCACAAGGTTTACGCGATTTCTTTGTGCACATTCTTACCATGGAAGGAGAAACAAAAGAGCGAGCACTGAAACAGCTTCTTGCCCACGCTTCACGTCAATCGGAGCAAGGCACTGACAGCGACGTTTTCCAGCTCATCTTGGATCTATCCACTCAATACCCCGGCGATGTCGGCTTGTTTGCGCCATTACTGTTGAATGTCATCACGCTGCAACCTGGCGAAGCGATGTTCCTGAGCGCAAGAACGCCACACGCTTACATTAAAGGAACGGGATTAGAGATCATGGCGAACTCAGATAACGTTTTGCGTGCAGGACTCACGCCGAAACATATGGATGTTGAAGAACTGGTTAAATGCACAGACTTTGTGCCTAAGCCGTTTAACGGCCTTGTTCTAGAACCCAATGCCAATGGTTGCCAAAGCCTTTACCCCGTTCCAGTGGCAGACTTTAGTTTCAGCATTCTTAACGAACCGAACAATGAAGTGATTGAGGCTAACAGCGCAGAGATTTTGATGGCGATTGATGCCGACCTGACACTCATCAGTGATAACGGTGAGACGTTAACCGCCGCGAAAGGACAATCGGTATTTGTTCCTGCTTACGTTGGCCATTACCGTATTCAAAGTGCGGGACGTGTGGCTCGCGCCTTTAACTAACTTCTGGATAACGGATTCAAGCTAGCGTCTGACCCAAGGGACTGGGTTAGACAGCTTATTCCTCTCATAGATTGAGCCTGTCCGGTTTTAAGACACTCATTCTTACACCTTATCGACTCAAAGCCGCTGCGGTCTAAACCATCTAAGTTCTCTAAGAACCATAGATTCCTCTATTCACTGCAACATTCATTGTCAAAACCCATTTATTTCCAGTAAATTCGCCGCTCCAATATCAAATCACTTGGATAATAAAGGCGCTTGCACAGTGGTATTTGTTGCAAAACGTATAATCAACGTTGTAATCAAAGCCTCAATCACTACAATCTCTGGTTCGATTTTTCAGTTAACGTTTGTATGCCGAAGTTAAACCAAGATAACCCTGTTCAAAGCTCCGCCCTTTCCGATATCGAAACCAGCAGTAAGATTCAATCGGCATTAGAACCGAAGTTTCACAAGCCAGAGAAACGTCTCTGCTTAAGCCCTGGCCTATCGGATAAGCATTTGGCGCGCCGTTGGCAAGTATTGGAACAAGTGACCAATAAAGATCATCTTCTTGATCCTTTCACACAGTCACATTGCGACGCTTACTCCAACAACATCGAGCACTTCATTGGTACTGTCAATGTGCCGGTCGGCATCGCAGGCCCTTTGCGCGTCAACGGTTTGTATGCGAACGATGACTTTTTGGTTCCGCTCGCAACGACAGAAGCCGCGTTAGTCGCTTCCTACAACCGTGGCGCAAATCTTATCACCGCCGCTGGTGGCGCGAGCGCATTGTTACTAAGTGAAGGGGTGAGCCGAACACCAGTATTCGCCTTTAATCACCTTGCTGACGCCGGCCAGTTCGTCAGTTGGGTTGTGACCCAGTTTGACGTATTTCGTCAAATTGCGGAATCCACCACCTCACATGGCAAACTCAAAGACATCAATGTAAATATCGAAGGAAACCACGTTTATTTGGTCTTTGAATACGTGACTGGTGACGCTTCCGGACAAAACATGGTGACCATCGCAACAAACGAAGTGTTCCATCATATTTTGGCGACCAGCCCAATCAAACCAACTCAAGCATTCTTGGATGGCAACTTATCAGGCGACAAAAAACCAAACGCGCACACACTGCGCTCGGTACGCGGTAAGAAAGTATCCGCCGAAGTGACCATTCCTGCTGAGTTGGTGGAAAAATATCTGCATACGACGCCGGAGTCTATGGTTCAATTTGGCAAAATGACCACAGTGGGCGGTTTACTCAGCGGGACAATTGGCGTCAACGCGCATTACGCAAACGCGCTTGCCGCGCTGTACATTGCTTGTGGTCAAGATGCCGCTTGCGTTGCAGAGTCTGCCATTGGAATCACTCGTATGGATGTGGACGCTCAAGGCAACTTGTACGCGTGCGTGACCTTGCCAAACATCATGGTGGGGACGGTTGGTGGTGGTACTGGCCTTCCAACGCAAAAAGCATGTTTGGATATTTTGGGTTTGCACGGCAACGGCAATGCGAAAGCGTTAGCCGAAGTCGCAGCTGCGCTTTGTCTGGCTGGCGAACTCTCGATCGTGGGCGCATTTTGTGCCGATCACTTTTCTCGTGCTCACCATAAGCTTGCCCGAAAATAACCTTTGTTGCTTTGTACAAGAGAACATCCGTGTGGTTTTCTCTTGTGCAAACCAATGGACTTTATTTATTGGCTCAATAATTTCTTGAAACTAACTTAAGCCTTAACAAACATACCAATCTCTTGTTAACAGTACTTTAGCTGTCCCCCTTCTATATCCATTGCGATATCTCTGCTTGTTACTCTTCATTGGCCATATTTAATATCAGTATCTTAGAAAAAATAGCATCAAAAACTTCTAGCACTATAGTACCAAATTCATCGTTTGAGTTTTTTGTTCACCACTTATAGCTACTATACTCGCCTATGCAGCTGCTTGATTTTCATAAATTTACTAAACAGCTCAAAAGAGCTTAATAACTCCCGTTAAATGGACTTAAATCGTTACTTCGGGTAAGCGAGTTAACTATGAGACGTCAGAAGCTAAATAAAATCTCTGCTTGGGTACTAGGATTGGCTATCTTATTGCTGAGCCATGTGCCTAATGTATCAGCACAAATACAGCAATCCCCATCCGATCAAACCGTTGCGCGTTTTCTCTATCAAACCTCTTTTGGACCAACTCCTGCGTTAATTAATGAGGTTAGGGAAAATGGGTTAGGGGACTGGATACAGAAACAAATCAACCTGCCAGCAACCTACCATCAACCACTTTATCAAACGCCTTTTTCTAAAGGCCTACAGTCAAACCGAGAAAATGCTTGGTATCAGATTGTTGTTACTGCTGAAGATCAGCTCAGACAGCGAACGGCTT
Source organism: Vibrio sp. 1874 (assembly GCF_033344395.1). NCBI lineage: Bacteria > Pseudomonadati > Pseudomonadota > Gammaproteobacteria > Vibrionales > Vibrionaceae > Vibrio > Vibrio sp. 1874. Next base: position 70,554 of record NZ_JAWPOR010000013.1, read on the forward strand.
ATGCATTGAGTCAGATCGTAGTCGTTTCTCGTTATGGCGGCGTTCTTTCCAGCAAACCTACAGGGTTAGTGAATTACTACGATCTGTTGGTTGAGCATGCGTTTGGCAACTACCGAGACCTGTTGTATGACGTTTCCATCCATCCAGTCATGGGGAGCTATTTGTCTATGCTCGGTAGTGCAAAAGAAAATAGTGCGACAGGAACGCTTCCCGATGAGAACTTTGCTCGAGAGTTAATGCAGTTATTCACTATCGGTTTGTATGAACTCAATTTAGATGGCAGTAAAAAGCTAAACCACGCAACAGGCAAACCTATCCCCACGTACAATCAAACTGATATTCAAGAGCTCGCGCGAGCATTAACTGGATGGAAAAATTCCGACATCGCATTCGTGAAACCGATGCGAGTTATCAGTCAAAGACACGACACCGGCGAGAAGCGATTTCTAGGGAACGTGATCCCATCGGGTCTAACCGCACAAGAAGAGCTTTCAAAAGTGATTGATATGTTGATGTCTCACCCAAATGTTGCTCCATTTGTTTCAAAGTTACTTATCCAACGTTTGGTCAGTTCAAATCCAAGCCCAGAGTACGTCGCGCGTGTTGCTACGATATTTAACAACAATGGGGAAGGAGAAAAAGGCGATCTAACCGCCGTTGTTCGAGCCATATTGCTCGACCCTGAAGCATTAGGGATGACGGATACCCCGCCTATAAAAGTGAAAGAACCGATACTGGTCCTGACTAATTTTCATCGAGCATCAGGTTTTACGGTTAAAGGATCACGTTACGAAGACGCAACAACGATGATGAACATCGCTAATCAAGGGCCGCTTCGTTCTCCTTCCGTGTTTAATTTTTACTCTCCAGACTATCAGCCGTCTAACGAGTTTACGGAGTCTGGTATTAACTCTCCAGAGTATGAACTTCTCAATTGGTCTGTTTATACCGATTTGGTCAACTATATGTTAACCAGCACTCGTAGAGGAGGTGGTGATTCCTACCACTTCGATCTTAACGAGCTTTATCTTCTTCTAGACGATCACCATGCCTTAGTCGAATTGGTTAACGAGCGTTTCTTTGCTGGAACGGCTTCTGCTGAATTGAAAGAGCTCATGCTCACCGCGCTGAATGATTATCGTGAGGACTATGTGCCAACAACAAAACTCGCTCTAGTGATATTTACCGCCATTTCTGGCGACGAATTTTATATTCAGGATTAGGAGTGAATTATGGATATTTCACGACGACATTTTATACAAAGCACGCTATCGATGGGCGCACTAGCCTCTCTTAGTCTGCCAGGTTACTCTCTCGCAGCGCCATCCAATGACTTTCGAGCATTAATATGTGTGTATTTAGCAGGCGGAAACGATGCATTCAACACCATACTGCCATTATCGGAGGCGCACTATCGTCAATATTCCAAAGTCAGAGGGCCACTCTCTGTCGCCAAAGAAGACATACTCCCTATCAATTTAAGTGCTGTCGATAGCTCAAATCACCCAGTGAAGCTCGGCTTACACCCAAAGTTAAATGCGTTAACTTCCGTTTTCGAACAAGGCGATGCCAGCATCGTGCTCAATAGTGGCATTCTCAACCATCCCGTCACCAAACAAGCTATTGAGCAAGGTGAAGCATCACTTCCCGAGCAACTGTTTTCTCATAATTCTCAAACAGACGCTTGGTTACTTGGTGGAATGAGCGAGTCTAAAAATCTTGGTTGGGCTGGCAGAATGTTGGATGTATTAAACTCTGAATCAGAAATAACACCGCTATACAGTGTGCATGGCAACTCGCTTTGGTTACGGGCAATGGAACACCGCCAAACCGTCCTGAAAAAAGATCGCGCAGTTCAGCTTACCGCGATTGATAACCCGCTATACAAGGGGATCTATGATCGCCTTCTCTCTCATCAAACTGACAATCCATTTAATGGTCATTTTAATTTGATGGTTGATGAGTCGATGGTAATGAGTAGTGTACTGAGCGAGCAACTCAACCACATTGCTGACGAGCCGCTGTTTACGTCATCGACGCTCGGCAAGCAGATGCAAACCGTGTACAAATTGATAGCAAGCCAAGATGTCCTGAAGCAGCAACGACAAGTCTTTTTCGTTAAACACTCTGGGTATGACCTGCACGATTCGCAATTGGCACGTCATCCAGTGTTACTTGAGGATCTCGCGACAAACCTTTTAGCAATGTATCGTGCGGTCGAACGGTTAGGGCTAAACAAGCAAGTCACCTCTTTCACTATGTCTGACTTCGGTCGACGGATGATGAGCAACGGAAATGGTACCGATCATGGCTGGGGTGGCCATCAACTATTAATTGGAGGCGCGGTAAATGGGAAACAACCTATCGGTACATGGCCGGAACTAATACTGGGCGGAAACGATGATTACTCTCAAGGCCGACTCATACCCAAAATTGCCGCTGATCAAGTTGGTTCAACACTAGCACAGTGGATGGGCGTGAGTGATAACGCTGCACTGGAATACGTGTTCCCGAACATCCGTAATTTTACTCATTCAAACCTGGGTTTTATGTCGTAAGATATTTTACAGGTTAGCTGTAGAACGCATCATTAAATAAGGGAGCCTCGCGCTCCCTTACTCATCTTATGTTTGCAAAGTGTCCATTACACCTCGTCGCGACGGCGTTCGTTACACAGCTTAATGGCACGCTCAAGTAATTCTAGCGCGGATTGCTCACATTCAGGCAGAACCGCATCACTTTCACCAATTGGCGTTACGCGGTCACCCCATTTCAATACTGCCGCACCCCATGTCAAACCAGCACCAAACGCAGCGAGAAGCATGTTATCACCTGGGTTAACTCGACCTTGCTCTACCGCTTCACACAATGCAATTGGCACCGTCGCAGCTGAAGTATTGCCATAGTTTTGAATGTTAACAAACGCTTTGTCGTGTGGAATTCCAGACAGGTCACACAAGGTTTGAATAATACGAATATTCGCTTGATGCGGAATCACAACATCGATTTGTTCCGTCGTTAACTGTGATGCTTTCAGTACGGTTTTCGCAGCTAGCCCCATGCCTTTTACTGCACGTTTGAAAATTTCTTGTCCTACAAAGTTGAAATCCCAGTAACCGTTGTCTTCCGCAAAGCGATCCATACAAGTACCAAACTTTGGTACGGACAGAATATCGCGGCCTTTTGCGTCACAACCGATTTGAGACTGTAGTAAACCCGTTTCTTTTTCCGTTCTTGATAACACAACGGCGCCCGCACCATCACCAAATAGAACAGCGGTATCTCGCATTGCCCAATCGATGTAGAAAGACAATCTTTCCGCACCAATAATGATCGCGTTACGATAGTTACCTGATTGAATCAAACGTGTGCCCGTTTCTAGGCCATAGACAAATCCCGTACATGCGGCATTTAAGTCAAAGGCAGCGGCTGCACGAATACCTAGGTTCTGCTGTACCTTAGACGCGATATTTGGAATCAATGAATCTGGTGAACAAGTCGCCACAATGATTAAATCCACGTCTGCTGCATCGACACCTGCTCGAGCTAATGCATGTTTAGCAGCAACGGTCGCCATGTCTGACGTGTTTACATGACTAATACGGCGGTTTTCGATACCAGTGCGGGTACGAATCCACTCATCGGAAGTATCGAGGAAAGTGCTAAGATCATCGTTAGAGAGCACGGCTGGCGGAACACATTTCCCCCAACCTGTAATTTCAGCGTAGTAATTTGTCATCGCAGACCTATTTATTGTTGTATTTTAATAAAATTTCTTAGAACCTTAGGCTCAAATACAAACCTGCGCTGCGTTATTTCGGCAGGTTAAAAAATAAGTATACAAATAATGAGGCTGACTGGTAAGTCATGTTTTCATCAATACGTAATAAAGGAAGAAGTCATGTCATCGTTTAAAACTCGCTGCCCTTCGTGCGGCGGTCTAAATCGTGTCCCTAATGAGCGCGTTGCCGAATCTGCAACTTGCGGTAAATGTAAAAGTGCACTTTTAGACGGCTCGCCTATCGAAGGTACACAAGATAACTTTTCTGCTCTATTACAAAGTGATATGCCTGTTGTAGTAGATTTTTGGGCCCCATGGTGCAACCCGTGCGTTGGTTTTGCTCCTGTTTTCTCTGATGTTGCTCATGAGCAAGCCGGAACGGCTCGTTTTGTTAAGATTGATACCGAAGCTCAACAACAACTTGCGACGCAATTTGGTATTCGCAGTATTCCTACCATTATGGTTTTCAAGAATGGTCAACGCGTTGATATGATCAATGGTGCGTTACCTAAAACTCAATTCGATCAATGGTTAAATCAAGCACTTACTAAATAATCTTCCACGCCAACCTTGTTTGTAGGTTGGCGTTTTTATGCAACTTATCAACCTATCTAGTTAACAAATATTATTTATCGAAACGACTTAAATTTATCATTTTACTTGCCTAACTATTAGCCTCATATTCGCGCCGAATAACCCTTAGATTTCATTTAACTTATAGGCGCAAAACAGTGGAAAACACAGTCGTTCCTGCAGCATCACCACGAGTTACAGTTCCAGTCGTCGCACTGTCTCTTTATGCGGTGGCTTCGGGCTATTTAATGAGCTTGATCCCTCTCATGCTCGGTGAATACAACATCTCAGCAGATTACGCGAGTTGGTTGGCGAGTGTGTTTTATGGCGGCTTATTAACCGGTGCTATTTTTATTGAACGTATCGTACGTCAAGTTGGTCACCGTAACGCGTTTATTGGTTGCTTGGCCGTATTTTCGCTAACTATCGTCACACTGCCCGTGTTTGCTAACGGATTGATGTGGCTTGCCGCTCGCTTTATTGCGGGTATCGCGGTTGCTGGTGTTTTTGTCATTGTTGAGTCTTGGCTAATGTCTGGAGACGAAGCATCGCGTGCGAAACGTTTGAGCTTGTACATGCTATCGCTTTATGGTGGTTCAGCATTAGGCCAGTTTGGTATTGGCGTGCTTGGCGTAAGTGGCGGCGTTCCGTTTATTGCGATCACGACGTTGATCCTAATGGCGATGCTGGTGCTAATGTTCATTGAGTGTGAGCAGCCAAACAGCCATGAATCAACCGCTTTATCATTTAAGCAAATTGCCAAACTAAACCATGCAGCAATTATTGGTTGTGTTGTTTCAGGTTTGACCTTAGGCGCGATCTACGGATTAATGCCAGTTGAGTTAACTAACCGTAAAATTAGCCATCAAGACATTGGTACATTGATGGCGCTAGTGATTCTAGGTGGCATGCTAGTTCAACCAATGGTGACCGCGTTAAACAAATACATGAGCCGCACAGTGCTAATGGCGTTTTTCTGTATTTTGGGTATTTTTTCGATCGGTATGACCTTTATTTCCTCGTCAGCCGTGGTATTGGCTGCTGCATTATTCTTTTTAGGTGCAGCTACTTTTGCTTTGTACCCGATTGCAATCAACTTAGGTTGCGAAGGTCTTGATGAACGCTTTATTGTCTCTGCGACACAAGTCATGCTGTTTAGCTACAGCATCGGCTCTGTTGCTGGTCCTGTTGTCGCTGATAAATTCATGGGCCAAGAACACGGCTTGCTAGGCTACTTGTTTGCCGCTTTGGTTGCGACTGGCGTATACATGCTACTTGCTGCGAGCAAAACCAAGCAGCGTATGGCCGCTGGCCTCTAACCACGCCGCTTCTACTCAACGAAAACGAGGGCATGTCGCCCTCGTTTTTTTATTCTTCGCATTTTTGTTTAGATAAACGCTTGTGACGGTTTGACGCGTTCGCTGCAGGGTTTTCCGGTACCATGCGCTTTTCATGAAGCAAATGACGAACCGCCAAGATGGGATGTTTCAGTAACATTCTGGGGCCAGAGTAACGCATGACCAAACGCATTTGTTCTTTCGGCTCTGGTTTGTAGCAGTGAATCGGACATTTGTTACACGTCGGTTTATTCTCTCCATAAGGACAGCGGTCGAGGCGCACTTCTGCGTATTCAAGCAGCTCACGACATTCTGAGCATAAGTCACGTTTTGTTCCATGATGGTCATGACAGTAAACCTCTACCATGGCTTTTACTGTCTTAAATTCAGTGGCGAGTTTGCCAAGTAAAATATCGCTCATGCGCTATCCAAAAATCACAACATCATTGTGTAAAGTTCTAACGTGCGGCCATTATCATATTGCTGCTCAACTCGTTCAAACTCAAAGCCCAGTTTTTTGAGCAAACTTATACTACGAATATTGTCATTATTGGTGATGGCAACCAAATTATCGAGTTTCATTTCCTCTCTAGCGTATTCCAGCACTGCGGTTGCAGACTCCGTTCCGTAGCCGAAGCCATAAGCGGAAGGTAAAAATCCATATCCGAGATCATAGTGTTGTAATGTGTCACGTTTAACCAACCCACAAATCCCGATGGGTTGCCCATCTTCTTTCTTCTCTACAACGAGTAAACTCACGCCTTTAATTTGTTGCATGCGTAGCATGTTTTCTTTTATGTAACGCGCCGCTTCATATTCGGTACGAATTTGTTTGTCTCCGACAAAACGGTAGAAGTCTGGGTGGTTATAAAGTTCTAGTATAAATGGTGCATCATCTACACTCACAAGACGCAGTATCAAACGTTCGGTGTACAGTGTTTTCATTTGGGCTCCATTAAAACGCGATAGATGATTGGACATAGGAACGTACTTGAATTTTGCGACCGATACCGGCGCTTATTTAGTTGTAACTTGATAAAAAAGTAACTATCCTGCCTCGCTAAATTAAAGGACCACCACCATGAACCGCAAGAAGAAAATCAATCAGATCTTGAAAGCGAAGCAGAAGAAGCATAACGCTAAGCTACATAAGAGCAATAAGCCGCGTTATATCTCCAAAGCTGAACGCGCGAAAATGGAAGCTGAAGAACAAAACCAAGCTTCAGAACACACGGAAAACGTTGTAGACACAGCGCAGACAGATCAAGCCTAAAAGAAAAGCCGCTTCAAGCGGCTTTTTTGATATTTGGAGCGAGTTAGCTTTAGTATTCAACACTGTAGTTCAGTGTGAATGTGCGACCTCTTCCTTTGTAGTCGTACGCTGCTGCATCGTAGTGTGCTGCATAAAGAATCTGCGCACGTTGTCCCCAAGCGGTTGTGTAGTCTTCGTCAAATAGGTTTTGAATACCAAAACCTAACTGCCCGATAGGTAGTGTTACGTTACCAAGAAGATCAAACGTAGTGTATCCATCTAGTTTGTTGTTTGCGTCATCTTCGTAATCAAACATCGTCTGGCTTTGTAGACGTAGTGAATAGCCATCCTGATAGTAAGCCGCCCACGCGTTCGCTTTTGATGTACTTGCTTTACCCGCACTTAGATCTTCCCACTTACCGTTGGTTTTCAGCTCAGAAACCACATAGTGACCTGATGCACCTAACAAAATATCACGGTTTACCCAGTAGTTAATGTTTGCTTCGGCACCGTATACACGTTGCTCGTCATCAACATTGGTGATTAGGAGCGTCTTCTTGTCATACTTGATTGAGTTATCCGACACCGAGTAGTAACCCGCCGCTTGCAGTGCGACAGTATCCGTATCTAATCGGTAACCAATTTCATAGCTGTCCGTTTTGATGCCCGACATTTTTGAGTCAGATACGTTAATGCTATTGTTCAACGCGTAGTGACCATTTGCATCCGCGGCATCGTAGCTACCTTGGCCGTAGTACTTTGCAGGATCAGCGAGTTCGAAACCTTGAGAGAAGTTCGCCCAAAGCTGAGATTCATCGTTAAGCTGATAAATGGTGCCCAAATTAAATAAGCTCACAGAGTAGTCAGTGCTGCCACCTGGTACCGCATCCGCTGATACACCATTACCCGATGCGATCTTCTTTTGTATACTATAGGCAACAAAATCATCAATCTTATTGTCCATGTATTGGTAGCGGTAGCCTGCTTGTACTGACCAATCTTGATTGATTTGGTAATCCCCTTGGACAAACATTGCGTAAGACGCCACATCAACATCTGGGTAACGCCCCACTTCGGCATAGGTTCGATTAATTAAGTTCCCAGAGCTGTTCGCAATGGTTGGATCGAACAGAGCCTGGTTACTTTCAAAACGGTCTAAGTACGCATCGACACCATAAACAAGTTTGAATGACTCCCAGCTTTTAGCTAACGCTAAGCGCCCAGCAAAAACTTCTGTTTTTTGTTGAGAGGCACTTTGGTAATAAGGAGTAAAGGTTTGGTCTTCACTACGGTAAGATAACTCGCCTATCAGTTGATGACCGAATACGCTGTCGTGAGCGTAGTTCGCACTTAAGAGAACTCGCTCTGTACCATGTTCACGGTCGGAATCGAACCCCTCTCGTACATCAACAAATTTATTGTTAACAATGTACAAACCGTATGGCGAATCTTGCTGGCTGTCATAGTATTGTGCGACAAGGTTTAACTTGCTGGCATCGGAGATTTGAATCTCGGTCGATCCCATAACATCGAGCGTTGAATTATACTGCAAAGAGCCCTGTGAAATGTCTGGGGTGACAATGTCGCCATTTGCGTCAAATGCACCTTGTGTCTCGGTGTACACAACCGAACCTCTAGCGGTAATTCGCTCATTACCACCCGAGATAGACTGAGCGAGTTTGTAATCAAAGTCATCGCTGCTATTAAAGCCTGTAGTGCCACTCACGTAGGATTCAAACGACAAGTCATCCGAGTACGCTTTCTTGGTGATAATGTTAATAACACCACCAGTAGCGCCTGCACCATAAATGGAGGTTGCACCAGATAGTACTTCAATTCGCTCGATGTTGAATGGGTCTATTGCATCTAACTGACGACTAATCGGGCGAGAAGACTGTAACGAGACACCATCAATCATTACCAACATTGCTCTACCGCGAAGGTTCTGACCATAGTTAGTTCGACCACCGGTGCCGACGTCTAAAGAAGGGATGGTTGCAGAAAGAATATCACCCAGTGTCTTGCCCGCACGATATTGCTGAGCAATCTCTTCTTGGCCAACAAACCAAACCGTTCCTGGAATATCGGAGATCGATTTCGGCATCACACTGCCTACAACAACCAATTGCTCATCGCTCGGAGTCGATGTTTGTTGAAGATCTTCTGCTGCTATTGAGCTAACTGCGTATCCACTGCTCATCGCAAGTACGATGAGATTGAAAGAAAACGTCCTTTTCATCATTGTATTTATCTTTTTGTTGTCAACAAGAGCATGCAATGATACTTATTCTCACTCTCAAATCGAGCACTGTTACACAAGTTAAATAAATGTTAATTAAGAACCTTCTTGCTCATAAGCTGTCGATTTTCCTCTAAACGAGGACAATCTGCACAAAGCTTTCTGCCTTCACACTTATAGACTAAACAACAACTTTTTCTTACTAACTTTAGCGGCTGATCAGATTCCGTCTCATGAAGTGAGCGGCTATTATCAACATCCAAACCCATTGCGCTTAGCCACAAGACCGCATGCTCCTGAAGTGTCGAGTTAGTCATTTGCGGAAAGCGCTGTTGGAGACGAATTAAACAAGCCATGATTCCGTCCGACATCAATTGATGGGTGAAGCCAGGACGAATGCGTGTCCATTGACTCATCTCTTGTTGATAGAAGTCGAACAGTTCTCGGATTTGACGCCCCGCCTCTTTTATCAACGCTTCTGGCTCGCCATGTATATGCGCTTCGTCGGCGAATCGGTACCCAGAAACAAAACAAGGTTTGAGGTGCTGCGCTATCTCGCGAATGTTTGGCAACGTGTGGTAACCGTAAATAGAGATGAATGCGACATAAACTGGCTGCCAACAAAGTAAATCCCACGTTCTTGTCAACCAATATGCTTTTCCCGCTTCCGGATGAGCCTCCGAGATTTGCTGGTAAAGGCCTTGGATGATCGGGTTGATATCATTCTCGATATGGATAGCTTCTTGCCCTATCTCGCCGATATCACCGTGTAGATAAGGTGTAATCTCACTCGAAGTTTGAAACAGTTGCGGGAAAAATTGCTCAGACATGATGGCTTATTGTTGGTGTAGTCATTCTGACACCTTTATACCCAAGCACCAATCGCAATGCAAACTATTATCCTTTGCGTTTTCATAACAAAGAAGCACCTTTAGGGTTAGTTATGACTGTATTTCCGCGTTCTGTGAAACTGTAAGGTCTGGTTACGTATGCGATGAATAGCAACAAACTCTTAAACCTCTTCGCATTTAACGCTCACATGATCGCAAAAATACACAGCATAAAAACACCCTGATAAAACTGTGTTAACAGTTCCCCTGTGTAGCGTGAGTTATTGCCAATAATTGAATATTGCTGTTTCTTATCCAGCGGATTGTGAACAACATGAAGTATTTTCTTTCTGAATATCGAGACAATACAAAGAGGTAATTTGGCTATGTAGCCCTCTGTTTTGAATAAGGAAATCCACATGTTGTATCTTGAGTTTCTATTTTTGCTCGTGATGCTGTATATCGGCTCACGTTATGGTGGTATAGGCCTTGGGGTCGTATCCGGAATTGGCTTGGTGATTGAAGTCTTCATCTTTAAGATGCCGCCAACCTCTCCTCCTGTCACCGTCATGTTGATCATTTTAGCGGTGGTAACATGTGCTTCCATTCTTGAAGCCGCTGGCGGTTTGAAATACATGCTGCAAGTTGCCGAGCGTGTGCTTCGTAAGAACCCAAAACGCGTCACCCTTATTGCTCCGTTCGTGACTTACTTTATGACCTTCCTACTTGGTACAGGTCACGCGGTTTACTCTATCATGCCAATCATTGGCGACGTTGCACTTAAAAACGGCATTCGTCCTGAGCGTCCTATGGCTGCCGCTTCTGTCGCCTCTCAAATCGCAATCACGGCATCACCAATTTCAGCGGCCGTAGTTTACTACTTGGCGCAACTCTCTGATATTCAACACGAGATCACTCTGCTCTCAATTCTGCTCGTTACTGTACCTGCAACGCTATTCGGTACGTTGTTGATGTCACTTTACAGCCTAAAGCGTGGTAAAGAGCTAGACGACGATGAAGAATACCAAGAGCGTTTGAAAGATCCTGTGTGGAGAGAAAAAATCCTCAACACAACTGCAACGTCTCTTGATGAAGTACTACCAACAAGTGCTCGTAACTCTGTATTGCTGTTCATTGCTTCTATCTTGGTTATCGTCGTTATCGCGATGTGGCCAGACATTCGTACCATCGTAGATGGCTCGAAGCCAATCAGCATGGCAGTTGTGATTCAAATGATGATGCTCTGCTTCGGCGGTATCATTTTGCTTGCGACCAAAACTGACCCGCGTGACGTACCAAATGGGGTGGTATTTAAATCTGGTATGGTGGCGGCGATTGCTATCTTCGGTATTGCATGGATGTCAGATACCTACTTCCAGTACGCTATGCCTCAATTTAAATCTGGCATCGTTGAGATGGTAACCAACTATCCTTGGACATTCGCGCTTGCGTTATTCATTGTGTCGGTTGTGGTGAACTCTCAAGCTGCAACGGCTCGCATGATGCTGCCTGTTGGTCTCGGCTTAGGTTTGGAACCTGCGCTGCTTATCGGCTTGATGCCAGCGGTATACGGCTACTTCTTTATTCCAAACTACCCTTCAGATATCGCGACTGTGAACTTCGATACCTCGGGCACAACTAAGATTGGTAAGTGGTACTTCAACCACTCATTCATGTCTGTGGGCTTAATCGGCGTGATTGGTGCGTGTTGCTTGGGTTACTTGCTAGGGCAAATGATCATTCCTTCGTAACTAGCCAAATCAACGATAAATTAGAGGCGAGTCATTGTACGTTTCGTACAGCCTGAGTGACTCGCCTTTCTTTATTGCACTATTACTACAGCAAGAAATCGTCATCAATCGCGACAAAATTGTCGGCACAATCAATCAGAGTTTGGGATGTTAGCTTAGGTACACCATAAACGGTCACCGTGTTATTGAAGCGCTGCTGAATTCTCTCTACTAGCAGACTAAAGTCTCCATCTCCCGAAACTAGAATCACTTCCTCAACTTCGGGAGCAATTTCAATTGCATCGAGAGTAATACCCACATCCCAATCGCCTTTCGAGCTACCATCACGACGCTGGATGTAGGGTTTAAGCATCACCTCAAAGCCAACACCCCGAAGAATATGGTGGAACTGACGTTGCTTGGGATCATTGCTCGCAATAGCATAAGCACGAGCACTTACCACCTCTTTCCCTTGTGTGGCAACATACCAAAACTGGTTGTAATCAAAATTGCTTCGATACGCTTCGCGACAGGTGTAATACACATTCTGTACATCAACCAAAATGGCGATTTTTTGTTTGCTTTCCGAACTCATCTATTTCTACGCTCAATTTATTTGCTGCCTACCCTATGCCAGTTTTGGAAAAAGCACAATGAGCCAATTCCACTAAACTTAACGTATAAAAAGTTATTTGGGTTTCTAGGGGAACTGTCATGGGCGGAAAGTTACTAGTGATACTGCTTTCTTGTATCTTGTCATCGACAGCATTTGGTTATCCAGCGCACTCCAAATACTGGCCACATAGAAGTGTGCTCTACTTTGCGCCAGAAAATGATGAATACGTCAAACAATTCTTGCTAGAAACACTTATGAATGAGTGTGAGTTGGAAGACAGAGATGTCGTCACGCTGGTCATTACAGAACAAGGTTATACTTTTCCTGCTTGGCTTAAAGAAGAGTTCGACCTAAAAATGCTAGCTCGTCTTTATGAGGTCGAAAAAGGTTCTCATACCGCTATTTTGCTTGGTAAAGATGGTCTAGAAAAGCACCGTTGGGGCGCAGAAACAGACTGGCCGTTTATCAACAACCTCATTGATCAAATGCCTATGCGTAAGCAAGAAATGCAGAGGCAACAAAGCCCCTGTAAAATATAGTCACTTCTGAGCAGTATTACTTTGCGAACCAATCCAACTTGTTGTGAAGTTGAGTCACGCTGCCAACCACAATCAATGCTGGGCTCACGGCTTGCTCTGCCATGATCGATAGCTCGTTCAACTTTCCTTGGAACACGCGCTGCTCTGGGCGCGTACCGTTTTCAATAATGGCGCATGATATCTCAGGATCTAACCCGTGAGTGACCAGCTTATCCATAATATGGCCGCTTTGCTTCAAACCCATATAGAACACAAGTGTGTTGTTGGATTGCGCTAGTGAATGCCATTCAATCTCACGACCATCTTTTTGTACATGACCAGTGATAAATTGAACGCTTTGTGCATGGTCGCGGTGTGTTAATGGAATACCAGCATAAGCCGTCGCGCCCGCCGCCGCCGTAATACCCGGAACCACTTCGTATTTGATGCCAAATTCGGCTAGCTCTTCTAGCTCTTCACCACCACGGCCAAATATAAATGAGTCACCGCCCTTCAGACGTACAACACGCTTACCTTCTTGCGCTTTCTGCACCAAGATTTGATTGATTTGATCTTGAGGCACGCAGTGAAAGTCCAATTTTTTGCCAACGTAAATCATCTCTGCTGATGCATGAGCCAATTCAAGAATATCTTTCGACACCAATCGGTCGTACACCAGAACTTCAGCCGCTTGAATGGCTTTTAAGCCTTTTACTGTGAGTAAATCAGGATCACCAGGACCTGCACCAACAAGAGAAACAAAGCCGCTGTTTAAAGATGAGTTAACAGTTGTCATATCAACGCCTATCGAAAATTTGGACATAAAAAGTAACACTCAAGTCATTAACTCAAGGTTAAAATCACCCCAAGGAGTTATTACTTTTTATAGCTAAATCAATACAATACTTATCGAAAGTTAAATGAGTTGAACAGCCCTACCTACCATAGGTAGGGCCAGATAAAAGCGGTTTATTTTGCGATTGCAGGCTCTGCTTTTACTTCTTCTTCAACTACGTTGATAGAAGGCGCTGTTTTCGCGTGAGTTAGGTACAGTGGAATACAAGTCATTACGAGACCACCAACAATATTACCTAGAATGGTTGGAATAAGGTTGAAGTTCAACCAAGTCGCGATACCAAAATCCGCACCTAGTATCATACCTAGTGGGAATAGGAACATGTTTACTACAGTGTGTTCAAATACTAGCGCAAAGAAGATGAAGATTGGGAACCACATCATTGCTACGCGACCAGACACCGAACGTGCCGTCATGTTGCCGATAACGCCTAGACACACCATTAGGTTACAGAAGATGCCGCGTACGAAACATGTGATCCATCCGTCCATACCCATGTTTTCAAAACCAAGGCTACGCGCGGTAGAAACAGCGACAAATTTCTTCGCTACTGCGTTCAGTTCTAGAGAGAAGTTACCTGTTAGAGAGATAGCCACTAGGTAAGCAACGATCAGAGAACCGATAAGGTTACCCAAGCCCACAAGACCCCAACAACGGAAGATACGACCCCAAGTGATGCCCGGACGGTTCGCAAACTTAGCCAGAGGCGCTAGACCAAAAACACCGGTTACTAGGTCATAACCCATCACACTTAGAATTACGAAACCAACGGGGAAAACAAGTGCTCCTACAAGGCCGATACCCGTTTGTACAATCGCGGTAATAGCAACCACCACCGCAAGCGAAAGAATAACGCCAGCCATCGTACCGCGAAGCAGAAGATCTCGCGTGCTTGTATTGGTTTTCGCTTCACCAACATTGATCATGGTTTGCACGAATTCTGCAGGCTTAAAATCAGTAGACATGAATGTGTCCTTATCCAAAATTGAAAGTTAAAAAGTTAAAGATTGAATAGAGAAAGGCTTCCCGTTGACACCTGAACGCTGTCTACAACACCTCGCTTCCCTGTTCCCCTGAGTTGATGCTTGGAAAGCCTTTGTCTATTAAATCTAGGTTTCAGTTCATTCCCTCCCCTAAGAGGAGGGAATGAAAACCAAGCTTACGCAGAGATTTCTACTTCGCCGCTTGTTACGCGGGTTTTGTACGCTTTCACGCTAAAACGCTCGTCTTCCATGCACGCACCTGTTGTCAGGTTAAAGCGTTGCTTCTTAAGTGGGCTAGCCACCCAAAGCTCGCCTTGGTGCTCACAGATCAAACCGCGAGAAAGCACGTTTGATTGGAAGAACGGGTCTGTGTTGCTGATCGCCAGCACTTCTTCTGCTTTTGTTGGGCGGAATACCGCAACTTGCTGACCATCAACCAAAGCACAAACACCCGTGCCCGGTACGATATCGCTGATTTGGCAAATCTTTTCAAATGACATAATCAACCTTCCCTTATGCTTCAGTGATCGCTACGTGTAGGATGTCGCCTTTCGCTTCAGGGTGCTTTTCCGTGAAGGTTGCTGGGCGGTGCTGTTCGCGCTCTTGTACAAACACGACGTTTTCATCGCGCTTGTCAGAGTTGATGAAGTGCGCGAAACGAGTCAGTTGTGATTCGTCGTTGATGGTCGCAGTCCACTCACACTCATACTCGTCTACAAGCTTCGCTACGTCTGCTTCTAGTTGAGCGTTGATGCCAAGTTTGTCTTCAACAATCACTTCGCGTAGGTAGTCAACGCCACCTTCCATGTTTTCCATCCAAACTGATGTGCGTTGTAGTGGCGCAGCAGTACGGATGTAGAACATCATGAAGCGGTCGATGTACTTAATCAGCGTTTCTTTATCTAGGTCACTTGCAAGTAGGTCTGCGTGACGAGGCTTCATACCACCGTTACCACATACGTACATGTTCCAACCTGCATCAGTCGCGATAATGCCAAGGTCTTTACCTTGTGCTTCCGCACACTCACGAGTACAGCCAGAAACACCGAACTTCATCTTATGAGGTGTACGAATGCCTTTGTAACGGTTCTCGATGTAAGAACCTAGACCAACAGAGTCTTGAACACCGTAACGACACCAAGTAGAGCCCACACAGGTCTTCGCCATACGAAGTGCTTTTGCGTACGCTTGACCTGTTTCGAAACCAGCGTCGATAAGCTTGCGCCAGATCTCTGGAAGATCGTCTTTTTGAGCACCAAACAGACCAATACGTTGAGCACCGGTTACTTTGGTGTATAGGTTGTATTCTGCTGCAACGTTCGCTAGTGCACTCAGTGCTTGAGGTGTTACTTCACCACCCGCCATACGTGGGATAACAGAGTAAGTACCGTCTTTTTGGATGTTACCTAGGAAGTTATCGTTCGTGTCGTGCAGCTTAACCAGTTGTGGCTTAAGGATGTGCTCACCCCAGCAAGAAGCCAAGATAGAACCAGCCAGTGGTTTACAAACTTCACAGCCGTAACCTTTACCGTATTTCTCTAGAAGCTCATCAAACGTTTTGATCTCTTCAATACGGATTAGGTGGAACAGCTCTTGGCGTGAGTATGCAAAGTGCTCACACACGTCGTTCTTCACTTCGATACCAGATTTAGCAAGCTCAGCATTTAGAACAGACGTCACTAGAGGAATACAACCACCACAGCCTGTACCCGCGCCCGTCACGGCTTTGATGTCGCCCAATGTGTGGTGACCATCAGCAACCGCTTGTGTGATCTTGCCTTTGGTTACGTCGAAACAAGAGCAGATCACTGCACTTTCTGGTAGAGCATCTGCACCTAGTGCTGGTTTCTCAGCGCCTGCGTGTGCAGGAAGGATCAACGCATCTGGGTGTTCTGGTAGGTCGATTTCGTTCAACATAAGTTGAAGCAGGTCGCCGTAGTCAGACGTATCGCCAACCATAACCGCGCCAAGCAGTTTCTTGTTGTCTTTAGAAACGATAAGACGTTTGTAGACTTCTTGTTCTTCGTTCTGGTAAACGTAACTCTTACAACCTTCAGTACGACCGTTCGCGTCACCGATTGAACCTACTTTTACACCTAGAAGTTTCAGCTTCGCAGACATGTCAGCGCCTTCGAATTTGCTTTCTGTGTTACCTAGTAGGTGATCAACGGCAACTGTCGCCATCTTGTAGCCAGGAGCAACAAGGCCGTAGAACATTTCGTTCCAAGACGCACACTCACCAATCGCGTAGATGTTCTCATCAGAAGTCTGACAATGATCGTTGATAGCAACACCGCCACGAGGTGCCACTTCTAGCTCCATTTGGCGTGCTAGTTTGTCTTGTGGACGAATACCTGCAGAGAATACGATGAAGTCTGTTTCTAGTTCTGAACCGTCAGCAAAACGCATAACGTTGCGTGCGTTTGTGCCTTCTGGCGCAATCTCAAGCGTATTTTTGCTGGTGTGAACGTTCACGCCCATACGCTCGATCTTTTGACGAAGCTGGTTACCACCAGCCAGGTCAAGTTGCTCAGCCATTAGTTTTGGCGCGAACTCAACAACGTGCGTTTCTACACCCAGTGCTTTCAGTGCGCCTGCTGCTTCAAGGCCTAGCAGACCACCACCGACAACAACGCCTGATTTGCTCTTCTTCGCACACGCTTCGATCGCTTTAAGATCTTCGATAGTACGGTAAACAAAACAGTCTTTGCTTTCGTGACCTTTGATAGGTGGAACAAATGGGAATGAGCCAGTAGCAAGAATCAGCTTGTCGTATTGAACTTCACGGCCAGTGCTTGAGTAAACAATGCGGTTTTCACGGTTGATGTTAATCGCGCGTTCGCCGATCAGCATGTTAATACCGTGTTTCTCGTAGAAGCCTTCTTTTACTAAAGAAAGTTCATCTGCAGTATGGTGAGAAAAGTAAGAGGAAAGGTGCACACGGTCGTATGCGACACGAGGTTCTTCACAGAAAACCGTAATGTCTATATTAGACATATCAGCTTTCTCGACTAAGTCTTCAATATAACGGTGCCCTACCATACCGTTACCGATGACTACTAGCTTCAACTTGCTCATTATAATTCCTAAGGGTTAGGTTCTTATCACTGAGCTCATTGTTAATTGTGAAAGAAAATTAATACATGATGTAAATCAATTACAATTTCAAACTACCCTAAAGGGGTAGATGAACGTATTTATCTGACTATTGCGAAATAAAAAGTAATTTATTAACGGATATTGGTAGTTTTAACAAACTGAGATAACCGAAGCCATGCTAGCAACGGACTATACCGTTTTGCTTTTATGAAGTTAGGCTGACCATCGAAACCGAGCACACCTACGATAAATCCTGCTTTGCTTCTAAACGACGCACTCACTTGACTTCACCGTTTCAAGGTGATCAGAAAACAATATCTGAAGTGGTTGAAAGATTTAGAAAAATCAAGCTTCACAACAAAAATTTTTTACTAGCTAAGTCGCACTATAAAGACTAAAATCAGGTTTAGTTCATATGGAATAGCGTCCATATGATTGATACCGTAATTGACATATAGAGTGCCGTCCCATTTTTGTGAGGCGGCCTTTTATTTGGGAGTCATAAAATGTCAGAAAACAATTCTATCTACATCTCAAGCTTAGATATGAACCGAATCACGGCTTTGTTGGATAAAATGCCAAACATCGCAGCGGAGCTTGTGGAATTAGAAGCAGAGCTCGACCGAGCAACAGTTCTTGAGCCAGAACAAATGCCAGATAACGTGGTCACGATGAACTCGACTGTAGAGTTTAAATTTTCAGGTGAAGATAGAACCATGACAAAGACACTGGTTTACCCTTCTGAACTGAAAAGCAGTGATGATATCTCTATTTTTGCACCCGTAGGCAGCGCACTGATCGGTTTGTCTGTCGGCCAAAAACTTGACTGGCCAATGCCAAATAATCAAGTGAAGACAATTGAAATTGTCGATATCACATACCAACCTGAGCGTTGTGGTGCACTAAACCGCTAACCCTCAGTAGTCCCGGTGCAAAGGCCTCCATTTAAGACTTTGCACCAGGAGAGCCCCTCGCTTACCCCCTATTTCCTTCTTTGTTTTCCAAGCATTTACTTTACTGCTCTTAAGTAACATCACCGATTCTTTATTATTTACCGCATATTCAATATTTATATCTCCAAGCTCAATCATAGAAATTGCAAAGTATTTTTCGTATATTGTCGCTCCGAAAACGACGTAAATTATGCGCAAAATGGAAGAATATCTAACTCGAATTGCCTGCTTAGAAAAAGAAAATGAAGAGCTGAAGCGGAAGAATGCGCGACTACAAGAAAAGTTGAATGCTGCACTCGACAGTAATGGACTGTGTTTGTGGGAGCAGCATATTCCTTCAGGTACTTTGACGATATTCAATATGCAGTGGGGAAAAATGCTAGGTTATCAGCCCCATGAGTTAACCGCGACGGTTGAAACGTGGAAAAACAATCTCCACCCTGAAGATTATGATCTTGCGGTGGGTGCATTTGAAGATCACCTAGCAGGCAAGACCGACCTTTATGAGGTAGTGCATCGCATGATTCATAAAGACGGCAGTGATAGCTGGGTCTACGATCGAGGGCGCATCGTCGAGTATGGTTCTGATGGCGAACCACTACGGATGATGGGTACTCATATCGATATTACAAAAGAAAAGCGTTATGAGCAGCAACTGGCCAAGTTGGCTTCGAGTGATCCATTGACTGGATTGTTAAATAGAAAAGCAATTGAGGAAAACTTTAATCATCAACCTCAAACCGAACCGTCTCAGCAGTCTGCTTTAGTGTTTGTTGATATAGATAATTTTAAAGCAGTTAACGACCAGCTAGGCCATCATACTGGCGACACCCTCCTCATCAATATCGCCAATAGCTTAACAGAGCTTGCGTCAAGCAAGTCTCAAGTTGGACGCATAGGAGGCGATGAATTTGTTATCTTAAACTGGCATTCAAGTCGAGAGGAAATATCCCAACTTTGCAATCAACTCTTAGATTCAATCATTCCAGCGATAAATCAAGACTTACATAAAGTAACGATAGGAATGAGTATCGGTGTTTGTCTCTTTAACAAAGGAAAGCAACCGTTTAATGAAGTGTATCAAAAAGCCGATCACGCAATGTATGAGATAAAGAAAAATGGCAAAAATGGAGTACAATTTTTCAACTTAAAAAGTTGATATCTCTCCATAAATCATCATGTTATGAAATCAGTCATTTGCTACAACTTGAACTAACTAAAGATAAATTCTTTATATCTAAGCCAGTTACCGAAATTACCCCTAGGTACTCATAAATTTGGCACGATACAAATAAATCCCCTCCTCTCCTAGCATCAACCCAATAAGCAACTAAACTCATTTAACTGATAGATTAATTACTACTATTATGAAGGGAGTTGTTTTTGATGGATACAAAACAGATTTCTACAGTTATCATAATTTTAGCTCTTTCTGCATTAGTAGTTGCTTATTTAAAGTTAACAACGGTATCAAATGCTATCCACAAACCTACAACAATCGGTATATCTAAGACGCCTCTGTCAGCCCCTTTTATCATTGCAGAGCACATAGGTGCGTTTGAAGAAAACGATTTAAACGTCGAACTTATCATGTGCTTTGGAGGGGTCGAATGTTCAAACCTACTTCTAGAAAACCATGTTAATTACGCCACTTTTTCTGAAAGCGTACTGATGTTTAAAAGCTTTGAATACAAAGATTTAGCATTAATCACTTCTTTTGCATCTTCTACGAATGATATTAAGCTGCTAACTAAAAAGCGGTCTGGCATAGAAAGTATAGATAAATTACCAGGAAAAAAGGTTGGTGTAATAAAAAAGAGCGCTAGCGAATATTACTTAGACTTGTTGCTACAGGTAAATGACATTGATTTAGAAAAAGTAGAAAAAATATCATCAACAACGCAGGTTATTATAAATCATTTAATGCAAGGAAACGTCGATGCAATATCTACTTGGGAGCCATACGGATTTATGGCCAAGAATAGAATAAATGAAGAAGTAAAGAACATAGGAATTATTGGCGTGTATAAACTTTACTTTTTGCTTGTATCAAAAGAAATACACATTGAAAAATCAGATCAAGAAGTAATGAAAATAATAAAGTCACTTCATCACTCAATTAACTGGATGGATAAAAACCCTCATTTAACAATGAAAATACTATCACAAAAACTTAACACAACAGTTGAAGAAATATCTTGGAGTTGGGATGATTATAACTTTCGATTAAATTTAACGAATTCTTTATTATTTACATTACAATCAGAAGCTAATTGGGCATTAAAACAAAACTATGTAGAAGGACAGATTCCAAATTACAGAAAAATATTTAAAGAAAACTATATCAATTCATATTTTGATGGTCTAGATTAAAATGCATCGTTCGTTAAACCACTATTTAGCATCACTATTCAGTCTAAGCGTAATACTATGTATCAGCGTTATAGTATACATAAGCTTCATAAAAATAGAAGATTATAAAGCCAAGAAACAATTAAACCAAATAATGGACATACAAATATCATTAGAGTCATTAAGTAGTTATCTTTGGGCTTACACTCAAAATAGGGGAAAAAACAATTTCACACAATTCATGATTTCTCATAACAAATTAAACGAATTATTATCTCAAAATGAAGATGTTTTATACCTTACTAAAGACCTAAAAAAAATGAATCTCGAACTGTATTTTTTAGTTCAATACGAAAATAATCATTTACTAGACAAAGATCGCCATTATGATTCAGTCGTAAATTATAATAAATCAAATCCTGTCATACAATCCAGAATAAACATTGTATCCCAGGATATGAATAATGAAATAATATATATTTATAAAAAAATACTTAATAATAAGTCTACAAAACTACAAAATTTAAATTATTACACTCAAGCAGGTATTATTTTTATCTCTCTGGTTGTTATGCTATTATGCTTTTATATAAAAATAAAGTTCAAGAGAAGCTTTCAAAGGTTTATAAATGGAATAAAACAATTAAGCAGGTCAAATTTTGACTATAAAATCCCTTCAGAAAATCAATTCACGGAATTTGAAAATCTGTCTTGTTACTTCAATAAAATGGCGGCATTGTTAAACCACACAACAATATCAAAATCAAAACTTAAAGAAGAAGTAGAGAATCAAACTTCAGTTCTAAATCGTCAAAAAGAAAGTTTGGTATTTTTGTCTGAGCACGACTCCTTAACTAATATCTACAATCGTCGAGCAATAGAAAAACATTTGATCCAGCTTACGCGTAATTTCAGAGGCAGTGAGAATAGTTTTAGTTTGTTTTTTATAGATTTAAATTTATTTAAGGATATTAACGATAGCCATGG
The DNA here is from genome assembly GCF_033344395.1 of Vibrio sp. 1874. Classification (NCBI taxonomy): domain Bacteria; kingdom Pseudomonadati; phylum Pseudomonadota; class Gammaproteobacteria; order Vibrionales; family Vibrionaceae; genus Vibrio; species Vibrio sp. 1874. Next base: position 92,660 of record NZ_JAWPOR010000013.1, read on the forward strand.
CCATGAGGCAGGTGATGCAGTGTTAAAATCTGTAGCTAGTAGATTATCAAGTATTATCGACGAATCAGACATGGTAGGCCGCTTTGGTGGAGATGAATTTATTATTATTCATCGTTCACACACAACAGGTACGTCTCTGTCTGCATGTGCACTACGCTATATCCAAGAAATAGAAAAAGTAATTCATTTTAAAGGTAAAGAGTTATGCGTCGGAGCTAGCATTGGTATTGCACTCTATCCTGAGCATGGGTCGAATGTACATGAATTATTAACAGCGGCAGACAAGTCTATGTATCAGTCAAAACGTTCTAAAGCTAGCTCGTTCACTATTGTCGACAACAGCAGTTCGCTGTTAAAGAGGCCTATGTTTTAATCTAAAGTAGCTGTGGAAACGTTCTACATGCGAATATTCAACGACATCGACCACTGTGGCCACTTACAGTAATAAAGCCGCTTTTATCACATAGCAAAAGCTAAACTCGTAAGCTAAACGCTCTCCAGGCATTGAAGAAAAATAATCCATTGTGAATGGTTAATCCTCCCCTTTTAAACGTCAACTTTCACCACCATATGATAGTTAAGATTCATTAACAGGCTATAACTATCCTATGTCTTTTCCTCGTTTATCTGTTCTGGATTTGGCACCCGTGTCCGACGGAACAAACTTCACCGAAACGTTCGAACGCTCCGTTGAATTAGCTCAATCAATCGAGTCCTGGGGCTATCATCGGTTTTGGATGGCTGAACACCATAACATGCCCGACATCGCCAGTGCCGCAACCAGTGTATTACTCAGTCATATTGGAGCGCACACGAACTCGATCCGTTTAGGATCAGGTGGAATCATGTTACCTAACCATGCACCACTAGTTATTGCAGAGCAATTCGGAACGTTAGAGGCATTATACCCTGGTCGTATTGACCTCGGATTAGGACGCGCACCAGGCACCGACTACCAAACAATGCATGCATTAAGGCGGGAACCAGAGCATATGGATCCTGACTTTGAAGAGCTGTTGGAGGAACTTAATTTCTTTCTTGGTCCCGTATCTCGAAATCAACCAGTCGCGGCTTATCCAGGTAACAACACATCTCTGCCGATTTGGCTTCTGGGGTCGAGTACATACAGCGCACGTTTAGCAGCTAAGAGAGGCTTACCTTTCGCATTTGCTGCACACTTTGCTCCAGATGCAATGTCTCGTGCTCTAAACTTTTATCGAGATGAGTTTGTCCCATCCGAGCATTTAGCTCAACCCTATGTGATGATTTGTGCCAACGTTATCGTAGCGGATACTCAGTCACATGCAGATTTTCTCGCGACAACAGAGAAGCAAAAATTCTTAAAAATGATTCGCGGCAATCGCGAAAAACTTCGCGCACCAGTGAAAAGTATGGCACCACTATGGTCAGCACAGGAAAAGCTTCACGTTGAAACTCAATTACGTGAATCTATCCATGGTGATCAAACATATGTAAGACAGAAAATTGAGAAACTTTTGGAACGCACTGGGGCAGATGAAATTATGGTAAACACGATGGTGTTTGAACAATCTGAGAAGTTGAGATCCTACAGGTTACTATCGGAACTCATGGACAAGTAAAAGAATGGAGGCGCCTCCCGGAGTCGAACCGAGGTCCACGGATTTGCAATCCGCTGCATAGCCACTCTGCCAAGGCGCCTTTCTGATTTTATATCTCTGTCACCAAAGATTTTGATGGTGCCCCGGGCCGGACTTGAACCGGCACAGCGCGAACGCCGAGGGATTTTAAATCCCTTGTGTCTACCAATTCCACCACCAGGGCAACGCAATCATGCGATGGGTTAGACACCATCTATCTCGCGACCTTTGCCGTGAGAACGAGGCGTACTTTAACGGATTAATTTATCTGGTCAACAAAAAATTAGTCTTTTTTATTCAAATGGTTAAAAAGACGACTCTAACGAACAAAGGGCGATCATTTTGCTTATTTGATCATCAATACACTTTGCTTTCGTGCCTTTTAACCTTCTCATTTTATATCAATGAAGAGCCAACAAATCGCGCAAGTTAACAGTATGGGTATAAACTTAACGTGTATTTCAGAGAACAAAATAGCGCTCATCATGTTTCGAAAACCATCATTTCACTTACCCTTACATGCCGACTCCGAACTCGACTTCGTAGTGCCCCACTTCTTCCTTACTGAATTTGATTATGCACGCTCTCTGGAGCAGGGAGTCATCGACGACTTGGATCCTGAATATACACACCAATATCGCGTCACACTGAGGCGCATACGCTCACTATGCTCACTACTTCGCGAACTGATCCCTCCTTTTGAGCAGCGTATTTTGAAACCTCATTTAAGAATAATGATGAAGAAAACAAATAAGCTGCGTGATTTGGACGTATTTATCTTGGACAAAAACCAATACATTGAAATGCTCCCAAATCACAAATCGTCTCTTGAGCAACTTTTTTGCTTTATAGAATCTGAACGTGCTTACGAACAAGCAAAAGTTACGCGTTGGCTAGATACACAAGAATACACAACACAACGCACTGCACTTTGATCAGGAATAGTATGTTGCGAAGTACGCAACACGAACCAGTGGATAGCAACGTACCTGCGTTACTTTTCGCAAGCCAAAAAATCTCCGTTCAATTTAAAAAAGTTGATAAAGCACGGCGCAAGATCTCGGACAAAAGTCGTGACAGCGTGATTCATTCGATGCGGATAAAGTGCAAAGCGCTTCGTTATTTGTTAGAAGGATTTTCCACGCTCTATCCTTCCCAACAGCACAAAAACAACGTGAAACAACTAAAACTATTGCAAGACAAGCTCGGTGACTTTAACGACACTTCAAGTCAAATTGAATTTTTCGCACAACTCAAAGAAACATCAAATCTCAATAAACAAGATCGTAAGGCTTTGAAAAAGCTAATTAACGTGCTTAGCGAACATCATGAACTCTCTCGCCAAACCATCTTGACGCATTTAAGCCAGTTTGAGTCTTTCATTCGCGATTCCAATACACAAAATCTCTACCGACCCTAAATCAAGGTTCACGTATTCTTAATATTCATTAATTACAGTCAATCGTTGGGCTCCATTAAGAAAGATAACGTGAAACCATTAAAACGATACCAATACGAGCGCTATGCGGTGCTTTGTAATCTCGCCTACCCTCGCGTCTTCAGACAAACTCAATATGGATTCGATCCTAATGGGCAACGAGTCATTAGAAATGAACACGGTAAGATTATGATTCGCGTGCTCTGGAGTAAAAAACAGAGTGAAGTGGTCGTAGTGATTAAAGGCTCACACAGTATCAGTGATTGGTTGTTGAACTTCGCGATGTGGACGAGAAGCTGTCGAAGGTTGGGACTAAACTATCGCATTCACGCGGGTTTCTATCATCTGTTGTTCCAAGAAAGTTTACCGAGCCGAAATGAAGATCGGTTAGGGTTGACCGTGATCGAACGCCTCGAAGGTATCGTTGTACCACTTATTCTCAGGGGGAAAAGAATCACTATTACTGGCCACTCTTCAGGTGGCGCGATTGGCAGTGTTTTTGCTGACTATATTGAGAAAAAATACCCAAAAAGCATTAAACGCGTGGTCACTTTCGGACAGCCCGCTGTCGGGGATTGGACGTTTAAGAAACGCTACCGTTTGGGGCACAAAACATACAGGATTTGTTGCGACATCGACATCGTGACCTTTATGCCGCCCGTACCTTTTTTGTATTGGCATGTAGGCAAAATGCTATGGTTATATAACGGGAGAATATACGAGAACACCCCAACGCTCATACGGCTTGGGCGCTCCTTATTTAGTTGGCTAATGCGACCGTTCTCTTATCACTTTATGAGTAAATACATTCGCGACAAAGACTTTTTTGATGAACGCTGAGTTAAACATCCGAAAGGTATGACGTACAGACACGAAAAAGCCGGACTTCGCCGGCTTTACGATTAAGTGGTGATCTACAGAGAGGCAATTTCTTTTTCAAGTTGATATTTGTTATCTGTGACAATTCGCTCTAACACTTCAACACGTCGCTTCAAGTCACCAATTTGCTTGTTAAGGTTATCTTGTTCTTCTCGGCTCATCGTATTACGTTCAGATATCTCCAACGCTCTTACTTCTTTACGATGGTTCAAGATTAACTTTATTATCCCGCCCCCAAATATGGCACCGAACACAATAGCCACAACCAATACATCAGCAATAGATTCCATTCTTTATCTTCCTCTAGATTATGCTCAAATATAAGTTACTCATTTGTTGAATGAATATCAAATAACACATTGATTCATTGAAAAGTTTTATCAAGAATTGCCTACTCTGTATCAAAATCACAGGAATGGATTATTCAACGCCAACCCAAACCGAGACAGATCCGCCGTTTACTGGGAACTCAGCCCAACCATTCGCATCAGTCCAAACTTCTTCAGTTCGGATACCCAACTTGTCTACGTAGCGAGCACTTGGTTTACCCGTATACATCCACTTCGAGCCACCAGGTCCATCACTCATGATCACGGCCATTGAATGTGGATGATTTGCATCACCTTCTCGAGTCCAACCAATTACGTCCCAGTGGTCGAGATAAGAATGTTGTTTGCCATAGGCATAATCTTTACGCAGTGTTACTAGCTCTTTAATGTAAGGCACTTTGACCATATTGATGTCATGCCCTTTATCACTGTACTGCGCGCCGTAGTAATCTGCATAAAACACGGATGGATAACCTTCTTCACGCAATAAGATAAACGCGTAAGCGAGCGGCTTGAACCACCAATCAACGGTTGATTCCAACGCCTGCAAAGGCTGAGTGTCATGGTTTTCTACTAAGGTAACCGCTTTGACTGGATTGTCCTTCATCAGCGTACCATCCATGATTTGACGCATATCGTAGCTACCACCCGATTTAGACGCATTATAAAAGTTCATATGTAACGGTGCATCAAACAAAGACATGCTGCCAGAGGTTTTGGTGATAAAGTTATGCAGCTGATTCACATCGTAGTTCCAGTACTCTCCGACCGTGAATAGTTCTTTCCCTGTTTTCCAACGTAGGTGATCAATCCATTCTTGCAGGTATTGATATTTGATGTGCTTCACCGCGTCCATTCTAAACCCATCAACACCAGTCATGTTGATATACCACTCACCCCAGTCTTTAAGTTCTTTCTTAACTTCAGGGTGATCCATGTCTAGATCAGCGTACATAAGGTAATCGTAGTTGCCTTTTTCCGAGCTCACTTCCCAATCCCATGCCTTACCCTCACCTTTGAATTTGAAGATAGCTTTTTCTTCGCCAGCATCGTCCCAGTCCACGCCATCAAAGTGGTACCACGTCCAATGAAAGTTTGAGTACTTATCGTTGCGCCCAGGGAAATCAAACTCTACCCACGCTTCAATCCATTTATCACCAAGTTCAATATTTCGGTTGTTCCAATCGACTCGCTTGGTGTCGACCCAGGATTTACCATCCGCACCGCCGCGATGGTTGAACACCACATCGCCATAAATCTGGATATTGTTTTTATGGGCAGTATTGATGGCGCTTAGGTACTGATCTTTGGTGCCATACTTGGTGCGCACCGAACCTTTTTGATCAAACTCTCCCAAATCATACATATCATAAACGCCATAACCGACGTCGTTGCTACCACCAGCACCTTTATAGGCGGGCGGTAACCATAACGCAGTAAAGCCGTTGCCAGATAGTGCCGAAGCGTTGTTTTCAACTTGTGTCCAGAGCGCACCGTCATTTGGCACATACCAATGGAAATACTGCATCATGGTGCCATTTTGTGCCGCCATTACAGGCGAACTGAGCAGCAAAGTTAAGGGTAAAAGTGTAGGTTTAAGGTTGAATGTTTTCATTATTTTTCTCTCACGTTAAGGACTAGAATCCTCCTTTCTGCATATACGCACCAAGCGATACTAACTATGACGCTAGCTAGGTTGCTGCCTGTAATACAAAAAGTTCGGATTACAATCGAAGAGAAACTATCACCAATCACACTATACAATTATTGAGTTGTCTAACATTTATAAAGTCAATGATTAGCGCATTAAAAATATTGAATGGTGATCAAAACATGGGAGGCTTTAGGAAAGCGCGAGGGTTACGAAAAGGCGGACTAAAAACGAAAAAAGCCAGTCATTTAAGACTGGCTTTCGAAATAGTGGAGGCGCCTCCCGGAGTCGAACCGAGGTCCACGGATTTGCAATCCGCTGCATAGCCACTCTGCCAAGGCGCCTTTCTGATTTTATATCTCTGTCACCAAAGATTTTGATGGTGCCCCGGGCCGGACTTGAACCGGCACAGCGCGAACGCCGAGGGATTTTAAATCCCTTGTGTCTACCAATTCCACCACCAGGGCAACGCAATCATGCGATGGGTTAGACACCATCTGTCTCAGCGACCTTTGCCGTGAGAACGAGGCGTACTTTAACGGATTAATTTATCTGGTCAACAATAAATTTTATCTTTTTGATTTAAGTGCTTAAAAAGCGATCTGCCTAGTACATTTGGCATTCAATTAGACCAATAAGCACCCGTTCCCTTTCATTGGCTATTAAGTCATACGCATACTAGTGCCCGTAACTGCTTCGAGGTAAACACGCGACTATCACGTTATGAACGCTGATCTTTTCACCGCTGTAACATCTGTAACAATTTGATTCCCTGCTCTTGGCACGACTGCGTACAGAACATCATATTTTGTTACCGATAACTTTATATCGAATGTGGTCGTACCTTTATAAAATCATTGACTTTTTTTATTTTCAAACAAAGCTCAATTCATTATCGAAAATATCAATAAATAATGGTACGTTACACGAGTTGCAGTAATTTAATGGACATATATCACATATAAGGATGTGGTTTACTTTGGCGACACAACATAAGAAAAACAAGGTATATCACTAATGTCTATCAAGAATCTTTCTATAGCGAAAAAGATATCGCTATCGTTTTTACTCATTGCCATCGTCAACATTGCATTTGGCGTGTTTTTATCTACAGAGCTCAAAAGCATCAAATCTGAGCTTTTAAACTATACCGACGATACGCTTCCTGCAATGGAAAGGGTCGATTCGATTCGAGATCACTTGTCTCGCTGGCGCCGAGCTCAATTTGCTGCGTACACTTATGAAGACGCAGACCAAGTCAAAACTAAAATTTCTAACAATATTAGAGAACGCGAAAAGATCACTAGAGAGCTCAACGCTTACGGTGAAACTATCTGGCCTGGCGAAGAGCAGCAAACTTACCAGCGTCTTATGCGTCAGTGGAAAAAGTATTTGGATACTATGGACCAGTACAATGAAGCGATGCTAGCTAACGACAAAAGCAAGGCCCACCCTATTTTGGCGAACTCTTTGTCTGCTTTCGAAGCGGTTGACTCAGAGTTAGGCGAACTAATCCGTCTCCTTAAAGAAGCTATGGACAGCAACAAAACTCATATCCTGTCCTCTGTAAATGGATTGAGTAATTCTTCAATTGCAAGTAACGTGATTATTCTACTGATCATGGTAGGCATGACATACGTGCTGACTCGCCTAATTTGTGGCCCACTTAAACTTGTTGTTGAGCAAGCAAATGCCATCGCAACAGGTGATCTATCAAGTGACATTGACCGTAAAGCAATCGGCAATGACGAGCTTGGTGAACTGGCAGACGCGACCACTAAGATGCAAGATGACTTACGCCAAGTTATCGATAACGTGATTGCTGCAGTTACTCAGTTAAGCAGCGCTGTCGAAGAGATGAACCAAATCTCCGATATTTCTGCGTCTGGTATGAAAGATCAACAGCTGCAAATTACGCACATCGCAACAGCAATGACAGAAATGAAAGCGGCCGTAGCCGATGTTGCTCGTAACACTGAAGACTCAGCGAACCAAGCTAACGAAGCAAACCGCCGCACACAACACGGTGTTCGTGAAACCCAAGGTATGGTTGACGCGATTCAAGAAGTTTCAAACGTAATTGGCGCTGCAGGCGATACCGTAGCAGAGCTTGAACAGCAATCGAATAAAATTAACGTGATCGTGGATGTTATCCGCGACATCGCCGATCAAACCAACCTACTTGCACTTAATGCAGCCATTGAAGCGGCGCGTGCTGGTGAGTCTGGTCGTGGCTTTGCCGTCGTTGCAGACGAAGTTCGAACTCTTGCCGGCCGTACGCAAGATTCAACGAGTGAAATCACTTCGATCATTGAGCAGCTACAATCACTTGCAAAAGACGCAAAATCAGCCACTGAACTTTCTAGAACCAGTATCTCAGAATGTGCAGAACAAGGCATTCAATCAAAACAGCTGATGAGCGACATTGAGCATTCGATTTCGGACATCTCAGACATGGGTACCCAAATCGCCACGGCTTGTAACCAGCAAGACTCTGTTGCGGAAGAGCTTAACCGCAGCATTGAAAACATACATTTGGCATCTCAAGAGGTCTCGCAAGGTTCGGAGCAAACCGCACAGGCGTGCCGCGAACTAAGCCAGCTATCCATTTCTCTTAAAGATGTAATGAGCCGCTTTAAACTGAGTTAAACTCAGTGGATACCTTAGTAGATACCAAATCAATCCCGATTTGCTTAAATAGAATGTCATCACTGAGGTATATTTAGGTATATATTAAATCACTATCTTAACAAACGCTCCAAAGCACCACTTGGAGCGTTTTACTTCGTCAGGTACTTTCCCCAAGTACTCAATAACATAACCAATACAAAAAACGCGTACGGAGACTTTATGCGCTTAAATAAAACCTTACTATCACTGACAATCGCTGCTGCAATCGCGGTTCCTGTAATGCAAGCTACTGCTGCTCCTCTTCAAATTAGCAATACAGCAGCAAAAGCAGAGCAAGTTCAAGGTGCTAACGCTTGGCTAGAAATAAACTTAGGTCAGTTCCGCGATAATATTGAGCAGTTTAAATCGCACATGGATGGCAAAACGAAAATTTGTGCCGTGATGAAAGCCGACGCATACGGCAATGGTATCGCAGGCCTGATGCCGACTATTATCGAGCAACAAATTCCTTGCGTTGCCGTTGCAAGTAACGCCGAAGCACAAACTGTTCGCGACAGTGGCTTTAAAGGCCAACTTATGCGTGTACGCTCAGCGAATATTGGCGAGATTGAAGCCGCAATCGACCTAAATGTCGAAGAGTTGATAGGCACAGCAGAGCAAGCTAAAGCACTGTCTAAACTAGCCGAGAAAGCTGGTAAAGAAATCAAAGTTCACCTTGCTCTGAACGACGGTGGTATGGGACGTAATGGTGTTGATATGACGACAGAAGCGGGCAAGAAAGAAGCGCTAGAAATCGCTCAACAAGCTGGCGTTAATATTGTTGGTATCATGACTCATTTCCCCAACTACAATGCAGACGACGTGCGCCAAAAGTTAGCTTCATTCAAAGACAGTTCTGCATGGCTGATTAAAGAAGCGAATCTAAAACGCGACAACATTTTACTGCACGTAGCAAACTCTTACACCGCGCTTAATGTTCCTGAAGCGCAGCTTGATATGGTTCGTCCTGGTGGAGTTTTATATGGAGACCTACCGACTAACCCTGAGTACTCTTCTATCGTGTCTTTCAAAACACGCGTGGCATCCGTTCACCACCTGCCAAAAAATAGCACAGTCGGTTACGACAGCAGCTACACAACAAGCAAAGAAAGCTTAATGGCGAACATTCCTGTTGGTTACTCTGATGGCTATCCACGAAAAATGGGGAATGCGGCAGAAGTTCTGATCAATGGTCAACGAGCAAAAGTTGCGGGCGTTGCTTCAATGAACACTACAATGGTAGATGTTACAGGTATCAAAGATGTTGAGCCTGGTTCTGAAGTTGTTTTGTTTGGCTCCCAACAAGGCAAAACGATTTCAGCTGCTGAGATGGAAAAACACGCAGAAGTCATCTTCCCTGAACTATACACGGTTTGGGGAAGCGCGAACCCTCGTGTCTACGTAAAATAAACCTACTCAGTTATTCGTAACAGAGCGAAAAAGCGAGCCTCGTGCTCGCTTTCTTTCTTATTTACTAATTTGTACTAGCTCGTGATGTTATCAATTAAACAGAGCTTACTATTTCTGCTGTTTTATTCTCCTTTAGCACTACCAAGTGCGACTCTCTACACTCTGTTTCTTAAAGCCGCTTGGATGGCTCAATTTTATATAGCACTTAGTGTTTGAAAGCCCCTCCAATTGATGTTAAACATGAAGTTTACAAAAGAATAACAAACACACTCGTATGGCACTGCCCCTTTGCCTGCTAGCTAGGTATCTCTATGACAGAAAATACTCAACATCTTCAACGCTCCTCCACTGAGTTGCACGAATTTAATCGGCTTGACGTCTGGAACGGCTTCACCCAACTTTTACCTCTCTCTATGTTCGTGGTCATATTTGGCCTCGCTTTCGGTGTTGCTGCCGTACAGACTGGACTAGATGTATTTCCCACTATGTTGATGAGCACACTGGTCTTCGCCGGTGCTTCACAATTTGCCACGTTAGAAATGTGGGGAGCAGAAGTCCCTCTCATTCCAGTTCTTATTACTGTATTTGCTATTAATGCTCGTCACCTCTTGATGGGAGCCACACTTTATCCATGGTTACGACAACTCTCACCAACAAAACGTTACGGTGTAATGCTGGTAGCATCAGACGCTAACTGGGCAATGGCACTCAATGCATTTGGTAGAAAAGAACCAGGCTTTGGCTTGCTTGTTGGTGGCGGGTTAGCGATGTGGTCTTTTTGGATTGTGGGCACCTGGATCGGCATTTATTTTGGTAGCGCAATCAAAGATCCGGTGGGCCTAGGGCTCGATATGGTTATGGGATGCTTCCTGCTGTCTATGGTGGTGGCCGGGCCGAAAGACTTAAGAATCTTTGCGATTTGGGCCATAGCAGCAGCCTCTTCAATGTTGGCGTATTGGTATTTGCCAGAGAATAGCCACGTAGTGGTTGGCGCCATTACTGGCGGAGTATTGGGTGCTTGTTGGAAGGAGAAGAAAGCATGAACATCGAAACAACCTTAGGTGGCACACTGCTTATCATCATCGCTATGGCGTTAGTCACGCTCATAACCCGCTGGGGCGGAGTGTATGTTATGTCATTCATTCCAATTAGCGAACGGGTTCAACGTTTCATTACTGCGATGTCGGGCTCTGTATTGGTTGCGCTTTTAGCTCCGCTAGCAGTAGAGGGTGATAACGGTGCTAGAGCAGCACTGTTTTCTACTGCTGTTGTCATGTTCATCGTGAAAAAGCCTCTACCCGCAATTGCAGCAGGCATCATCGCCGCCGCCGCGGTACGTGCTCTTTAGTCGTTGTTTCAACGCCGATACCAATCATCAATAAAAGACCCAAAACACAAAGCCCTGATGTCACGAGTGTCATCAGGGCTTATCTTATGCTCATCATTTTAACGATGAACAACGATTATTAATCATGGTGAGACAGCACATCACGCACAGCAGTTACAATTGCGCTTATATTTGTCCATTTTACCAATACCAGGGTTAAAGGTATTGGTTGGGTCTAATTCGTGGTAAAACTTCTGCAACGAGTTTTCGGCTTCATACAAGTGACCCACGTTATGTTCTGCTGGGTATTTGGCACCACGGCTATTGAGGTGCTCTAGCATCAGCTTTTTCATCAACTTCGTGTCAGTCCCTTTTTTGAAAATGTAATCTTGATGGAAGACGTAACACATAAAGTGACCATAATAGAGCGCTTGAACAAGGTTCTTACTCACCTCTTCAGGCAAAGTTTCTAGCCACTCTTCATCATTACGTCGCAATGCAATATCAAGTGCAACGATGTCTTCTACGTCTTTTCGGTGAATCGTCTCGTAACGAATTGCTGCACCTGCTGCTGCAAAGCGATGTAAATAAGCTTTTTTACCTTCTTCCGGCGTACACTCGAAGAAATCACAGTCGTCTTCAACAGCCCAAACTTCTTTGAGGTATTTTTGTGCTTCAGCAATACCACCATCACTCATTTTCAATACCAGGTGATGCTCATACTTGTCACGGAAATCCAGCATTCGCTCTGGTAAATGTTGTGGGAACAACTTGCTCGCGTAGTACAAAATGGTGTCTGGCAGATATTTACTGACAAACGGGATGCGCTCTAAGAAGTTTTCTACCTTAGCTTTAAGTGCGAACATTTTTGGCAGCTTATCTGTGCCTAACAAATCGATTGATAAGAACACATCCTTGCCGTACTTCTCTGCCATGTTGAAGATATCTCGATGCAAGTATTCTCCCATCTCAGGCAAGTCATCAAACGTAGATAAGAAGTCTTTTCGCAACTTCGTTAGTTTCGCAGGGTCATTGGTGCCAAGGTAAAAAACCTGCTCTTTTTCGGGTACTGGGTAGCTGTCAACCCGAACGGCAAAAACTCCCAACTTACCAGCGCAGCCACTGGCTTCAAATAATCGGCGTTCATCGGCATTAAAGCGAGAAGGAATGTCAGAAGTCACGTCTCGAACACGTTCATCGTATTCTTTGTCTGACGCCATTCGCTCATCATGAATGATCTTCGCTGGGTCAAAGTTCCCTTCTTGCAGGTTTGTTAGAATTTCTTCTGGCGTTTCACCTAATCCTTCAATACCAAGGTGGTTCACCAAATGTAACTGGCCTTGCTTATCCACCTGCGCATAGATCGCCAGTTCCGTATAAGCAGGACCACGCTTAACTAGCGCACCGCCTGAGTTATTGGCGATACCACCGACCACAGTGGCACCTAGCGATGAAGAGCCGATGATAGAATGCGGTGCTCGGTTTACTGCCTTCAACTCTTTCTCCAAAGAGTGTAAGCTCGCACCAGGCAAGCAAACCGCCTGCTTACCACCATCTAATAAGTGAATCTTCTTGATTTTGGTAATATTGATCACAACCACATCGCGATCATAATCATTACCACTCGGAGCTGAGCCCTCTGTTAAACCTGTTTTAGCCGCCTGCATGATAATGATGCAGTTTGCTTCAACACACTGTTTAATAATCTTCCATTGTTCTAGAAGAGTGTTAGGAAACACGATAGCAAGCGCATTACCACTACCCGAACGAAACCCCGAGCGGTAATATTTCGTTTTAACCTCGTCGGTTAGAACATTTTCTTCCCCCACGATGGTTTTAAATTCTTCAATCAGCTGCTTTTGTTTCATATCCGTATCTCTAGTTATTGTACTTCGCTCACAACACCGCTTAGCGGCAGGCATGGCGTTTGAGCCACTATAAGCAGTCCATTTCTCTGCGTCTATGTCAGGCGGACGAACAATACGTAATCAATAAACAACAAACAAAATAATTCTTTATTTTTCTGTTACTTATCTTTCACATTTGAGAAATTTAACGTAAGAAACAGACCGTTTCTTAAAAGAAACAATAGCAAAACCATTTGTTAACAGTTGTGCGGGGTATCTTGTTATCAATATTAGTGAAGAAAACGAGGAGAAGCGTAAGCTCCTAAATTTAAGAGGACTCTTAGAAATGAAGATGGAAACATAAGCTCAACACCAACATAACGATCGGTGTTGAGTTATTGGCTTAAAATCGATGGTTTTGACTTTGAAAGCTTGTGTATAGATGATCGATAAAGATCTTAATTTTTTCTGGTTGCTGACGAGTGTAAGGGTACACCGCATAAATACCCAAACATTTGGCTGTTTCGTCTTTAAATAACTGAATCAGACTGCCTTGCTTTAAGTCTTCATAAACCAATACACGCGGCACATAGATGATTCCCTGCCCTAACAGCGCCACATTTCTCAATACAGAAGAATTGTTAGTACAGAGGTTACCGTCGACGGTGATTTGATATACCTCGTCTCCATCTTTAAACGCCCACTCATGCGCTCCGGTTTCTTGGTAGGAATAGACTAAACAATTGTGTTTAGCCAAGGCTTGAGGTTGTTTAGGTATGCCATGTTTAGCTAGGTATTGGGGTGACGCGCAAATGATCCAATTTGCATCCACCAGCTTTCTTGCAATCAGACTAGAATCTGGCAACACACCCGTTCTAATTGCCAAATCAAAACGTTCATTCACGATATCGACGAAACGATTATCTAGATCCATATCGATATTGATGTCTGGGTATTTCTGATTAAATTCATTAATCACTTGAGGAAGAATTAATTCACCAGAGATAGTAGGCACCGAAATTTTAATGTTTCCAGATAAGTTTTTACCTAAACCCACAATGGATTCTTCCGCCGTTGCCACCGCTTGATAAACCGCTTTTGCATGAGTAAAAAACGCTCGTCCTGCTTCAGTCAACGTTAGCGTTCGCGTTGTTCGGTAGAGAAGCTGTACACCAAGCTCTTGTTCAAGCTTGGCAATCCGTTTACTGACGACCGATTTGGTCAGTGACATATGTCTCGCGGCAGCACTGAATGAACCTTGCTCGATCAAGTGATAAAAAATGATGTAATCGTCGGTATTTCTCATGCGTCTTCGTCAAATCCTTTGGAAGCCCGTATTGTAAACTGAAATTGGCTGAGGTGCGAAACATCGGGTCACACTTAATATCAGAAACTCGTGACAGAGATGGGGTTGCTAAGCTCACAGGTAATGAAAAAGAGATGGTGTGAATTTATCAGTCTTCAGATACAAAAAAACCAGCTTTCGCTGGTTTTAAGTTGATGCACTTGGCATCGAGATACCGCCATGGCCATATCTGAATAATTTGGAGCGACACACGAGGTTCGAACTCGTGACCTCAACCTTGGCAAGGTTGCGCTCTACCAACTGAGCTAGTGT